>NZ_JBHUUU010000002.1:0-556517 GCF_042670865.1 Rhodococcus sp. NPDC057135
CTCCTTTCGGAGTCAGCCGGCGTTGTAGTCGTACTCGTTTGTCGTCTGCTACTCGCTGACAGCGCTCTCGGCTGCTTCGGCCCACTCACGCCACTGCTTTGCCTGAGCGAGAGCCTTCTCCGCGTCCTTCGTCTTTCCGGCAGCCTGAGCCTTGGCGGCCTGCTCCTCGAACTGGCTCACCCGCTCCTTGAACTGCGCGACGCGGGCCAGCGCTTCCGGATCGGTGCGACGCCACTCGGCGTCGACGGCGTCGCGCACCTTGGTTTCGATGGCCCGGAGCTTCGCTTCGAGTTCCTGCATTCGTTCGCGCGGCACCTTGCCGATCGCGTCCCACTTCTCCTGCAGGTCGCGAAGCGCTGCGCGAGCGTTCTCGAGTCCGTGTGCCGGATCGATATTCGCGTTCGCAGCGAGCAACTCTTCCTTCGCGACTGCGTTCTGCTCGAATTCGGCGTCGCGCTCGGATGCGGCAGCGTTGCGGGCGGCGAAGAACACGTCCTGAGCGCCCTTGAAGCGCTTCCACAGGTTGTCGTCGGCCTCGCGCGGTGCGCGGCCGGCAGCCTTCCACTCGCTGAGCAGATCGCGGAATTCTCCAGCTGTCTGTCCCCATTCGGTGGAGGTCGACAGCTTCTCGGCGCGCTCGACCAGTTCTTCCTTCGTAGAACGTGCGCTCGCGCGATCACGATCGAGTTCGGCGAAATGCGCTCCACGCCGTCGGTTGAAGGACTCGCGAGCCTTCGAGTACCGCTTCCACAGTGCGTCGTCGACCTTGCGGTCGATTCCGCGAATCGTCTTCCACTCGTCGAGAATCTCGCGCAGTCGATCACCCGCGGTCTTCCACTGGGTCGACTCCGAACCGATCTGTTCGGCCTCGACTGCGAGGGCCTCCTTGCGGGCGGTGCTCGCCGCGCGAGACTGTTCCTTCTCTTCCTTCGCGTGCGCCGCGGCCTCGTCGGATCCGGCGATGATCACGTCGAGTCGGCGGGCCAAAGCGTCGAGGTCACCGATCACGGCGGCGGTGGAGAGGGATTCGGACAGAGCGATGGCGGCAGCCTTGGTCTTCTTTGCGTCTCCGGCGCCCGACGTCAGTCGCGCCTCGAGCAGTGAGACCTCGGTCGCGAGGTCGTCGTAGCGACGACCGAAATGGGCGAGGCCCTCGGTGGCGTCGCCGGCCTGCCACGAACCGATCTGACGTTCACCGTCAGCGGTCTTCACCCAGGCGGTGCCGTCGTCCTCGACGCGGCCGAATTTGCTCGGGTCGCTGGTTGGTGCAGCGGTGACGGCATGCGAGGCCGCTGGACCGGGGCGAGGTGCTCCGGGGCGGGGCGCACCGGGGCGTGGTCCACCAGGTTTGGGTGCTCCGGGTTTGGGAGCAGCCGGGCTCGGGCTGGCCGAATTGCTGTCGGCGCCGGTGGTGGGTTCACTGTTCTCGGTCATCGGTCCTCGTCTCTGCCGCGCGTCACGGCTGCCTGATCGCATTCCTGGTTCCATTGAACCCGGTACTCACGTTCTCCGACTATTGAATCAGGTAAGAGGGTGTGAGGTCGCCACCTCGGGGTCGACTAGCGTGGCAACTGTGTTGACTTCCGCTGTTCTCGTCCCCTCGGCGCCGTTGCTCGTGCCGGAATTGTCCGGTGATTCGGCCGAGTCCGCCCACGTGCGCGCTGCGGCATCGGCCGCCGTGCGCCGGCTGTCTCACGAGGCAGTTCAATGGGTAGGCGTCGGTGTCGACTCCGAGAAAGCAGCTGACGAACTCTGGCGAACTGGCGTCGGACGTGGACAGATCGGGACTTTCGCCGGATTCGGCGCCGATGTCCGGACGTCTCTGGACGCAGATGCGGCAGGCGAACCGGTGCCATCACTCGAACTCTGCGCCCTCGTGGCCGGCTGGCTGCGTGCCCGGACGGACGTGGAGATCACCGTCGACATGCACGTTGTCAGCCCGGAGGCGTCTGCGAGCGAGTGCCGTGAATTCGGGCATCAACTCCGCAAGCAACTCGACAGCGACGATCGACCGCAGGGACTTCTGATCGTGGCCGACGGTGCATCCACATTGACGGCAAAGGCGCCGGGAAGCTTCGACGAGCGTGCGGCGGGTGTGCAATCGATCATCGACGACGCCCTGGCTGCCGGTGACCCGGAGGCACTTCTTGCTCTCGATCCGCAGCTTTGCCGCAGTGTCGGAGTTCAGGGGCGTGCGGCATGGCAGGTCCTGTCTGGTGTCTTCACGGACTCGCCCGGGTCAGCTCGTCCTCGTTCGACGGTCGATTACAGCGGTGCGCCGTTCGGTGTCGGCTACCACGTCGGGACGTGGCGGCCGTGAACGTCCCTGAAGAACTTCGCCCGATTGCAGTTGTCGGTCCGACGGCGTCGGGAAAGTCCGATCTCGCATTGGCGTTGGCCGAGGAGTTCGGCGGCGAGATCATCAACATCGACGCGATGCAGCTCTATCGCGGCATGGATATCGGGACGGCGAAACTGACGCTCGCCGAGCGCCGCGGGATTCCCCATCACCTGCTCGACGTTCTCGACGTGACAGAGACCGCCACCGTTGCGCGTTATCAAAGCGACGCGATCGCGGTCGCCGAGAACCTGATCGCGGCAGGCAAGGTTCCGGTGATCGTCGGCGGCTCCATGATGTACGTCCAGTCTTTGCTCGACGAATGGTCTTTTCCGGCAACGGATCCCGACGTTCGTGCAAAGTGGGAAGCGGTGTTGGCCGAGGGTGGGGTCGATGCGGTGCACGCGGCGCTCGTTGCTGCCGATCCAGTCGCGGCGGCGTCGATACTGCCGACGGACGGTCGGCGGATGGTTCGGGCGCTCGAAGTCGTCGAACTGACAGGTCAGCCCTTCGCGGCCTCGGCGCCTCAGATCGGTGACCCTCGTTGGGGGACCCGCATTCTCGGCGTGGATCGTGACACCGAAGAACTCGACGCCCGGATTCGCTTGCGAACGGAGCTGATGTTCTCAGGCGGACTTGTCGACGAGGTTTCCGCACTTGTCGAGCAAGGATTGCGTGAGGGCGTCACAGCGCCGCGAGCGATCGGCTATGCGCAGGTGCTCGCATATTTCGACGGTGAATACGATCTGGCCGAAGCGCTCGAACGGACGTTCATCGGGACGCGGCGCTACGTTCGCCGCCAACGATCGTGGTTTCGTCGTGACACCCGCGTGCAGTGGCTCGACGGTGCCGATCCGGAGCTGGCCAACTCCGCCTTCGCGGCCCTCGCAGATCGCGGTCTGTAACACGGTCGAGCCGATCAGCTATCTTACAGTTAGCTGTTCGCGATCGATCCGTTTCGCGATCGACGGAGTGAAGGGCAACGAACATGGCGCAGACCGGGACACACGCGCGTCCGACACGTCGACGCGCGGGCCGGTTGCCGCTGGTTCTTCTGCTCGTCACATTTCTTGCTGTCGGCGGGGTGTTGATCTACTTTGCGGTGAGTGCGGCCGGGAAACCCATCAGCGCGCCTGTTCCCGAAGCGCCGTTCGACGTAGGTGCCCCAACCGATCCGGGGGCAACGTGGGCGCCCGCACCCACAGATCTACCGCCGAACACCTTGGCGATTCCCGACCTGGATGTGCGTGCCGACATCGTGACCAGTGGGTTCGGTGCGAACCGCGGAATGATCCTTCCTCATCCTGACAAGGTCTCGCACTTCACCAACGGTGTGCAGTTCGGATCTTCGGAGGGTACGAATCTTGTTGCCGGTCACGTCGACGACGGTGATCGCACACACGGCGCTTTGTGGGCGCTGCACCAGATCGAACCGGGAACACCGATCTACGTGAGTGACGACGCCGGAACGATGTTCACCTATCACGCAGCGAGCCTGAAACTGTACGAAAAGGTGGCTTTGCCTGCGGAGTTCTTCTCCGAAACTGGTGCGCCCAGGCTGGTCCTCGTGACCTGCGGGGGCGAGACGGTGCCCGACCCCTCGTTGCCGTCCGGATTCACGTATGAACAGAACGTGGTGGTCACCGCGTTACCCGCGTAGGTCGGTCGGTACGTCCGGATAGGATGGCGACCATGGATTTCAGTAAGGGCCACGGCACGCAGAACGACTTCGTCGTTCTCCCTGACCTCGACGTTCGGATCGATCTCGAACCGGCGCGGGTTTCCGCGTTGTGTGATCGTCAGCGTGGTCTCGGCGCCGACGGCATCCTTCGTGTCGCGCGGGCGGGTGCACTCACGGACGCGGGCGTGCTCACCGCGCTTCCGGACGGCGTCGCTGCCGAAGACTGGTTCATGGATTACCGCAACGGCGACGGATCGACCGCGGAGATGTGCGGAAACGGCGTTCGCGTGTTTGCGCACTATCTCAAGGCCTCCGGCCTGGAGAGCAGGGACGAGTTCGTGGTCGGCAGCCGCGCGGGAGCGCGTCCGGTCGTGGTGCACAGCTACGACGCCACACGCGGCGACGTGACCGTGGCGATGGGCCCGATCAAGGACCTCGGCACCAGTTCGGCAACAATCGACGGCCGCGTCTTCTCCGGCGTCGGCATCGACGTCGGCAATCCGCATCTGGCGTGTGTCGACGAGCATGTGACGGCCGAGGTTTTGAGTGCACTCGATTTAACTGTCTCTCCGGGCTTCGACCCCGGGTTCTTCCCGCACGGGGTCAACATCGAGATCGTGACACCGATCCACGACGGTGGGGTCCACATGCGCGTTCACGAGCGCGGTGTGGGTGAGACTCGTTCCTGCGGAACCGGAACGGTCGCGGCTGCGGCTGCGGCGCTGAAGTACGACGGCCGCGAGGAGGGTTCGGTCCTGGTTCGCGTCCTCGGCGGCGAAGTGCAGGTCACCGTCGAAAGCGGCGAAGGGTCCTTGCGAGGGCCCTCGGTTCTGGTGGCGAGCGGAACGATCAGCGACGCCTGGTGGCAATCGCTTGTGTGATAACCCCCGCGTGAAATACGCCTGCAGGAAATACGGATGCATCGTGCCAGGGTTTCGTGGGACCATGGATCTTGTATGACGAACACACAGGAAAACGAAGAGTCCACCGCTCGCGAGCAGTCCGAGTACGCGCAGGCCGAATACACGGCAGCGTCCGCATCGGACAACCCGTCGACCGGTGAGATGCAACTCGCAGATCGCGGCGCCCTACGCCGCGTGGCCGGTCTGTCGACCGAGCTCGAGGACGTCACCGAAGTCGAGTACCGCCAGCTTCGACTCGAAAGAGTTGTCCTGGTCGGCGTCTGGACGCAGGGAACCGCCGAGCAGGCTCAGGCGAGCATGACCGAGTTGGCCGCACTTGCCGAGACGGCCGGCTCCGAGGTCCTCGAAGGGCTGGTCCAGCGGCGCGACAAACCCGACGCCGCCACGTACATCGGTTCCGGCAAGGCGCAGGAACTGCGCGAAGTCGTGTTGGCGACCGGTGCCGACACCGTCGTCTGCGACGGTGAACTGACGCCGGCCCAGCTCACGGCGCTGGAGAAGATCGTCAAGGTCAAGGTCATCGACCGGACGGCCCTTATTCTCGACATCTTCGCCCAGCACGCCACTTCCCGTGAGGGCAAGGCGCAGGTCGCTTTTGCTCAGATGGAGTACATGCTCCCGCGTCTGCGTGGTTGGGGCGAGTCGATGTCGCGCCAGGCCGGTGGCCGCGCCGGAAGCAACGGCGGCGTGGGTCTACGTGGTCCGGGTGAAACCAAGATCGAGACGGACCGTCGCCGTATCCGCGAGCGCATGGCAAAACTGCGCCGCGAGATCAAGGGCATGAAAGCCGCTCGCGACACCAAGCGCACACGTCGACTGCAGAGCGACATCCCGTCGATCGCCATCGTCGGATACACGAATGCGGGCAAGTCGAGTCTGCTCAACTCGCTCACCGGATCCGGTGTGCTCGTGGAGAACGCGTTGTTCGCCACGTTGGACCCGACCACCCGACGCGCTGCGCTCGACGACGGCCGTGAGTACGTCCTCACCGATACGGTCGGTTTCGTGCGGCACCTTCCGACTCAGTTGGTCGAGGCATTTCGCTCGACCCTCGAGGAAGTGACCGACGCGGATCTGCTGCTACACGTCGTCGACGGCTCGGATCCGTTGCCGACCGAGCAGATCAAGGCTGTGCGGGAAGTTGTGACCGACGTTCTGCGTGAGACGGATTCGAAGGCTCCGCCGGAGTTGATCGTGGTCAACAAGATCGACGCGGCAGATCCGGTTACCTTGACGCAACTGCGTGGTCTGCTGCCGGGCGCTGTGTTCGTCTCGGCGCGGACCGGCGAGGGAATCGCCGAACTGCGAGCACATCTCAGCGAGGTTCTGGTTCGGCCGGAGGTCGAGGTCGACGTGCTGGTGCCGTATACGCGCGGTGATCTGATGGCTCGAATCCACTCGGACGGAACGATCTTGGAATCGACTCACGAAGAGGCGGGGACGCGGGTGCACGCACGCGTGCCGCAGATGTTGGCCTCGGCTTTGGTGGAGTACGCACCTAGTGCGTAGTTTCGGCGCAGTGGTCTCGGCGCTTGCTGTGACCACTGCGACTGTGCTGCTTCCCGGAGCGCTCGCACAGGCGTCGTCGTTCGAACCGAGCGAGTTCGCCCCGCTCTGTACACCTACTGATCCTGCGCTCCAGGAGTTGTCGGGGATGGTCGTCGTCGACGATCGGATCTACGCGATGGGCGACGGCGGCAGTGACGACTACGTGTTCGAGATGGATCTGAACTGTGTTGTCCAGAAACAGATTCCGGTCCCGATCGATCCCTACGACGTCGAAGATCTTGCGGTCAGTGGTCGGACGCTCGTTCTGTCGGACACCGGAGACAACCTCCGAACCCGCGAAACGGTGGCGTTCATCACGATGGACCTCGATTCAGGCGACGGTGCGTTGCACCGCCTGACGTACCCGGACGGTGCGCACGACACCGAGTCGATTCTGCTCGACCCCGACGGCCATGTCTTTGTCGTGACCAAGGAATTGTTCGGCGAAAGCAGTGTCTACACACCGGTCGGGGATCAGAAACTGAGTGACTTGGCGCAGCCCGGCCCGACGCCGCTCGAGCGCGTCGGAGCGGTGTCCCTCGGACCGGAGAAGCCCGTGTCGGTGATGTTCACCGGGGGAGCGGTGTCGTCGGACGGTTCGGCGATCGCACTCCGGAGTTACTCCGACCTGTACCTGTACCAGATCGTGGACGGCGGAATCGGCGCGACGCTCACCGGTACCGAACCCCTGCGGATCCCGCTCCCGACGGAGCCTCAGGGTGAGGCGGTGGCATTCAACAATGCGGGCGATGTTCTGATCGGTTCGGAATCTGCCGGTGGAGCGTTGCCACCGGTGTACGTGATGCGCGCGCTCGTGGACGCGACGGAAGCGACGGCTGACTCGTCTGCCGGTTCGGTCGGTGTCGGAGTCGATCCGTGGACATTCGTGTGGGCTGGACTGGTCGCGGCAGGATGTGCGATCGGGGCCGTGGCGTTCGTGAATTTACGACGACGCCGCTGATTCCCGAAAATTCCACGATTCGCAGACCGCCGGTAGATGTGGATACTGGAACGAATGCACGGGCATCAACTCCTGACGCGGCTCTCGCGTATGTCACTCGAGCACGGACACATCACCGCCGCGCTGCTCGTGGGTTCCGTCATCGTCGGCGTAGGTGCGCTGCTTCTGCTTCGGTGGTTGCCGCGTAGGGCCGCGTTAGCCGCGCTGGGTCTGTCAGTGGGCGGGTCGGCCATCGCTGCGATGTTGGTGTGGCTCAGCTTTCGGCCGTTGCCCGCGCAGCTACCGGCGTCGAGTTTTGTGTGGATAGCGCTGGCGATGTTCGGAGTCGTCGGCGCCGCACTTGTTCTCCGTCGGCGCCCAGGGCTTGCGCGTGGTCTTTCGGTGACGGCATTCGCCGGGCTGGCCGCGATCGTCGCGGTAGGTCAGGTCAATGCTCAGACCGGCACCTATCCCACACTCGGCTCACTGGTCGGGCACTGGCCGGTCGGCTCGGTCGAGAATGTTGCCTTCGATTCACTCCCCGGGGCCGAACCTCGGGTGCAGCGGGGACTGCCCACCGAAACTCATTGGCAGGTTCCGGTGCGGATGCCGAGCAACGGTGTCGTGACGGAGGCGGCGATTCCGGGAAACATCTCGGGATTCGACGCGAGGCCTGCGACGCTGTATCTCCCGCCGGCCTACCTTGCCGATCCGCGTGCCGAGTTGCCCGTCCTGGTGTTGGTGGCAGGTGAGCCCGGCAGCCCCAGCGACTGGCTGGACAGTGGCCGGCTCGCGACCACCGTCGACGCCTATGCGTCGAGGCATTCCGGGCTTGCTCCCGTGGTGGTGGTCCCTGACGCGTTGGGGGACTACGACGCCAACCCCGGCTGCATGGATTCTGCGCTCGGCAACGTCGCGACGTATCTGGACCAGGACGTCCCGAACTGGATCGAATCGAACCTTCAAGTGAATCCGGATGCAGCTCAATGGGCAATCGGCGGGTTTTCCTACGGCGGAACCTGCGCGATCGAGATGGCCGTGAACTTCCCGGACCGATACCCCTCGTTCCTGGACTTCTCCGGCCAGGACGAACCGTCGACCGGTGATCACGAGGACACAGTGGCGGCCATGTTCGACGGTGACGAAGACGCGTTCGACGCGGTCAATGCCCGAGACCTGATGGCGCAGAATCGGTATCCGCAGTTGTCGGGTGTATTTGTCGCGGGTGAAGACGACGACATCTACCGTCCCCAGCAGGAGATCATGTACGAGGCTGCGCGCGCCGCCGACATGAATGTGGACTACTACACCCTCCCCGGTGGACACTCGGGTGATGTGTGGGGCACTGCTCTGGAACTCGAAATGGACTGGCTGGGCCGGACACTCGCACTGACTCCGTGAGAGTGTCCGGCCCACTACACAGCACCGGCGGAAATCGGGTCAAGCGTCGAGATCAGCGGCTACCAGTTCGGCGACCTTGGCGAGCGCGTCGGCGTCGTCGGATTCGATCGTGACTTCGGTGTCCTTGGCGGCTCCGAGCGTCATGATCATCAGTGCCGAACCTGCATCCACGGGTTCGCCGTCGGCGACGGCGAGGGTGACCGTGGCGCCGGAGGCTCCGACTGCTTCGGCGATGAGGGCGGCGGGACGGGCGTGTAGGCCGACTGCGGAGCCGACGGCAACTGTCTTGCTGGGCATGGGATCTCCTCGTTGTAGAGCTGTCGTTGCGGACGTTTTGGGGTGTTCGGGCGAATCTGGTGACTACAGTGTTGCCTGCTGTCGATCATGCCGCAGCGGGCACGATTTCGGGGTCGAGTTCGGCATCGGAGGGCCCCTTGCGGAAGAACTCCTTGGCTCCGACGACAGCGAGCGCAGCTACCACCGTTCCCGCGGCGAGCGAGACGAGGAACCAGCCGATACCGCCGACTGCGAAGAAGACGAAGATCCCGCCGTGTGGAGCGCTGAGAGTGACGTCGAAAGCCATGATCAGCGCGCCGGTGACGGCGCCGCCCGCCATCATCGAGGGGATCACGCGAAGCGGGTCGGCAGCGGCGAACGGAATCGCGCCCTCGGAGATGAAGGCTGAACCGAGCAACCAGGCAGCCTTACCGTTCTCACGTTCGGCTTCGCTGAAGAGCTTGGGACGCAACACCGTCGAGGCAAGTGCCATGGCGAGCGGCGGAACCATACCGGCGGCCATGACTGCCGCCATGATGCGCAAGGTGGCAGGGTCGTTGACGTTGAGTCCGGCTACGGCGAAGGCGTAAGCCGCCTTGTTGACCGGTCCGCCGAGGTCGAAGCACATCATCAGGCCGAGAATGATGCCGAGGAAGATGGCCGAGCTGCCGGACAATCCGTTGAGCCAGTCGGTGAGACCGGAGGTGATCGCGGCGAGCGGACGACCGAGGACGATGAACATCAGCCCTCCGACGACCAGCGTCGCGAACAGTGGAATGATCACCACTGGCATCAGGCCTCGCAGCCACTGCGGGACGGCGATCCGGCCGATGTAGAGCGCGACGACACCGGCGATGAGACCACCGACCAGGCCGCCGATGAAACCGGCACCGACGAACACGGCGACCGCGCCGGCCGTGAAGCCGGGAGCGATGCCAGGCCGGTCGGCGATGGCAAAGGCGATGTAGCCGGCCAACGCGGGGACCAGGAAGCTGAATGCCAACGAACCGATCTGGAACAGCACTGCGCCGAGATAGGTGGCCAGACCGCCGTCGGGAAGGTTGGTGATCGAGTTGTTGAGAACGATGTCCTTGGCAGGACCGGAGATCTCGTATCCACCGAGCAAGAAGCCGAGTGCGATCAGCAGACCGCCGGCCGCGACGAACGGGATCATGTAGCTGACACCGGTCAGGAGGACCTGACGGAGGTGGGTGCCGAACCCTACGGAACCGGCATCGGAATCCGCAGCCGCGGCGGCAGTGCCGTCCACGGTGGCAGCGGCGGGATTCTCGGAGGCGCGTAATGCTTCTGCAAGCATCTTGTCCGGCTCGTTGATCGCCCGTTTCACACCGGAAGCGACGACGGGTTTGCCGGCGAATCGTTCGCGGCCCTTCACCCCGACGTCGGTGGCGAAGATGACAGCGGCGGCTCCGGCGATGACCGACGGGTCCAGCGGGGTGCTTCCGCTCGAGCCCTGCGTTTCGACGTGAACCTTGACGCCGGCGCGTTCACCCGCGGCGACGAGTGAGTCCGCCGCCATGTAGGTGTGAGCGATTCCGGTCGGGCAGGCGGTGACCGCGACGATGTGACGCTCCGCGGGCGCTGGTGCCGGGGTCTCGTCGGTGGCGTGTTTCCCTGTGGAAACAGGTGCCGGGGGCGTCACTGCTGCGGTCTTCGGGGCGGAATCCTTCGGTGTGGGATCCTTCGGTGCGGGACTGAGGACCTCGTCGACCAAGCGCACGATCTCGTCCGGCGTCGATGCTTCACGAAGTGACGTGACGAACGCAGGCCGAACGAGTGCTCGGGCCAAGGAGGAGAGCAGCTTCATGTGCTCGGCTCCGGCGCCTTCAGGTGCCGCGATCAGGAAGACCAGATCGGCGGGGCCGTCGGGTGCACCGAAATCGACCTTCGGATCAAGTCGAGCAAACCCCAGGGACGCGGACGAGACGGCCTCGGCGCGGCAGTGAGGAATTGCGATTCCGCCGGGCAGTCCGGTCGCGGACTGCGCTTCGCGAGCGAGTGCTGCATCGACCAGTCCCGCGGCGTCGCTCGCCCGACCCGCAGCAGTCAATCGCGCTGCAAGAGAACGAATGACATCTTCCTTGGTCGAGCCCAGGTCGGTGTCGAGTGAGATCAGTTCGGGACTGATGATCTCCGGGCCGGAACTGCCGGCTGCGGTGGTATCGGACATGTCAGGTTCCTTAGGGCGTCAGGCGAGTTCGGTGGGGACGGGGAGGGGAGAGGAGGTATCAGCTGTAGATACCGAAACCGCTGCCAGATCGATCTGGTCGGGCGTGGGAAGGGTTGTGCCGGGAAGGGAGGCAGCGGCGCTTCCGTAGGCGACCGCGTGACGTAGCCGCTCGGATTCCGAGCCGCCTCCCGCTTCGGCGAGGATGTAGCCGGCCAGCGACGAATCGCCTGCGCCGACGGTACTGACTGCGACAATCGGAGGAGCGGTGGCGATCCACGCGCCGTCGGCCGTGACGAGGACCGCACCGGCTGCGCCGAGCGTGGCGAGCACACTGCCGACGCCGCGATCGACCAATCGCTGTGCCGCCGTGATTGCAGGCCCGGTATCGCCGTTCTCTGCAGCACGTTCGAGGACGTGGCCGTCGACGCCGGTGAGTTGCGCGAGTTCCTCGCCGTTGGGTTTGAGCAGGTCAGGTGCCGAGCCGGGGAACCCGTCGGCGAGTGCCGTCAGCGGGGCGTCCGAGGTGTCGACCGCTACCTTGCACGGGTGATCGCGCAGCGCAGCGACAAGTTCGCCGTACCAACCGAGCGGAACGCCGGGGGGCAGCGATCCGGACAGTGCGAACCACAGCGCGGTATCGGCGCGAGCGATCAACTCCTGAGCCAAAGCGTCGAGCGTCGAACCGGACAGTGTTGCGCCGGGCTCGTTGATCTTCGTCGTGGTCCCGTCTGGTTCCGCGATGGTGATGTTGGTGCGAGCCAGACCCGTTGTGGCGACGCCGATGTGGGGAATCCCACCGGCGGCGAGCGCCGAGAGTAGGGGGTCGCCGCCGTTCCCCGGTAGGACCGCGAGGACGTCGAGGTCGGCTGCGGCGAGAACACGTGCGACGTTGACCCCCTTGCCGCCTGGGTCACTGCGAGTGGAGTGCGCGCGTAGGACGGAGCCTCGTTCGAGCCGTTGCTCGAGTTGCACGGTCCGATCGATACTCGGGTTGGCTGTCAGTGTGACGATCATGCGATCACCACCTCGATTCCGTGGTCGTGGAACTCGGATGTGTCTGTGGGACTGATGTCTTCGTCGGTGATGAGGACGTCGATGCTGTCGAGTGGGGCGAAGCTGATCAAATGCTCGCGGCCTACTTTGGTGGAATCGGCCACCACGACAACATGATTGGCGGCTTTGACCATCGCTCGTTTGACCGCGGCCTCCTCGCTGTCCGGCGTGGAGAGTCCGTGCCCGACGCTGATCGCGTTGGTTCCGATGAAGGCGACGTCGACCCGCAACGTGCTCAGCAGTCGTAGGGCGTCCTCACCGACCGCGGCTTGCGTCACCCCGCGTACTCGTCCGCCGAGCAGGATCAGGGAAATCGAGTTCATCGACGCCAGTCGTGCGCCGATCGGGACGGAATTGGTGACGGCTGTGAAGTCGTTCTCGGTCGGCAGTTCGGGGATCATGCGGCCCGTGGTCGTGCCCGCGTCGAAGATCACGCTGCCGCCGGTGGGGGGAAGGTAGGTGACCGCACAGCGGGCGATCCGGTCCTTCTGTTGCGCGCGGGTCTGATCGCGTTCCGCCATACCCGGTTCGGTCACGTGGAGGGATCCGGTCGGAACGGCGCCGCCGTGCACGCGCCTTATCTGTCCGATCCGTTCGAGGAAGGCCAGATCGCGACGCACGGTCTCGGTGGTTACACCGAAGGTCTCCGACAGAGCCGCCACGGACATGCGTCCGCGCTGCGACACCATGGTGCCGATCGCTTGTTGGCGTTCTTCCGCGTACACGTTCACTCCGATTCCGAAACGTGATCCGACGGTGCGGTGTGGATCACAACGAATGTTGCTTTATGTTGTTTTACGCCCGAGTGTGTTGACATGTCAAGAGTTGGGAGTAATCTTCGTCACAACGAAGGTGTGGGCTTTACGCGCTCGAGGTGCTCCGGTGTGACACCGGGCCCATCGCTCAAGGAGGACAGATGACCGAACAGCTCAATCGCATCACCGTGCACGGCACTCCCGTCGTGCCCGGAATTGCCTACGGCCCGGCTATCTGGCCGTCCAGCCGACCAGAACTCGTCACCGATGCGCCGGCCCTCGACGAGGCGGATCGAGAGACCGCCGCAGACGCCTTCGTCGCAGCGGCGAAGACTGTCGAGAACCGCCTTCTCGGACGGGCAGCCGAAGCCACGGGCGCTGCCGCAGAGGTCTTGCAGGCCAACGCGGCCATGGCAGCCGATCGAGGCTGGATCGGAGCGGCCAAGAAGTCGATCGCGGGCGGAGTTCCTCCGGTCCAGGCGGCGATCGCGGCGACGGAGCAATTCGTGGTGTTGTTCACCAAGGTCGGCGGTGTGATGGCGGAGCGCGTCACCGACCTCGAGGACATCCGCGACCGCGTGATCGCAGAACTCTCCGGATTGCCCGAACCCGGAGTTCCGATGCCCGAGACGCCGTCGGTGCTGTGCGCGGACGATCTTGCTCCCGCCGATACCGCCGGCCTCGATGCAACCAAGATCATCGGACTCGTGACCATCTACGGCGGCCCGACCAGCCACACGGCAATCATCGCGCGGCAGTTGGGCATCCCGTGCATCGTGGCCGCGAAGGAATTGGAATCCGTACCGGCAGGAACACCGATTCTGATCGACGGAACCACCGGCGACGTGATCGCGGAGCCGGATCCCGAGCAGGCGCGCGAACTGGTCGAGCAATCCCGAATCGATCGCGAACGCGTCAGCACGTGGACCGGACCCGGCCGGACGTCGGACGGCCGGCCGGTAGACGTCCTCGCCAATGTCCAAGACGGCGCCGGCGCTCGGGCCGCGGCGTTGACCGCAGCGGGAGGCATCGGGCTCTTCCGGACCGAACTCTGTTTCCTCGGCCGTGAGACCGAACCGACCGTTGACGAGCAAGCGGCAATCTACGCCGAGGTTCTCGAGGCCTTCGCGGGCAAGAAGGTCATTATTCGCACGTTGGACGCGGGTTCGGACAAGCCACTCAAATTCGCCAACCACCAAGAGGAAGCGAATCCGGCACTCGGCGTTCGTGGGGTCCGAATCGCCTGGCAGGACATGGGGATTCTCGACCGCCAGCTCGACGCGATCGCCGCAGCCGCGGCGTCGACGAACTCTTCGCCGTGGGTCATGGCGCCGATGATCGCCACCCCGGCTGAAGCACAACGCTTTGCCGACGCGGTGCGGGCGCGCGATCTTGTTCCCGGAGTGATGGTGGAGATCCCGGCGGCGGCGCTGCTGGCCGACCAGATCCTCGAACACGTCGAGTTCCTCTCGATCGGTACCAACGACCTCGCTCAGTACACGATGGCCGCTGATCGAATGTCCTCCGAACTCGCCGACCTGACCGACCCGTGGCAGCCCGCCGTGCTCGCCCTGGTGGCACGTACGGCCCAGGCTGGTCAGGCGGCAGGCAAGCGCGTCGGGGTCTGCGGTGAGGCGGCTGCCGATCCGCTGTTGGCATGCGTACTTGCCGGTCTCGGTGTTTCGTCACTGTCGTGTGCTGCGGCGTCGGTTGCCGGGGTGGGAGCGAAGGTCGGGTCCGTCACCATGGCGCAATGTGAGGCGGCTGCGGCGGCGGTGCTGGCGACCGGTGATCCGGTGGCGGCACGCAAAGCGGCGGCTGACGCAATCAGCTGAAGCGGTTTCGTCGGTCTCGGTCGGCGAGCGAGTGCCTGACCTCTAGTATTTCGACCTGTGATCGAACGAGAAACAATGACCGGGGCCGGCGGAATCGGCTGGACTGTCCATGGAGACGGCAAGCGGATCGCCGACGGCGCCGTCGTGGCGCCGGACGAACGACTGAGTTGGCCGCGCACCATCGGGATCGGGATGCAGCACGTCATCGCGATGTTCGGAGCGACACTGCTCGTTCCGACCATCACGGGCTTCCCCGTCACCACGACGCTGTTGTTCTCGGGTATCGGCACCGCGCTGTTCCTGCTCATCACCCGGGGCCGGATCCCCAGCTACCTCGGTTCGTCCTTCGCGTTCATCGCCCCTCTGACGGCGTCGGCAGGATCGGGGCCGGCCGCGCAGCTCGGCGCCGTCATGGCTGTCGGCATCGTGTTGATGTTGATCGGCGTCGCCGTACGTCTGATCGGCGGTCGGGTCATCGACGCGGTCATGCCGCCGGTGGTGACGGGTGCCGTCGTCGCGCTGATCGGTCTCAACCTCGCTCCGACCGCGGCCGGTTCCTTTGAGTCGCAGCCGTTGATCGCCACGGTGACGCTCTTTGCGATCCTGCTCGTCACGGTCGTGGGGCCCGGTCTGCTCGGCCGGTTGGGCATTCTGGTCGGCGTAGTGATCGGCTGGGTCTTCGCCGCGGTCGTCGGCGGACTCGACAGTGAACGAGTGTCGGCTCTGCGTGATGCGGACTGGTTCGGGCTGCCGAGTCTGCACGGACCGTCGTTCGACTGGTCGGTGATCGTGCTCGCGCTGCCCGTGGTGATCGTTCTGGTCGCCGAAAACGTCGGACACGTCAAGGCGGTGTCCGCCATGACAGGTAAGTCGCTCGACGACCTGGCCGGCAACGCACTCTTTGCAGACGGCCTCGCCACTACCTTGGCAGGTGCCGGTGGTGGTTCCGGAACCACCACGTATGCCGAGAACATCGGCGTGATGGCAGCGACGCGGGTGTACTCGACCGCTGCGTACTGGGTAGCCGCCGCCACCGCTGTGATCCTGGCATTCTCGCCCAAGTTCGGTGCGCTGGTCTTCACGGTTCCGAACGGGGTCATCGGCGGCGCGACGATGGTTCTCTACGGCCTCATCGGCATTCTCGGTGTGCGTATCTGGATGGACGCGAAGGTCGACTTCACCGATCCGGTCAACCTGACGGTCGCCGCGGCTGCGCTGGTCGCCGGCATCGGGAACTTGACGTTGACCATTGGTTCGGTCGAGCTGGGCGGCATCGCCTGGGGGTCGATCGGCATCCTTGTCGCGTACCCGATCATGCGGTATCTCGCCAAATTCCGTACTTCGAGTAACAGATAACCGCTACAGTCACGAATCGTGATCGTTCGGGTCATCGACGGGTATCGCAACAGGTTCTACCGTCGGAAGCAGTGACGTGGGCCCGCGAACTTCGGCGTGCCCGGTCTCAGCGAAAACATCCCGAGCGGGTACATCCCCAGCGGGTACAACACTGAAGTGCCGTTTATCGAATTGCAAGGAGTCGGCGTGGAGCGCACCCTGTTCGAACCGGAACATGATCTCTTCCGGGAGTCGTACCAGAAGTTCTTGGCACAGCACGTTGCGCCGAACCACGAGAAGTGGGAAGAACAGAACATCGTCGATCGTGACGTCTGGGTAGAGGCCGGAAAGCAGGGCTTCCTGGGAACCGCGGTACCCGAGGAATTCGGCGGCGGCGGCGTCAAGGACTTCCGCTACAACGCGATCATCACCGAGGAAACCACCAAGGGTGGCTTCAGTGGTATCGGCTTCACACTGCACAACGACGTGGTGGCGCCCTACCTCCTCGAACTGACCAATGACGAGCAGAAGCAGCGTTGGCTGCCCGGATTTGCATCGGGCGAGCTGATTTCCGCGATCGCGATGACCGAACCGGGTACCGGTAGCGACCTGCAGGGCATCAAGACCAAAGCGGTTCGCGACGGGGACCACTGGGTTCTCAACGGCTCGAAGACCTTCATCACCAACGGCATCAACGCCGACATCATCATCGTCGTCGCCTGTACCGACCCGGACAAGGGAGCGCAGGGCTTCAGCCTGCTCGTCGTCGAGCGGGACATGCCGGGCTTCGAGCGTGGACGCAACCTCGACAAGATCGGCATGAAGGCTCAGGACACTGCCGAACTCAGCTTCACCGACGTCCGCGTTCCTGCCGCCAACTTGCTGGGCGAAGAGGGAATGGGCTTCTTCTACTTGATGAAGAACCTTCCCCAGGAACGACTCTCGATCGCAGTTGTTGCCGCTGCCGCAATGGAATCGGTTCTCGAGAGCACTATCCAGTACTGCCGGGACCGCAAGGCATTCGGCAAGTCGATCGGCAGCTTCCAGAACACCCGATTCGTACTGGCCGAACTGGCAACGGAGACCACCGCGGTACGCATCCTGGTGGACAAGTTCATCGAGCAGCTCAACGCCGAGAAGTTGACTGTGCAGGAAGCTGCGATGGCGAAGTGGTGGACCACCGAAGCTCAGGTCAAGCTGATCGACCGCTGCCTCCAGCTGCACGGAGGCTACGGCTACATGAAGGAATACCCGGTTGCCAAGGCGTACATGGACTCTCGTGTGCAGACCATCTACGGTGGCACGACCGAGATCATGAAGGAGATCATCGGGCGTTCGCTGAATCTCTGATTCGGGTGAAGCACCGCTGATCTCTGTGAAGCGCTGATCGACGAAAAGACTGTGAGCCCCGGCATCAGCCGGGGCCCACAGTCTTGTGTTCGTGTGGTGCTTGTGTTCGTGTGGTGCGAGCGAACTCAGATCTTCCGCATGACGGTGACAACCTTGCCCAGGATGACGGCGTTGTTGCCGGGAATCGGTTCGAAGAGTTCGTTGTGCGGCATCAGCCACACCTCCTTCTTCGTGCGCTTGAACGTCTTGACGGTGGCTTCACCGTCGATCATGGCGGCCACGATGTCACCGTTCTCTGCGACGTTCTGCTGGCGGACGACAACCCAGTCGCCATCGCAGATCGCTGCATCGATCATCGACTCGCCGACGACCTTGAGCATGAAAAGCGAACCCTGGCCGACGAGCTCGCGGGGGAGTGGGAACACGTCCTCCACCGCTTCCTCGGCGAGGATCGGTCCGCCGGCGGCGATGCGGCCCAGGATGGGGACGAACGCCGGCTCGGGTAGCGGGTCGGCGCTGTTGTACTCGCCGGAATGCTTCGACACCGACGCAATGGCGGTATCGGCAGCAACCTCGTCGAGACCCCGAACATCGACAGCGCGAGGCCGATTGGGATCGCGCCGAAGGAAGCCCTTGCGTTCCAACGTCCGCAGCTGATGTGCGACCGACGAGGTGGAGGTGAGCCCCACTGCATCACCGATCTCGCGAATGCTGGGCGGGTAACCGCGCTCGGTCACGGAATCGCGGATCACTTCGAGAACGCGCCGCTGGCGCTCGGTGAGGGTCTCGCTCGACGGAGACGGAACTGCAGAAGCTCCTGCCTCCGCGGCACTGCTGGAGCGATCGTCCTTCATGGCCTGTTGCCTCCGTGTCTAGAGAAAGTGCGTGTCTGAAGAAGTGCGTGTCTGAAGAAATGGCATGTCTGAAAAAGCGTCTGGCGTAAATCGTGTGGTGCATATCGCGCGGAACTTGTCGGTGCCCCCTGCCAACATTCGAGCTGTCGACAAACACGGAGGCTTTCGCAATTCCCGCTGTGTGGTCTGACACGAATCTAGCCGGATTTGCTCGCGTTTTCAAACATCTGTTCGATTCGTGTCGTTCGAAGTAGAGACATTGTCGGCCAAGCGTGGTAGAAATTCGAACATGCGTTCCATCGAACGCATGATCGAACACATCGATCGGTGTCGACCAGCGGAGGTCACGATGGGTAACGCAGCAGTTAAAGGCAACAGGGTTTTCGACGATGGGATCGGGTTCGACGGCACGTCGGCGTTGAAGTATCACCCGTCGTTCTACGGACCCGATGCTGATGACGTGGCTTTCGAAAGGCGCGGCACCGCCGAAATGCGGGGTGTGCCCAGGCATGTCGAAGACGAACCGCAGGTGGCCGTTGTTCGTCGTTTCCCCGTCGCAGGCGGAACGTCAGGTTCGCGTTCGCTGCGTGAATCTCCTCGCCGATGGGACAGCGAGCATGATTCGTCACGCCCGTACGGAGGCAGTTTTGCGCACCGAAACAGGGTCGGTGTCTCGCGGGTCGAACACGAAGTGCAGGCCGAGGACGTCAGTTGGAAGACGATGTTCCTGGGCGCGGTGTTCACTGCGATGGCCGTTTTGGCGCTGGTCGGGATCGGCGCTTTGTCCAGTGGTGATGTTGTTGCGACAAACGGAGCGACCGATGTGGTTCGCGTCGCTGCGGGTGAATCCCTCAGTGATATCGCTGCCAAGGTTGCGCCTGGCCAGGCTGTCGGCTCCGTGATCGAGCAGATCATGGATCTCAACGCGATGTCGAGTTCCGGACTGGCCGTGGGGCAGACGCTGATCGTGCCGGCCTCGGGTCGCTGACCGTACCCGTAAGCAGGCGGGGGCGTACCGAGCGTGAGAGCAGTCCGTTCACAGCGAGTAAGCTGTCCAGTTGACAGTCCCACCACCTCGGGTGGTCGCGTTGAGTACGTGGATCTGCTCTGTAAATCGTCGGAGGATTTGCAGTCGGTAGCGAATCTGAGTTGCGGCCATTTCGGCGACAACGAAGGAACCCCGATGCATTGCCCGTTCTGCCGGCACCCTGATTCCCGAGTGGTCGATTCGCGCGAGGCCGACGAGGGCCAGGCGATCAGGCGGCGCCGTTCGTGCCCCGAGTGTGGACGTCGATTCACCACGGTCGAGACGGCAGTGCTTTCGGTCGTGAAGCGTAGTGGCGTGACGGAGCCGTTCAGTCGGGAAAAGGTTGTCAAAGGTGTGCGGCGCGCATGCCAGGGTCGCCAAGTGGATAACGATTCGCTGAATTTGCTGGCGCAGCAGGTGGAGGACGCCGTGCGTGCTTCTGGTTCTGCCGAAATTCCCAGTAACGAGGTAGGCCTCGCGATTCTCGATCCGCTTCGAAATCTCGACGAGGTTGCGTACCTACGGTTTGCATCGGTGTACAAATCCTTCAGCTCTGCCGCGGATTTCGAACGTGAGATCACGGACATGCGCGAGCATGCCGAGACCCGTGCCGCCGACAAGGCTCCCGGTGCCGAGACCGTTTCCGTCGATTGAGGTCTTCGCCTTAGGTAACGCTGAGAGCACAAAGCGGCATTAGGTAACGCTGAGAACACAAAGCGAACAAACGAACAAATCGGGCATGTTATTCGCTTAGTGTCTACCGGGTACGTTCGTCCGCATCTCGGATCTTCACGGAGGCGTTATGAACTTAGTTGCAGTCCTCGGAGTCGTGAACAGCCTGGTAACCCTCGGGTTCGCCAATACTGTTGCCACCTTTGGTGGTTTCCTCACCAACGTCAACATTCAGACAATCTACTGATCGCGCAATCTCACCGATCGCGCTGAGCATCATCGCTTGATCGCTTCGATAGCTTTCAGGACTCGCTTTTCGGAAATCGGTGTGGGTGTACCGAGGGACTGCGCAAACAGGCTCACGCGCAGTTCCTCGATCATCCAGCTGATCGCGTCGACATCTCGAGCAGTGCGACGCTCTTCGGGCAACGATCCCAACAACCGGTCGTACGCTGCGTACACCCGGTCGAGGACATCCATCGCCTGCTGATCTCGTTGTGCGCTTGCAGGCAGAGCTTCGAGTCGGAATTTTGCTGCGGCAAGATATCGCGGCAAATCGCGTAGGCGTGCTGAGCCCAATTCCGCGACGAATCCCGGAAACAGCAGTGAGGTCAACTGTTCTCGGACGTCGTCGGCTGCCTCGCCGCGGGAGCGGTCGAGGACGACGCTCAGTTGGTGTGCTTGTTCGAGGATCGGGACAATCATGCGCAGGATCGCGGAGACGCGTCCGGCCAGTTCGGAGCGTGCGATCTTCACCAGGGCTTCGAACGCCTCAGGTGTGCGTACCGGTCCACCGTGGGCCGCAATCACTTCGTTGGCAGCTGCCACTCGGCAATCGTCGACGAGGGCCTCCAAGCCACCGTCTGGATTCTGGCCGAGCGCCAGACGCTGAGTGTTCGACAAGCCGGCGGTCACTGCCTTGAGTTGGGTGGGAACGGCCGACAGAAGGAGCGCTCGCGTTCCCTCCCTCATCGCCTGCGCCTGCGCAGCCGGCGTACTCAGGACACGGACGGCTACTCCGCCGTTTTCCGGTACCAGCGCTGGGTAGCCCGTCACCTGCTGTCCACCGATGGAACGAGTGATGGTCGGCTCCAATGCGCCGAGTGTCTCGGACGTCCAGACGGCAGCGGCTGCTCGTTCGGTTCCGGTGGCCGCCTTGGCTACTTCCTTCTGCACGCGCGGTGCGAGTGTGCGTCGTAGCTGCGCCAGGTCCTTGCCCTTCGCGAGGACCTTGCCTGATTCGTCCTCGACGACAAACGTCATCTTGAGGTGATCGGGCAGCGCGGCCGGATCGAAGTCCTTGGCGTCGATCTGAATTCCGCCCAAATGCGAGAGTTCGCGGGCCATTGCGGTCATCAACGGCTCGGATCGAGGTTTGACTGCTGCCAACGCTGCGGCGGCGTAGTCGGGTGCCGGCACGACGGCGCGTCGAATGTTCTTGGGCAGCGTCTTGATCAGAGCAGTAACCAGATCGACGCGCATACCGGGGACCAACCAGTCGAAGCCGACCGGCTGAAGCTGCGCAAGTAGGCCGACCGGGATGTGTGCGCTGACGCCGTCGTCGTCCTTGCCCGGCTCGAATTGGTAAGTCAGCGGGAACTGCATGTCGCCCTGGCGCCAAGCGTCCGGGTACTCCCCACCCAGTACGGCAGCCGCGTCGGAGTTGACCACGGTTTCCGGGGTGAAGGTCAGCAGACTCGGATTCTTGCGCCGCTCGGACTTCCACCACTGGTCGAAATGCTTGGCGGATACGGCTTCCTGGCCGACGCGTTCGTCGTAGAACTCGTAGAGAGTCTCGTCGTCGACGAGGATGTCGCGGCGGCGCGCACGGTTCTCGAGCTCCTCGACGTTGTCGAGGAGTGCGCGGTTCTCGTGGAAGAACTTGTGGTTCGTCTGCCACTCGCCCTGCACGAGCGCATGGCGGATGAAGAGATCGCGTGAGGCCTCGGGATCGATTCGCGAGTACGTCACTGCGCGGCCGGTCACCAGCGGAACGCCGTAGAGAGTGACCCGCTCGTATGCCATCGCGGAGCCGCGCTTGGAGGACCAGTGCGGTTCGGAATAGGTGCGTTTCACCAGGTGCGGTGCGAGCTTTTCGGCCCATTCCGGTTCGATACGCGCGGACATGCGCGCCCACAGCCTCGACGTTTCCACGAGTTCGGCGGCCATGACCCAGCGTGGTGGCTTCTTGAACAATCCGGATCCGGGGAAGATCGCGAAGTGGCTGCCCCTGGCGCCGAGATAGTCCCGCTTCTCGCCTTCGCGCAACCCGATGTGCGAGAGCAATCCGGCGAGCAGTGACTGATGGATTGCGTTCTCGCTTGCGGGGGTGTCGCCCACGGTCCAGCCGAGACCGCGGGTGATCTGCCGGAGCTGCCCGTGCAGATCCTGCCATTCGCGGATACGGAGCCAGTGCAGGAACTCGTTCCGGCACATCTTGCGAAACTGGTTGGAGGACAAATCGTTACGCTGTTCACGTAAGTAGTCCCACAATTTCAGGTAGGCCAGGAAGTCGGAGTTCTCGACGTTGAAGCGGGCGTGCTTTTCGTCAGCGGCCTGCTGGAACTCGGCGGGCCGCTCGCGAACGTCCTGGATGGACAACGCCGCGACGATGACAAGGGTTTCGTGAAGGCACCCGTTGTTCTTGGCTTCCACCAGCATTCGTGCCATTCGCGGATCTACCGGAATCTGGGCCAATTCGCGGCCGACCGGCGTCAGTTCGGGGTGGCTGGCCTCGGAACCTCGCGCAATGGCGCCGAGTTCTTCGAGGAGTCCGATTCCGTCCTTGACGGCGCGCTGGTCCGGCGGCTCGACGAAGGGGAAGGCAGCGATGTCGCCCAGACCGAGGGCCGTCATCTGCAAGATGACCGATGCGAGATTGGTCCGCAGGATCTCCGGCTCGGTGAACGCCGGCCGTGACTCGAAGTCCTCCTCGGAGTAGAGGCGGATGCAAATTCCTTCGGCGACGCGGCCGCAACGTCCGGAACGCTGACGAGCTGACGCCTGCGAAATGGGCTCGATCGGCAATCGTTGAACCTTGGTGCGCACCGAATATCGAGAGATGCGCGCGGTTCCCGGATCGACGACGTAGCGAATGCCGGGCACGGTCAGTGAGGTCTCTGCCACGTTGGTGGCAAGGACGACGCGTCGGCCGGTGTGCGGTGAGAACACCTTGTGTTGCTCGGCAGCTGACAACCGCGCGTACAGCGGGACGATTTCGGTGTTGCGAAGACGCCGGTCACGCAAAGCGTCTGCGGTGTCGCGAATTTCGCGTTCGCCGGAGAGGAAGACCAAGATGTCGCCTTCGCCCTCCGAGCTCAGTTCGTCGACAGCCTCACAGACCGCGTCGACGGGATCGCGGTCGAAGGTGATGTCGCCGGATTCGACGGTCAGTGGCCGGTAACGCATCTCGACGGGGAAGGTTCGCCCGGAGACCTCGACGATCGGCGCAGGCTTACCGTCGACGGCGAAGTGCTTGGCGAAGCGTTCGGGATCGATGGTCGCCGACGTGATGATGACTTTGAGATCGGGTCGGCGGGGGAGCAGCTGCGCCAGGTAACCGAGGATGAAGTCGATGTTGAGGCTGCGTTCGTGCGCTTCGTCGATGATCAGCGTGTCGTAGCGTCGGAGCATGCGGTCGCGCTGAATCTCGGCGAGGAGAATGCCGTCGGTCATGAGCTTGACGTAGGTGCGGTCCGACACCTGGTCGGTGAATCGCACCGTGTATCCGACGGCGTCGCCCAGTTCGGTGTCGAGTTCTTCGGCGATACGTTCGGCCACGGTGCGTGCGGCCAACCGGCGAGGCTGCGTGTGTCCGATCAGGCCGCGAATGCCGCGTCCGAGTTCGAGACAGATCTTGGGGATCTGAGTTGTCTTACCGGAGCCGGTCTCGCCGGCGACGATGACAACTTGATTCTCCGAGATCGCGGTGGCGATATCGTCTTTGCGCTGACTGACGGGCAGTGCTTCGGGGTACGAGATCGCGGGGACGTTCGCGGCGCGGTTCGTCAATCGAGTGCGTGCGGAGTCTATTTCTTCGGCCAGCGCCACCAGAGCGTCGGGTGTGCGGGCACGGTCGAGTTTGCGACGGAGTCGACTCTCGTCGCGGAGTGAGACCTGCGCCAGTGCGCTCTTCAGGTCACTCCGCTTGGGGGAGAGCGGGGCCGGTGGTGTTGTAGACATGCTGATGACAGCCTATCGAACGCATTGACAACTACCGCTCGCAGATCGTGCTGATGTGCAAATATCGACCAGTGACGACAAATACCGCAAATGAGTCATCGGTGCCTGTCTTGTCGACGCCGATCGCCGTGCGAGTCCTGAGACTGTTGTTCGCGGTGTTCGGACTCGCCGCGTTGCTGTGGATCCCGATCCGCGACGCGGCTGATCTCTCTCTGTCGAACTATCTGAGCTACTTCACCATCGAGAGCAACATTCTTGCGGTGATCGTGTTGCTGGTCGGTGCAATTCGAGATCCACAATCGCAGGCGTGGCAGTCGATCCGAGGGGCGGTGACGCTGTACATGGTGATCACCGGCATCATCTACGCCGTCCTCCTGGCGGATATCGACGTCAATTTGAACGATGCCTGGATCAACTCGGCACTGCATCGGATTCTTCCGCTGGTCATGCTGCTCGACTGGGTGTTCTTCGCCTCGAGGCACAGGATCTCCGAAGCACGTTCACTGCAGTGGTTGCTGTTCCCGGTCGTGTACGGCGTGTACACGTTGATCCGAGGCTCGATCGTCGACTGGTATCCCTACCCGTTCATGGATCCGCGCCACCAGGGCTATCTGGCCCTGTTCATCGGGTTTGTCGTGCTGGCCATCGCGATGGCCCTGATGGCGTTGGCAGTCAATGCCGTCGGACGGTTGGGCGCCGGGCTACGGGGCCGGAACGCTCCGCAGCCCTAGCCCGTTTCCGGTGGAGATCACCTGATCGAGTCGGTCGATGTTGGGGTGCTTGCCCGGGTTCGCCCGCGCGTCCTCGGTGTGTTCGGCGAAGATCGTCAGTCCTGCTGTCGCGGCTTCGGGTGTCAGTGCGCCGTAGACCGCGGCGAGATGGTTGTACACCTTGACCGAGCCGGACTTTCCGGGCTTGTTCTCCACGGTGTCGATGACGTTTCCGTCGGCGTCGAGTACCTCGATGGCGGCCAGATGATCGATGGCGGGCAGTGCTGCAAGATTGTCGGCAAAAGTCATGGTCGACAGATTACGGGTGCGCCCGTGAAAGCCGGTGCCGGGCGAGCGCCGTCGTGCGCGGATTTCCGGTGTCGATATAGTCGCAGCACATCGTTTGCACACCAGCATCGTTTGTATTCGAAGGGGACAATGATGGCTTCGGCATTGTGGCACGGGTTCGCGGACATGGGCGCTGTGGAGAAGAACGGCGCGTTTGTCGTCTCACGCGGTGAGGGCGCGTACATCTGGGACCGCGAGGGCACTCGGTATCTGGATGCGACGGCGGGCCTGTGGTTCACCAATGTCGGGCACGGGCGCACCGAGATCGCGGATGCGGTGGCGGCTCAGTTGTCGAAGATCGCTCATTTCTCCAACTTCGGTGATTTTGTTCCCGAGACCACGCAGGTGTTGGCCGAGCGTCTGGCGGCCATCGCGCCGGTTGCCGGGAGCAAGATCTTCTTCACCTCGGGTGGTTCGGATTCGGTGGACACTGCGGCGAAGCTGGCTCGCCGGTACTGGCACGAGGTGGGGCAGCCGGAGAAGACGATCATTGTCGGACGCCAGAAGGCGTACCACGGAATGCATGTTGCGGGAACGGCTTTGGCTGGTATTCCGGTGAACCGTGAGGGTTACGGCGAGCTGATGGCGGATGCGGCGACCGTCGGCTGGGACGATGCGAAGAGCCTGCTCGAGTTGATCGAGAAGATCGGTGCGAACAAGATCGCGGCGTTCTTCGCGGAGCCGATCATCGGTGCGGGTGGGGTGTATCTTCCGCCGGAGGGGTATCTGGCCGAGGTGCGTGACATCTGCCGTGAGCACGACATCCTCTTTGTCGTGGACGAGGTCGTGACCGGTTTCGGCCGGATCGGTGGTGAGTGGTTCGCGTCCACCCGTTTCGATTTGCAGCCCGACATGATGACCACGGCAAAGGGTTTGACGTCGGGTTACGTGCCGATGGGTGCGGTGTTCATCGCGCCGCGGGTGGCGGAGCCGTTCTATGCCGGTTCGTGGTGGCGCCATGGGTACACCTACGGCGGGCATGCCGGTGCTGCTGCGGCGGCGATGGCGAACCTCGACATTCTCGAGCGTGAGAATCTGCTCGCGGAGTCGAAGCGTTTGGAGGCGTCGTTGCATACGCATCTGCAGCCGCTGGCCGAGCATCCGCGGGTGGCGGAGGTTCGTAGTGGGCTCGGTGCGGTCGCGGCTGTGCAGTTGGCTGATCCGGCGGAGGCGTTGCCGTTCGTGAAGACGCTTCGCGAGCATGGTATTTCGGGTCGCGCTGCGGGTCAGGGTGCGATGCAGATTTCGCCGACGTTCGTGATGACCGACGATCAGGTCGCGGAGATGGCCGCGGGGATCCTCGCAGCCCTCGGCTGATGTCAGCTGCGGCGCCGAAAGAGTTTCTCGATTCGGCGCCGCACTGCGTTGGGCGCAGGTTCCAGTTCCAGAACCTCTTGCTCCGACTGCTTGGCGTACGCCTGGGTGTAGCGCTCGTGTAGCACCGAGCGAATCTCGTCCGGAGAGTAGGCCCGACGCTGGCGTTCGCCGCGCGCAACGAGGACCCCGGTGGCGGCAATGCCCATGGCACCGGCGAGGCCGACCAGTTTCCATACGTGCGAGGCGCGCAGAGGAGTCGTGAGTTTCATCCCTCTACGCTAGAGGCATGGACCGACGATTGCTTTCGCAGGTGAGTCTCGACGAGGCCGCCGCCGCGACCCGCACGGGTGACATCTGGATCTTCCGCGGAGAGTCGACGGCCGATCGAGCCATCCAGACGCTGACCAACAGCCCGGTCAATCACGTGGGAATGTCGGTGGTGATCGACGACCTCCCACCGCTGATGTGGCATGCGGAACTCGGTCACTCGCTGCAGGACATGTGGACCGGACGCTTCCAGCGTGGTGTCCAACTGCACGATCTGAGATCGGCGGTTCAGGTGTGGGGCGCCAAGTACGGTCAGCGCGGATGGTTGCGCCAGCTCGACCACGAGATCACCCGTGAGCAGGAAGACGCTCTGCTCAAGACGATCGCGCGACTGGACGGCGCGCCGTTCCCGTCCACGGCCAAGCTCGCCTCACGCTGGTTCGGAGGCCGGATCCCGAAGCTGCGCAAGAAGTCCGACGTCTCCGCGGTGGCCGTCGAAAGCGCCTACTGCGCCGAAGTTGTTGCCAAAACCTATGAGTCGATGGGTCTGCTTGTCGGTAATCGTCGTATCAACTGGTTCGATCCGGGCAAGTTCTGGAGCGGCGATCAACTGCCGCTTGCACCCGGAGTTGCCCTCGGCGACGAGATCTCGGTGTCGCTCAGCGCAGGCGATCTCGAAGCCGGACGTAATCCGGCCGGGTACTCACAAGGTTCGTGACGGCTCGGCAACCACACGTCCGCCGACTTCGAGCCACCCTTCCGGGGAGAACGTGGTGTGCAGTACCGATCCGCGTCCCTGGGTGATGAGGAGCGATTTCCTCAGTCGGTCCGTGATGCGCAAAGCTGCCGATCCGGTTGCCTCGTCCTCGGCGATTCCCATCACGGGTGCGAACATACGTGCGCGGATCGCAGCTTCGAGCTTGTCCTGCCAGGCCCACAGATACGAATGATCCGCCTCGTAGTCGGACGGATCGGCGCCGATGACCTCGTCGACCGTGTCCATCGGGTAGATCGCGAATTCCGGTGCCCATTCGGCACGGGCGCGTACCCACGTGAGAGCGCCGGATTGGCGGACGTCGACCCTGCCGGCTGGAACGTCGAGGGAGGTCACGCGGCGGCCCTGCTCGCTCAGCCACCACGTCGCCCCGACGGTGGGGTGCCCGGCGAAGGGGAGTTCTGCTGCCGGAGTGAAGATCTGAGCCCGGGCACGCGAGACGCCGTCTTCCGGGACGTCGATGAAGATGGTCTCGCTGTAGTCGAGTTCCTTCGCAACGGCTTGTCGATCCGATTCTGCAACCGTGGATGCGTCGACGATTCCCAGCGGATTGCCGTGCTTGCCGTTTTCGTCTGTGAAGACCCGGACCACACTCACCTCGATACCCATCGGTCCACCCTAGCGCGCGAAAAGCCCTCCCCACCGTCATGGTGGGGAGGGCTCGTCGAACTGCAGTCAAGTACGAGGATCAGACCTGTGCGGCAGAGAGGATTTCGTTGGCTTCGACAGCCTGTGCGACGCCCGCGACGATGGAACCGGCGCGGATTGCTTCGAAGATGACCTCGCGGTCGACACCTTCCTGGCGGAGGGTGTTCTCGTGAGCTTCGAGGCAGTGGTTGCAGCCGTTGATCGCGGACACTGCAAGCGACCACAATTCGAAGTCGGCCTTGTCGACGCCCGGGTTGCCGATGATGTTCATCCGCAGGCCGGCACGAAGATCGTCGTACTTACCGTCGAGGTAGCCCTTGGTGCGGTAGAAGACGTTGTTCATGCCCATGATCGACGCTGCGCCGAGAGCGGCGTTGTACGCCTCTGCCGACAGGTTGTCGGCAGCCTCGGATGCAATCTCCTTGAGCGTGGACGCAGACTTGGTGGCTGCGGCCGTTGCGAGGAGTGTTCCCCACAACTGCTGCTCGTTCAGGACCGTCGTGCGCGCAATGGAACTCAGGTTGAGCTTGAGGTCCTTCGCGTACTCGGGAAGCGAGTTCTTGAGGTTCTCGACGCTCATACTCAGACGCTCGCAGTCAGGAGCTCGCCGGCGTTGATGGTCGGGTCGCCCTTCTTCCAGTTGCATGCGCACAGCTCGTCGCTCTGGAGAGCGTCGAGGACGCGGAGAACCTCGTCGACGTTACGGCCGACGGAACCGGCTGTGACGGAGACGAACTGGATCTCGTTGTTGGGGTCGACGATGAACGTCGCGCGGTCTGCAACGCCGTCAGCGTTGAGGACGCCGGTGGCCTCGGCAAGCTCGCGCTTGAGGTCCGAGAGCATCGGGAAGGGGAGGGTCTTGAGCTCCTCGTGCTGTGCGCGCCACTGGAAGTGCACGAACTCGTTGTCGACGGAAGCGCCGAGGACCTGAGCGTCACGGTCTGCGAACTCTTCGTTGAGCTTGCCGAATGCAGCAATCTCGGTGGGGCACACGAAGGTGAAGTCCTTGGGCCAGAAGAAGACGATGCGCCACTTGCCTGCGTAGTCGTCACTGGTGACGGTGGTGAAGTAGTCATCGGGCTGCTGGGCATCGACCTTGGACAGGTCGCCGCCGATGACAGCCGTGAGGTTGTAAGCGGGGAACTGGTCGCCGATTGTGAGCAGAGCCATGTGTCTCATTCTCCTACGTGTCTCGTGAACAGGAATTTCTTCGCACACGATCTGGCTGTTCGGATTGTGACGGCCGAACGTGCTGGATCGAGAGGGTTTGTCACCGTCAGCGGGTCGGACGGTTTCGACTGAACTGTCGAGGTTGTGACCGGCGCTTTTTGGTATGAGTCCATTCTGCATCAAACCGTTCAAAAGGTAAAGGTGATGGGTGGCACTACACTGATAGGCATGTCTGATCAGACTTATCAACCTTCCTTGTCACAGCTGCGTGCCTTTGTGTCGGTGGCGGAGTATCGGCACTTCGGCACTGCCGCAGCACGTTCCGGTGTGAGCCAACCCACACTGTCGCAGGCGCTGGCGGCTCTCGAGGCGGGGTTGGGAGTCAAACTGATCGAGCGCAGTACCCGACGCGTGCTCGTGACCGCGGACGGCCAGCGCCTACTCGGTCAGGCCAAGCAGATTCTCGAAGCTGCCGATGGATTTGTCGCGAGCGCCGCCGGCTCCGGCGACTCTCTGACCGGACCGCTACGCATCGGGCTGATCCCCACCGTTGCGCCCTACATCCTTCCGGGGTTGCTGCCCGAGCTACGCGAGAAGTTGCCGTCGTTGGCGCCGCAAATAGTCGAGGATCAAACGGCGCGCTTGCTTGATGCACTGCGATCGGGAGCGCTCGATGTCGCTGTGTTGGCGTTACCCGCCGGAACACCCGGCCTGGTGGAAGTTCCTGTGTACGAAGAGGATTTTGTGATGGTCGTGCCGAACGATCATTCTTTGGCCGGACGCGTCGATCTCACGGCGGACGTGCTCGACGCGCTGCCGTTGCTCTTGCTCGACGACGGCCACTGCCTGCGTGATCAGACGTTGGATCTGTGCCGTTCCGTGGACGCTCATCCTCTTGCCGGTGACACGCGGGCGACCTCCCTTGCAACGGTCGTGCAGTGTGTGGCCGGGGGACTCGGGGTGACTTTGGTCCCGGAATCTGCTGTTGCAGTGGAGGTTCGACGCGGGGATTTGTCGACGGCGCGCTTCGCGTCGCCGGCTCCAGGTCGCACGATCGGCGTCGTGTTCCGCTCTTCGAGTGGTCGAGCAGAAGGATTCCGCCAGCTGGCTGAGCTGGTGAAATCTGTTGCGCCGGGTAAGAAGTGCCTCGATCGCACCGCGATTGTCGCCGGGGCAGATTCTGTTTGATCCATTCGGATCGATATTTTCCAGGTTGGGCTCCGGAGACGCCGAAGGATCAATACAGTCTCGACCGGAACCAGTGATCGAGGCTGATCATGTCTATCTGGTGCATGTCGAGACCCAGCTGGGCAGCTACGTTCACTGCGTCGGCGCGGGGGATAGAGTTCTGAGGCAGAGTCCAGTTGGTCTCCCGCGCATGATGCTCGAGAACGTCGATGACTGTCCGTGGGGCAGGTTCGTTGACGTGAAGTGTTGAGCCGTAGCGAAATTGCTGTTCTGTCGACAGTGCGTGGATAGATCGCGCGAGTAGGTCTACGTCGACTACTGACAGGACCGCATTACCGTCGTCGATGATCGAGTCGAGTCGAGAGACAATTCGCGTCAGGGTGGGCAGAAACCATCTGTCACCGGTTCCGTACACGAGGTGGGGCCGGATGACCAGGCCTCCGGCGTCGCGCACGAACTTCTCGGCGAGAGCGCGCGTGCGACTGGCAGGTGAGTGTGGTTTGAGAGGTGCGCCGTCGACCGGCAAGTCTCGAAAGGGGCCTGGCCCGTACACGGCCGCGGTGCTGACGTAGAGCAACCGTTCGACGCCGACGGCGGCGGCGACCGACGCAACGTTCCGTATGCCGTGTTGGTTGACGTGAACGCACTGTTGTTCGTCGTCGCCCACGTACGACACGCAACAGATGACGGTAGACGCCTGACTCATTGCACCTCGTAGAGAAGCGCTGTCGTTGATGTCGCCGATCGCGGTGGCAATACCGTAGCGGCTGAGTTGTTCGGCTGCGTTCTCCGTGCGAACGAAACCGATTGCAGCGTTCCCGTCCCGGGAAATTAGCTGGTTCATCACCGCCGAGCCGATGAAACCCGCGGCCCCGAGTACCAAAGTCGTCACGGTGTGTCCGTGTCGAGAGCGTTGCTGCCGGGCCTTTCGACGTATCGTTGAGACACATTCCGTTGGCAACGAGAGCTGGGTTGATCATGCAGGAGCGTGCGGTCCTCACGCGCCAGGCCGTCATTTTGGGTGCTGCTAAGAGCTTCGAGAAGTTCGGGTACTCCGCCAGTCTGGGCACGATCTTGCAGCATGGGGGTGTGTCCAAAGGTGCGATGTATTTTCATTTCGCGTCGAAGGAGGAGCTTGCGCACGCGGTCATCGCTGCCCAGCACGGTATGGCGATGGAGGGTACCCGGCGGGTTGCTGCGCATTCCGACATCGCGGTCGAAACCCTGGTGCTCGTCTCGCAGGAGATGGCTCGGCAGCTTGTGACCGAGCCCATCGCGCGAGGTGGCATGCGTTTGACGATGGAGATCGGCAGTATTCAAGGTCCCATCGAACAGCCGTACCTCGACTGGATCGAGGCTATCAAGCAGGTGGCAACCCAAGCGGCCGAAGCCGGCGATATCGTACCGGGCACCGACATCGACGCGTTGGCTCGGTTTGTCGTGGGATCGTTCACCGGAGTGCAGATTCTCTCGGAAATGCTGACGGGCCGAACCGACCTGTACGAGCGGTTGAGTCAGATGTGGAACTTGGTGTTGCCAACTATCGTCCGCGAGGACAAGTTGGCGCATGTCATGCAACTGGCGTCGCTTGCACCGCGAGAGTGGGAAGCTCCGAGCGTGTGACGTGGACGACGCGACGAGAAGAACGTGGTCACCCTTTCTCACAATCGGTCCGCAACTGTAAGTTCAAGTTCCGCGGTGGTTTCCTGTTCTTGAGTGAACCGAACGCGGTGCACATGGCCTGAGGTGTCAAGGGGGGTCGTTGACACCTCGCACGGCGTTTCCCATTCGGTGAACCTTGGAAAGACCGCCGAGAGTGAGGCGATACTTGTTGCTGGGTTGCCGATGTGGAATCGCACGGCTTGCCGAGCGGCCTCGAAAAGGATCATTCCTGGGATGTGGTCGACGGGGTGGTCGAAAAGGGAGTGGTTGCGCGGATCTGGCGCGCAGAACATCGTGTGCCGAGCAGGATCAGTGCTGATGAGCACATCTGCATCGGTTAAGCGTCCGACTCGGTCCGATCCGACCACCGCGGTTCCGGTGGGAAGGATGCGTTGGCTTTGGCGGTGATCTTCGCGTCCCCGCCGAATTCGGCGGTATCCCTCGGGGCTGACTCCTCGCGCGACAGCGTTGCACTTGGCGACATGCCGAGCGCCTTCCCGGAGGATTCCGGATACATCGACGCCCGAGACCGCTCCGTCGCGGTGGGTGAGGTTGTCCACTGTCATCGAGAAACTCAACGGCTCCGCTACCGGTTGCACGTCGAGTGCATCCAACATCTCGAAGCGGAATGTTTCCATGAGGAACTTGTAGTGCAGTGGAATGTCGTATCGGGTGTGGCAGAGAAGCACCACTGCCTGTCGAAATGCTTCTGCCACCCCGAGCGGATCGTGTTTCTCACTCGATGCGTCGAATATCCGGTGCGAGATCGGGAGCTGCACAGCAACCTGGTACCCCGAGTTCGATTCGAGCTGATAGTCCGTCAAGAAAACCTCGGCAACAGCATGTCTGTGGACGAGATGGCGCGGCACTGTGCGTGTGTATTCCATTGATTGAATGCACCTTTCGATGTTCACTCGAGACTTCGGTGTCGTGGTGGACCTAATGTTCGACGTCCGGGGACGTCGTCGAATCGTCAAAATTGACGATCTTTGCGAAGGTCGAACTCGATCGGGGTGAGCGTCCGTCTCAATGAGTGCCCGTCCCGATGAGTGGCTGGGGCACTTCCTGCTAGAAGCGTCCGATCCGAAGTTCCAGTGGTTGTCTGCGTGCGTCGTGGCCGGAGCGGTGGAGCATCCCGCAGGCCTCTATCTGGGAGTGCACCCCCAGCTTCTGCAAGATGCTTCGGATGTGGGCGCGAACCGTGGTCGGGGCAATGTGGGCGGTTCGGGCAATCGAGTCGACATTCGAACCGCCGTGGAGGAGGCCCGCGATTTCGAACTCGCGATCCGTGAGACTGCCGATTCGTGCGGTTTCTTCGGTGCGCAACCGGATGCGTTGTACGAGAGAGGACTTGTCGTGTGCAAGCTGAGTGGAATTGGGGTCGAGAGCGGCCTGTAGCTCATCGAGCAGCGATGAGAACGGTAGTTGAGAGTTGAGCGCGGTGTGGGCGCCCGCCGCGAGCCCCCGAACCATGGAGTGGCCGCCACTGAGATCGCCGACCAGGATCGATCCCTCGAGTGCGGAGAGCTCCTTCACCTGCCAATCGACGCCCCCGAATGGTAGGAGAACAAGCGCTCTACCGTGATCGCTGGTGTGGTGCTCTAGCAGACTCATATCTGCGGTCGGTGTCCCGGAATCAGCCCTCGCGCTGATTCCGGCAGCGATTGCTTCGGCGAACCTTCGATCGCTATGAGTGGTGTACACGGTGACTGTGCTGGTGTGCGTCATAGCGACTACACCACCGGTGGAAGTCCAGTCCGCTCCGCTCTCGTCACGGCGCAACCAAAACCGTTGGTTTCAGCGTGGTTTCGTCGGCGGGCTACCCCTGCGCGACGCCGGTAACAGCGATATCGGACGTGCCCGTCCGCCCAGAGAAACTCGCGCGTTCGACGGAGTACCGGCCTGGGCCTTGGGCGGATTCCATGAGTCGTTGCACCACAGGGCTTCTGAGTCGCGGCGAATTGATTCCGCGGCGTCCCCGAAGTTGGAATCGAGGAGTTGTTACTTTGCGACGATCACTGCTCCGGGATTGAGTATTCCCAGCGGGTCGAGCGCATCCTTGACCTTGCGATTGAGGGCCATGACGTCTTCACCCAACTGGGACGGCAGCCAGTCGCGCTTGAGCCGGCCGACCCCGTGTTCGCCGGTGATCGTGCCACCGAGGGCAATGGCGAGATCCATCACCCGTCCGAAAGCGATCTGTGCGCGTTCCGTCATATCCGGGTCAGCGGGGTCGAACACGATGAGCGGGTGTGTGTTTCCGTCCCCGGCATGCGCGACCGTGCAGATCAGGACGTCGAGGTCGTCGGCGATGGCTTCGACGCCGGTCACCAACTGGGGGAGTGCGCGCATGGGAACGCCCACGTCTTCGAGAAGCAGACTCCCCATCGCGAGCACTGCGGGGAACACAGCTCGCCGAGCCGCTGCAAACGCGTCACCTTCGGCCTGGTCGTCGGTCGCGAATACCTCAGTGGCTCCGTTGTTTTCGCATGCCTGAACGATGGTCTCGATTTCCAGCACGCCTGCCGCGCCGGGTGCGTCGGACTGCGCGAGCAGCAATGCGTGAGCCTTGCGGTTCAGACCCATGCGCACCGAATCCTCGACGGCATTGATGCTGGCATGATCCATGAACTCGAGCATCGCCGGACGCATGTTGCTGGTGATCGCCAAGACCGCGTCGGCAGCTTCCTGCACCGAGTCGAACGAGGCCACGACGGTCGATGCGGGCGGTTGTGCCGGAATCAGACGCAACGTGATTTCCGTGATGATGCCGAGAGTGCCCTCACTGCCCACGAACAGTTTGGTGAGTGAGAGTCCGGCAACGTCTTTGAGAAGTGGGCCACCGAGGCTGACCGCTGTCCCGTCTGCCAGGACGACCCGAAGTCCGAGAACGTAGTCGGTGGTAACTCCGTACTTGACGCAGCAGAGCCCGCCGGCGTTGGTAGCGGCATTGCCCCCGATGGAACAGATTTCGAAGGACGACGGGTCGGGTGGGTACCAGAGTCCGTGCTCTGCGGCGGCTTTCTTGACCTCGGCGTTCATCAAGCCGGGCTGAGTAACCGCCACCCGGGCGACCGGGTCGATCGTGATCTTTCGCATTCGCTCGGTGCTGACCACGATGCAACCGTCGACGGCGCTGGATCCACCGGACAGGCCTGAGCCTGCACCTCTGGGAACCACCGGAACGCGGTGGGCGGTTGCCCATCGCATCACGGTTTGGATGTCTTCGGTGCACGTTGCGCGAACCACGGCAGCGGGGTGGCCCGCGGCCGGGTCGGCGGCCCAGTCCTGGCGGTAGCCCGCGGTCACGTCCGGATCCAGCAGGACGGCTCCCTCGGGGAGCGCTGCTACAAGTTCGTCCATGGCGTGGGAATTTTCAACCGTCATCACTCCATCATGCGTCCCGCAGCGCCGCTGAGGTCCTGACTTGGTCAGATTTGGGCGCGGCTCCGTTGCCCTGGCCCCTACCGGGCCGCACCTTCCGGCCAGCCGGGGTAGTTGGGGAGGACGAGGGGTGGGGTGAAGTCGGTGCTCAATCTGGAATATCGTTGGTCGTGACGGGACTCGAACCAGTCGTAGCACTCGTCCTTGTGTTCGCGGTTGCTGGTGGAGCTGGTGAATTGGTCAAAGACCCAGCCGCCGAAGATGTCGCTTGCGGGGGCATCGCGCGGTCCTTCGAACCGGGGGTAGGCGGCATCTGTCGGAGTGGGCGCCGTGTTGTGCATCCGTATCTCGTAGCTGGCACTCATTGGTCGGAACCAATCCGGTTGTCGGCCGTCGAAGTCGGTGTCGTAGGCGTCGGCACAGACGTAGGCGACGACAGTGGAATCGCCCGGATACCCAGCGGTGATTGTTTGAATACTCAGTATTCGGTTGAAACTTGTACCTCGGTAGGTGCGGGGTGGTACGTCTGGAGCGCTCACGTAGCGGCGATCGCTCGAGACCGTTCCGCGGGTGTCTTCGGTAGCTCGCGCGAAACCGGGGTAAGCCTGTGCTGTATCGCCGCTGCTGTTGACTATGTTGTCGGATTCTACGAATGCTCGGACGACGGTGCCTTCTTCACTGAAGAGATCGGTGCCGGGATCTGCGATCCATTGGTTGCGGTAGTCGGTCATGTAGCTCGGCAGCGTGTAGACACTTGGTGTTGCTGGTGTGGTTGCGGCTGTGAGTGTTTCGCCACTTTCCGACGGCGAGCAACCTGCGATGCCGAGTCCGAGGATGAATGTCAATGCGAGAACCGTTGCACGGTAGCTGTTTTGGCGCCGTGCATTGATGAGCAACTTATCCGACATCGTCTAGTCCGTCCCTCAAATTGGTCATGAAGGTGTCGCGATTGAATCCGCGGTATCTCAAATAGTCTTGTAAAGCACCGTCGAGTCTTGTGCTGGTGCTCGTGGATCCCGGGTCCAATGGACTGAGTGGCCGGCTCGGATCACCATCGACACGATATTCGTTCAGGGCGCGGAAATCCGAAGTCCCGTAGGCGTTGTCGAGTGCCTGAACCAATCGGTAATCGAGAAGGGTCGTCGAAGCCGAACTCTGGTCTGCGAAGTTGAGTTGTGCCGGAGGAACTTCGACCGGGGAGCCCAGGACGTGATCTTTGAGTTCGACTCCCAGCATGCTGACTGCAACGCTGGTGGGTGGTCCGAAGCCTGGGATCATGGCGGCACCGCCGGAAATCAGCCAACCGAGTTCGTCGTATGTTTTCCCACGTCTGCTGATGATGTCCTGTTGCGCCGCCGCAGCGTCACCGGTTCGGTTGAGGGCTTCTTCCTCGAGAGCACCGTCCATCAGTGCCTGCACGCGTCCCGCATATATTGCATATTGCGAAGAACCCGCGGCGATGTCTCCGCTCATGCTGGTTTCGACGAAGGTCCCTTGGAGTTGGCCCGCGGCTCCGAGCATGTTCGCATTGAAACTTGCGGCTGCGTGGGGGTCGCTGTCGATGATCGCGATCACCGATTTTGCATTGGCGAATCTGTCGTCGTAGGCATCGAGATTTTCGAAACCGAGGGTACCGGTTTGATCGGGTTCCAATCCGACGAGATTCCCGATGTACGGGGTCACCGCGGAACCGATGGATTGCGTCAACGCGGGATTCACTTCTCCGACGGATCTGTTGTCCAGGCCGGCGATGTCGAGGTAGGCACCTTTGTTGTCGGCGAGATTGTGGGCGAGTGCAAGGGCAGAGGCGCCGGCCCGTTCGGCAACAGCTGGGTTGGAGTTGGTGGCGTCGGGTCCGATCCAATCGGTGAGGCCGCTGACGGCTCGTCCGTCATCGTTCCATTCGCGGGTGAACAGATTCACCACGTCGTCCTGATGAGCGGGGGTGGTGAGGAAGTCGGCGTTCGAAGGTATGTCCCGAGTGGCAACGTCGAGGGCTTTGGTGAGGCTGGAGTCGAGCTCATCGTTGCTGACGGGCTGGTCGTCGTCGTCGAAGACCAATCGCATCGGGGCGCTCGATGAAGTTTGCGATTGGAGAGGGGCGAGATCTGCGCTGCGATCGAGCAGTGCAGAACTCAAAGCGCTGCCGGATTGTGTCGCCGGGTCTGCATTTCGAAGTATGTCCGTGAGGGCATTCGAATCGTCGAAATGGTTGACGTTCACGGTGGTGGAGTACCCGCCCGGTTGGAGTTGCGAGCTGTACGCGGGGTCGCTGAAGATTTTGCGGACATCTGGCGGAAGGTTGTCGAGGCTGCCCATGTTGCCGTTGCCGTCGGTGACGTTGGGATTGGAGACGGTGAACATGCCCGAGGCGAGGGCGCTGGGGATTCGCGCGTCGGCGGGGACATTCGCATCGGGGAAGTTGACCGTGCGGAATCCTTCGGCTCCTGCACCGATATTCTTCAGCTCGTCGAGGTCGGTATCGGCATAGAACTCACGTAGGTAGGCGAGTTGTTCCGGGTCGACGACCACGGGCCCGCCGGCAGCAAGTTGCGCTTGTTGTTCCGGAGTGAAAGTCGTCGCGGCGATCAACCGTTGCTTGGCCGCCTCGCTCTCGGGTGTTGCGCCGGGGGACTGCGCGAGAATGTCGGAGTCGTGGGCTCCCTGACCATCGAACCGAACGTGATGTGAAGGAGTGGTCGACGCTGCATCGGGGATCCCGAAATCGGCCTTGCGGTCGATGAGCGAGGTGCCTGCGGCGGTGATCTCCGTGAGGATTCTGGCGGCGCTCGCGTCGGTCTCGTCGACGTCCGTGAGTGCCGTGCCGATGCGCCACGAGTGATATTCGAGGCGGGCTTCTACTTCGCGCGGATCCGTGCTCGCCAGAGTTGCGGGCGTCGCGGTGACGGAACCGTCGTCAGAGACGGTGAAACCGTCGGCGCTCGCGTCGTCGACGCGGCTGACCAGTGTTTCGCGGGCGTACCGGAGGTTTGCCGATTGCGCTGCGACACAGCGCCCGGCGTCCCCGACTATCGCGACGGCGTCTCGCCCGAAGGCATGCTGCTGCGTTGCCGAATCCCACGCTGCGGTCGCCGCGCTGCCGCTCCAATCGCTCGTTGCGGTGTCCATGATTCGGTGCGCGATGTCGACGTTGCTGTCGAATACGTCATGTCCGCGGCCCAGGGAGCCGGCATAGTTGTCGAGGGCGTCCAGATTCCAGGATCGGATCTGCGAGATCGACAGTGTCATCGCACGTCTCCCGAATCCTCGATCCGTGCGCCGTTGGCGATGTCGACCCGGGCGAACTCTCGTGCGGAGTTTTCCAGTTTCGTGCGGGTAGCAGTGATCCCCGCTCCGATTGCGCGGCCGAGTTCGTCGACGGTGACGACGTTGTCGGCTATGGCTGCAGCGAACGCCGACCCGGCGGCTCCGGCCGAGGCGGCGGTAGCGGCCTCCGAAGCCGAGAATCCACCGAGTTCCTCGGCAGGTGCCGTCAGCCCCTCCGCAGCACTTGCCAATTCGGCTGGATCAGCTGAAAAAGTATCCATACCCATGAACGAATCCCCCCGAATTCATCTGCGAGATCACAGTGAATCGAGGATAGAGCATGCCAGATGACCCGACTTCGAGGGGTGCGTCATCGTCCTCGCGGTCGAGGGGGTTCTGTGAAAGCCCTAACGGCCCTTCTGCTTTCCGGAGAACCGGCCACCCGAACTCTTGGTCCCGCCGGTCTTGCCGCTACCCGATTTGCCACCGGCCTTGGCTTTGCCGGAACCGGCGTTGCGGCCGGAAATGTTCTTTGCGGTGCCGGCGCCCTTTGCTTTCTGACCGTTCTTCGCAGCTTCTGCGCGACGCTCGCGGGCCGCGATCTTTGCTTTGACAGAGCCCTTGATCTTTTCGGCCGGCTCACCGTTCCGGCCGCGGGAACTCTGTGCCGTGCGCCCACGCACGATGCCGATCAGTTCCTCCACCAGATCTGTGGTCTTGGACTCCAACCATGCCAAAGCCACAGGAGCTTCGGGTGCACCGTCCACCGGACGGAATGTCAGGTCCTTGCGATGGTGGAACCGCGCCAGCGAATGGGGAACAACGACAACGCCGACGCCCGCGGCTACCAACTCGATGGCATCGGCGATACTCGCGGGTCTTTCGGCGGCGGCCCTGCCTGGACGTGTCGGCCAGTCGAGTCTGTCGTCGAGCGGATCGAGCACTATTTCGTCTGCCAAGTCGTCGACGGAGATTTGTTCGACAGCGGTGAATACGTGATCTTTCGGTACCACCACCACTGGGGTTTCCGCGTACAGGGAGATCGCGCTGATACCGGTCCGGTCGATCGGCAAGCGAACCAAACCTGCATCTGCTTCACCTGCGCGAAGCGCCGCTTCGAGTTCGAGAACGGGGAACTGAACAAGCTCCAGACGCACCTCGGGGAGTCGCTCGTGCCACACCCGGACCCACTTGGTGGGCGTCACCCCCGGGGCGTACGCGAGTCGAAAAATTGCCTGACTATCCGCGTCTGTCACCAGGCAAGGCTACCGCCTTGGTAAAAGCACCCGTATCGGCTGGTTACTCTTGTTGCATGACGTCGAACAAAACTCCCCAGACGATGAAGCCGACGACGGCTGCCAAGAAGCTGGGTGTGTACCTGGAAGCAACACCTGCGCAGTTCCAGGAAGGCGACGTGACTCGTGACGAGCTGACCGCTCTGCAGACCGATCCGCCGGAGTGGCTGCTGGAGCTGCGACGCACCGGACCGCACCCGCGCCCGGTCATCGCCGCCAAGCTGGGCATTTCGATCGCCGGCCTCGCTCGCGGTGGCGTCGAAGAAGCACTCACCACGGATCAGATCGCCGCTCTCCTCGAAGAGAAGCCCGAGTGGCTCGAGAAGGAACGCGCTGTTCAGGCCGACGTGCGGGCCGAGAACGTTCGGATCAAGGAAAAGCACGCAGCTCGTCGTAACCAGCCGCGAAAAGCAAAGAGGGGCTGACGCCCCTGTGCGCCTTTTTGGTAGCGCCGACTACCAGAAAGGCGCACAGGCGCTAGCCTTCTACGACGCTGAGCTCGTCGAACACAATTTCGCCCGCAGCATCCGATTCCGGGATGTCGACAACGGCGAGCAGCGCCCAGCCGTGATCACCCTCCGGATCCTCGAGCACCTGCCGCACCCGCCAGAACTCGCCTTCTTCAGTGACCTGGAAGAGCGCCGGCCCGCGCGCTGACGGCCCGGTTCCGATCGTTGCGTACTCCTCGAAGTACGGAAGTAGTTGCTCTTCCCACTCGGCGGCGTCGATACCGTCTTCGAGGTTTTCGAGCTCGTTCCACTGCCGACGCGACGCGAGGTCGATGCGTCGGAACATCGCATTGCGCACCATGACGCGGAATGCGCGAGCATTCGCCGAGATCGGCCGCGGGATGTCGGCTCCGAACGCGACCTGGACGTCGTCCGCCTCGGCCCCGGGATCGGTCAGTGACTCCCACTCGTCGAGGAGGCTCGAGTCGACCTGACGGATCAGCTCACCCAACCACTCGATGATGTCTTCGAGTTCCTCGGTGCGAGCTTCCGTCGGGACCGTCTGCCGAAGCGCGCGGTAAGCGTCGGCGAGGTAGCGCAGGACCAGGCCTTCGGAACGGGTGAGCCCGTAGTGGCTGATCAATTCCGCGAACGTCATTGCGCGCTCGACCATGTCGCGAACCACCGACTTGGGGGAGAGCGCGAATTCCGTGATCCACGGATGGCCTCCGCGGTACATCTCGAAAGCCGGGAACAGCAAGTCCGACAAGGGTTTCGGCCAGGTCACCTCTTCGAGGAGTTCCATCCGCTCCTCGTACTCGATGCCGTCGGCCTTCATCTGTGCCACCGCTTCACCGCGGGCGAAATGCTGCTGCGCCATCAGAACCTGACGCGGATCGTCGAGCGTCGATTCGATGATCGAGACGACATCGAGTGCGTAACTGTCGGATTCGACGTCGAGAAGCTCGAATGCCGCCAAGGCGAATGGTGAGAGCGGCTGGTTGAGCGCGAAGTCGCGCTGCAAGTCCATGGTCAACCGAGCCATCCGGCCGTACTCGTCGGGTTCGTCGAGGCGTTCCACGATGCCGGCGCTGAGCAATCCGCGATACAGCGAGATCGCTTTGAGGATGTGCTTGCGTTGCGCCGGACGCGATTCGTGGTTGTCCTCCAACAGATGTCGCATCGCCTCGAAGCAGTTGCCCGGTCGGGCAATGACATTGAGCAGCATCGAGTTGCTGACCGAGAATCGCGACACCAACGGCTCGGGCGATGCGGCGACCAAACGGTCGAACGTCGCCTCGCTCCAGGACACAAACCCCTCGGGAGCCTTCTTGCGTTGAATCTTCTTGATCTTCTTCGGATCGTCGCCGGCCTTGGCGACGGCCCGCAGATTCTCCACCTCGTGTTCGGGTGCCTGGACGACGACTGTGCCCATGGTGTCGTAGCCCGCACGACCCGCACGGCCGGCGATCTGATGGAATTCGCGGGCTTTCAGATGGCGGGTGCGGACGCCGTCGTATTTGGCCAGACCGGTGAGCAGGACCGTGCGGATCGGGACGTTGATGCCGACGCCGAGGGTGTCGGTACCGCAGATGACCTTGAGCAGTCCGTCCTGCGCGAGGACTTCGATGAGCCGCCGATACTTGGGCAACATGCCGGCATGGTGAACGCCGATGCCGTGCCGGACCAGGCGGGAGAGAGTCTTTCCGAACCCGGTGGTGAAGCGGAAACCACCCAGCGCCTCGGCGATCGCTTCCTTCTCTTCCTTGGAACAGAAGTTGACGCTCGTCAGTGCCTGGGCGCGTTCGAGCGCGGCGGCCTGCGTGAAATGCACGATGTAGACGGGGGACTGGTTGGTGGTGACCAGATCTTCGATGGTTTCGCCGACCGGTGTGGTCGCGTACGAGAACATCAGGGGCACGGGGCGTTCCGTACCGGAGACGACCGTGGTGGGCTTGCCGGTACGGCGCGTCAGATCCTCGGAGAAGAAGTCGACCTCGCCGAGAGTTGCCGACATCAACAGGAACTGCGCGTGCGGCAACTCGATGAGCGGAACCTGCCACGCCCAACCGCGATCGGGTTCGGAGTAGAAGTGGAACTCGTCCATCACGACCTGGCCGATATCGGAGTTCGGGCCCTCGCGCAGTGCAAGATTCGCGACGATCTCGGCCGTCGCACAAATGATCGGCGCCGACGAGTTCACGGCAGCGTCGCCGGTCATCATGCCGACGTTCTCGGCACCGAAGACCTCACAGAGCGCAAAGAACTTTTCACTCACCAGCGCCTTGATCGGCGCTGTGTAGTACGTGCGCTTGCCGAGCGACATCGCGTAGAAATGCGCGCCGATCGCCACCATCGACTTGCCGGACCCGGTCGGCGTCGCAAGGATCACGTTTGCACCCGAGACCAACTCCATGACGGCCTCTTCCTGGGCAGGATAGAGCGTCAGACCTCGTTCGAGGGTCCACGAGGAGAAAGCGTCGAAAACGGAATCAGGATCCGCGTTGTCGGGGAGAAGTTCCGTCAGCAGCACTCGTACAGGCTAGCCGCAACCGCGGATCACGTTGCGCTTCGCTCGTCCGAGCCCATGGCGTCGAGCACTGCCATGCGGGTGGACGACGTTCCGGTGATGGTGTTCTCGCCGACGCCGGAGATCAGCATGTGACGCCAGCGGGCCTCGTCGAAAACGAGCGGCGCTGTGCTGGAAAGGAAATCTTCGACGATCTGCAGGAAACGCATCGGATCGTCGCGGAACGGGAAGTGTCCCGAGCCGCGGAAGATTTCGAGACGTGAGTTCGGCATCGCCGCGTGCGCGAGGTGAGCGTGGGAGACGGGAATGACGGAGTCGTCGTCGCCCCAGATCAGTTGAACCGGCAGATTCTCGGTCAGATAACAGCGGTCGAGCATCGTGACGACCTGTCCGCGCCAGTCCACGACTGCCCGCAGAGTACGAAGATAGGCCTCGTAGGCAGTGGGGTCGGGGAGATCAGCGAGCACTCGAATCAGGTCCGGAGTGTCGTGCAGCATGGTGCCGGGGCGCAGATTCGAACCGTGGACGACACCGGCAAGGTTTCCGGCCATCCGGACGAGCGGCATCGCGCCGGGAATCCGAAGCAGTTTGACGACCTCGTTGACCACCGGAACGGACATGAGCCGCAGCAGCGGGTGAACATCCTTGGTGACACCACCGGCCGACACCAACACGAGGCGATCGACCATGTGCGGGAACTGGTACGAGAACTGCATCGCTACGCCGCCACCAAGCGAATGCCCGATGACGGTGACGTGCTCGATACCGAGCGTCGACAGAAGATCACGCATGCCGTTGGCGTACGCGGCTACCGAATAGTCGGCGCGCGGCTTGTCGGAGCGGCCGTGACCCAACAGGTCAGGCGCGATGACGGTGTACTTCTTGGCGAGGTGGGGAATGATCTCGGTCCACGTCGACGAGTTGTCGCCGATTCCGTGCAGGAGCAGTACTGCCGGGCCCTCTCCGGCTATCCGAAATGCGCGTCGGTAGCCGTGAATGGTCCGGAACATCATCCGCGGTTCCTCGTCGGGGACCGGTCGGAGCTGACGGTTCCGTGGTCTGCTCATGTCGCCTCCTGGCTCAGCGTGAGACCACGTTGACTGTCTGCTCCAGTTGTTGAGCCGTCAACGAAAATCTCACAGAGTTCGAGGCTATCCGACGGATGTGTCCTGAACAACAGCCCAGGTAACGGAGGGGTTGCGGAATGCGCACAATGTCGAATTATGCGCTCCACCCGTCACGTTTTGGTCAGTTGTCGCCCCGATCGGCGTCTCCAGCTGAGCCGAAATCGTCGTTTCCGGCCTGTTCGGCCAGGAACTTTTCGAACTCTGCGCCGATCTCGTCGCCGCTCGGCAGGTCGGCTTCGCCGGCCAGAAGTGACGACTGTTGTTCCTGAGCGGCGACAAAAGTGTCGTATTGCCGCTCCAAAGCGTGGACTACAGTCTGAACTTCTTCGTTCCCAGCGATGTGCTCGTTAACCTGTTCCCGAACGCGTGCCGCGGCCTCACCCAAAGCCGCCAGGGGAAGTTCCAGATCCGAAACCTCGGAAACGTTTTCGAGCAAAGTCTCTGCTGCGCCCGGGTAGTCGGTCTGCGCGAGGTAGTGGGGCACGTGAACCGAGAAGCCCATCGCCTCGTGGCCGTGCTGAGACATACGAAGCTCGAGCAGGGACGACGCGCTACCGGGAACCTGCAGTTCACCGGACCAGCGCTGATGGTCCTGGATGAGGTCCTTGTTGGTCGAATGTGCTGTCACGCCCAGCGGCCGGGTGTGGGGAATCGCCATCGGAATGGCATTGAGGCCGATGGTTCGACGTACACCGAGCTGTTCGGACAGCAAGCGAACGGCCGTGGTGAAGCGTTCCCACTTGAGGTCCGGTTCCATGCCGGCGAGCAGCAGAAACGGCGTGCCGGTCGTATCGCGCAATGCGTACAGATTGAGGGCCGGTGCGTCGTAGTCGGAGAAGTGATCGGCCTTGAAAGTCATTGTCGGTCGACGCGAGCGGTAGTCGATCAGCTCGTCGACAGCAAACGACGCGACAAGTTCGGTTTCCAGGCTTTCCCGCAGATGAGTTGTTGCCAATTTCACGGCATGGCCGGCGTCGGAGTAACCCTCGAGTCCGTGAATCAGGATCGGTCCCTGGCCGTCGGCAGCCGCCAGTTGGGGCGCCGGGAATTCCAGCTCGTACATCCTCGACTGTTCGTCCATCGCAGTCCCCTTCGCTCTTCGGTCTTGATCTCAAGTGTCCACTATCGGCGCACGCTCGACAGCATCGGAGTCAGGTGCCCGACAGCACTGGATCAGACGTTCATCGGTAAGAACACCGAGTCGGTGACCGATCATTCCCGATCCGACGAGACGGGCGTTCGCCGAGAGCGAAGGCGAGCGGTATCTTTCGACACTTGGCCTGGGCGTTCGGCAGATGTCCGGTGCGCGGCTTCGGGCATGGCAGAGTGGAACACAAGGTCGGCGCGGCCGATTTGTCCGAAATGGACCGGTTGATTGTCCGGATCGGTCGAGGTCGAGTGCGGAGGCTTACATGCGAGTGTGTCCACGATCGTCCAGGCGAGTGGCAGCATGTTCGTTTGCGGCCGTGGCCGCCGCCGCACTGCTCGCGGGCTGCTCCGGATCGGTACAAGGTGCACCCGTCCCGGACTCCGCGCCCGCAACAGCCGGTGCGACCGACAGCGGCTCCGAGGGGCCGAGTACGACGGCCGCGCCCAAGACATCGGCCCCCAAATCTTCTACTCCGAAAACAGCGGCATCGCTGTCGGAATTGCTTCTCACTCCGGCGGAATTTCCCACACCGTTCGATGCCGTCGTGCTGCCGCCGCAGGCCGTTCCGATGGCAGCGCCGGATCTTGTCGGCGTCCCGCGCGGTGCCACCGTCGATCCATCCGAATGTGAGCCACCGGAACAGGACTACGGGCCGAACGGGACCGTGATGGCGGTCGGGACCGACAACGCGACGAGGGCGACCATTTCGGTCGAACTCACGAAGGTCGACGCACCACTGGGCGAGTTGGAAGCGCAAACTCGGCAGTGCCCGTCCATGACAGTTACCGCGAACGGTGTCACCACAACTGTGACTACGGAAATTCTTCCGCCCTCGCCGATCGATGCCGACAAGACGATGTCACTTCGCCGCACAGTCGTTTCCCCCAAAGCCGCAGCCGGCGATCAGACGATGCTGACCTTGATCGCGCAGGTCGGCGACGTACGGGTGGCGACAACACTGATGACGTTCGGTTCTGCGACACCGTCGACAGCACCGTTGGATCAAGCGTTCACGGCAGCCGTACAGAAGGTCAAAACAGGTAAGTGATTTCGCAGCACACAGGTCCGACAAGGAGCGGAACTGTTCGGTGCGGCGCGGTACTTGGTCCCCAACAAAAGCGGTAATCCACAGATAACTTCGAGGCAGGTGTTTTCCCTGGTCGAGCAGAGCGCCGGGTCGGGGTGATCAGCGACGGTCTGTGCATGACAACATCACCTCTTCCGGGAGAATTCGAATTCTCCGACGACGATCTTGCCGCCCTTCTCGGATGCGTCGAACGCGTCTCCGATCCAGGGGAATTGATCGCGGCAATACCCGCACTCCTGGGATTTCATCCGTCCAACTCTGTTGTTGCGCTGTCGCTGACGGGCAGCTCCGCGTCGACGCTCGGCCCGGTGATGCGACACGACTACTTTCCCAGCGCCGGGGGTAAGCCTGCGCGGCAGATGAGTGCGGCGCTGCGCCAGTTCGCCGCCGTGTGCGCCGGGGAGGGTGCGCGTGCAGTCGTCCTCGTGGTGATCACCGATTGTTCGACCGGTGAAACTCTTCTCGACGAAACCATCGAGCTGGCCGAGGTATTCGAAGACATACTCGCCGGAACCTGTGTCGAGCTGGCCGACGTATTATGCACGGCCGCAATAGAATCCGGTCAAACATGGGCGAGCGTCATGCGTTCGATTCACCGTGGCACCGTGCCTGACCCGGCATCCTCGCCGGTCGCGGCGGCACAGGTGTTGGGAGGGAGGGTCATTCGCAGTTCGCGTGAGGAACTGGTCCACTGGGTACACGGTGCCGGCCGCAATCACGAGACGATTGCGCGACTGATCGCCGGCGGAAGAGAATCGAGTGCGTACGGCGGGGGATCAGGCGGTGATGCCGCAGTCCAGCGCCGGGTCGACCTGGTGTTGGAACATGTCCGCCGTGCGGAGGCTGGCTCTTACCCGGACCCGCAGGAATGCGCAGATCTGGTGGTGGCTTTGACGAATGTTCACGTGCGTGACGTGGTGTTGGGTCTGGCGATCACGTCAGTTGCGGCAGCCGCCGAGCAATTGTGGCTCGTACTCACTCATGAAGTGCCTTCTCCCGAACGGGCTTGGCCAGCAACACTTCTCGGGTTCTTCGCATACGTGCGCGGAGACGGTCCTCTGGCAGGTGTTGCACTGTCGGCCGCACTTTCGGCCGATTCGGAACACACCTTGGCCGGATTGCTGGATTTATCCCTTCAATCCGGCGTGCGCCCCGACGGGATCCGCGACCTCGCGGCCGTCGGATTGTCCATCGGGGAATCGCTCGGAATCGGCGGCTTACCGCCGGCACTGCCGAGTGGAGGCTAGCGAGCTGCGTGCGAGCGGTCGCCCAGATCCTGGAGGAACTGCCATGCATCGGCGACGATGACATCGAGATCGGTACGCGTGGGCGTCCAACCCAACTCGGCAATCGCCTTGTCGCTCGACGCGATCAGTACGGCCGGATCACCCAGGCGTCGTGACGCGTCTTCGACGTTGATCGGCAGGCCGGTGACCCGCGCACAGGCAGCGATCACCTCGCGCACGCTGAAGCCCGCACCACTTCCGAGGTTGTAGATGCGGTGCTCGCCGGGAACCGAGGATTCGAGAGCCAGGAGATGCGCTTCGGCGAGGTCCAGCACGTGGATGTAGTCGCGTACTGCGGTTCCGTCCGGCGTGGGCCAGTCGGTTCCGAAGACCGAGATCTTGTCACGCTGCTCGAGCGCGACTTGCAGGACGAGCGGAATCAGGTGGGTTTCGATCACCCGGTTCTCGCCGGCGGACTTGTATGCGCCCGCGACGTTGAAGTAGCGCAAGCTGGTCGCGCCGAGGCCGTGAGCGATCGAGTACGAGGTGATCGCATGATCGATCGCGAGCTTTGTCGCGCCGTACGGATTGGTAGGGCGGGTCGGAGCGGTCTCCACGATCGGGGACTGCTCCGGTTCGCCGTACGTTGCGGCGGTGGAGGAGAACACGAGGCGGGGAGTACCGGAGATACGGATCGCCTCGAGCAACTCGATGGTCGTGACGACGTTTCCGCGCCAGTACTTTTCGGGGTGCAGTACCGATTCGCCGACCAGCGACTGCGCCGCGAAGTGAAGTACGCCGTCGAAAACCGGTGAGCCCGCACTACCGAGGACCTCGGCAGCCAGAGCCCCCACGTCCCCTTCGATGAACTCGGCACCGGCAGGCACCGCGTCGGCATTTCCGGTGGAGAGGTCGTCGATGACGACAACTTCGTGCCCACGCTCGAGCAACACAGTGCTGCACACACTGCCGACGTAACCGGCGCCGCCGGTGACCAGGAGTTTCATCTAATACTTCCTCAGACCTGCTTGACCTGAACGGCGTGAGCCATTTCCTCGGACAGGTCGAATCCGCTGTGACCCGGCACGATGATGGTCACCGAGCCCGGACGGGTTTCGACCGTCACCCTGGCGTCGGGAACGACGCCGGCGTCACGCAGCTGCGCGATCACCTCGGGATCGGACTGCACGTGCTCGGCGAGTCGCCGAACGACCACAGCTGTCTGTGCGCCGTGCGGAATATCGGTCAGGCGCACCAACGTTTCGGTGGTGGCAACCGGGCCGTCGAGTCCCAACTGGTCCAACCCCGGAATCGGGTTGCCGTAGGGCGACGTCGTGGGGTTGTTCAGAACGACGACGAGCCGACGCTCGACCTCCTCGCTCATCACGTGCTCCCAACGGCATGCCTCGGCATGTACGTCTTCCCATTTGAGACCGATGACGTCCACCAGCAGGCGCTCTGCCAACCGGTGCTTACGCATGACAGAGATCGCGAGATCGCGACCCTTGTCGGTGAGTTCCAGATGTCGATCGCCGGCGACCATCAGCAAGCCGTCGCGCTCCATACGCGCAACTGTCTGGCTGACGGTGGGTCCGCTCTGTTCGAGCCGTTCGGCGATCCGCGCCCGGAGTGGGACTACGCCCTCTTCTTCCAAGTCGTAGATCGTCCGGAGATACATCTCCGTGGTGTCGACTAGATCCTTCACACTCAACCCCTTCGTCAGTTGATCATTCTACCGTTCAGTTCGTGGTTCCGGTGCCGCCTCCACTGCGGCGAGTCCAGCGCATGCCCGAAATGGATTCGTGTCACTCGATCTCGGTCTCCGTAGCGGGCCACGAGTGTGGTGTGCGGCACGAAACGAGAAGGAAGTAGCGTGATCCCATGACCGCGTCGATCAGATCTGACGGGGACCCCGCGGCGTCTCGAGCGAATCGAGTCGTGGTGTGGAGTCCGGAGTACCTGAGCTATCGGTGGAGCGCCGATCACCCGATGAATCCCACCCGTCTGGATCTCACGATGGCGCTCTCGCGAAGCCTCGGACTTCTCGAGGGCATCGAGTTTCTCGAACCGAGCGCCGCGTCCGATGCCGACCTCCTCAGAATCCACACACCGGCATATCTTGCAGCGGTCAAAGACGCGGGTAACTCTGCGAACAACGGTGTGAGCGGCCAGGATGTTCCCCACGGGTTGGGTACCGAGGACAACCCCGTGTTCCCGCACATGCACGAAGCAAGTGCGATCCTCGCCGGCGGCTCGTTGGCCGCAGCGCAGGAAATCGCTTCGGGACGTACCCGCCGCGCGGTCAGCATCGGCGGCGGCATGCACCATGCGATGGCGGATTGGGCTTCGGGATTCTGCGTCTACAACGATGCGGCTGTGGCGATTTCGTGGCTGCTCGACAACGGTTACGACCGCATCGCCTACATCGACGTCGACGCGCACCACGGCGACGGTGTGCAACATGCGTTCCTCGGGGACCCCCGAGTACTCACGGTCTCGCTGCACCAGCATCCGGCAACGTTGTGGCCCAACACCGGGTGGTCGAGCGAAGTCGGCGACGGCGCGGCCGAAGGTACAGCGGTGAACATCCCGGTGCTGCCCGGGACCGTCGACGCGTTGTGGCTGCGCGCTTTTCACGCCGTCGTCCCGGGTGCCATTGCAGCCTTCCGCCCGCAGATCATCATCAGTCAGTGCGGGGTGGATTCGCACCGCGAGGACCCGCTCGCGGACCTCGCCCTTACCGTCGACGGTCAGCGTGCCGCGTTCCTGGCGATGCGCGACCTCGCCGACCGTTACTCCGAGGGACGGTGGCTGGCGGTCGGCGGCGGGGGATACGGACTGGTTCGCGTCGTGCCGAGAGCCTGGACCCACCTGATCGCGGCCGCGCTCGATCGCGAGATCGACGTCGACACAGCTGTCCCCGAAGACTGGAAGGACTCGACGAAACTTCGTGCGCCGAGCGTCGACCTCCCGCCGACCATGGGTGACGGCGGCGACGTCGCTTACACGCCGTGGGACGGCCCGGGTGGTACACCGGAGACAGGTGTCGCCTCGGTGGACCGTGCGCTCACCCGCATCGACTCGGCGATCATCGCGACGCGCCGCGCTTCGTTCCCGCTACTCGGACTCGACCCGGAGGATCCCCGTGACTGAACAGTCCGATACCGAAGCAGCCGGAGCCGGAACGAGCGGTGAGGCTCCCGCGACCGATCCCGCCCACACCTATCCGCATTCGTGGGTAGTCGACGTCCTCGCTTCCGACGGAGGTGCTGTGGCGCTGCGACCCATCGTTCCCGAGGACGCGGACAAGCTCGTCGAATTCCACGGCAAACTCTCCGAGCGCACGCGTTACCTGCGGTACTTCGGCCCGTACCCCACGATGTCGGCGCGCGACGTCAAGAATTTCACGACCGTCGACCACCACAATCGCGTCGCGTTCGTGATGATGCTCGGCGACGAGATCATTGCGGTCGGACGATACGAGCGACTCCTCGACGTAGGGGACGGCAAGTCTGCCGAGGTCGCCTTTGTCGTCGCCGACGCACACCAGGGGCGCGGCCTCGGACCGATCCTGCTCGAATACCTGGCAGCAGCAGCGGCCGAGAACGGTCTGACGATGTTCGTCGCCGAAGTCCTCTCCGAGAACCGCAACATGGTGACGGTCTTCCGTGAGGCCGGGTACCAGGTGAGTCGCTCGTTCGACGGCGGCGTACTGCGACTCGAATTTGCGATCGACCCGACGGAAGCGCTTGTTTCGGTACGTAATTCGCGGGAGCGGGCAGCCGAAGCACGCAGCATGGGTAACGTACTCAGCCCACGATCGGTGGCCGTGATCGGCGCATCGGCGGACCCTGCCAAGGTGGGTAACGCGGTGTTGACCAACCTGCTGCGCGGCGGATTCACCGGACCTGTTTACCCCGTCAATGCCGAGCATCGGTCGGTGCACGGGGTGCGGGCGTACCCGACGGTTCGTGACATCCCCGACGACGTCGACCTGGCTGTCGTGGCGGTTCCTGCGGAATCGATCAATTCGGTACTCGACGACTGCCTCGACAAGGGCGTCAAAGCGCTGGTGGTCGTCTCGTCCGGCTTCAGTGAGAGTGGTCCGGACGGGCGTTCGTCCGAACGCAAACTGGTCCACGCGGCCCGCGCCCACGGAATGCGGCTCATCGGCCCGAATGCGCTGGGCGTCGCGAACAACGACCCGGCGATTTCGTTGAATGCGACGCTCGCGCCGGTTTTGCCGGTGGCAGGCAACGTGGGCTTCTTCTGTCAGTCCGGCGCGCTCGGTATCGCCATTCTCGACGAAGCCGCGCGCAGCCGAATCGGATTGTCCGCCTTCGTTTCCGCCGGTAACCGTGCGGATGTCTCGGGCAACGACCTTCTGCAGTACTGGGATTCCGACCAGTCCACCGAAGTGGTACTTCTCTACCTGGAGAGCTTCGGCAACCCCCGAAAGTTCTCCCGCATCGCCCGTCGAGTTGCGCGGAAGAAGCCGATCGTCGCGGTCAAGAGCGGTCGGCACGCGGTTCCGCCAGTGCTTGCGGCCACCGGAGTCGAGATCGACGATTCGATCGTCCGCGCCCTCTTCGAACAGGCCGGCGTCATCCAGGTGGGCTCCATCTCACAGTTGTTCGACTGTGCGCTGCTCTTCGGATATCAGCCGTTGCCGGCCGGTCCACGGCTTGCCGTCATCGGCAACTCGACCGCGCTCGGTGTCCTTGCCGCGGACGCCGCCCGCAGTGAAGGTTTGCAGGTCAGCGACCCGGTCGACCTCGGCGCACAGGCGAGCCCGGAACTGTTCGCCACGGCCGTGCGCGACGCGTTGGCGTCGTTCGACGTCGATGCCGTCATCGCCGTCTTCGTTCCTCCCGTTGCCATACCGGTCGAGCCGTTCGCGAAAGCGCTCAAAGACGCGGTGGCCGGGTCGGACAAGCCGATTCTCACGACGTTCCTCGCGGCCGAGGGTGTGCCGGACGTCCTGGCGGTCCGTGACGAAGTCGGTAACCCGACCCGCGGTTCGGTGCCTTCCTACCCGGGGCCAGAGCGCGCCGCCCTGGCGTTGGCGAGGGCTTGGCGTTACGCGGAGTGGCGCAGCAAGCCTGCGTCGAAGGTTGTCCGCCCCGTGGGAATCGACTCCGAACGAGCCCAGAAGATGGTGGCCGATTGGCTTGAAAACTCTCCTGGTCGTTGGCTTTCGGATGTGGAAGCGGCGGCTCTCCTCGAGTGCTACGGCGTCGCCGTCGTCGAATTCCGTTCGGTCCTGAGCGAAGACGAAGCGGTAGAGGCAGCGGATGCGGTCGGTTATCCGGTCGCGGTCAAGGCAACCGGCGAAATGTGGCGTCACCGACCGGATCTGGGCGGCGTCAGGCTGGACCTGAGTGGACCGGAATCTGTGCGCCTCGCATACCGCGACCTTGCGGCCGCGTCCGGTGAACCGCTGCTGCACGTGCAGAAAATGGCGACCAAGGGCATCGGATGTGTGGTCGGTGTCCAGGACGACCCGTCCTTCGGCTCGCTGATCTCGTTCGGGCTCGCCGGTGTGATCTCGGACCTCCTCGGCGACCGTGCGTATCGCGTGCTGCCACTCACCGAGGACGCTGCAACGGAATTGATCGACGCACCCAAGGCAGCACCGCTTCTGTCCGGATATCGCAACGCCGTTCCGGTCAACAAGGGTGCGTTGGTGGATCTGGTTCAGCGCATCTCGGCGCTGGCCGACGACCTTCCGGAAGTCCGCGAACTGGCCTGCGAGCCGGTACTCGCTTCGGCCACGGGAGCGGAGATCACCGATTCACGCGTCCGAATCGGACCTGAACCGAGCGCAATCGACCTGGGGCCCAGGCGGTTGCGGTAAATACAGCGGTTGCGGTAGATACAGCGTTTGCGACAGACGCAGCGAACAACACCGGCCACCGCACATTTCCCGAGGGGGAGGGAAATAGCGGTGGCCGGTGCTCTGTGCGGTGCGTCAGCGCGAGCGGTGTGGCGCGCCGACGCACGTGCTGTGTTCGATCAGACGGCAGCGTTCGATCAGACGGCAGCGTTATCAGCTGGCGTATGACCGCAGTTTCTCGGCGCGATCACCGACACGGAGCTTGCCCATGACCTCACGCTCGATCTGACGAACCCGCTCGCGCGAGAGACCGAAGAGCTTGCCGATCTGATCGAGGGTGCGGGGCTGGCCGTCGTCGAGACCGTAGCGGAGCCGGATGACCTGCTGTTCACGCTCGTCGAGAGTTCCGAGCACGCTGCGCACATCGCTGTGAAGCAGACCGGCGATGACGGCGTTCTCAGCCGAGGTCGCCTCGGAATCTTCGATGAAATCGCCCAAGGGCGCTTCTTCGTCGTTGCCGACCGGCATGTCGAGGCTTACCGGGTCGCGGCTGTGGTCGAGCAGGTCGGCGATCTTGTGCGCCGGGATGCCCGACTCTTCGGCCAACTCGTCGTCCGTCGCTTCGCGCCCGAGCTGCTGGTGCAGTTCGCGCTTGATGCGGGCGAGCTTGTTGACCTGCTCCACGAGGTGGACTGGGAGCCGGATGGTGCGGCTCTGATCAGCCATTCCGCGGGTGATCGCCTGACGGATCCACCAGGTGGCGTACGTCGAGAACTTGAAGCCCTTGGCGTAGTCGAACTTCTCCATGGCACGGATGAGTCCGAGGTTGCCTTCTTGAATGAGATCGAGGAGCGGCATGCCGCGGCCGGTGTAGCGCTTGGCCAGCGAGACGACGAGTCGCAGGTTCGCTTCCAGGAGGTGGCTGCGCGCCGACTGTCCCTCGCGAACGATCGTTGCGAGATCCCTCTTCTTGGCGACTGTCAGGCGCTTTCCCGTGGCAAGAACGTGGCTGGCGTACAGCCCCGCTTCGATTCGCTTCGCCAGTTCGACCTCGTCTGCTGCTGTCAGCAGTGCGGTACGACCGATCCCGTTCAGGTAGACGCGGACCAGGTCTGCGGCCGGGCTCTGGGCGTCCAGATCTGCGGCGCTCGGACGAATGCGAGTAGTGGTGCTGGGGCTTGTCATGACTTGCCTCCCTATCGGCGGTCTCTCACACAGTTCAACGTGTGAGAGTTCCGGGAAAGTTCCCGCGCCGATTTCCGCTAAATCGCCGTGACCTGCAGTTATTTCCCAGTCGTCCTGAGAAGTTGCTGAGAACACAAAAATCTGCAACTCGCCGGGAACTCAATTCGTGACGGGAAGCACCAACCCGTGACGGACCAGCGAGACCAGCAGTGTGACGACGGCCTCACGTAGTTGGTCAGGGTCTTCGCCGTTCGCAGCGGCGAGAAGTTCCACCAGTTCGTCGACCACTAATCCGTCCGCTCGGAGCCCGGCGAGCAGCGCAGCACCGAGTTCGTCGATCTCGTGTTGCCAATGCGGGCCGTTGCCGCGATGTACGCGCGTGACTACTTGCTGCCATCCTTCGTCACCGGGGAGGTAGACGCGTTCGAGAGCCGTGTCCGGATCGAGGACGAATCGTTCCTCGAGGACGTCGTGTTCACGCAACCAGGCAAGACGATCGAAGTACGCCGACGACTCGGCCCCGAGTGGGTCCGAGAAGCCGTGCATGAGGTCCTCGGCCATCAGATCGGTGGGGAAGTCGGTGCGACGGAGGAAGACGAACCCGAATCCGACGCCTTCGACGTCGGCTTCTTCGAGGTGGTCAAGCCAGGCGTTCGCCCTGGACGCCGTTTCCGGGTCCCGTGGATCCTGCCCGCCGTCCTTGAGCCACGTTCCGACGTACAGAGCCGGATCCGCCACGTCGCGCTGCACGACCCAGGCATCGACTCCGTGCGTCGGCAGCCACGACGCGATCCGCGAACGCCAGTCCTGCCCTTCGATGTGCACCCACGACGCCAACAGTGCTGCCGTGCCGCCGGGGTTCAGGTAGTCGATCGAGCGGGAGATCATCAATTCGCTCGCACCGTCGAGATCGAGGCCGGAATCGCGGTACGTGTGATGCACGCGTGCCTCGCCGACGACAAACGGGGGATTGGCGACCACCTGGTCGAAGGTTCGACCCTCGACGGGTTCGAACCAGGACCCTTGAAGGAGTTCGACGTCGAGTCCGTTGAGCGCCATCGTCGCGGCCGTCAGATCGACCGCGCGTTGATTGATGTCTGTTGCCGTCACCGAATCGGCATACGTGTTCGCGTGCAGGGCTTGGATGCCGCATCCCGTGCCGAGGTCGAGCACGCTGCCGACCCTCGCGGTGGGCGTCGCCTGCAACAAGGACAGCGATGCATGGCCGACACCGAGCACGTGATCGGCTGTGGCCTTCTTCGGGCGGATTCCGCCGTCGAGATCCGAGATCACCCAACGATCGCCGTCGCCGACGTCGATGGGGCGAAGATCGACTGCGGCCCGCACCAGCGGGTTCTCACTGTCGAAGTTCTCACCTTCAAGCAGACCGGCGTCGACGCACTGCGCCATTGTCAACGGAGCCAGCGCTGCTGCGACATCGGCCGCGGGGCAGTCATCGGCGAGAAGGAACAGTCTGATGAGAACACCCAGATCCCCGTGTTCGAGGCTGGCGCGGCGGACAGGTACCGGCTCACTACGGCCGAGGGCGGCGTGAACTTCGGGCCCCAATGCGTCGAGCATGGTTCCGGTGTCGAATCGATTGCGAAGCAGAGCCTCACGCAGCGCAGGGGTGATGGACAGGAGCGTTTCGCTTCTCACCCGGTCATTCTCGCAGGCGGAACGTGTCAGCCTTCGATGGTGTGGTGCGTCGCGGATTCGATCTCGCCTGCGGTCTTCTTTCGCCCGTCGTATCGACTCGGCTCGTCCTTGGTGCGCGGTGGTCGGTCGTTGGCGATCAGGACGGCGATCCAGGGAAGCGGGATGGATGCACCGATGATGAGCATCGAGATCCAGGCGTTGGCCCAGATGCCGTACGCGATCGCCGCGAGGATCAACGCCGGGAACCGGAAGGACATGATGATCATGTACTTGCGCACTCGGGCTTTGTGCTGTTCTTCGACGGACTTCTGCGCTTCGGTGATCAGTACGGGATTGTCGGGAGTCCCGGCCTCGTCGGACCTGCCGAACGCGCCATTTCGTGCCATGACTCCACTGTTCCACTCTCGGCCGACAATTGCACACGACCCGTAGGTCGCACCGCTGTGACGGAGACGGCATTATTGGAGGGGTGAGCACTCAAACCAAGGAACGTCCCGACGTCTCCACCGACGAAACGACCGACGACGACACCCCGAAGTTCTTCCACTACGTGAAGAAGAACAAGATCGCCGAGAGCGCCGTCATGGGCACCCATGTCGTCGCGCTTTGCGGTGAGGTGTTTCCCGTGACGAAGTCCGCCAAGCCCGGATCACCGGTGTGCCCGGACTGCAAGAAGATTTACGAAGGACTCCGTAAGGGCGACTGACCTCGGGTCACGCGAGCGGCAGTACTTCCAGAGCTCGGCGGATCGACAGCCTCGACGCAGTCGGACGCCGGGCTCTTCGCGTCTGTGTCCGGCTTACGGCAAGGATCTTGGTCGTTGCAGGAGTTCCGGCGCGACTCCGTTTGATTGCTCGCCGTTTGATTGCCCTCCGTTTGTCTGCTGCGCGGCCGTCCGTACGAGGGAACCGTGGCCGGATCCGCTTTGTCGCCCGAGATGCGGATCGGGCTGGTGGCCAGGTGCCAGGTCAGGTTGGCGACCGGGCCCGTGGCGTCGTCGGTGCTCTGAGAGGCGAGCCACTCTCGCATCTGCTCCATCCGGGTGGCACGAGCCGGCCAGAATTCCTGCACCGTCGCGTTGAACTCGGCGCCGAGCACGACGGCAAAACCGAGGAAGAAGGTGAAGAGCAGAAATGCGATCGGCGTTGCCAGCGCGCCGTACGTGTAGCCGGTGCTGGTGACAAATCCCAGGTACCAGCGCAATCCGGTGCTGGCGGCCATGAAGAACACACCGGCGACCAGCGCGCCGGCGAGGAGTCGATGCCACGGCAGCGACTTCGGCAGAGCGACCTTGTAGAGCGTCGTGAGGCCGATGATCACGAGCAGGCCGACCGCGGGGTAGTAGAAGGTGTCGACCAGATTCGATCCCACTTCGTACCAGGAGGCGGGCAGTGCTCGCCCCACGAGCGTCGGTCCGAGAGCTACCAACGGCAGGATGAACACCGCCATCACCAGGAACATGACGTAGAGCAGCAGAGCGAAGATGCGCTGCCAGATGGGATTGCGCGCATCTTGCTGACCGTGTGCTTCCACGATCGAGTCGACGAACGTACTGATCGCCGACGATCCCGCCCACAGGGAGAGCAGGAAGCCGACCGAGATGATTTCCGGTCGTCCGCGCTGCAGGACGTCGGTGACGGTCGGACGGATGATCTGGTCGACGACGCTTTCGCTGAAGATCGTCCCGCTGAACGTGACGATCTTGGATTCGATGATCTCGACGGTGTTCGGTCCGAACCATCCACCGATGTAGCCGATCATTCCGAGAAGGCCGAGCAGCAGGGGAGCCAGTGACAGCGTTTGCCAGAACGCGGCCGTAGCCGCCTTTCCGAAGATGGAATCGTCCCAGGCCTTGCTCAGCGTGCGACCGATCAACTGCCCGGTGCGGCGTAGCGGATGCCATCTGCGGTGGTGCAGATCACTTCCGCTCGACTTCTCGCCTCGCACTTCACTCATGATGTCTCCAGCATCCCTGACGACACACCCGGTTGCCCAACCATGGCGCCGACGTGTCGCACATTTCTGAGACAATTCGCGTGCAGGTCGGCAGGATGCGAGAGCAGTGAAAGCTCGCCGGCCGGAGTGAGAACGGCCATGAGTACGCGCTTCGAGTGCGGCTTTCGTCGGTGGCGGCGGCTAGGCTCGTCGCCGGACATTGATGAAAATTCGAGGAGCGCGAGACAACAGTGCGATTCCAGTGGAGGCGCGGCCTATGACGTCTGAGACCGTGGCAGCCGAACTCGGCAATTCGACCGAACCCGCCGGAGCCCAATCCGCGGGAACCCAGCCTGGCGCCCCTACCGGTTCCCTTCGTGCATGGCAGCGCCGTGCACTGACCAAATACCTTTCCAGCAGTCCCCGTGACTTCCTGGCGGTCGCAACGCCAGGAGCAGGTAAGACCACCTTCGCTCTGCGAGTAGCTTCGGAATTGCTCCGCGACCGGACGGTCGACCAGATCACCGTCGTCGCTCCGACCGAGCACCTCAAGCACCAGTGGGCCGAGTCCGCTCAGCGCTCCGGCCTGGCATTGGACTCGCGGTTCTCCAACTCGACCGGCCAGACCTCGCGTGACTATCACGGAGTCGTGCTGACCTACGCCCAGGTTGCTTCGCACCCGTCGAAGCACCGTGTGCGCACCGAAGGCCGCAAGACGCTGGTAATCCTCGACGAGATCCACCACGGCGGCGACGCGAAAAGCTGGGGCGACGCCATTCGTGAGGCTTTCGGCGACGCGACCAGGCGGCTCGCGCTGACCGGAACCCCGTTCCGCAGTGACGACAGCGCCATTCCTTTTGTCGAATACGAGCCGGACAAGGAAGGTCTGCTCCGCTCGAAAGCCGATCACTCCTACGGATATTCGGATGCGCTCAAGGATGGCGTGGTTCGACCCGTCGTGTTTCTCGCCTACTCGGGCGAAGCGCGGTGGCGCAACAACGCGGGTGAGGAATTCACCGCCAGGCTCGGCGAGCCGCTGAGCGCCGAGCAGACGACTCGGGCCTGGCGGACGGCCTTGGACCCTGCCGGGGACTGGATTCCTGCCGTGCTGCACGCAGCAGACACCCGTTTGGCGCAGCTGCGCAGTACCGGTATGCCCGATGCGGGTGGACTTGTCATCGCGACCGACCAGACAGTGGCCCGCGAGTATGCGAAGGCGCTCGCCGCGATCACCGGCGAACAGCCGGCCGTCGTGCTGTCCGACGACCCCACCGCTTCCAAGCGAATCGCCGAATTCGGTGCAAGCGACCAGAAATGGATGGTCGCGGTCCGGATGGTGTCCGAGGGCGTCGACGTTCCCCGACTGGCTGTCGGTGTGTACGCGACAAGCGCGTCGACCCCGCTGTACTTCGCTCAGGCGATCGGGCGCTTCGTGCGTTCGCGTCGCAAGGGCGAGACTGCCAGCGTCTTCCTGCCTTCGGTACCGGTGCTCCTCGACCTTGCCGCACAGCTCGAGGCTCAGCGGGATCACGTACTCGGGAAGCCGCATCGTGAGAAGGACGGCCTCGAAGACGACCTGCTCGCCGATGCGAACAAGCAGAAGGACGAACTGGGCGAGGAGGAGAAGGCGTTCACGTCCCTGGGTGCCGACGCCGAGCTCGACCAGGTGATCTACGACGGATCATCCTTCGGTACCGCGACATTCGCCGGAACTGACGAGGAAGCCGACTATCTCGGACTCCCCGGCCTACTCGACGCCGATCAGATGCGGGCGCTGCTGCGTCAACGTCAGCAGACGCAGGTCGAGGCCAACTCGGCCAAGGCCGCCGCCCCGCAACCCACTGCGGCAGTGGTATCCGATCGAGCGGCGACGGCAGATCAACTCGGTGCGCTCCGCAAGGAGTTGAACGGGTTGGTGGCGATGAACGTTCACCGCACCGGTAAGCCCCACGGCATCATTCACGCGGAACTGCGCCGGGTGTGCGGCGGCCCGCCGACGGCCATCGCGACCGTCGATCAGCTGACCGAGCGCATCGCGATCCTACGCAGCTGGTAGCAGCTGATACCGGCCCCAGAACGGCAGAACGGGCGATCACAGTGATTGTGATCGCCCGTTCTGGCGTTCATGGCGCGCCTCGTGAAGAGGCCACCCCCGGCTGACAGGTCAGATTGCGGGTTCGCTTTCGGAGACGACGGCATTCATCTCGCGAAGTCGATCCGCGTGTTCGGTTGCGTGGTGTCCGCAGAAGAGAAGCTCGCCGCCGGTGGGAAGCACGGCGCGTACGCGTGCTCCGGCACCGCACCGGTCGCACCGGTCGGCAGCGGTCAACTGTGGGCTGGTCAGTGTTCCGGGCATGACTCCTCCGTACTGGCTTTGCGGCATTCGGGCCGCGTGCCTGGGGCCTGGTCCGCCGCGTCGGAATGGCGCGGTAGATCCACTCTTACAGACGTTTGGGGTTTACGGGTTGTTCCCGAACCCGTTTCTTAGTGTTGTGTCTCACTGGAAATGCGCTGGGCAGGCATTCTTCGGTGAAGATTGTTCGCTGACAGCTGATTCGAATCGTCGACGTCAGCCCGATATTCTGGGCTGATGAACCCGGGACGCGAACCACGTATCGACGAGAGCGTCGAGTTGCTCCACATGTGCACGCGCGAGGAATGGGCGCGGGCACAACAGTTCGGTGAACGCATCCCCGACGGATTCGAGGCCGAGGGATTTGTTCACATGTCGACGCCGGCGCAGGTTCATCTCCCGGCGAATCGGATCTTCGCCGGCCGCGACGACATTGTCCTTCTCGCGATCGATCCGGCCTTGCTCGGTGGTCAGGTGAAGTACGAACCCGGTGTTCCCTCGGACCCGGAATCGATGCGTTTCCCGCATCTGTACGCCCCGATTCCGGTCGCTGCCGTCACCGCTGTCGTCGAGTATTTTCCGGACGAGAACGGCGTATTTCCGCCGGTTCGGTAGGTCACCGGTACGCCCGCCGCAAACGGCGCCAAGCGGATTACGGCCCTCACGCGATGCAGGTCGCCGATCGGCGCTACCGTTGGTATATGAACGTAGAAGTCACCCCACTACCGGGGATCGGGACGCGCAAGGATTTTGTTCTGTCTTCCGGTCGTCGCGTGGGTGTCGTCACCCATCGGGACGGTCATACCGATCTCATCGTGTCCAAGGCAGACGACCCTGACGCGTGTGCTGCCTCGCTGCCTCTGACCACCGAGGAAGCGGCAGCGCTCAGCAATCTCCTGGGTGCCCCACAGCTCGTTGCCCAGCTCGAAGAAGAGCACCGCGACCTTCCGGGAATTCGAACCAAACAGCTCTACATCAAGGACGGCTCGCGCTACGACGGGCAGACCCTCGGGGACACCGGCATGCGCACGCGTACCGGAGTCTCCATCGTCGCCGTCATGCGCGCAGGACAGGTGAGCCCGTCCCCGAACCCCGACTTCACCTTCACCGGGGGAGATCTTCTCGTCGCAGTCGGAACGCCGGACGGTTTGGCCGCAGCGGCAAAAATCTTGGCCAACGGCTGACTGGCGCGTGGACACAACCACCCTTGCACTGATCGAACTCGGCGCGGTCTTCTTCGCGCTCGGACTGCTCGGACGGCTGGCTGCTCGCGTCGGGATGTCGCCGATCCCGTTCTACCTGATCGGCGGCCTGTGCTTCGGGCAGGGCGGTTTCATCCAGCTCGGGGACATCGGCGAGTTCTCTCATCTGGCCAGTGAGATCGGGATCGTCCTGCTCTTGTTGCTGTTGGGGCTCGAATACACCGCGGCCGAACTCGTGACCGGTCTCAAACGCTCGCGAGTAGCGGGCATCGTCGACATCGTTCTCAACGCGACTCCCGGCGCGGTCGTCGGCTTGATTCTCGGCTGGGGCATTGTGGGGGCGACGGTCATGGCCGGCGTCACCTACATCTCGTCTTCGGGCATCATCGCCAAGGTGCTCAGCGACCTGGGGCGCCTCGGTAACCGCGAAACGCCGGTCGTCCTGTCGATTCTGGTGTTCGAAGATCTGGCAATGGCGCTGTACTTGCCGATTCTGACCGCAATGCTCGCGGGCGTCAGCTTCTTGGGTGGACTCGAAGCGGTCGGCATCTCGTTGTTGGTCATCACCGTGGTTCTGGTTGTGGCACTGCGATACGGAAGGTACGTTTCGGCGCTCCTCGACAGCCCGGACAGTGAGACGCTGCTGCTCAAACTGCTCGGTGCCGCGCTGTTGGTTGCCGGTATCAGCTCGGCGATGCAGGTGTCGGCCGCTGTGGGTGCGTTCCTCCTCGGAATCGCGATCTCCGGTTCGACCGCACACAACGCCAGTCGCGTGCTCGAGCCACTGCGGGATCTGTTCGCCGCGATGTTCTTCGTGGTGTTCGGTCTCAACACCGATCCCAGTTCCATTCCGCCGGTCCTCGGGTGGGCCGCGATCCTGGCCGTCGTCACCGCGATCACGAAGCTGATCACCGGGGCGTGGGCAGCCAGACGTCAGGGTGTCGCGCGAATGGGCCAGGCGCGCGCCGGTGCTGCTCTGATCGCCCGCGGTGAGTTCTCCATCATCATCGCCGGGCTCGCAGTGTCCGCCGGTGCGGTCGACGCCGAATTGGCGGCATTGGCAACGGCTTACGTACTCCTGATGGCGGTGATCGGTCCGGTGGCGGCAAGAGTTATCGAACCGGTTGCCTCGTTGTACATCAAGGTTCGTACGAAGTCCTGATTGCGGTCCTATTCTGTCCGGATGTCGAACAGAATTGCCCGCCCGGCCGCGACACTCCTGTGTGCGGCGATCCTCGCGTGTGTTCCGGTCCCGGCACTCGCCGGTGGAATTCCCGCACTCGAACAGGCCGGACCCGCAGCTGCGCAGGCTACCGCGGACCGATCGCTGCACCTCGAGGGAGCGTCGAACGCGCGGGACATCGGCGGCTACGTCACCGAGGACGGGCACACGGTTCGGTGGGGGAAAGTGTTTCGCTCGAACGCCCTCGACAAGCTGACACCGTCGGATCTGTCGTCGTTGAGCGAACGCGGAGTGGAATCGGTGGACGACTTCCGCACCGTCGTCGAACGTACGCTCTCGCAGGACCGCATTCCGGAGGGGGCACGAAGCAACTGGTTCGACGTCATCGGAACCAATCCGGCCAACCTCCCGGCTCTGGTGGACATGCCCACGATGTACGCGTTGATGGTGACCGATCCGGGGGCGAGCCGCGCATTCCGCGACGCTCTCGCGAACGTCGCGAACACCGACGGGGCAGTCCTCTACCACTGCTCGGCGGGCAAGGACCGGACCGGCTGGATGACCGCAGTACTCCTGACACTCCTCGGCGTGAGCCGCACGGACGTGAACGCCGACTACATGCTCAGCAACCAGTACCTCACCGGACCTCGAACGGGGAGCGCGTTCATCGACGGCGTCGAACAGTCTTGGCTGGACACGTCTTTCGCCACGGTGGATCGGGCGTACGGCAACTTCGACAACTACGTCCGGGACGGCTTGCACTTGAGTGAGGGCGATATCGCACAACTCAGGGACACACTCTTGGTCTGAGGCGGGGCGCGCAAAAGAGCCGTTCTCCGGAAACCCGGAGAACGGCTCTTTTCTCTTGACTGGTGTGACTAGTCGAGGTAGTCGCGCAGAACCTGCGAACGCGACGGGTGGCGCAGTTTCGACATCGTCTTCGATTCGATCTGGCGGATACGCTCACGCGTGACGCCGTAGACCTGTCCGATTTCGTCTAAAGTCCTCGGCTGACCGTCGGTGAGGCCGAAGCGCAGGCGAACCACGCCTGCTTCGCGCTCGGACAGCGTCTCGAGGACCGACTGCAGCTGATCCTGCAGCAAGGTGAACGAGACGGCGTCGACTGCGACAACAGCTTCGGAGTCTTCGATGAAGTCACCGAGTTGGCTGTCGCCCTCGTCGCCGATGGTCTGGTCGAGCGAGATGGGCTCACGCGCGTACTGCTGGATTTCCAGCACCTTCTCCGGCGTGATGTCCATTTCCTTGGCGAGTTCCTCGGGCGTGGGCTCGCGGCCCAGGTCCTGGAGCAGCTCACGCTGGATACGGCCGAGCTTGTTGATGACCTCGACCATGTGCACCGGGATACGGATGGTGCGGGCCTGGTCGGCCATGGCGCGGGTAATGGCCTGACGGATCCACCACGTGGCGTAGGTCGAGAACTTGTAGCCCTTGGTGTAGTCGAACTTCTCGACTGCACGGATCAGGCCCAGGTTGCCTTCCTGGATGAGGTCGAGGAAGGCCATGCCGCGGCCCGTGTATCGCTTTGCGAGCGAGACGACGAGTCGGAGGTTGGCTTCGAGGAGGTGGTTCTTGGCGCGGTTTCCGTCGCGGCAGATCCAGCTCATGTCACGTCGCTGAGCCGCAGGCAGCTTCTCGCCCTTGTCGGCAAGATCCTGCATGATCTGGACGGCGTAGAGGCCGGCCTCGATGCGCTTGGCCAGTTCGACTTCCTCTTCGGCGTTGAGGAGTGCGACCTTGCCGATCTGCTTGAGGTAGGCGCGAACCGAGTCGGCGGACGCCGTCAGTTCGGCGTCCTTGCGTGCCTGACGGAGGGCCTCGGACTCTTCTTCGTCCCAGACGAAGTCGCCGGAAGCCTTGTCCTTCTCGGACGGTTCCGCAGCGGTTTCTTCGTCTTCGCCGACTGCTACGACCTCGACGACATCGGACTCGACCTCGGCAAGGTCGCCGTCCGTGATGTCGATGTCTTCCAACTCGACATCGCCGTCTTCGGCGTCAGGATCGCCTGCCTTCTTGGGGCTGGCCTTCTTTGCTGCTGCCTTCTTGGCGGGAGCTTTCTTGGCCGGAGCCTTCTTTGCTGCTGCCTTCTTGGCGGGGGCCTTTTTCGCCGGAGCCTTCTTGGCTGCCGGAGCGGTGACGGTGGCCGCCTCCACGGCTGGAGATTGTGGCTCTGACTCTGATGGAGAATCAGCAGTCTGACGTGTATCGGTGGCTGCCACGTACGCCCTTTCGTGACGGTGTCGTGCGGCGTCACGCCAGAGTGGTGATCCGGCGGAGAGGTCAATGGTTGTTGGCCGGCGCGCAGCCGGACTTCACCATTGTAACGACTCTCAGGAAACTCTTACGTCACGGCGGGCCGTAACAGGTAGATTTTCCGCTTTTCACGTGCGGGTTTTCTCATCCGGCGACGGGCGCCGGCCTGGTCAGTCCGACCGACGCGAGCGCAGCTCCGGCAATTCCTGCAGTGTTGAGAAGCGTGGCAGGGACGACCTTCGTGCGGTTGGTCAGATGCGGAATCCACTTCTCGTGCTTGCGGCTGATACCGCCGCCGGCGATGAAGAGGTCGGGCCAGAGCAGGTTCTCGAAGGTGGTCAGAACTCGCGAGACCTCGACGGCCCACTCCTTGTAGCTCCAGTCCTTCTTTTCCTTCACCGACGACGCCGCTCGGTGCTCGGCTTCCTTGCCGTCGACTTCGAGGTGACCGAACTCCGTGTTGGGCAACAGAACTCCGTTGTGCAGCACGGCCGATCCGATTCCGGTACCGAAGGTCAACAAGATCACGACGCCGGAGGTATCCTTGCCCGCTCCGAACGAGTCCTCGGCGATTCCGGCAGCGTCGGCGTCGTTGAGGACGGTGACCTCGCGCCCACCCAGTGCCTTGCCGAAGAGTGCTGCCGCGTCTGTGTCGATCCACGACTTGTCGATGTTCGCGGCACTGCGCGCGACGCCGGCGGTCACAACCGCGGGCAAGGTGATGCCGACCGGACCGGTCCACTTGGCCTGCTCGACGATTTCGGCGACAGTGCCCGCGATCGCGTCGGGCGTCGAAGGCTGCGGGGTCAGGATCTTGATGCGGTCACCGATCATTTCCCCGGTGCTCAGGTCGATCGTGCCGCCCTTGACGCCGCTGCCGCCGACATCGATCCCGAAACCTGTGGTTGTCATCGTCCTGCGCTCCTGAGTGTCGAATTCGAGGTCACGATCTACCGCTGCAAACACTAACCCGAACGGGCACCCGGGCGCGTGCTCTCGAACCTGTCCGACTCGAGGCGTTCGAGTGGTGCCCCTCGGTGCAGATGTGTTGCGATGGTCCGGTGCGCCCTTCAGAAAGAACGTTGCCCGACTTTTCCGCCGATTCGCTGGACCCCGCACAATTGCGGGCAGTTGCCGTAGCCGTCGCCGAACGCGCGGCCGAACACGTCCGCTTGCGTCGGCCCGAGGTATTCGGCCTGGTGGGTTCCGGTGCCGCCGAAGGTGGTTCGGTTGCTGCGAAGAGCACGCCCACCGATCCCGTCACGGTGGTCGATACCGAAACCGAACAGGTGATTCGCGACCTTCTGGCGCAACTGCGGCCTGCAGATTCGATCTTAGGTGAGGAAGGTGGGGGAGACACCGACGATGCCGCGGGAGTTCGATGGGTTGTCGACCCCATCGACGGCACCGTGAATTTTCTCTACGGAATCCCCGCGTTCGCCATCTCGGTGGCCGTACAGATCGACGGGGTCTCGGTAGCCGGCGCTGTCGTCGACGTGTCGTTGGAAACCACGTACGCCGCGCATCGGGGCGGCGGCGCAAGCATGTCCACAGCCGACGGCGTCGTCAGTGAACTGCAGGCCAACGCGGTGACCGAACTGTCAATGGCGCTGTTGGCCACCGGCTTCGGATACGGAGCGGATCGCCGGAAGGTGCAGGGCACGTTGATCGGGCAGATCCTGCCGCAGGTCCGAGACATCCGACGTATCGGTTCGGCTGCGTTGGATCTGTGCATGGTTGCCACCGGCCGGGTCGACGCTCACTTCGAGCACGGACTGAGTCCGTGGGACTGGGCAGCGGGCTCTCTGATCGCTTCCGAAGCGGGCGCCGTGATCAGCGTCCCGTCGCCCAATTCCACTTCGGCCGACGGCTATGTCGTCTACGCCGTGGCTCCGGCGATCGCGGATCAGTTCGCGCAGATGCTCAGCGCGAGTGGCGCGGATCAGCCGATTCCGAGCTGAGGTCGAACCAAGATTTGTCAGCAGCGCGCGGTGCGGGCTGCTTTGAGCAGTGCGATGTCCATCGGGGCGACTTCGGCGTTCGCGGGCTGCTCGGCCAGAGCGTGCAGGATCGCGGTGGCGTCGGTGTTGGGCGTCAGGGCGCCCTTGTTGTAGGTGCCCAGAGCCAAGTCGACGGTGTCGTCGCCGCGGCCGTCCTGGACCAGTTCGGCACAGGGGGCGACCAGCCACACGGAACTGGCGGCCGCGAGGCCGTTCGCTCCGAAGCGGATCTGACCCTGGCACTCCATGTTCTGGTCGACGTAGACGGGGTCGTTTCCGACCTGGACGTCCGGCGCGCTGGCGAAGCCGAACTCGCTCAGTTGCGCTGCCACCTGGGCGGCCTGCCCGTGCTCACCGTTGGCGTTGAACACGCGAACCTTGGTGGCGGCCAGGGGAGCGGGATCGACGTCGAGCAGCTTCGACCGGTCCACGACGGTTCCCAGCGGTAGCGGCGCCGCTGCCGAAGGATCGGAGGAAGGCTGCGGAAGATTGCACGCCACGGTGTCACTGACTTCTGCCTCGGCGCTCAGGATTCGGACCCACAAGACACTGCCGATCAATGCGAGTACCGCGAACACGGCGATCACCGGCCACGCGCGCCGACGGCGGAACGGACGTCCCTGGTCGTCGGTAGAGCTGCCTTCGGTGATCAGAGAAACCACGGTATCCCTCGACTTTCTTGACGAAACTTGTACTTCGCCATCGGGCCGAGCGGCGCCGGCATGACGTTCGGTGCCTACCTTAGAGGGCGTGGGTGACGACACAGCCGAAGCGCGGCTCGACGCGTCGAGCTGTGGTCGACTACCGGGCTGTTTCTACCCGGATTCGGCCCGAAAACATCGCCGAAAGGTCACAGCTTGCTCTTGCCTTGGTGACAATTCGTAGTCATTTTTCGGAAATTTCCGATTCGGTTACTACTTTCGTGCTCGCGTCGGCTACTGTCTGGCGGCCCAGGTCGTTCAACTGGGCATCGGCAGGACGCCGAAATGACAACCAAATGAGGCGCAGATCACGTTCTCGGAAGGAACTTCCGGGCACTAATTCCAGTCCTGCAGCGTTATGCAGCGACAGGGAATGATCTGGATGCCACGGCGGTTTCCATGCGCATCAAGGATCTACCGGATTCTCGGCGCACACGGGACCGGGATACACGAAGAGGATGGGGTAGACGAGATGGCAACTGACTACGACGCACCGAGGCGTACAGAGTCCGACGAGGTTTCGGAGGACTCGCTCGAAGAGCTGAAGGCGCGACGCAACGAAGCGCAGTCAGCCGTCGTCGACATCGACGAGACGGACACCGCGGAGTCCTTCGAGCTGCCGGGTGCCGACCTTTCCGGCGAGGAACTCTCGGTTCGAGTGGTTCCGAAGCAGGCAGACGAGTTCACGTGTTCGAGCTGCTTCCTGGTCCATCACCGCAGCCGCCTGGCCAGTGATGCCAACGGACAGCTCGTATGCATGGACTGCGCTGCCTGATCTCCCTTCCCGGTGGTCGACCCGTCAGCTCGAGGGTCGACCAAGGGTCGGGGAGTACTGCTTTGCTGTGACCGCGCTGGTCAGCGATCCAGCGCAGCCAGCAGATCAGCGGGACGACGTGTGCTCACGAGCCAGTACGGCGTGGGATCCTCCGGGTCGTCGAGCACGATCAACACCATTGTCTTGACCCATGGGCGATGTTGGACGAACGCCGACGGATCGAGTTGGCGCCCCATCGCCGCGCTCTTCGCGGATGCCGGCACTGCTGCCGCCCGTGAAATCAGTTCGACCGGCAGGTGGGCTCTACCCACGTGCAGTTCTTTCACCCCTGCTGTCTCCACCACCTCGACGCGCATCCGGCTGAGCCAGAATGCCGCCCAGATCGGGATGGGGAGCAGTACGACGTACGCCAGGTACGAAAGAAGCCCTGGGCGGCCCATGTGGACTTCGGCCGCGAGGAGTCCGGCTACGGCCAGTCCGGCGATCCACCACCAGATCGGCACCCACAGGCGCTCGGAGTACAGCGTCGTGGACGGGGGCGTTGTGGTGGCGACGTCAGGTCGAGATGTTTCGGGCACCTGTCAAGGATAGTCCGTCGCTACGAGTAGTCTTGGCCCACGTGAGCGACCATCTCTCCATCGCCTTGAAGCGACTGGATCCAGACCTGCCCGTTCCACAGCGTGCGCATCCCGGAGATGCGGGTGTGGATCTGTGCTCCACCAGCGACGTCACCATCGAACCCGGCCACCGAACACTGGTCGGAACGGGGATTGCGATCGCTCTGCCGGTGGGCACCGTCGGGTTGATCCATCCGCGTTCCGGACTCGCCGCCAAATCGGGACTGTCGATCGTGAATGCGCCCGGAACCGTGGACGCGGGATACCGGGGCGAGCTCAAGGTCTGCTTGATCAATCTCGATCCGGCCACAGCCATCGACATCCGCCGCGGTGACCGAATCGCTCAGCTCGTAGTTCAACGAGTCGAACTCCCGATCTTCGAGGAAGTCGAGTCGCTGGACGACACGACCAGAGGGACCGGAGGCTACGGTTCCAGCGGCGGTCACGCGATACTCGATACCGATGCGCCTGGCGCGGTAGTCGGAGAGGGAGTCTGAATCATGTTCGGACGCAAGAAGAAGACAGACGTCGACGAGGAACCCACCAGCTTCTTCGGTGACGAGAACGACGAGTCGGTGGAGATCGACGAGGTCGAAGAAGACTTCGACGACGGCGCCGGTGACGAATTCGGCGAGGCCGCCGGTGACGAATTCGGCGACGAGTCCGAGGGCCCCTACGACATCACGGAGATCGATTCCGACGATCCGACGGCAGGCCGTGACGGTCAGCGTCTTGATCTCGGATCCGTTCTGGTGCCGATGCCGACCGGCGGACAGTTGCAGGTCGAGATGGCGCCGAACGGTTCGCCGCAGGCCGTACATCTGGTCACCGAGCACGGCCGCATCACCGTTGCCGCCTACGCCGCCCCGAAATCGCCCGGTCAGTGGCGTGAGGTCGTTGCCGAGCTCGCACAGTCGCTTCGCGACGACAATTCCGCGGTGAGCGTGGAGAACGGTCCGTGGGGCCGTGAACTGGCTGCCGTGACGGCCAACATGGACTTGCGGTTCATCGGCGTCGACGGTCCGCGGTGGATGGTGCGTTGCGTGGTCGCAGGTCCGAGTGGATCCACCGCCGCAAACGCCCCTTTGGTGGCAATCGCACGGGACATCTTGCGCGACACCGTCGTCAACCGAGGATCAGAGCCGCATCCGGTGCGGACACCACTGCCCGTCGTGCTCCCACAGGTACTTGCCGAGCAGTTGGCGGCCGCGCACGAGCAGCAGTTGGCGGCAGCGCAGCAGCAACAGGTCGCAGCCCAACAGCAGCAGTCAGCTCCTCCTGCTCCGCCGGCACCTCCGGCGCGGCCGACCCCGCCGCCGCGTAGCGGCGAATCCGGTTCTGCCATGCAGCAATTGGGTCAGTAACAGAGTTCTTCAGGGTTTCTGTCAAGCGCTCGCGGTGGTATCGGAATCGATCCCCGCGAGCGCTTTGATGCAGGTGGACCCGAGAACCGCAGGGTCGCGCCCGATCATGTCGAGCGTCGTCGCGGCGACTGCGCCGCGGGGGAGTGCATCCGCCCAGGCCTGCGCCACCGCCGCCGGATGAACCGGGTCGTCCACTGCCGAAGCGATGCCGACCGGAACGCTCACCGCCCGTAACGCGCTCTCGCTGAGCGAGTGGTACGATGCCGCCTCGTCGAGCGCGGCCGGGAGATCGGGCCACTGCGAGCGCCAGGAGCGCTCGAGTTCGGCTCCGAGCCACGCCGGACTCGACGCGAGCATCGCCGCGATCACCGCCTCCAGACCTTCGGACCGCAGTTGCCCTGCGGTGAACCTCGCGCTCGCCGCTGCGGGTGCGTCGTCCGCCGACCCGATCCAGGCCGGAAGCGCTGCCAACACACTCACTGTTCGATCGGGGTTGGCGGCGGCCCACTGGAGCGCCACGGCTGCCCCGATCGAGACGCCTCCGACGATGATTCGGCCGTGCGTGTCCGCGGCTCTGTCCATCGCGTCCAGATAGCCGTCCACGACACGCCGAGGGTCCGGTTCAATTGCGACGATGCGCACACCCAGAGCCGCTAGCGGCGCCCGGAATGCGCGGTCTGCGAAGTGGGCGTCAGAGCCTGTACCTGGGAGAACGACGGCCACGGTCGCCGATTCTGAGTTCTGCATCTTTTGATCTTGCCCGGTGCCCCCGAGGCGCGGACTGACCGGTGTGGTTACACGCTCGTAATGGGTCTACAGTGGCGATCACACAGCCCTTCACGTGACGCGAAACCCTTGCGTCACACATGTTCGCAGGAGCGCGCAATGGCACCCGCCGCCGCAGGATATTTTCGTCGACTGACCCAGCGTCTGACCGAGGACGTCGACCAGTTGGACGCCCAGGAAATGGCCGAGTCCAACAAGGCTTCCGGAGGTCAGAAGGCCTGCGATTGTCGTCGCGGTGAAGAGGTCACGATGGTGGGCCGACTCCGTAGCGTCGACGCGTGTCCCAAGTCGGGAAATGCCAGCATCGAGGCCGAGTTCTTCGACGGCACCGAAGTGATCAATCTCGTCTGGATCGGGCGTCGCCGGATCCCGGGAATCGAGACAGGTAAGACCCTGCTTATCCGCGGTCGTGTGGGTGAGCGTGACGGTCGCAAGGCGATCTTCAACCCTTACTACGAACTGCGCGGCGAATAGGCGCGTTTCCCGCATTTACCGTGCAACTCGGTGACTGTGGCACCCTCGACAGGTGACTGAAACACAACAGCGATCGGTAATCGACCAACTCGGCGGGCTGAGTGGTCTGATCTATTCGTCTTTGCCGATTCTGATTTTTGTCCCGGTCAACAGCATCTGGAACCTCACCGCGGCAATCTGGGCCGCGTTGGGTGTCGCCGTCGCGATCGCGGCCTGGCGCCTCTTTCGCAAGGATTCCCTCCAACCCGCCATTTCCGGGTTTCTCGGAGTCGGAGTTTCCGCGTTCATTGCCTATCGCACCGGCGACGCCAAAGGATATTTCCTCTTCGGTATCTACACGAGCCTCGCCTACGGCGCAGTCTTCCTGATTTCCATCCTCGTTCGCTGGCCCCTCGTCGGCATCATCTGGGGCTACCTCAACGGGCACGGCAACCTTTGGCGCAAGCATCGCTCTGCCGTCCGCCTCTACGACATCGCGACGGCTGCATGGGCTCTGGTCTTCGGTGCGCGCTATCTCGTTCAGTCACAGCTCTACGACACCGATCACACCGGATGGCTCGCAGTCGCCCGCATCGGCATGGGGTGGCCACTGACGGGTCTGGTCCTGCTGGTGACCATCTGGGCCGTGCGCAGGGCCGATCGGATCGTCGAGCCGGAACCGGTTGTGGGGCCTGAAAGCAACGAGCCCACCGCAACGGACACGGGGTCCGAAGAGGTGGGCTCGGTGAATCTGACGAAGCTACGCGAAGACCGCGATCTCAGCTGATCAGGTCCTGGTACTCAGGGTGCTTGTCGAGGAACTTCACGACGTACGGGCACACCGGGTGAACCGTGAGGCCGCGAGCTCGTAGGTCGTCCAGAGCCTGGCGAACGAGAACCCCGGCCAGCCCGAAACCTTCGAAGGCAGGGTAGATCTCGGTGTGGTTGAACGAGACGACGTCACCGGAGGTGGTGTAGTCCTCGATCCCGGCAAGGTCGCCGTCGGCATGGATCTCGTAACGGCTCTGGCCCGGATTGTCGGTGACTACGGTGTTTTCGGGTGCTTGTGCCATGTGATTCCCTTTCGTCGTCGGTGTGTTCTCGTCGGTTGTGTTCTCGTCGGTCAATTCTCCAGGCGGAGTGCAACGCGCAACTGATCCTCGGCGTCGACGGCCGCAACGAAGAGCAGTTCGTCCCCGCCTTCGATGGGATCGTCCATCTGCGGAACGATCACGCGGCCGCCACGCAAGATGGTGACCAGTGCGCAGTCTCGCGGTAATTCGAGTTTCTTGACGGCCTTACCGGCGAGAGGTGTGTTGTCGGGCAACGTGATCTCGACGAGGTTGGCCTGTCCCTGCCGCAGTGTCATCAGTTTGACCAGGTCACCGACGGAGACGGCCTCTTCGACGAGCGAAGCGAGCATCCGCGGTGTCGAGACGGCGACGTCGACGCCCCACGACTCGTCGAAGAGCCATTCGTTGCGGGGATCGTTGACGCGGGCGACAACTCGGCGAACTCCGAACTCGGTTTTCGCGAGCAGACTGAGGACCAGGTTTGCCTTGTCGTCTCCGGTCGCGGCAATCACGACCTCGTACGACTCCATCGACGCGTCCTCTAGTCGGCTGAGTTCGCAGGCGTCCGCGTGTACCCACTTCGCCTCGGGTACCGACTCCGGTTCGATGTGATCGAGTTTGCGTTCGATCAGCATGACGTCATGCGAGCTTCGAATCAGCTCTCGCGCAATGGAGCGGCCTACGGCGCCGGCTCCGGCGATGGCGACCTTCATCGAGAACTTCCAATCACGGTGTAGTGCAACACAGTCGCAGGTTTGTTGTGAGGGACGGCGTTCGGATCAGTCATCTGCAGCCTCCCTCAGTCGTCACTCGGCGGCGGGTTGCCGGCCAGTGCGATCGCCTCGGCGACGGTCCCCGACACGGCGGCGATGTAGACCTGATCGTCGGCCTGGATGACGGTCTTGCGGTCGGGGAGAATGCCGGTCCCGAAGCGGATGATGAAGGCGACTCTCGAACTGGTCGCGCCCTCGAGGAGTGCGATCGGCTTGCCCGCCCAATCCTCGTGCAGGGCAAGTTCGGTGATGGCAACAGTGCCCGAAGGATCGCGCCACTTCGCTGTCTGACTTTCCTTGGTCAGCGTGTGCAGGAAACGATCGGTCGACCACGGCACGGTGGCGACGGTGGGAATGCCGAGCCGCTCGTAGACGGCGGCACGCTTGGCATCGTAGATACGTGCGACGACGCGTTCGACGCCGAAAGTCTCGCGTGCGACGCGTGCTGCGATGATGTTGGAATTGTCTCCCGAGGACACCGCGGCAAAGGCGTCGGCGCGCTCGATGCCAGCCCGGACCAGCACGTCACGGTCGAACCCCATTCCCAGAACCTTGGTTCCCGGGAAGTCGAGATCGAGACGCAGAAACGCACTCTGATCGCGGTCGATGACGGCGACCTCGTGTCCGATCCTGGTCAGAGACGCGGCGAGGGACGAACCCACCCGACCGCACCCCATGATGACGACATACACGCCCTACTCCGTTCATGGACCCTCGTGGCGCGATTGCACGCCGAATCGAACGGTACAGCCCCTCACGGGAAGAGCAAGTAGAACGGTCGCCTGCGTGCCGGTTGTCACGACAAAAGGTGAAGTTGAGGCGCTGATGACTCCGAATCGGGTGCGACGGCTTACGCTTTGCACGTGTCTAAGCTCTCGACCGCTACCAAGCGGCTCCTGCTCGGTCGGCCGTTCCGAAGCGACAAACTCGGGCACACGCTGCTACCCAAGCGAATTGCACTACCGGTCTTCGCGTCCGACGCGATGTCGTCCGTCGCGTATGCCCCCGAAGAAATCTTCCTGGTCCTCTCCGTCGCCGGAATTTCCGCGTACGCGTACACGCCCTGGATCGGATTGTCCGTGGCCATCGTCATGGCTGTGGTGGTGGCGAGTTACCGCCAGAACGTGCACGCTTACCCGTCCGGTGGTGGCGACTACGAGGTCGCAACGGTCAACCTGGGCCCGACCGCCGGTCTGACCGTCGGTAGCGCGCTGATGGTCGACTACGTGCTTACGGTCGCGGTGTCGATTTCGTCTGCGGCGTCGAACATCGGCTCGGCTTTGCCGTTCGTCGCGCAGCACAAGGTGTTGTTCGCGGTCGCGGCGATCGTGTTGCTGACGGCGGTCAACCTTCGCGGTATCCGTGAATCCGGCACGGCGTTCGCAATTCCGACGTATGCATTCATCGTCGGTATGTTCCTGATGCTCGGGTGGGGATTCTTCCGGATCTACGTCCTCGGTGAGGATGTGCACGCGGAATCGTCGTCGTTCACGCTGAACGCCGAGGACTCGCATCTGTACGGAATTGCCTTCGCGTTCTTGATCGCCCGCGCATTTTCCTCTGGTTGTGCCGCACTGACCGGCGTCGAGGCCATCAGCAACGGCGTACCGGCGTTCCAGAAGCCGAAGTCGCGCAACGCTGCCACTACCTTGCTGCTGCTCGGGTCGATCGCCATCGTCTTGCTGATGGGCATCATCATCCTGGCTCAGAAGATCGGCATCGTCTACGCACACAATCCGCAGGAACAGCTGGTCGGAGCGCCCGAGGGGTACCACCAGAAGACCCTGATCGCGCAGATCGCCGAAGCCGTGTTCAGTGGTTTCCCGATCGGATTCTTCTTCATGGCGATCGTGACGGCACTGATCTTGGTTCTGGCCGCGAACACCGCCTTCAACGGATTCCCGGTACTCGGGTCGATCCTGGCGCAGGACCGGTACCTACCGCGCCAGCTGCACACACGCGGCGACCGACTGGCCTTCAGCAACGGAATCCTCTTCCTGTCCGGCGCCGCCATCGCATTCGTCGTGGTGTTCGGCGCCGAGGTCACCAAGCTCATCCAGCTGTACATCGTCGGCGTCTTCGTCTCGTTCGTGCTCAGTCAGACGGGCATGATCAAGCACTGGACTCGGCATCTGAAGTCCGAGACCGACAAGTCACAGCGGGCCCGCATGCAGCGCTCGCGAGTGATCAATTCGATCGGTCTGGCCATGACCGCCACCGTCTTGATCATCGTTCTGATCACCAAGTTCGCGGCCGGCGCGTGGATCGCCATCGTCGCGATGATTGCGATCTTCATCGTGATGAAGATGATCCGCAAGCACTACGACAGCGTCGCCGCCGAACTCGAGGAGCAGGAGTGGGACGGCGTGCTGCCCAGTCGCACGCACTCGATCGTGCTCGTCTCGAAGCTGCACATGCCGACCATGCGAGCTCTCGCCTACGCACGAGCCACGCGACCGGACACCCTCGAAGCCATCACGGTCAACGTGGACGAGCCCGACACGCGTGCACTCGTGCGTGAGTGGGAGAAGAGCGACGTGACGGTTCCGCTCAAGGTGATCGAGTCGCCGTACCGCGAAATCACCAAGCCGGTTCTCGACTACGTCAAGCGTGTACGACGCGATGCTCCGCGTGACGTCGTCACCGTGTTCATCCCCGAGTACGTCGTCGGACACTGGTGGGAGCAGATCCTGCACAACCAGAGTGCGCTCCGCCTCAAGAGTCGCCTGCTCTTCCAGCCCGGCGTGATGGTGACGAGCGTTCCGTGGCAGCTGAGTTCGTCGGCAAAGGCGAAGCCACTCGACATCGAGAAGACCGCAGGTGCGACGCGTCGCGGTTACGACACCGGCGAAAAATGATCGGCGGCGAAAAATGATCGGCAACATCGAAATGGCAGGCGTAGTTCGTTGAGTGAGAATTGGACCGGGCAGAGCTTCGAGGTCGATCTGGGCAACCCCGGCCACGGCGGGTTCGTCGTCGCCCGCCACGAGGGGCGCGTCGTCTTCGTCCGTCACGGTTTGCCGGGGGAGCGGGCGCTCGTCCGGGTGACCGAGGACAAAGGTGGATCCTTCTGCCGCGCCGACGCTATTTCCGTTCTCGACGCATCTCCGCATCGCATCGATCCGACCTGCCCGATCTCCGGGCCGGGCGGGGCAGGCTGCTGCGACTACTCGCATGCGGACCTGAGCGTCCAACGTGAGATGAAGACCTCGGTCGTGCGGGAACAGCTTCTGCGACTCGCTCGCGTCGAATCCGACGTCGAGGTGGAGGAGCTGCCCGGAACCGGAGACGGAACGGGCTGGCGCACGCGAGTCCGGTTGGCGGTGGACGGGCACGGTGTCGCGGGATACCACGCGTACCGCAGCAACCGGATCGTCACCGATCTGCAGTGCACCCAGATCGATCAGAGCGCGTACGACGGTCTGGGCGGCCCGCAATGGCAGCCGGGCAGTGAGCTGCAAGTCGTTCTCGACGCTGCCGGTGAGCGGCACGTCGTGGAAATCGCCGCTCCCGCGGTGTCCAAGACGGGTCGACGGACTCCTGGCCGCCGGGGGGCGATGGCACGCCGAGCGGCAAGCGGCGGTCCACGAAAGACCCGCGTCGCCATCGGGTCGGAGACGGTGATCGAGCGCGTCGGGAATCGCGAATGGGCGTTGTCTGCGACCGGTTTCTGGCAGGCACATCGCGGCGCTGCGGCCGCGTACTCACAGGTGGTCGGAGAGTGGGCCGGAGCCGCTGCCGACGACACGGCCTGGGATCTCTACGGCGGCGTCGGCGTCTTCGCAGCTGTGCTCGCCGACCTTGTCGGTCCGTCCGGGGTCGTGGAGTCAGTCGAATCTTCGGCGCGCGCGGTTGCTGACGGGCGGGCAGCGCTCTCGGATCTCGGTCAGGTCCGCTTCCACAGTGCCCGGGTCGAGAACGTTCTCGCGGATCTGGAGCGTTCGCCTGCCGTCATCGTGCTGGATCCACCACGGGCGGGGGCGGGCCGTCCGGTGGTGGAAGCGCTCGCCGCAACGGGCGTCGAACGGATCGTCCACATCGGGTGCGACCCGGCGTCGTTCGGCCGCGATATCGGTCTCTACCTGGAGCAGGGCTTCGCAGTCGGCGGACTTCGGGCGTTCGACGCCTTCCCACAGACTCACCACATGGAGTGCATCGCGCTGCTCGAACGCTGACGCGTGGCGAAATCTTTCCCTTTTTCGGTGTGACGCTTCTCGCGTTCCCAACAGTTGCTTGCATTACGCAACTAATCGTATAGTTTCGTTCTGCAAGTAGTTTTCCGTTTTCAAGTCAGGGCTCGTTCGGGCCACTCGAATTCAGGGGTAGGCAATGTCGGTACAGCCGGAGACGGCCCAGGCGCTCGTCGACACGATCTTCATGTTCGGGAGATCGCTACGAGCCGCGGTCACCACCGGTGCAGACAGCCTGCTGCCGCCCGCGCTGGTCAGCGTGTTGTTCATGCTGGCAGTGCGCGGGGAGTGCCGACAGAACGAATTGGCCGTCGATCTGTGTGTCAGTCAATCGTCGCTCAGTCGGCAAATGTCTGACCTGGTCGACGCGGGATATGTCGAGAGAAATCCCGATCCGGCTGACAAACGGGCGTTCCGAATCCGAGTATCGGAAGAGGGACACGACGTTTTACGGAAAACCACGCAGCGGCGTGCGGCGCGTTTGCGCAACATGCTCGAAGACTGGAGCCAGGAAGAGGCCATGGCCGCAGTGACATCGCTTCAACGTCTCAACGAGACGTTCGGCGCATCGAATCGGCAGGCCTCACCGGCAGCTTCGCACACGGGCGTAGAAAGTATTGGGAGATAAGGCACATGGCAGCAACAGTTGGAGAAACCCGGGCAAGTACCGGAGGTGACGGATCGCCCCGCGAAGCGGGCGCGATGACTCACCGCGAAATCCTCGAAGCACTCACCGGACTCATCGCAGCGCTGTTCACCGCGCTGCTCAGCAGCACCATCGTTTCGACCGCGCTTCCCACGATCATCGGCGAACTGCACGGAACGCAGACGCAGTACGCGTGGATCATCACCACGGCGCTGCTCGCCACTGCGGCATCGACGCCGATCTGGGGCAAGCTGGCCGACCTCTACAACAAGAAGGTCCTGGTCCAGACCGCGATCGTCATCTTCGTGATCGGCTCGGTCATCGCCGGCGCCGCACACAACGTTCCTTTGCTGCTCGGTGCTCGCGTCATCCAGGGCATCGGTATGGGCGGCCTGACCGCTCTCGTCGTAGCCATCATCGGCACGATCATCCCGCCGCGTGATCGCGGTCGTTACTCCGGATATATGGGTGCGGCCATGGCCGTCTCGATGTCCGGCGGACCGATCCTCGGCGGCGTCCTCGTGGACACTGCCGGCTGGCGCTGGTGCTTCTACGTGTGCGTTCCGTTGGCAGTCATCGCACTGTTCCTGCTTCAGCGCACCCTGCACGTCGAGACCGTGAAGAAGGACAACGTCTCCATCGACTGGATGGGCGCCACCCTGCTCACCGCCGGTGTCAGCGTCCTCCTGATCTGGGTTTCGTTTGCCGGCCAGGACGACTACTACGCCTGGTTCTCGAAAGAGTCGGCCTACTTCGTCATCGGTGGTCTGGCCCTGCTCGGCCTGACGATGTTCGTCGAATCCAAGGTCAAGGACCCCATTCTGCCGATCAAGATCATCACCGAGCGCACCACTGCTCTCGCGATCATCGCTTCGATTGCCGTGGGTGTCGGCCTCTTCGGTGCAACGACCTTCCTGACGCAGTACTTCCAGACCGCACGTGGATTCGATCCCACCGAAGCCGGATTGCTCACCATCCCGATGGTGGCAGGCATGCTCGTCGCGTCCGTCGGCTCGGGACAGCTGATCACGAAGTTCGGTCAGTGGAAGCCCTTCATCGTCGCCGGCGCTGTTCTCCTGCTGGTCGGGTTCGGTCTGCTGTCGACGATCGACCACGCCACCAGCCTCTGGACCATCGGAATCTTCATCGCCATCGTCGGTCTGGGAACCGGCATGTTGATGCAGAACATCGTGCTTGCGGTGCAGAACACGGTCAGCGTCGAGAACATCGGCGCGGCCAGCAGTATCGTGGCGTTCTTCCGAACCTTCGGCGGCGCGATCGGCGTTTCGGTGCTCGGTTCGATTCTCGCGACCCGCGTCAAGACACTGACAGTCGATTCGGTCTCCACCTTGCCGCCCGAGCAGCAGGCGGTAGCCGGAAAGAGCCTGCAGGACGGACTCGACCTGAGCAACATGCCTGACTTCGTCTCGCAGATCGTTCGGTTCGCTTACGGCGACGCAACAGGACGGATCTTCCTGGTCGCAGCCGTCGTCGCGGTGGTCACGCTCGTTTCGGTCATCTTCATCCCGAACCGTCCGCTACGCACCACGATCGACATCGCGACTCCCGATGCAGAGCAGAAGTTCGAGGAAGAGCGCGAAGAGAAGAACCTCACTCGCTGATCCTCACACCCGGCTGATCTTTCTTCAGGCCGCGTCTTCTGAAAGTTCGCTCACGCCATAGCCCATCGAACGCGGACCGAGATCGATTCCTCGATCTCTCCGCGTTCGACGGGTATCGGGGCCGAATCCGCTTTCATCGCCGCGACACGTCCGCGCATCGGCACGACCTGGTCGAAGTCCTCGAGCACCTCGAGGACTTCGACCAGATCTTTGTCTGCCAGGTCTGCGAACTGCCTCGCCTTCGATTCGGCTGCCGTCCATGCCAACTCGCGTGCCTTTGTCGCCAGGTCGCTGCGGTCGTCGAGATCGAACTCCAGTCCGTCGAGTCGGATGGCATCGCCGCCCGCGGATACACACGCCGCGATGACGGCGGCGGGGGAGTTCGCTGCGTCCGGTTCCAATTCACGCAGTACGACTCGAAAAGTTGTCGATGCGGTGAAACCTGTTGTCTCCTGCCGACCTCCGTCACTCCAATGGATTTGTGGATGCACGCTCAGTCCGGCGGTGGTGAGGTCTGCTCCGTGTACACCGCGCGCGTGCAGGGTCTCGGTCAGAGCAGTGGACAGGCGGGCGACGGCATCGAATGCGTCGGAAACGGCTGTCTGCGTCACCGATACTCCGATCGTCAACCGCACGATGTCGGGAACAGCTGTTGCAGTGGCGGTTCCGGTCACCGTGACAGTGGACGGCTCCGAGGTGAGGGCGGTGGTCGGCATGTGTACGTCCTATCCGATTCGTCCGGCGGAGATGACACTCCGCAACATCAGGTCCAATTGCTCGTAGGCACCCGCCGCAAGTCGTTCGAGAAGCGCAAGTTTCAGTTCGGGCGCCTGCGCGGTCAGTTCTGCATATCGCTCCGGTGTCAGTACGGCCACGGTGACCGTCGAATCGGCGCGAATGTCGTTGAGGAAGGGGGTGTCGAGGAACATCGTCATCTCGCCGAACGTCATTCCGGCCGAAAGCGTCGTGATGCGGTGCTCGACGCCGTGTGCGTCGGTGAACATGGTGCTGACCTGGCCGCTGAGAATCAGATAGAACCCCGAGGCCGAATTACCTCGGCGGGCGATCTTCTCGCCGCGGGCATAGGTTCGCGTCTCCAACTCTGCCGAGAATCCCTCGATCTGTGCCGCGGACAGAGCATCGAGAACGGGATGGTCCTCGATCGAGATCGTCGACGCCTGTCGATCGGCTTCGCAGTGCACCGCAAGCAACGTGTCTTCGCACCACTGCATCGCGGAATCGAGGTCCGCAAAAACGCGGCCACTTCTTCTGGCGGGGTCGACGCTCGAACTCCGTTGTCCCAGTAGTCCTTGCGGATCGACGACCGCCACCGCACAGGCTTGTTCGGCCAGTTGGACTTGCAGCGCAGTGATCATGCGCACCGCGACGTCGCTGGCGTCGTCGACGCGGCGCACGTCGATGACGACAACTTCGAGGCCCTCGTCCACCGAGCCGATTTCGCGCACCGCCGATTCGGCACCGGTGAAGAGGAGATCGCCGTGCAGTTCGTAGACCCGGCTGCGCTTGCCGACGTCGTCGAGCACGGCCTGTTCGGTGGGGGTGCGTCGCACTCGCGACGGCGCTTCGATGACGCTGTACCGGGCGCGGATCGAAGAGCGTGACGCCCGCGTCACGTGGAGGAAGTGCAGTTCGAGTTCCTTCGACAGCGCCCGGGCAGCGGCAACCCCGCGAACACTGTTTCCGTGAACGTCGAGTCTGGGGGAGTACACCGCGATGCCGATCTGGCCGGGCAGAACGGCCAGGACCCCGCCGCCGACGCCGCTCTTGGCCGGCAATCCGACCTCTACCAGCCACTTGCCGGCGCCGTCGTACATTCCGCAGGTAGCCATGACGCTGAGGACCTGCTCGACGCCAGCGGGAGCCAGCGCGCGCTCGTGGGTGAGCGGATTGACACCGTTGTTCGCCATCGTCGCAGCCATCAGACTCAGATCGCGGCAGGTCACGTCGATCGAGCACTGACGGAAGTACAGGTCGACGGCCTCGTCGGGATTGCCGGTGATGACGTCGAAGGATCGCAGCATGTGGCCGATGGCGCGATTGCGGTGGCCGGTACGGGCTTCCGAGGTGTACACCGATTCGTTGAAGGCCAGGTCGCGGCCTGCATATCGCGAGTACGCGGAGCGAATGCGTTCGAAGCGGGCCTCGGGATTCGGGCCGGCGACCAGTGACGCAGCGGTGATCGCTCCGGCATTGATCATGGGGTTTCGCGGACGTTCGGTGAGCGGGTCGAGGCTGATTTCGTTGAACGGCTCGCCGGACGGTTCGACGTCGATCTTTGCGGCAACCGTCTCACTCCCACGATCGGCGAGCGCCAGGGCGTAGGTGAACGGTTTCGAAATCGACTGAATGGTGAACGGGATTCGTGAGTCGCCGATCTCGTACACGTAGCCGTCGACTGTGGCGATGCAGATTCCGAACGAATCGGGGGCGACGGCCGCGAGTTCGGGGATGTAGTCGGCCAACTCGCCCTCGTCGAGTGATCGGACTTCGTCGAATACTCGCGCTATCAGGTCGTCGACCACAGTTCCCATACGTCGACCTTAAGCTGACATGGCGGTCGTTTTGTGGAACAAGAGTCGCCGAGTCGATTGCGACCGATCCCATTTGTCTGTGATTGCGATCACGAGCGATCCGCGGGATTTCGCTGTTACGCGAAGTCACACCGGAATCGGGCCGAGTCCGCGTGTCGGTTCGCCGGAACGCTCCGTAGACTGGCAGCACTGTCGCGAAGACAGCCGCGGCGCGCACCGGTGCAGCTGTGAAGCACGGAGGGAGCGATCTCGTTGGGTGTTCTTGCCCGCATTCAGGGTCCTGACGATCTACGTCAGTTGAGCCACGCCGAGATGACGGAGTTGGCCGACGAGATTCGTGAGTTCCTCGTGCTGAAGGTCGCTGCGTCTGGTGGTCACCTCGGGCCCAACTTGGGTGTCGTGGAATTGACCCTCGCATTGCACCGAATTTTCGACTCGCCGCAGGACGCGATCATTTTCGACACGGGCCATCAGGCCTATGTTCACAAGATCCTGACCGGTCGTCAGGATCAGTTCGACACGCTGCGCAAGCAGGGCGGACTGTCGGGATATCCGTGCCGCGCCGAGAGCGAACACGACTGGGTCGAGTCCTCTCATGCTTCCGCCGCGTTGTCCTATGCCGACGGCCTCGCGAAGGCCTTCGCGCTGACGGGTCAGAATCGCCACGTTGTTGCCGTCGTCGGTGACGGCGCCCTGACCGGCGGAATGTGTTGGGAAGCGCTCAACAACATCGCAGCCGGCAAAGATCGTTCGGTGGTGATCGTCGTCAACGACAACGGTCGCTCGTACGCACCGACCATCGGCGGCCTTGCCGACCATCTCTCGGCACTGCGCACCGCACCGAGTTACGAGCGCGCCCTCGACAGTGGCCGACGCATGGTCAAGAAGTTGCCCTGGGTCGGGCGTACTGCATACTCCGTCCTGCATGGGATGAAGGCCGGTCTCAAGGACGCGGTCAGTCCTCAGGTGATGTTCACCGATCTCGGTATCAAGTACCTCGGACCGGTCGACGGTCACGACGAAGCTGCCATGGAATCGGCGTTGCGCAGGGCGAAGGCCTACGGCGGACCCGTGATCGTTCACGCCGTCACCCGCAAGGGCAACGGTTACGCACACGCGGAAAACGACGTGGCCGATCAGATGCATGCCACCGGCGTCATCGATCCCGTCACCGGTCGCGGCACCAAGTCGTCAGCGCCGGACTGGACGTCGGTCTTCTCGGCCGCACTGATCGAGCAGGCTTCGCGTCGTGAGGACATCGTCGCCATCACTGCGGCCATGGCCGGCCCCACCGGGCTCGCGGCATTCGGTGAGAAGTTCCCCGACCGCATGTTCGACGTCGGAATCGCCGAGCAGCACGCGATGACCTCGGCCGCCGGCCTTGCATTGGGCGGACTGCACCCCGTGGTCGCTATCTACTCGACCTTCCTCAATCGAGCGTTCGACCAGTTGTTGATGGACGTCGCACTGCTCAAGCAACCGGTGACAATCGTGCTCGACCGCGCCGGTGTTACCGGAGTGGACGGCGCCAGCCACAACGGCGTCTGGGATCTTTCGCTGCTCGGAATCATCCCCGGGATTCGCGTCGCGGCACCGCGTGACGCCGACACACTGCGTGAAGAACTGGACGAAGCACTCCTCGTCGACGACGGACCAACTGTTGTTCGCTTCCCGAAGGGCGCTGTACCCGAAGCTATTCCGGCAGTGAAGCGACTCGACGGAATGGTCGACGTTCTCAAGGTCAGCGAGGGCGAGCGCGGCGACGTGCTGCTCGTCGCGGTGGGTCCGTTTGCCTCCTTGGCGCTCGAGATCGCCGATCGACTCGACAAGCAGGGCATCTCGGTTGCCGTCGTTGATCCGCGTTGGGTTCTGCCGGTCGCGGATTCGCTGGTGAAGATGGCGGACAAGTACGCGCTCGTTGTCACCATCGAGGACGGCGGCCTACACGGCGGTATCGGTTCGACGGTCTCCGCTGCGATGCGCGCCGCCGGAGTTCACACCTCGTGCCGCGACATGGGCGTTCCCCAGCAGTTCCTCGATCATGCCAGCCGCGAGGCCATCCACAAGGAGCTTGGCCTGACGGCTCAGGACCTCTCCCGCAAGATCACCGGCTGGGTGGCAGGAATGGGCAGTGTCGGAGTCCACGTCCAGGAGGACGCGTCTTCGGCCTCGGCTCAGGGGGAAGTCGCACAAGGCTGACAGGTCGTCTACCGACAAATCTCGAAAAGCGGTGGCCCTCGGATCAATCCGAGGGCCACCGCTTTTCGGTGTGAAGGTGTGAAACCGGGAGAGCGCTATTGCACGGATTCGAGTGTGCTGCCTCGCGTTTCCTTCACGAACCTCAGGACGACGAACAGCGACAGTAGCGCCATGACTGCGTATCCGGCGTATGTGTACGACAGATTCCAATCGGCGAGTGCCGGGAACGTCCAGGACACCAGGAAGTTCGCGACCCAGTTGGTGGCGGTGGCGATTCCGACTGCAGCGGCGCGTACCCGGTTCGGGAACATTTCGGAGATCAGTACCCACACCACGGGACCCCAGGACAAAGCGAAGAAGAAGACGAACGCGTTGGCTCCGATGAGTGCGATCGTGGCGTTGGCGCCGGAAAGCGTCGCTACGGATTCACCGATCTCGTTCTTCGTCACTGTTGCCGAATGGAAACAGAATGCTGCGGTGCCCAGCGAGATGGCCATACCGACAGAGCCGACCAGGAGCAGTGGCTTCCGCCCGACGCGATCGATGACGGCGATGGCGACAAACGTACCGACGATGTTGACCAAGGCGCTCACGACGCTGATGAGCAGCGAGCGATCGGCTCCGAAACCAACCGCCTGCCACAGGGTGCTCGAGTAGTAGAAGATCACGTTGATGCCGACCAGCTGCTGCAGTGCGGCGAGTGCGATGCCGACCCAGACCAGATGGGATACGCCGAGCCGCTTCGAGAAGAGCTGACGCACCGTGGTTTTGGCCTGTTTCTCCGTCAGTGATTCGCGGATCTCGTTCATGCGCACGGTGACGGCGTCGTGATCTCCACCTTCGAGATCGGAGATGATCTTGCGCGCACGATCGTCCTTGCCCTGCGCCACCAGGAATCGTGGAGACTCCGGAATCGTGGTTGTCATGATCAGGTACAGGACTGCGGGAACGGCCTCGAGCATCAGCATCCACTGCCAGGCTTCGAGACCCGCGATCTGATTGCGATCGCCACCGGCCGCGGCTTGAAGTGCGTAGTTGACCAACTGCGATACAGCGATTCCGAGAACGATCGCCAACTGGTACATCGAACCGAGGCGACCGCGTATCGCGGCGGGGGAGATCTCCGCGATGTACGCCGGGGCGATGACGGACGCGAAGCCCACTGCCAGGCCGCCAACCACTCGCCAGAAGGTGAGGTCGTAGACGCTGAACGGAATTGCGGAACCGACGGCGCCGATGATGAACAGCACCGCGGCTATCTGCATGACGCGGATGCGGCCGAGGCGATCTGCGAGTGTGCCTGCGATCCAGGCGCCGAGTGCTGCGCCGAGCAGGGTCAGTGAGACCGTGAGCCCGGTGCCCGAGGCGCCGATGTCGTACTTGTCTCGGATCGCACCGACTGCCCCGTTGATGACGGCGGTGTCGTATCCGAACAGAAAACCACCGAGCGCGGCGGCGCCGGCGAAGAGCACTGCATGTCCGACGTCGGCGCGAGTAGCGCCGGATCCACCGCCGGCGGCGGTTCCGCTGAATGCCATTCCTGCCCCCTCAAAAGGCCCTACGGTCGACACCCCGATGCGTCGATCCATCCGCGAGCACTCTGCACGCTACGCCCACCGGGGCAGATTTGGCGGGGACTCACGCGCCGTTATCCAGCTGAGTCCATTCCGTGGTCGAATCAACCGGTCGCAGAGATGAAGTATTGATTACAGTGGTCATGCAAACAATAAGATCGATGCAGGTGAGGGCGGTTTACTTGCCCGTGAGACGCTCGGCTTTTGTCGCGATGTCCTCGAGATCCTTGGCCATGAATTTCCGGGTCACCCGCGCGCCCAATCGACCGAATACTGCTGTGAAGATCTTCGAGATGCGTGAGGTGGATTCGGATTCACCGGAGAAATACATCTCGAGGATCGTGCCTGTGGCGTCAGGCTTCAGAGTGAACCCACTCGTGTAGTTCATGCCGTGGGAGTTGGCTTTGACGACCGTGCGGGTGAGAGCCTCGACCTCGGTGACCCACATGTCCTCGGTTGCTTCCTTGCCCATCATCTTCCGCGTTTCACGCCACTTGGTGCCGACGGCGTATCCCTCTCCGGCAAGACGTTCGATCCGGATCACGCCGGAAAGGGTGTCGGCAGCATTGTCGAGGTCCGTGAGGACCTGCCACACGGTATCGACCGGTGCGTTGACGTCTCTGGTCACGGAGATCGAAAGTTCAGCCATGCAGGTGAGCATAAAGACCGTGACCGACACTGCATCTTTTCTAGGCCGAGGCGCGCTTTGCGGCTTCGCTCAACGTCGGTGTGATCTGGCCGAGGACCCACGGCGTGCTGAGGACGTTGACGTTGCTCAGTCCGCCGATGACGCGGGTGTCGCTGAGGAAGGCGGTAGATCCGCGCTTGACCGCGTCGAGCCCGCCGACTGCAGGGATGCCGGAAGGATCGCCGGAGCCGTCGGTGAAGCCGACGATCACATCGGCGTCGATGTCGGCGATGTTCTCGTAGGAGATCGTCTTGAAGAAGGTTCCGCCTGCGTTGTCCGCCGCGAGCTTCTCGACGCCGGGCGCATTGACGAATCCGAGTTCCGTCAGCACCTGGACACGCGGATCGGTGGGCAGGTAGACGTTGATGTTGCTCGAATCGGTGTCGAAGTTGACCACTGCCAGCGTCTTTCCGGCGAACTCCGGGTGGGCTGCGGCGGTATCGGCGAGAGTTGCGTCGAGGCCGTCGACGAGCTTGTCGGCCTCTTCGCTCTTACCGACGGCCTTGCCGACGATTCGGGTCTGGTCCTGCCAGGTCGTCTGCCACGCTGCGCCGGGGTAGGCAGCCGTCGGTGCGATCTTGCTCAGCTGGTTGTAGACGGACTCCTCGAAGCCCTCGTACGGCGCCAGGATCGCGTCCGGTGTCAATGACGCAATGGTCTCGACCGGCGGCTCGCCGCTCGCCGGCATGTCGAAGAGTGCGGTCTTGTCCGCGTCGAAGTAGTCCTGCGCCCACGGCATGACGCCGTTGTCGTCCGCGCCGTAGGTGTACTTGGGCTGGCCGACCGGAGTGAGATCGAGTGCGTACAGGATGTCTTGTGCGTTCCAGCCGAGGGTGACGAGCCGTTCGGGCTTGGATTCGATCGTCGTCGTGCCGAAGGTGTTCGCGATACTGACGGGGAATCCGTCCGTACCTTGTGATGCTGTCGAGGTGTCCGAATCAGAGGAGCACGAGACGAGGGTGGTGACTGCAATCGCAGCTGCACCGAGGGCGGCGAGGCCCCGAACAGAAGTTTTCATGAAGGGCAGCCTAACCTACTGCTATTTGGCGGCCAAACGAAACCGTTCGTGCCGTTTATGTAGGTAGGACTCAGATGTGCACTGCGTTTCGTCGCCCGGAATTTCGGTGCGCGATACTTTCCTCGTGCGATCACAGCAGAAGATTCTCAGCGCCGCCCTAGGCCTGATCGAAGGCGGTGGGTTCGAAGCTGTGAATATCGCTGCGGTGGCCACGGCGGCGGGCGTCTCACGTCAGACCGTCTACTCGAACTTCGGAACGCGCGAAGAGGTTGTCTCCCAGGCGATGGGCGGCCTTGCGATCGAGGTCCTCGGGGAGATCACGGCGCAGGTGGAGTCGGTTGCCACTGCGTGTGAGTATGTCGTGGAATTCATCGTTGCCGCGCGCACAGCGGTTCGCGCCCACCCGGTTCTGGCGACGCTGCTGCTTGCCGAGCGGGGAAACCCCGTCTTCGACCTCGAAATGATGAGTCGAGCAATACCTTTCGCTCGTCAGATGCTCGCTCCCATGGTCGAGCGTGGTCTCGCCACGGAGGCAGAGTTGGACGAGACGGTGGAAATCGCCGTGCGCCTGGGGCTTTCGGTTGTTGCTTTCGACAGTGAATTCGTCCATTCCGACGACTCCCTGCGGGCCTTTCTCGGGCGATGGCTTGGACCCGCGATGCGGTCGACCTCGTAGATCGTCGTTGCCGTCAATACCTTGACACTTCATTGCAAGAGTGTCTAGTTTTGGCGTGCCCGGAATTCTCTGGCGACATTCTTCGAGGGAGCACCAGTCATGTCCGGAGTCAAACGTAGATCGTTCTTGGCCGGCACGGCCGCCGTGGGAGTTGCAATGATGGCGCCACGCACTGCCAAGGCCGCAACCGGGATTCCGCTGACACGTGAAGAGCACCGCGTCGTGGTAATCGGCTCAGGTTTCGGGGGCGGCGTGACGGCTCTTCGCTTGGCTGAGGCCGGAGTTCCGGTCACCCTGCTGGAGAGAGGGATTCGGTGGCAGACGGGGCCGAATGCCGAAACTTTTCCGCATCCCGCACGTCCGGACAAGCGCATCCTCTGGCATCAGTCCAACCCGACCCTGTTCGGTAGGCCGGCGATCTTCGAGCCCTATGCAGGTTTGCTGGAGACAGTGACCGGTGAGAACATGACAGCGATCTGCGCTGCCGGTGTGGGCGGCGGATCGCTTGTGTACCAAGGGATGACGCTGCAGCCGGAAGCAGCGGTGTTCAACGCGCATTTCCCGGAAGAACTCGACTATGCACGAATGGACCGCGTCCACTACCCGCGGGTGGCACGGATGCTGCAACTGGAAACTGCACCCGAAGAACTGATCTCCAGTCCGAACTACGAGGCGGCACGCGTCTTCGCGCGCAACGCAACGCGTTCCGGTCTTCCGGTGTCGAAAATTCCGATGCCGATCGACTGGAACTTCGCGTTGGCCGAACTTCGGGGTGAGATGAAGCCGTCGTACACCAACGGTGACGGCGCACTCGGGGTCAACAACGGTGGCAAGCATTCGGTGGACGTCACCTACATTGCCGCTGCCGAAGCGACCGGATTGGTGAACGTGGAGACCTTGCACCAGGTCACCGACGTCGAACGGGCAGCTGACGGGCGGTGGCGCGTGTACGTGGACCGGACCGATATTGCCGGCACGGTTCTCGAGAACAAGATCTTGACGACGGATGCGCTCGTGATGGCTGCCGGCAGCATGAACACCACCAAACTCCTGGTCCGCGCCGCGGCAACGGGGCGGATCACCGACCTGCCGGACGAGCTCGGCGCGGGGTGGGGGACCAATGCCGACCGGATCTACATCTGGTCGGATCTCGCCGAGAACTTCGGTGCCACCCAGGGCGGGCCTGTTGTCTACGGCAGCCGAAACTGGGAGGACCCGCACAACGCGTTCACCGTCATACAGGCGTCGTTCCCGCCGGTGGCGTTCGACGCTCGCAGTACGGTGATGGTCGGATTCGGTGTGAGCCGCGACCGCGGTCGGTTCGTGTACGACTCGGCGCGGGGTGAGGCGGTGCTCCGTTGGCCGAAGGACGGGGATTCGGCGATCCAGCAAGGCCACATCGGGCCGGCGGCCCACCGGATCGCGGCAGGCGGTCTACTCACTGACACGAACGCGATACTGCCGTCCACGTGGCATCCCCTCGGCGGTGCCTGCATGAACTCGGTGTGCGACCTCGACGGTCGAGTTCTCGGCCAGCGGGGGTTGTACGTGCTCGACGGTGCTCTGCTGCCGGGCAACTCCGCCGCGTGCAATCCATCGATGACCATCGCCGCAGTGGCGGAGCGCGCGCTCGAGAACATCGTGAAAGACGATGTGGGAAAACTCTTCTGAGCCTGCACAAACGTCACGGACGGCGTACCCGAGGGCACGCCGTCCGTGACGGGTCTATCGACTTTCTCAGACGCTGGCAACACCGGGCGCGAGGAAGCGCTTGCCGTTGACAGCCTCGGAGGTACCGGTGCGGTCCAGGTACGGCGTGATGCCGCCGTTCCAGAATCCGAATCCGCCGCCGAGCAGCAGGCAGAGGTCGATGTCCTCGGCCGCCGCTACGACGCCCTCGTCGAGCATGATCTGAATTTCCTCGGCGAACGCGCGACGTGTGCGCTCGAGGACCTCTTCCGAAGTGGACGCCTTGTCACCCTGCGGCCACAGTGCGGCGACCTCGGGGTCGACGGCCTGACCGTTCTCGCCCCAGGTCCACACGCCGGGCTTGCGGGCCTCGACGAGTGCTTCGAGTCCGGGTGAGCTCTTGAACCGGTCCGGGTACGACTCCTGCAGGGTCTCGCCGGTGTGCAGTGCCACGGCGGGTCCGACGAGGGCCAGCAGCGTGAACGGCGACATCGGCATACCGAGTTCGGCGATGGCATTGTCTGCGACGTCGAAGGGGGTGCCTTCGTCGACGGCGGACATGACCTCACCCAAGGTGCGGGTGACGAGGCGGTTGAAGACGAATCCGGCCTTGTCGCCGCAGAGGACGGCAGACTTCTTCAGCGACTTCGCGGTGGCGAAAGCCGTTGCGAGAGTAGCGTCGTCGGTCTTTTCGCCCTTGATGATCTCGAGGAGGGGAAGAACGGCCACCGGGTTGAAGAAGTGGAAGCCCACCACACGCTCGGGGTGCTCGAGCCCGGACGCCATCTCCGTGATGGAGAGCGAGGAGGTGTTGGTCGCGAGGATGGTCTCGGGAGCGATGAACTGCTCGAGTTCCGCGAAGACCTTCTTCTTGACGTCCATGTTCTCGAAGACGGCTTCGATGACGAAGTCGGTCTTGGCGAACGCGGCCTTGTCGAGCGAGCCGGAAACGAGTGCCTTGAGGCGGTTCGCGGCGTCGGGGGACAGGCGTCCCTTGCCCTGGAGCTTCTCGATCTCGGTGTGGACGTAGCCGACACCCTTGTCGATGCGCTCCTGGTCGATGTCGGTCAGGATGACCGGCACCTTGAGCTGGCGGACGAAGAGCAGCGCGAGCTGGCTGGCCATGAGGCCGGCACCGACGATGCCGACGCCGCTGACCTTACGAGCGAGTGAGCGATCGGGTGCTCCGGCGGGACGCTTGGCGCGCTTGTTCACCAGATCGAAGGCGTACAGACCAGCCCGGAGCTCGTCCGTCAGCAGAAGATCGGCAAGAGCCTCGTCCTCGGCCGCGAAGCCCTTGTCGAGCGAAGCGGCATCGGTGATGTCGGTGCTGCGAGCCAGTTCGAGCAGCTCGACGGCCTTGACGGCGCCGGGTGCATTGCCCTTGGTCTTGCCGTCGACGATCGCCTTCGCGCGGGCGATCGCGTCGTCCCAGCCCTGGCCACGATCGATCTCCGGGCGAGCGGGGGTGACGGTGCCGGCGAGGACCTGCGACGCCCAGGCGAGGGACTGCTCGATGAAGTCGGCGGAGTCGAGAACGACGTCGACGACGCCGAGTTCGAGTGCCTTCTTGGGGGAGAGCACCTTGTTCTGGTTCAGCGAGTTCTCGATCACCACGGTGACTGCGTTGGACGGGCCGACCAGGTTGGGGAGCAGCTGCGTTCCGCCCCAACCGGGGACCAGACCGAGGAATGCTTCCGGAAGCCCCAGCGCGCCCGCGTTGGCGGCAACCGTGCGGTAGTGGCTGTGCAGGCCTACTTCGAGGCCGCCGCCCAGGGCGACGCCGTTGATGAAGGCGAACGTGGGAACGGCGGACTCACGGAGGCGTCGGAACACCTTGTGGCCCAAGCGGCCCAGCTCGAGCCCCTGCTCACGCGAGGTGATCGCGGGAACACCCTTGAGGTCCGCGCCGGCGGCGAAGATGAAGGGCTTGCCGGTGACCGCGACGGCTACCGGGTTGGCGGCAAAGGCTTCGTCGAGGGCAGCGTCGAATGCTGCGAGTCCGCCGGGACCGAAGGACGACGGCTTGGTGTGGTCGAAGCCGTTGTCGAGGGTGATCAGTGCAAACGGGCCCTCGATACCGGGAACCGAGATGATCTTGGTGTAGGCGTTCGTGACGACCTCGTCGGCGAATGCTGTTGCAATATCAGACATTTAGTTGACTCCTGCCTGGTAGTCAGCGTGGTTCGGGTTCTCCCAGATGACGGTGCCGCCCATGCCGAGGCCGATGCACATGGTGGTCAAGCCGTAGCGCACGTCGGGGCGTGTCGCGAACTGGCGGGAGAGCTGCGTCATCAGGCGAACGCCCGAGGAAGCGAGGGGGTGGCCACACGCGATGGCGCCGCCCCACTGGTTGACGCGCGGGTCGTCGTCGGCGATTCCGTAGTGCTCGAGGAACGCGAGGACCTGAACGGCGAACGCCTCGTTGATCTCGAAGAGTCCGATGTCCTCGATCTTCAGGCCGGTACGGGCCAGGAGCTTCTCCGTGGCGGGAACCGGGCCGATGCCCATGACGGCGGGGTCGACGCCCTGGTAGGCGAACCCGACCATGCGCATGCCGACCGGCAGGCCGAGCTCTGCTGCGGTGTCCTCACCGGCGAGCAGGGCGGCGGTGGCGCCGTCGTTGAGTCCGGCGGCGTTACCGGCGGTGATGCGTCCGGCCGGGCGGAACGGCGTCTTGAGCTTCGCGAGATCTTCGACGGTGGTTCCGGGGCGCGGCGGCTCGTCCTCGGTGGCCAGACCCCAGCCCGCGGAACTGCGAGTGGCGACGGGGACCAAGGTGTCGGCGATGAAGCCGGCCTTCTTGGCAGCCTCGTACTTGTTCTGGCTGTTGACGGCGTAGGCATCCGTGCGTTCCTTGGTGATGGTCGGGAACCGGTCGTGCAGGTTCTCGGCAGTGTTACCCATCACGAGGGCGCTCGGATCGACCAGGCGGTCGGCGAGGAAACGCGGGTTGGGGTCTGCGCCCTCACCCATCGGGTGGTGACCCATGTGCTCGACTCCACCGGCGATCACGACGTCGTACTGGCCGAAGCCGATACCCGACGCGGTGGTGGTGACGGCCGTCATCGCGCCGGCACACATGCGGTCGATGGCGAATCCGGGAACGGTTTCGGGGAGACCGGCGAGGATCGCAGCGGTACGGCCGATGGTCAGGCCCTGGTCACCGGTCTGCGTCGTGGCTGCGACGGCCACTTCGTCGATCCGCGCGGGATCGAGCTGCGGGTTACGACGAAGCAGCTCACGAATCGCCTTGACGACGAGATCGTCTGCGCGCGTGTCGGCGTACATGCCTTTCGGGCCGGCCTTGCCGAACGGGGTGCGAATGCCGTCGACGAAGACGACGTTGCGTTGGTTGTTTGTGGATGGAGCCACGCGAATTCCTCCTGATGGAGCTGCCCACCGCACCGAAGGGCGGTGAGACGTTGGTTCGGCGATCACGGCCAGGCGTCCGGCCTCGTATCGAGCGTACTACTGCCCATTACTGACCGGTAACTTAACGTGCCGAATTGCTCCAACCTCACACCGGGGTCAGGTCAGGATTCAAGCTCTTCCACTTCGGGCTCGGCCGGGACCACGGAGTTCAGTGCCTCGGCGAGGACGGGAACCGTCAAAGTGCGTTGCCAGCCACGTGCGCCACCGGAAGTGAGCTTGGTCTCGATTGCACTCTCGACTTCGGCGATGTCCGAGTCGGGTTCCAATTTCCAGTCCCAGCACAGGCGCCTGACCAGGTCGGGTTGGAGCAGGTTTTCCACCGGTACCGAAACCTCTTTGCTCAGGTCCGACAGTGCTGCGCGCGCCGCCGTCAACCGGTCGGCAGCGGCTGGATCCTGTCGAGCCCAGCGACCGGCGGCGGGGGGCCCGACGATCGGCGGGGTCTTCGGCGGAAGCTCACTGTCGGGGAGCCTGCGCGCCGCTTCGAGTGCATCCATCCAAATACGCGAATAACGGCGTTGACGTGGTCCTCCGAAGACGGGAAGGGAGCGGAGCGCGTCCAACGACTGAGGGTCTTTGAGAGCGGCATCGATGATCGCGGAGTCGGGAAGTACCCGGCTCGGCGACACGTCGCGTTTGCGTGCGAGATCCTCACGGGCCTGCCACAGTGCCCGCACCGCCGCCAACTGACGGGTGGTCTTGAGTGAGGTGATGTGCGACGTACGACGCCAACGGTCGGGCTTGGGTTTGGGCGGGCCGGCCAGCCGGATGTACTCGAACTCTTCCTTCGCCCACTCGAGCTTGCCTTGGGATTCGAGTTCGGCCTCCATCGCGTCGCGCAGCTCGAGAAGCACTTCGACGTCGAGGGCGGCGTAGTTCAACCAGGCCTCCGGCAGTGGGCGCGTCGACCAGTCGGCAGCGCCGTGACCCTTGCGCAGTTCCACCCGCAGGGTTCGTTCGACTATCGCGGCCAGTCCGACTCGCTCGAAGCCCGCCAGTCGTCCGGCCAGTTCGGTGTCGAAGAGTTCTGCTGGTGTCAGGCCCAATTCGGCGAGGCCGGGGAGATCTTGATCCGCCGAGTGCAGAACCCATTGCAACGGGTTGATCGCCTCGGCCAACGGCTGTAGATCTTGCGCCGTCGGAATCGGATCGAGCAGGAACGATCCTGCGCCCTCGCGTCGGAGCTGGATCAGGTACGCCCGTGCCGAATAGCGGAATCCGGATGCCCGCTCGGCGTCGACGGCGAGCGGGCCGTGGCCGGAAGCCAGCGCGGCTGCGGCGGCTGCGACGCCGGCGGCAGTGGTGATGACTTCCGGAACTCCGTCACGAGGTACGAGCAGCGGAACTACGTCGGAGGTGGGCTCGGTCGCATCATCGGTGACTTCGGACATGGTCACTGACTCTACGTCGCAGTGGGGACAGTGGTTGTCACCTCAGCCTCGAACAGTTCGTCGAGAGCTGCCCCGAAACCTTGCGCGAGCTGGTCCAATTCGGGTGCCAGATCAGAGCAACTGACGATGCCGACGTCGAGTTTTCCGTCGAGCGACATCACCGTCACGTTGAGGCCCGCCCCGTGAAAGATCGGACCGAGCGGGAACATTCCTTTGATCTGCGCGCCCAGGAAATAGAGCGGGACCGGCGGCCCTGGCACGTTGGAGACCACCAGGTTGGACACGACGGGGTGACGTTCGGCAAGTTTGAGTGACGAGTACACGCGCATTGCAGCGCCGAACACTGCCGGCGATGCGAACTGCGACCAGTCTTGAAGCATGCTCGCCCCCAGTGCTTCGTTGTGGTTCTTCGAAGTGGCGTTGTAATCGCTGATCGCGTGCAGGCGTTCGACCGGATCGGCGATCTGGGTGCCGAGTTGCGTGAACATGCCCGAGATCTGGTTCGTACCCGGCCGATCGGATTTGCCGTGGACCGACACCGGCACCATGGCGACGAGGGAATCCTCCGGCAGCTCGTCCCGTTCTTCCAGATACTTACGCAACGCTCCGGCGCAGAGCGCGAGAACCACGTCGTTGACCTTCACGCCGTGACGGTCTTTGACGGCTTTGACCTTCGCGAGGTCGAGCTGGCTGAACGCGACGTTGCGGTGACCGGTGATAGCGCCGTTGAACGAGGTCCGCGGCGCGGTGAACGGCGCAGGCATGGCTTCACCCTTCCGTGCGCGCGTCACCCACTTGGGGAGCATGGCGATTCCGCCGGGAACCAATCGGGCAATTCGTGCGGGCCGTGCGATCACGGCCATGAGCCCACCGATCGCGATGTCCAGCGTTCCCGCGTCGCCCGCACCCTGAGCGTCGGGGTCCACCAGGGCCGGTGAATCCGGTTCGAGGCTGCACAGCTGAGCGAGGATGTTTGCGCCGGTTATGCCGTCAGCGGCGCTGTGATGGATCTTCGACATGACCGCGATCTGTCCGTCGGCGAGTCCCTCGATGACCCACATCTCCCACAGCGGACGCGACCGATCCAATGGCTGGCTGGCGATGTGCCCGGCAAGTTCCGCCAGTTCCGCGTGGGTGCCCGGCGCGGGGACCGAGGTCCGATGACAATGCCGCTCGATGTCGAAATCGTGATCGTCGACCCACACCGGGTAGTCGAGATTGAGGCGCGAATCCTTGAGTTTGCGCCGGAAGGTCGGCATGGTGGCCATCCGCGAGTCCAACTCGCGAAGCAGCTTCCGATAGTCGTAACCGCCCGGGATGGTCGTGGGGTCGAGCAGGACAAGTCCACAAACGTGCAATAGCTGGGTCGGTGTTTCCAAGTAGAGGAAGGTCGCGTCGAGTCCGCTGAGACGTTGCATGACTCATTTTAGAACAGGTTCTAGTATTTTTCCGGTGGAATGCTCAAACGAGTAGCGGAGTCAGTCGTTCTGCCGCGACAGCGTGGTTATCCCGGCGGGAGGAAGCCCCGCGGCATAGGCGAGAACTTCACAGAAAGCCTCGACGTGGTGAGCCAGTTCGGACGAAGTTGCAGTCCAGGACGCTCGTAGTTCGAGCTGATGGGCTCGGGGCGGCCCGGCAATGTCGCCGTAACGCACCGATGTCGTGGCCGTGACCGTACCGCCCAGGGCGACAAAAGGTTCCGGCCCCGCCTCCAATGCGTCCACCAGCCAACTCCAGGCTACTTCGGGAAGGAGTGGATCCGCGGCGACGGCTTCGTCGAGATCGGCCTGGATGTAGGCGACCAACCGCATGGTGCCGTTCCACGCCTCGTCGCCGTCCGGATCGAACAGCAGGATGAGGCGGCCGAAAGCGTCACCTTCGGATTGCTCTGCCACGACGTCGGAGTCCGGATGCAGTACCTCCGCCCCCACGGCGTGGCTGTACGGAGCGAGACGCTGCGGCGGACGGATGGGACCGACCTCTATCTCGGGCCGAACCCGCGCAGCGGTCATCGCCTCCACGGCGGCACGGAACTCGGCCGGGTCGGCTGTCGATCCGGATGTCGTCACAGGTCAGGACGTTAGTCGGGGATGCGGGCGGGTAGGTGGAGGCGCGCCGACCGAGTGTGGCTCGGGTGTGGGGGTGCTCACGAACCGCTCGGGTGTCCGATCCGGAGTGTGGGACATGGCAGCATTGAGTCGATCGAAGACACACGTTGGCGGAGAGCGCGAGGACTGATGAGCGGGTTGGACAACATGAATTCAGGCACCACCGGGTCGGCGGAATACAGCGCTCGGCGAGTTTTGCCCGACGCACCGTTGCTTGCCGCGGCGACCGGACGCACTCCGAGCCGACGGCCGGTGTGGTTCATGCGCCAGGCCGGGCGTTCGCTGCCGGAGTACCGCGAGATCCGCGCGGGGATCGGCATGTTGGAATCATGTTTCGATCCGGCGCTGGTCTGTGAGATCACGATGCAGCCGGTGCGCCGTCACGACGTGGACGCGGCAATCCTGTTCTCGGACATCGTTGTTCCGCTCAAAGCCGCGGGAATCGATCTCGACATCGTTGCCGGTGTCGGACCGGTGGTTGCCAATCCGGTTCGCTCCGTCGCCGACGTCGCAGCACTGCCGCGTCTGGTCCCCGAAGAGGTAGGCGCAATCGCGCAGGCCGTTCGGCTTCTCACCACCGAGTTGGGCTCGACTCCGCTGATCGGTTTTGCCGGAGCGCCGTTCACGTTGGCGTCGTATCTGGTCGAGGGCGGTCCGAGCCGGAACCACGAGAAGACCAAAGCGCTCATGCACTCCGACCCGAAGACCTGGCACGCGTTGCTCGGAAGCTTGGCAGACACCACGATCTGCTTCCTGCAAGCGCAGCTCAAGGCAGGTGTCGACGCGGTCCAGTTGTTCGACTCGTGGGCCGGCGCACTTTCGCTGGCCGACTACCGGGAATTTGTTCTCCCGCATTCCGAGCGCGTATTCGCCGAGGTTGCCGCTGCCGGCGTTCCGCGCATCCACTTCGGTGTCGGAACCGGTGAACTCCTCGGCGCGATGGGGGAGGCCGGCGCCGACGTCGTGGGTGTCGACTGGCGGATCCCGCTCGACGTCGCGGCAGGTCGTGTCGGTCCGGGCAAGGCACTGCAGGGCAACCTCGATCCCGCGGTCCTGTTCGCCGGACCCGAGGTGATCGATCGCGAAGTACGACGGATCGCCGCCGAAGGGGATCGCGCGATTGAAGCCGGTGCCATCGGCCACATCTTCAATCTCGGCCACGGAGTTCTTCCCGACACCGATCCCACGGCGATCACCGCGGCGGTGGAGCTGGTGCACTCGCTGTGACGACCACTCGGCCGTCGGTCGCGGTGATCGGAGGCGGAATCTCCGGTCTGGTTGCCGCGTACCGGCTTCGGCGCAGTCTGGGTTCCGATGCCGACATCACGGTCGTCGACGACTCACCGCGACTGGGCGGGAAGCTGCGAACAGTTGATCTGGGCGGCGGACCGATCGACATCGGTGCCGAGGCGTTCATCGCCCGTCGACCCGAGGTTCCCGCGCTTCTCGCCGAGCTGGGATTGACCGATCAGATCGTCTATCCCGCGGGGTTGAGCCCGTTGATCTGGTCTCAGGGATCACTGAATCGGTTGCCCACCGGAACCCTGATGGGAATTCCGGCGTCGGCGGAGTCGGTGCGAGATCTTGTCGACGAGCAGACTCTGGCGCGCATAGCGGCCGAGCCGGCTTTCCCGTTCGAGTGGACCCGCGGTTCCGATTGCAGTGTTGCCGAACTGGTTTCGCAGCGATTCGGTGATCAGGTGGTCAGCCGGTCGGTGGATCCGCTTCTGGGCGGGGTGTACTCGGGGCTGGCGGAGACCATCGGCGTCCGCGCAGCATTACCGACACTCGCTGCGGCGCTCGATGCCGGGGCTCAAAGCCTCACGGATGCAGTCGCGGCTGCGTTGCCGACCCCTGCACCCGGACCGGTGTTCGGAGCGCTCAGGGACGGTTACGGCGTCCTGCTCGATGCGCTACGGGAGGCCGCCGACGCGACTTTCGTCCGCGGAGAGGCCTCGGGGTTACGCCGGGACGGGACGGGTTGGAACGTCGATCCGCTCGGCAGCGTCGACGCGGTCATTCTGGCGGTCCCGGCGCCGCGTGCAGCGACGCTGTTGGCCGGAGTTGATCCGAAGATCGCGAGGATCACTGCGCGGATCGAACTGGCGTCGTCCGCGGTGGTGGCGCTCCGGCTGTCCAGGCAGGTCGATCTTCCGCAGAATTCGGGGATTCTTGTTGCCACCGACGCCGACCTGACCGCCAAGGCGTTCACGTTGTCGAGTCGAAAATGGACACACCTCGCTGATCGCGGCGAGCATCTCGTTCGGGTGTCGTTCGGCCGATTCGGTGCATCGGAGATCGTCGACCGGCCGGATGGGGAACTGATCGAACTCGCGCGGGCCGATCTCGGGGTCGTGACCGGAATCACCGAGGAGCCGGGAGCAAGCTTCGTCCAGCGGTGGCACGGCGGTCTTCCCCAGTACGCCCCAGGTCACACGGAAATCGTGGCTGAAATCGAGTCCGAGATGACACAGTTCGACGGTCTCGAAGTGGCCGGGTCATGGCTGCACGGCGTCGGGGTTCCGGCGTGTGTCGCAGTCGGCACGACGGCGGCTACACGGATATTCGAGCGAGTGGCACGATAGACCCATGGCACGCCTTGATTTCGACAAACTGAACTCTGAAATCCGTTACCTCATGTTCTCCGTGTTCCAGGTGGAACCCGGTGTGCTGGGCGATGATCGGGAAGCTGCGGTCAAGGACGCCCGCTTGTTCTTCGAGGGTCTCGAAGACAAGGGCGTCGTGGTTCGCGGCATCTACGACGTCGCCGGCTTGCGCGCCGACGCGGACTTCATGATCTGGACCCACGCGGCCAGCATCGAGGAGCTGCAGGCCGCGTACGCGGATTTCCGTCGCACCACGGTCCTCGGACAGGCGAGTGCCCCGATCTGGAGCAACTCGGCGGTGCACCGCCCCGCGGAGTTCAACAAGAGCCACGTGCCCTCCTTCATCGCGGGTGAGGATCCGGGCGACTACATCTGCGTCTACCCGTTCGTCCGCTCGTACGAGTGGTACCTGCTCCCCGACGAGGAGCGTCGCAAGATGCTCGCCGATCACGGTATGGCTGCTCGTTCGTACAAGGACGTTCGCGCCAACACGGTCCCGTCTTTCGCTCTGGGGGACTACGAGTGGATTCTTGCGTTCGAAGCGCCGGAGCTCATCCGTATCGTCGATCTGATGCGTGATCTGCGTGCCACCGAAGCTCGCTTGCACGTTCGCGAAGAGGTGCCGTTCTTCACCGGGCCGCGCGTGGACATCGAGAAGCTGGTCCTTTCCCTTCCCTGACCTACTTCGAAAGTAGTCTCCGTGACAACTGCACCGAACCGGCGTCGTCAACACATGTCCCATTGGGGAATGTTCACCGCCGAGTCGGTCGCCGGCGAGGTGACCGCAGTACATCCGTACGAGGGTGATTCAAATCCTTCGCCGATGCTCGGGAACCTCGCCGGTTCGGTGCGCAGTCGAGCTCGCGTTGCGGGCCCGGCGGTGCGCCGAGGTTGGCTCGAGAACGGGCCGGGTCCCAGCGACCAACGTGGAGCCGACGAATTCGTCTCGGTCTCCTGGGACGAGCTGACAGAACTGCTCTCGCGCGAGTTGCGTCGTGTGGTCGACACACATGGAAACAACGCGATCTTCGGTGGCTCGTACGGTTGGGCCAGCGCCGGTCGATTCCATCACGCGCAGAGCCAAGTTCACCGATTTCTGAATCAGCTGGGCGGATACACCAAGTCGGTCCACAGCTACTCGCTCGGCGCCACCGGCGTCATCATGCCGCGTGTGGTCGGAACGCACTGGAAGTTGTTCGCGCGCTCCACGTCGTGGGACGTCATCGCGGAGCATTCCGATCTCCTCGTCTCGTTCGGGGGAGTGCCGATCAAGAACACCGGCGTCAATGCCGGTGGTACGAGCGATCATCCGACGCTCGGGGCGCTCAACGCATTTCGGGCCCGCGGCGGAAAGATCGTCTCGTTCAGTCCGTTGCGTGACGACGTCGATGGCGACTGCGAGTGGATCGCACCCGTTCCGGGCACCGACGTGGCGATCATGCTCGCACTGGCATTTGTTCTGGCGTCGGAGAACCTTCACGATCGCGAATTCCTGAACCGCTTCTGCGTCGGCTACGAACGCTTCGAGGACTATCTGCTCGGACGGACGGACGGAGTCCCGAAGGATCCCCGCTGGGCGCAGGAGATCTCCGGAGTTTCTGCCGAGTTCATCACCGACCTAGCTCGGAGAATGGCGTCGGGCCGGACGCTGGTGACCGTCACGTGGTCGTTGCAACGCATCAAACATGGTGAGCAGGCCCCGTGGATGGGCGTGACACTTGCAGCGATGCTCGGCCAGTTCGGGCTCCCGGGTGGCGGTTTCGGGCACGGCTACGGTTCGATGAACGAGCCCGGTCTGGCCCCGGTCCCGTATCCGTTGCCGACATTTTCCCAAGGTCTGAATCCGGTGTCGGATTTCATACCGGTAGCCGCGATTTCCGATCTGCTGCTCTCGCCCGGGGAGGAGTTCGACTACGACGGCCGACGCCTGATCTATCCCGACATCCGGTTGGTCTACTGGGCCGGTGGCAATCCCTTCCATCACCATCAGGATCTCCCGCGGCTGCGACGCGCGTTTGCACGGCCGGACACGATCGTCGTTCACGATCCGTACTGGACGCCGATGGCTCGCAGCGCCGACATCGTTGTCCCGTCGACCACCTCGCTCGAACGAAATGACCTGAGCTGCACTCGAAACGACCCGCTTCTGGTCGCGATGCAGCAGGTCGTTCCACCTTTCGAGAACTCGCGTGACGATTACGACACGTTTGCCGATCTGGCTTCTGCGCTCGGATTCGGGAAACAGTTCACCGAGGGGCGATCCTCGCAGGAGTGGATCGAGCATCTGTACGGTCAATGGCGGCCGTTTGTCGATGCAGACGGCGGCAACACACCGACGTTCGAGGATTTCTGGGCAGACGGGCACTACCGGATGCGAACCGAAGACAACCTCGTGCTCTTCGGCGACTTCCGTGAGGATCCCGAGAAGTATCCGCTCTCGACTCCCAGTGGGAAGATCGAGATCTTCTCCGAGACCATCGAGTCCTTCGGCTACGACGACTGCGCCGGCCATCCACGCTGGTACGAGCCCGACGAGTGGTTGGGTGGCCCGCGTGCCTCGCAGTTCCCGCTTCACCTGATCGCCAACCAGCCCAAGTCGCGGCTGCACAGCCAACTCGATCACGGCGCTGCGAGCCAGGCGTCGAAGATTCAGGGACGCGAGCCGATTCGTATGCACCCCGATGCAGCGGCAGCGCGCGGCGTGTCGGGTGGTGACGTGGTGCGCGTGTTCAACGATCGCGGGGCGTGCCTTGCTGGTGTGATCGTCGATTCGGATTTGCGGAGCGATGTCGTCCAGCTGTCCACCGGTGCGTGGTACGACCCGCTCGATCCTGCCGATCCCGACGCCATGTGTGTGCACGGAAATCCCAACGTTCTGACACCGGACATCGGTACGTCCTCGCTCTCGCACGGCTGCACCGGCCAGCACGTTCTGGTGCAGATCGAGAAATTCGACGGGGCCCTGCCGCCGGTCAAGGCGTTCGATCCGCCGGTGCTTCGTTCGCGCTGACGGAACCGATCGGCCACCTCTCGCGTCGAACCTCGTGAGCGCCTGAATCAGGTGTCACGATCTATCGAAGGTGGGGGCCATCGTGAGTGCAGCGGATGTTGGTTCGATGCGGGGGCAAGTCGAAGTTCTTCGGGCCCAGATCGATTCGATGCAGGACGTTCTGTTGGAGCGAACGCGATCGCTGGCGGACTTGCAGGAGAGGATCGCTCGATCCAGGGCGAGCGCGCGTTCGAGTGACGGCTGCGTGGAAATCGTCGTGGACGCTTCGGGGGCAATTGTGGGAGTTACCCTCTCTGGGAGTTCTTACGGCAAGCATTCGCCGGCAGCGTTGGGGAATCTGATCCTGGCTACGGCCACCTCTGCGGCAGAAGACATGCGCCGACAGGTTGCCGAGATGACGAAGCCGTTCACGGATGCGGCCAGAATCGACTTGCCGGACCTGGTCCCGGGTGTGCTCGGATTGCGCGAGATTCTCGAGCCTCGCCCGAGTTCCACACCGGTCACCGGCGACGAACACTGGGACCGCACCGTTCTGAGGAGCTCCGGCAATGTCTGAACTGGGTGTGGACGTGGCCGCGATGAAGAGTGCTGCACCAGCCTTCGCAGTGGTCGCTGCCGATCTCGACGAGGCTCGGAGCGCTCTCGACGCAGTGGTCGCCGCCGAAGAGGGTTGCTGGGGAGGTGACCAGTTCGGAACCACATTCTCGGGCGCATATCTTCCCGGTTCGGCGTCAGCGGTTGGTGGGATGTCGCTGGTCGCGGGCGCGATGCGCGAATTGACCGCCACGCTGATCGAGATCGCCGATCGTTTCGAATCGATCGACTCCTCGCTCGCCGACGACATGGCGGGTGGGCTCTGATGGGACTCGAGATTCCGGGCTGGTTACAGGCGGTTGCGTCGGTCGCGGTAGGCAGCGACTGGCCGCAAGGAGACGAAACGGCACTGTGGCGATTAGGTGATGCCTGGTCAGGTGCGGCTGATCAAATCGAGGCTTCGGCTGCTGCCGGTGGTTACGGATTGCAGGCCGTACTGGCATCGATCGACGGTCAAGCCGGCGACTCGTTGTCTCGGTATTGGTCGGAGGCCGGCGGAGTTGCGGAGGTCTTCGAGCGGTTGTCCTCTGCTGCAGCCGAACTGGGCCAGTCGTGCACCGATACAGGCACGGACATCGAGTACACCAAACTGTCGATCCTCGCGGCGCTGAGCGCACTGGCGCTCGAGATTGCCGCCATGGTGGCGGCCGCTGTCCCGACGTTGGGTGTCAGTACCGCCGGGGTCGTGGCGGCTGAGGTGGCAACAACCCTCACGGTCCGGATGTTGTTGCAGCAATTGTTGATACGAGTGATCGAGGCTGCGGCAGTGGAAGCTGCGGCAGCCGTCTTCTCCGGTCTCGCCATTCAACTGGGCCAGATGTCGATGGATCACCGCCAGTCGATCGACGGTGGCAAGGTCGTGACCGAAGGGCGCGACGGCTTCATCAAGGGGCTCGCGAACGCAGGATTGAAGACGACGCCGGATCGTGTCGGGCCGGACCCGAACCCGCTTCCGACCGGTTCGAGGTTGCAGGAGATCGCGCGAGGCGCCTTCGACGACGCGGTCTCGGGAGCGTCCGCTGCGATCGTGACGAAGGAGGTCACGGGCGGCGACGCCTCACTGACGGACATCACTTCCGGCGCGATCGGGGGTGGGATCGGTTCCGTCAAAGACGGTCTTGTCGCTCGCAACGAGGACCTGAATGCGGCCGGTCTGAGCCCGACTGCGCTGAACTGGGACTTCTGAGTGAGCGCGCGCGACGCCTTGGTCATCGCGACGGTTGTCATCGGTGCCTGCGTCGGTTCAGCGGTCCTGCTCTTGTTGTACTCACACGGCGTGCTTCTGAGTGTGGTGAACATCGTCGGCGCGGTTTTGGTGCTCGGATCGATCGGACTCTTGATTCTCGTCCTCGGTGCAAAGGGAAAAGAGGGTTAGAGCTATCGAGGTCTGACCTGGTCCGTCCACACGCGGCCGTCGAACCAGCGAACGAAACGTGGGTCCATCGCGTCGGGATACCAACCCTGCACGATTTGTTCGGCGGCCGGTGTAGTCCTCGCGCTCGACGAACGCACCAAGACCAGGACCAACGCCACTATTCCGACGGCGACCACGATGAACACGAAGAATACGATTAGCCAGTGCATCGGCTGCATAGCTCCCATGGGCTCAGTATCGCGCCAACTCACCGATTCGTTGCATGTCGAGTGGCACAACACGACTCACGGGAGCTTTCGACCTGGCTACTGAGCGGGCTTGAGAACCAGCGAGATCGAGTTGATGCAGTATCGCTGATCGGTCGGCGTCGGGTATCCCTCACCCTCGAATACGTGGCCCAGGTGGCTGTGGCACTTCTTGCAGATGACCTCGACGCGGCGCATCCCGAGTGAGCTGTCTTCCTTCAGGATCACGGCATCCGAATCCGCCGGATCGAAGAAGGACGGCCACCCGCAGTGTGATTCGAACTTCTCGGTGCTGCGGAACAGTTCGGCTCCGCACGCCCGGCAGGAGTAAACACCTTCCGTCGTGGTGTCGGTGTACTCGCCGACGAAGGGGCGTTCGGTGCCGGCTTGGCGCAGAACCGCGAACTCCTCCGGACTCAGCTTTTCACGCCACTCGCTCTCGGTGTACGTGACCTCAGGTGTGCTGTCGATGCCATCGTGTGAAGAACTCATGCCTCCACGCTAATGCTTTGTCACCGTTTCGGCTTCGCCGGCAGGTGAGACGGCTGGGAGCGGGGGATCGAGGAGGTAGGCGGGATCGATTCCGCGATCCAAGCGGCCTTCGCGACGCGCGACCAGATACCGGTAGCCGAGGACACAGAAGATCACGATCAGCAGAAGGCTCCAGCCGAGGGTGCTCTTGGTGTATTCGGCGGCCCGGCCGAAGGTCGGCCAGCGGTTCGACCACCAGCTGTCGAAAGTCATGAAGCCGTAGACGGCGAGCCAGGCCGGCCAGTTCCGCATGACCGAGTTCTTGAGCACCACGGACATCAGGAGCGGGAGCAGCATCATCGAGTAGTACATCTGGCCGAGTGAGGGCAGCAGGAACGATGCGGTCATGATCACACCGGTTGCGGTGGTGAGGAAGAAGAGTTCGTCGTTGCGGTAGTAGCGGTACAGAAGCCACAGAGAGACGGCGACCATGGCGGCCAACACGACGCGCAGCAGCAGGATCAACCATTCAGGCAGACCGAAGTAGGCGCCGTTTCCGACAATCGAACTGTTGAAGTAGTCACGCGATTCGAGAAGGTACGGCACGGTGCGGCGGACGAAGTCCATCGGATCCGACGCCAGTGGCCACGCCACGACGGTGAGAATGAACGGGATGCCCAGGGCGGTGACGAACACCTTCCACTGGCCGCGAACGAGTGGCAGCAGGAGCAGCGGCGCGAGAGTGGGTTTCACTGCGATGGTGAGTCCGATCGCGGCGCCGGCCCACAGATCCTTCTTGCGCATCAGCAGCAGGAGGAAAGCAATTTCGCCGAGCAGCACGAGCCCGTTGATGTTGGTGAACACCAATGTGTTGGTGACCGTCTCCGACATGAAAGCGCCGAGCACGAGAATCGGCGCGGCAATGGAACTGATCGTCAGGTCGAACAGGCGCAAGAGCAGGTAGAGGGCCACGAGGACGGCGACGGCATTGACACCGATGAACAGCCACCGCGAACGCTCGGGATCGAGGATGGCCAGGGGCGCCATCAACAACGAACCCGATGGTGGGTACAGGTAATGGGGGTCTACCGAGTTGAAATCTGCGGTGTAGACGTCACGCCCGTTCCAGAACGCCAGCGCGGCGTTGTAGACCGGTCGGAAGTCATCGGTGATGGCGCCGTTGACTGCTGTGACGATGACACGATTGAGCACTGTCATCACGGCGATCGGCCACAAAACGAAGTTGACGACTTGTTGGGTTGTCCGCCCGGTACGCGGCTCGAGCTGTCGAAGGAACACTTCGGCACGGTACACCGGAGCAGGGTGTGATCGGGGGATGCACCCCTTTTCGGTCGTGGTGGACAAGCGCCCGAGTCAGGCCGGGCACACGCTTCCGTTGCTGGGCAGGGAAGCGTCGCTGAGGTAGAGGCGCATCGCCTGTTGAGCGCACGTGGATTGCGCCGCAGGATGACCCGCACCCTGCCAGTCCAGGGTTGCGAAGCGCGACCCTGCATTGGTCACGACGCCGGTAACGGTCGAGAGTCCGGAGTTCCCGACGGCCGGGTCGCCCTGACCGCTCAGCACGAGGACTGGGGGCTTCACCTGGTTGGGCAGGGGAGAGTTGGCGGTCGACGGCCAGCTGGCGCATGCGAGCAAACCGAGCGCGGCTTCTCGACCGAATACCGGATAGTTGGTGCCCCACGTGTCCGCCAGTTCGCGGACACGCCCGATCCCCGGCCACTGCATACCGTCGGTGCACCGTCCGATGAACTGACCGTCGCCGTCCACCTCGTTCTCCGCCCGGGCGGCGCGCTCTCGAATCGGCGAAGCATTTCCGGTACCGAGCGCGGTCAGAGCGTCGGCGAGTGAGCGGGTCTCTTGCTCACGATTGGTTCCGGCGGTCCACAGACTCGCCGAAATCGCATTCGACACTGCTGCGGCGGACAGTGGTTGGAATTCGTCGGCCCGAGCGCGTTCCATCAAGTCGGTGACCGCTTTTTTCGGATCCGGTCCGAGCGAGCACCCCAGCGCCACGCATCGCTGAGCGAACGCGGTCAATGCCGCTTCCTCGCCCTGCACGCGGCTCTCGGCTTCGGTGGCAGCGTCAGTGGCCACAGGAGCGGGAGAATCGAGGATCAATCTCGCGAGGTTGTTCGGGTGGGCTGCCGCATAGCTCAGCGCGATGTCCGAGCCGGACCCTGCCGACCACAGAGCGATGGTCTCGACGCCCCACCGTGTGCGCAAGGCGTCGATGTCCTCGGCTGCGGAGTCGGCGCCGAACTTCAGTTCTTGGGGGTCGAGGTAGTCCGTGCAGGCAATGGTTGCGTCGTGACCGAGGGCCGCGACCGCATCGGCGGCGTCACCGGTGGTGTCCGAGTCGAATTGGCCCAGATCGTGAAGTCCGCGCCGAATCTCCGGCGTCATGCAGTCGATTGCGGTGGACCTGTCGATTCCGCGGCGATCGAGGGCAACCACGGGATGTTCGGCGAGAACCGTGGTCAAGCCGGATGCGGCGAGCATGGCGAGCGAGTTTCCCGACGAACGATCGGTGCCGGACGTGAATACGATCGGGTATGCGTCGGCAGGCGTCGACGACGTACGAGCGCGGGTCAACCCGGCCGTGAAGTTGCCGTCGATGGCGCCGGTCACATCGATGGGGGCACTGAATTCTGCGCATTCGAGGATGACTCCGGCGCTCGACGCTGCGAGAGCCTGGTCGGCGAGTGACGTGCCGGTGCAGTCTCGCCACGGTAGGTCGTCGGTCGGGACGCCAGGGACAGCCGGCGGCGCATCGGGCGACGGGCCCTCGCTCTGCGCAGGGCTGCCGTCGGTGCGGCCTTCGACTGCCACGGCGGGCCGAAGCGACGGTCCGGCGCCGCACGCACAACACGTCGCGAGGACGACGGCCATCAAAGCAACTCTGCGCATGCCGACCAGAGTGCCAGGTTCACCGACGTGGCTGCTGACGAACCCATCGAGTGAGGATCGTGCCGTCCGAATCGCCGAGAATGTGCGCGGGACGCATGGCTGTGGGCATTGCGTTGGGGGAGAGTGAGATTCGGCCGACTTTGCTGCCCACCAGTTGAGGCGACGTGGTGATGCAGAGTTCGTCGACGGCATTGTCCTCGATCAACTGCCCGAAAAGTGACGGTCCGCCCTCGCACAGCACGCGACGGAGCTTGCGAACCGACAAGGCCCTGTCGATGTCGCCGCTGCTGACGTTCGGCGAGTCCGTCACCTCCACCTGCGCTCCGGCAGATCTCAGCGCCGAAACTGCCGCGGAGTCCGCGTCGCGACCGACAACAAGGATCGGTGGAACTTCGGTATCGCGAAGGAGTCGGCTTTCGGGGTCGATCGACGCGTGCGCCGAGACGACCAGGATCGGTGGCACCGGAGCAAGGCCGCCGGCCGTGCGTCGGGCCCGGGCTGCGTCCGAGATCTGCACACCGCCGTAGTTCTCGGCTCGCGCTGTGCCTGCGCCGACCACGACGACGTCACAGAGTTCGCGCAGGATCCCGAATACCGACTTGTCTGCAGGTGTGCCCAGTCCGCCGCTCACTCCGTCGACGGAGACACACCCGTCGATGCTGGAAACGAAGTTCACACGTATCCAGGGTTGCGAGAGATTCTCCGGATAGGCGTACAGGCTGCGGAGTTCGTCTTCGTGGCCTGGTGTGAAGTAGGTCGCAATATCCATACGGTGCACATGAGAGATCACATCACGTAGATACCCTTGACGGATGCATGAACGTCTTGTCGATCGCAGCCCGGTGGTACCCGCCGATCAACTGGTAGCTCAAATGGTGCCTCCCGCAATGTTCGACGAGGTGAGTTTTGCGTCCTACATTCCTGATCCGAAGGAACCGAGCCAGGCAGCTGCCGTTGCCAAGGCCGAGGAATTCTCCAAGCGCGTCACCAAGATCCGTAGTGGTGGACGCCGTGGATTGTTCGGCAAGAAGACCCAGGCGACCGGCGCCGGCCTGTACCTCGACGGTGGATTCGGTGTCGGTAAGACGCACTTGCTGGCATCGATCTTCCACAGCGTTCCGTCGCCGAAGGCGTTCGGAACCTTCGTCGAGCTGACACACGTCGTCGGCGCTCTCGGCTTCAACAAGGCAGTCGAAGCGCTCGCCGACCACAGCGTTCTCTGCATCGACGAATTCGAGCTCGACGATCCGGGCGACACCATGCTCGTCTCCCGCCTCCTCTCGGAGCTTTCCGCGCGCGGCGTGTCCATCGTCGCGACGTCGAACACGCTTCCCGGCCAGCTCGGTGAGGGTCGCTTCGCCGCGCAGGACTTCCTGCGCGAGATCAAGAAGCTCGGCTCGATCTTCGAGACGATTCGCGTCGACGGCCCCGATTACCGTCACCGTGACCTTCCGCCCGCGCCGGAGCCCATCTCGTCGGAGGAATTGGTTTCTCGGGCCGACGCCATCGACGGTGCCACGCTCGACAACTTCGACGAGCTGTGCAAGCACCTCAGCACCCTGCACCCGTCGCGGTACAACAAGCTGGTCGAGGGCGTGAAGGCCGTCTTCATCGACGGCGTCCACCCCGCAACGGATCAGTCGGTTGCACTGCGCATCGTGGTTCTCGCCGACCGCTTGTACGACGCGAGTATCCCGGTCACCGTCTCCGGCGCACGCCTCGACGAGATCTTCACTCCCGAGATGCTCGCCGGTGGGTACAAGAAGAAGTACCTGCGCGCGACCTCGCGTCTGCTCGCACTTTCTCGTTTCGAGGTCGCGGCCGGCTGATCGGCACGCCCGTCAGCTGACGGGGCGCTCCATCACGAAATCGTGGTGGAGTTGTGCGCCCACGAGGAAAGTCTTCGTGCCGACCTGGGTGAAACCGTGCTTGGCGTAGAACTTCTGGGCACGCAGATTCTCCTGATTGACACCAAGCCAGATCCCGGCACTTCCGCTGCGTCGTGCGTGGTCGACGACGGCGTCCATCAAGGATGCTGCCGCGCCGGTCCCGTGGTTACCCGGAAGCACGTACAACTTGCTCAGTTCTGTCGTCGGGCGAAGAGTCACAGCAGCTTTGACGTCCGGGTCGGAGGGCTCGTCGTCGACAAGCATCGCGTAGCCGACGATCGAACCGTCGCGAATGACCTTGAGAACGGTTCGCGTCGGATCGGTCAGGTACTCGGAGAACTTGTCGACGGAGAGAACGTTGTCGATGAAGGCGCTGATGTCGTCGTCCGACGCGTCCGGCGGACACGCCAATGGAAATGTCACCGCTGCCACGTCGGCGATTGCTTCGGAATCCCAGATTCCGGCCCGGTCAACGGTGATCGTCACGTCAGCTTCTACCTCTCGCGCACACAATTCGGTCGATCAAGTACACCACTTTCCAGGGGCGCACTGCTCAAGCGGCGTTCTCGGTGACCGGACTCGTGGCTCGTTTCGGCGCGAACGCGGGAGCAAGAACTATCAAGATCGCGCAGAACGCCAGCGGAATCAGGAACCCGATCCGAAGGTCACTGAAGGCAGCGACTGCGCCGACGATGCCACCACCGACCACGGTGCCGACGTAGTTGAAGAGGTTGATGCGTGCGATCACCGCGTCGACCTGATCCGGGGGCGCCATCCGGCCGGCGGCGCTGAAGCAGATCGGAGCGATCACCGGTACCCCGAGCCCGACGATGAGGAAACCGGCGATGGCAACGGCGGGAGATTGCGCGAGCACAACGACTGTCATACCGACTACGCCGATGAGAGAGCCGATCCGCACGACGGTGGTCTCACCGAACTTCCCGACCCAGTAGTCGCCGGTCAGTCGTGCGATCAGTGCGGCGATTTGGTACGCCGCCACGGACAGGGCAGCGGTCCCGGCGTCGGCGAGCAGTTCGTCCTTGACATAGAGAGTCGACCAGTTTCCGACGCTGAAGTCGACCGCGTAGAACAAAGCCATCGCGACGCCGAGGAGGATGAAGGCGCGGGTAGGGACGGTGAACTTCGCGGTGCTCGTGATGTTGGCATCGGCAACCGGAGACTCGGACCGATCCAGCAGTTGCGGGCCGAAGGCCAGAAGCATCAGTCCGACAACAACTCCCGCGATCACCTGCGTCACGCGGATCGAAACATCGAGACCTGCGGTTGCCGAGATGAAGAGAGCGCCGACAATCGCTCCGACGCTCCAGGAAGCATGGAACGAGGAGAGGATGAACCGGCCCTTGGCGTGTTGGATCGAGACCGCCTGCATGTTGGCGGCCGCGTCGACCATGCCGAGTCCGATGCCGTAGATCGCCAGGAAGACGAAGAACATGGCCGCGTTGGGCGCAATACCCGTTGCCCCGCCGAAGACTGCGATGACGGCGAGTCCGGTTCGCAGAGTCATCTTGCTCGACGTCCGTACCGCCAGCATCTCGGCGAGCACGCTGCCGAGGCCGGCGATGACGGACACAGTGACAACCGCAACTACCACCAGCGTCTCGCTCAGCTCGAACAAGTCCTTGTACTGCGGAAGCTGCGTCAGAATGGCGGCGAGCAGAAATCCTTGAAGTCCGAAGGCCACAGAAGTGGCGATCCGGGCCCTCGTCAGGGTGCGGGTGTTATCCGTCATCAAGCAGGGCCTTTGTCTCGTTCGTTCGGTTGGGCCGAACGGTACTGGATCTTGATACTGGTCGAGTGTCCAACAAAGCTGCGTGTTTTGCACGGTTCTTTGATTAACTGACCGACATGACTCGGCAGCCGACACCAGAATTTCCGTCTTCCTTCGTCTGGGGAACCGCTACTGCGGCCTATCAAATCGAAGGAGCTGTGGCCGAAGACGGTCGCGGACCGTCGATCTGGGACGAGTTCTGTGACCGTCCCGGTGTAGTCGTCGGGGGCGACACCGGGACGGTCGCTGCCGATCATTATCACCGCTGGGAATCGGACATCGAACTGATGACACAGCTCGGGCTCGACGCCTATCGGCTCTCGCTGTCCTGGTCGCGAATACTCCCCACCGGATCGGGGACCGTGAATGCGAAAGGGCTCGACTTCTACGACCGACTGATCGATCGACTGTGTTCGGTCGGAATTACCCCCGCTGTCACGCTCTTCCACTGGGATCTGCCCCTCGCCTTGCAGGAGCAGGGCGGCTGGATGAACCGCGACACCTCGTATCGACTGGGGGAGTACGCGCAGGTCGTCGGTGAGCGACTGTCGGATCGCGTCGGAATGTGGATGCCGCTCAACGAACCGGTAGTGCACACGCTCTACGGCCATGCCCTGGGAGTTCATGCCCCGGGACTGGCCTTGGGGTTCGAGGCATTCCAGGCCGCGCATCACCAACTGCTCGGGCACGGCCTCGCTGTCGAAGCGCTTCGGTCAACCGGGTGCACGAACATCGGAATCGCCTCCAATCATGCTCCGGTGCGGGCAGCTTCGGATTCCCCGGAAGACGTGATGGCTGCCGACATCTACGACCACGTTGTCAATTGGATGTTCGCCGACCCGGTCTTGGTCGGAAAGTACCCCGCAGACGAATTTGCACAGCTGCTCAGCGGCCCTGTCGACGAGGACTTGAAAATCATCGGGGCGCCGCTCGACTGGTACGGGATCAATTACTACGAGCCGACGATGATTGCCGCCCCAGTGGAAGGCCAGGGGACCGAGGGCGTGCTCGAGGTCGACCTACCGCCAGGTCTGCCCTTTGCTCCTGTCGCGATAACCGGTTATCCCACAACCGATTTCGGGTGGCCGATCGTTCCGGAAGGACTAGGCGAGATCTTGCGGACGTTCCACGCGCGTTTCGGTGACGCACTGCCGCCGATCTACATCACGGAAAGCGGATGTTCATTCCACGACTCGCCGGATGCCGCGGGGATCGTCGAGGACGAAGCACGAATCGATTATCACGATGCGCACCTTCGCGCCCTCCGGTCGGTCATCGACGACGGCGTCGACGTCCGCGGTTATTTTGTGTGGTCACTTCTCGACAACTTCGAATGGGCCGCGGGATACAAGGAGCGATTCGGCTTGGTACACGTCGATTTCGACACTCAGAAGCGCACACCGAAGACCTCGTTCGAGTGGTACCGCGCGTTGATCGCCGACCACAAGGCGGCTCAGGTCTGACCTGTGTGGAAGCGGTCTGACTCTGGAGCGGAAGCGGTCTGGGTTGCTTTATGGAACCAGGCCGCCTAGCCTCTTCTCTCATGAAGCGAATTCTCGTAGTAAGCCGCCGTAGCGGGGTCTGAATCGGACCGACCCCTCGCTGCGGGTCGTCTTGCTACCAGTTGGTCCTCCACTTCATTCAGGAAGACCACGATCATGACTCACAACTTCGCCTTCGCTTCTGATTCCTCTTCTACGGCTGCTGATCCTTTCGCGGCGCGCCACGGAAAATCTCTGCCTGCCGGCCTGCGTGCCGAATGCTCGGCGATGTCCTGGACCGAGTTCGAGTCCACGTACGCGGCAATGAGCGGCCCGATCCGTCTGGGCGCGTGGTCATCCGAAAAGATTGCACCGGGTCGGTGGACCTTCGAAGCGACTCTCGGTCTGGGGGAGCGCATCCAGAAAGCGTCCGCCACCTCGACCGGCGCGATCTCGGCTATGACCTCGATGCTGCACGACGCGGGAATCTCGCTCGAGATCCTGTCTTTCCACCAGCACCAGATCGGTCACCGCACCGCGACGTTCATCTTCACCGAGTGCGACGGACGTCGGAGCTGGGCGATGGGTATTGCGGAGTCGTCCACGGAGTCCTCGTTGCGCGCGATGACCTCGGCAGCGAACCGCTTCTCTCACTGATCAGCTCCATCACCCTGATCAGCTACATCAAACGCAGTACTGACGCGGATTCCCCAGGGGGCTTGCGTCAGCACTGCGGTTGATGTGTTCGGCGCTCGAACGCAAAAAGCCGGAACCCTGAGGTTCCGGCTTCTTGCATTCTCAAATGGTGCGCGATACTGGGATTGAACCAGTGACCTCTTCCGTGTCAGGGAAGCGCTCTCCCGCTGAGCTAATCGCGCGGGTTCTGGAGAAAAATGGAGCGGACGACGGGATTCGAACCCGCGACCCCAACCTTGGCAAGGTTGTGCGCTACCAGCTGCGCCACGTCCGCATGAGCAATGAACTCCGTTACCGGAACTCAGTACTTTTCTAACTTATCAGACCTGCAAGCAGGCCTTGACCATCAGGCCCGAAGGCCTGACGTGGTGCGCGATACTGGGATTGAACCAGTGACCTCTTCCGTGTCAGGGAAGCGCTCTCCCGCTGAGCTAATCGCGCGAGGTGGAGACGGGAATCGAACCCGTGTGCACGGCTTTGCAGGCCGTTGCCTCACCACTCGGCCACTCCACCGTAAAAGGTTGAGTCACACCTCTCGAGCGGACGACGGGATTCGAACCCGCGACCCCAACCTTGGCAAGGTTGTGCGCTACCAGCTGCGCCACGTCCGCATCGCACCGTGTTGCTTGGGGAGCTGCTCGCTCTCCTCGGTGCGTTGGAAACATTAGCCGACCGTGTCGGATACACACAAATCACCAGCTCAGTGGCGTGTTCGGAGTCGAATCGGCCCGTCGCGCGCGTTGCAACTGTCCGTCTCGGCGATGAATACGGTCTGAAATCAGCTCGAATTCGTAGATTTCGGGGTCGCCTGGAGCAAAACGAATGCCAACCTGGTGATTCGTATTCATCGCGCAGCCGTGTTAATGTTCCAACTCGTTCGAGCGCATGCGTTCGGATGACTTACGGTCCCGTGGCTCAGTGGGAGAGCGTCCGCTTCACACGCGGAAGGTCGCTGGTTCGATCCCAGCCGGGACCACAATAAGAAACCGCCTGTTAACAGGCGGTTTCTTGCGTTCTAGGCAGACCGGATTCTTGGGTGCGTGGGCCCTACGTGGGCCCTACGGATTTGTTGGTCTCGGCGGGCACTGCTGGTTATGTGACGGCTTGGCTCGGTAGCGGCAGGCTCTGACGCAGCTCTGGTATGTTCGGTGTCATACGGCCCCCGTTGGTAGGCGAACACCTGCCGAGAGCAGTGATCGGGCGGTTTCATCGCCGCCTGTAGCGAAAAGGAATCTCGGGGATAACAGCAGGCCACTCACATGACGCCAGCCGCAGAAAGTCACCTGCCGTGCGGAACAGCCAGTAATTCTGGAGTTCCGTCGTGTCTTCTGCAACTACCCTTCCTGAGCTTCGCGCCTTTTCAGTGCCCGAGGTCTCCGAACGCCTGCAAATCAGCCAACGCGCCGTCTGGCGCTTGCTTGCCGATGGTCAGCTGAAAACCCTCTTTGCCCGTAAGCCGGGCGTACCGGTGCGCATTCCGGCAGAAAGCCTGCGCGCACTGCTGGCAAATGGCCACCGTGACGGCATTGGTGGCGATGCCTGATGCCGCACACACAAAACCCCGCCAGCAGCGCTGACGGGGGCTTGAAGAAGACTGGGGAGTCTTCGGACAACGAAATGCCACGGCCGTCGCATACGGCCGTCTCTGTCAGTCCATCGCGGACACGGGTCGTATCGACCGGATCGTCGTGCCCGTGACGGCCGGCACGCTGAACCCCGTCGAGCTCGGAGAGGTCGTGGCCACCCGCGACAAGCTAATGGTCCCTATCTAGACGGCCCGGCACCCGAGATTGGCTGTGCGCTTTTTCCAAGCAAGGGGCCGTGGGTAAAACACATGGAGAGAGTCCTGCGAGCGTGCCAACGACGCGGAGAAGCCTTCCTGATGGCCACCACGATTGTGTGCCTGGACCGGGACGGGCAATGGTGTCGGCAAGCCGTATGGCTCGCCTGCGGATGCTTGGGATGCTCGACGACGCCATCCGTGAGCACGCAGTGGACATCATCGACCGTATGCACTGGGTGGTCAACGCTGCAAGAGCGTGTTTGAGACGCTGAGCGGCATTCTGCGGGGCCTTGAAGCAGCCCCGCCCCGCCTTGCTCATCATCGATTCGTTCGTCAAGGCAATCGCGCGATGGGATAGCGAGAACGATGCCCTCGGATGCCAACCGTTGCTCGGCCTCGCAGAGGGGCTGCGGATCCGCTGCTCGGTGGTGGTGATCAACCACGAAGGTCAAGACCACGAGCCGGCCGCGTGGTGCGGCGGTGAAGGTAGACACCCCGACTCGGTCGTGATGCTGCGCCCCGTGAGGACGCAGACGCCGATGTGGTCGCGGCACCTCGCCGGCTCCGGTGACCTCATGGCCTCGGGGAGTCGCCTCCGTGTAGCGCGAGGGTGGTGGTGCAGTTTCACACCAAGCCAGCGAGGTCGTTCTGGGCATGCCGCCGGTACCCGACTCTGCGATGCAGCGCTCGACTTCGGCCCGCCGCTGCGAGTTCGGGTCGGTACTGGTGGTGCGAGCGGCCGAGATGGCCGTCTCAGCAGCTTCTTTCGCAGCCTTCGCTGTCAGCAGATCGACCGAGTACGGCTCACCGCGCCGCACTCGGACTACCTGGCGCCGACGCCTACGAGGGTGCGCTGGACTTATCCGACCGACTCGGTGAGGGCGAGGTTACGCGGTTGGTAAAACGCATTCTGCGGAATTTCCCCCTGGTTGGCGGGCCGCCGTCAGGTCAGCACATGGCCGTGGTCCATGCGGGTATGGCGCACCTGGCGCTGATAGGGCTGCGGCGCGGCGAGCTGGCCGGGCTGCGTTGGAACGCAATTGATTTGGACGCCGAACGCATCCCCGTGGTCGAGCGGACCCGGGATCGCGTCACAGGCTGAACCATCGATCAGAATACCTGCAAGACCACCCGCGCGCGGCGATCACTGAAACTGCCGGCCTAGATGCTGGCCGTTCTGCGGGGCTGCAGGAACGACAGCGTATCGCCAGCAAGTGAGCTGGTGAACCATGGGTCGGAGTACGAAATCGTCACGTGCTCAAGCACTGTGACGGCCGCGCAGTAGCGCCGCGGACTCTCAATGACTGGCGAAAGGAGGCGGTGCGGTACGCGGAATCCCAATCTCGCTCACTTCGATGGTGGTTTGAAGATTTTCCAGCCAAGGTCGTCGACCCTTGCAGCACATACGCGACCTGGGAAGTTTTGCAGGCAACCGATTAGTGCTGTGGTAGGTCAGTGCCAGTCAGGATTCGGCCATCTCATCCGGTGGCGGCCCCGGCAGTGAGATACGACTGCGATAGTGCAGTGTGTATCTGCACGCAGTTTTCGAGGGGGACGCGGTCAGCCCCCTTCATCTCACACAGTTCGAGTCCCGCGACGAGCCCAACTTGAGCTGCGAACAACCCGTATCCCTGGGCGTTCTGTGCATGGAAGGCTGCGCCAACATTCGCGCTGTGAACTGTTCCTAGTAGCTGAACCAGGTTTCCGTGCGCAACGCGAGACAGGTCTTCATAAGCATCAGCTCCGTTGGTAGGCAGCATTTTCGCCACCAGATTTGCAATCTTTGGAACCTTTGCCTTTGGCAGGTGAGGTTGCCTGCTACGCCAAGTATTAAATTGTCTTCCCACTTCAATGCTGTCCGGCACTGAACCGAGGCTCGACTTCATTTCCTGGTACGACTGGTTGAACAAGGCCGACATCCGTGAAATCCTCAGTTCCGGCAGGTCTGCGACGCTAAGCCACCAACTCCGGCTTGCATACTCAACTGCTGAGCGTGCCAGCACCGCGGGCGATGTCAGCATTGGGCCCTCGAGCGAAAAAAGTTTGCCAACGCTGTAGATGAAGTCTCCGGCCCCAAGGAGAAATGCGGAACTGCATTGGTGTGCGGTCTTGAGTGGATCAGGCATCAGGTCGTCGCCGTGTTCGCGATCGTATTCGTCTATTTGAATACCAGGCTCGCTGAACGGAATTTTCGCCACGTCATTGATTGCCAAGGCAGTGGCGTTACACAACAGATACAGGTTCTCCCAACTAACTTCCAATTCGGCAGGCATTTTTACAGATTATCTGCATGCTCCGGATACTTGGGGTTCGGCGGCGTGCACGAGTCGATCGGAAAGATCGGCTGTAGGCCGCAACGGAGAGTTCATGGACGTGCTGGATCGCGCTGCTGCCGACTTCGTTCGTTCGGTCGCCGGGATGCCGGGCAGAAGTTCGATTGACTTATTGCCTTATTGCGCCCGCCGTTGAAAGTATGCGCTTCCTTGAGAAACTCCACACGTACCCCGCGCTCGTTGAGCCAGCGGACGGTGCGTAACAGGTCTTGGTGTTGCGGTCGAGCGGTTCATCGAGTGCGCCACCCTATGCGTCGCCGTCGCGCTCAACAGGCTCGGCTTCGCCGCGTACCTCGATGAGGTATCCGCACAGTTTGTGCCAGTGGTACCTCGCCGAGTGTGATTCAGCTGGCCACCGGTCGACGTTCGCTGGTGCTTTTGAGCTCGGCGGGTTTCTCGATGTGAGGCTTCGGCGTCCTCTTCAGCTTGTTATCGATGATGAGTTTGGTCCGTGCCGCATTGATCTGCGCGTCAGTGGCATGCCCAGCTAGAACCCGATGGACGGTATCTACCGAGACACCGACACCGGCAGCGATCTCGCGAATGGACTCATCGCGATCGCGGCGGGCGAGGATGGCCGCGCACTTGTCGCCATCGACGACCGTGGGGCGTCCCCCGACTTTGCCGCGCCTGCGGGCGGCCTCGAGGCCGTTGCGGGTCTTGCGCACAATGTCGCGGCGCCGGCCTCGGCTAAAGCGAGTGCGAGGTCGAGGACTTGTGACCGCTCGGTGTGCTCGCCGACCGCGATGCCGCGCTCGAACAGGTCCGTCAAGACCAGCAGCCCTTCGACGAGGATGCGGCCGAGACGGTCGACCTCCTGGACAGTGAGCAGATCATCGGGACGGAGGTAGTGGAGGGCGGCCTGCAGCCCGGGGCGCTTGTCGACGCTGAGTGCGCCCGAGACTTTCTCCTCGAACACTTTGATGCAAATCGGGTCGAGCGCGTCGCGCTGGCGCTGCGCCTCCTGTTTGTCGGTGCTCACGCGCACCAGTCCGACGAGCGTCACGGCGATTCACCGCTCAGAAAAGGCGTTCATCTTGTGTTCTCGATGGTACTAATTGTCGAACGGGTTTTTGAACATTGGCGACGGTCATTCGGTATCGATCTGAGCAGCGTTCCACCTGTTCAGCCAACGACCGTTTGTTGAACTACTGGTAAGCAGTATTGATCCTCCGGGGACCTCCCGGTTCGACTCACTTCGCAAAATCTATAAGGGTGATGGTACCTTTGTGAGGCGCCACCACAGGTCCGAGCCGCAACTCCGCGGACGGCAAGATGGGCGGCGCACCCCAGGAAGGAGTCAGCCATGCTGCTGACCACCACTCAGGCCGCTGATGAGATCGCGACCGGTTTGCGCCACGGAGCCGACGAGCCCAGCGTCTTCCCCGACAAGGTCGTCTCACTCGCGCATGCCCACCGCCTCACGAACAAGGGCAGCGGAGCGCGCTACATGTTCGACCAGGCCGAGGTTGAGGCGTTCGTCACGGACACCCGCTTCGTCCCCGACCTTGACGAGGTGCGCCAGCTGCACCCCGCGGGGGAGGTATACCGCGTCTCAGTCAAGCCACGCGAAACGCGCAGCAGCCCGTTCACGGTTCGCGGGAGTGTCTACAAGTGGATCGGTGTCGACTTTGCCGACGACCCCTCATGTGACGACGAACTCGGCGGATGGAGTGGAGTGTGGCCGGTTAATCACAACGTCGTTAGGGATCTGGTCGCCAACGAGGCGCTCGTCTATGCAAGCATGCGCGACTATATCGGCAGGGGCCACATGCGCACGATCGTTGACGTCGAGCCGGTCGGCGACCGCTACTTCTTCGTGACTCGGCCCGCGTCGGAGGAAGTATGCGACTGGCTCGGGGCGGGTGCATGGATCAAGACCCCGGGTGGCCCGATCTCCGCGCTACTGTAGCGGCCAACGACTAACCAGCCCCGTCACGGCTCGTTCTGTGACGGGGACTCGGCTCGCGTTGGTGCCGTTGTTCTGCCTCTCGGCCGGCACCCGTATGCAGCGCGTCTTTCGCAGAGGTCTAGACCCCGGTGTGAGTTGTTCCAATCAAGCGAATGCGGACCCTTATCTTGACGCATGATCCGACGAACAGTTCTGGCTGACCAGGGTGTACCCCAGAGCGACGCAGTTTGGGCGGTGTGGTTGTCGCCGGGTGTTCGTATGCTCACTGGATGATTAATGAGGACTTCCCCCATACGCTCGTAGGAATCCGCGAGTTCGCAAGCCAGGCCACAAGGTGGGGAAACGTAGTGGCCCAATTCGGGCTGGCGGCGGCGAATTTCTCGCCGCTCTACCGAGAGCCCGGGATCGTCTCAATCGACGCGATAGACGCCGAGGTGGGTAGCAAGATCGATGTGGAGGGGCCGCTGCTGACTGCTCATCGTCTCGCGAAGTTCTATGTGATCTCCTGCGGCGACGCTCTGTCGTCCTGCTGCGAACTGATCGGCAAGGACCACCCGATGCACATAGGCTCCGCAGCGCTAGCGCGCACAGCTGCCGAGCACGCGTCGAAGGCAATGTTCTTGGCGGACCCCGCGATCGACTGGAAGCAGCGAGTCCTGCGCACGCACGAACTGTTCAAGTCCAGCCTCCAGGAGTACAAGTCGTCCAACGACGTCGGCGCGACGAACCTGATCAACGACTGGCAGAAGTGGCGCGCAAGGACGGGGGCATCTTTTTCTGGCGTCTCACGCCAAACCGTCGGCAACAACCGCGCTCTCATTGAGAAGTACTTCGACCATGCCCTCGCCTACGACGAACTGAGTAGGCCCACACACGGGAACGCGACTTGGTTGACGCTGGCGGTGATCCAGGAACAAAAAGGCACGAATTACACCTGGTGCGCGACGCTGCGGAACTTCTGCTTCGCGATGGACGTGTGCATTGCGGCAAGCAATCGGCTCTGCGAACTCTGGGGACTGGACCGAGATGAGGTGCTTCGCGCAATGGCCGAACGCAACTCAGTCGACCCGATCTCGTGGGAAGACTTCGGCGGAATGTGCGAGTGGGTCCGCGTAGGAGTCGACCACTTGACAGACAACGTCGTCGTGGACTGGAGGGAAGATCCGCAGCCCTGTCGATGATCGATGAGCCGTCGGGAACGAGTACCGTTCGACGTTCCTTTTGCAGGGACACTCACCGAGCGGGTCTTACGGACACGTATTCTCCCTGACGAGGTGTCCGGGGCCGAGCGTCCGCTCACCGACCGGCTTACGGACACAGGCGGTCAAGGTCGGGTTACCAGTCGCTGACGGATCTACGAACGCTTTGGGCGACGATCGTCCGGGGCGCGTCGTTTGAGATGTTCGACTAACGACCTTGGTCTCAACAGACCGAGACCGTTTGCTGAACGAGCCAGAAGTTGTCACCCGTATTCTGGACCAGCAGCGTAGATGGCGGCCACCACGGTTTCGAGCATGTCAACATGTTCCACTGGCAGCTTGATGGGATCGCCTTCGGAGTGGGGAGAATCTATGCCCAAACACTGAACGTACTGCGCCACGAATGTCGTTGTGGTCGAGGCTGGTACTGGAACGAGGTGCAGGGGATAGCGGTCGTCGCCCGCTTCCGAGACGTGTTTCTTAGCGGTTTTTCGAGCATCGCAGATCAGTTTGAGGGTCGGACGGACGTCGGTGGGTCAGTGGGGGGCAGTGATGGTGAGATGGCTGTCCGGGGTGCGGGTGGTGATTGACCGGCTCACGGACGGAATACGGCGCGAGCATCGCGGGCGCAGGAAGGCAAGATGGGTCCATGCCACTGTTGATGCCGAGTGAGACGCAACGCGGCCAATCGTGGCTGACGAACTTTGCCGAAAGTGAACGCCCAGTTGCCACGCTCCTTCTCGACAGCTTGCAGATTGCAAGCCCAGAAGACATCTATCACGGACTCAAGTCCCGAATCGGGGCACTTGCTCCTGAGCTTAATGGGCGTGCTGTAGTCATCCCGGTGCTGAGTATCGAAGATATTGAGAGAGCCTCCAGCGAAAATCAACGAGAGCAAGTGGCTGCCCGTCACGTCGCGTACGAAACGTTCGCACCGGGTATGCGCGGCGCGGTGACTCCAGGCAGCGAAGCCACCGTCGGAAACGTGATCCGCGAATTCACCGGTGAAGCACCGGGCAAGGAAAACGGACCATGGTTGCACCCGTCGTCGAGCATCGACGATCTTCGTGCGCGCAACTGCCAGGCGATCGTCCTGGTGACTGATTACACGAGCTCGGGTCGTCAGGTGATCGATTTCGCCGCCACCTTTCCACGTAACGCTCAGTTGCGAAGCTGGCGGTCGTTCGATCGATTGGAAATCATCGTGGTGACCCACACGGCGTCAGCTTTTGCGGTTGCATCGATCGAGAATGCGCCGACCATTGATCATATTCGGCCGCATACTCCTGCTGCATCTTTTGACGACGCCGAATGGTCTGCACAAGAGCGTTCTGCTATCGAAGAGCTATGTAATCGCTATACGCCCCCGGGGGAGCGGAAACAGGCACTGGGTTACAAGGCCAGCGGTGGTCTTTTTCTAACCATGACCAGCGTGCCGAATAACCTTCCATTCATACTGCGACGCAAATCGCACGGGTGGAAACCATTTCTCGATGGCCGCACGATGCCGTCGGACCTTGTCAGGGAATTGAGCGGCTATGAGGCGCGCAATCGGGATCTGAGTGAGGTAATCCGCGGTGCTAACCAGAGAAGAGTCGCAAATGCCATCGATTCAGGCAGGCTCCGTACGCAGTCGGAGAGGCTAGTTGCGACCCTGGCACTCGTCGCACACAGCGCTCAGACGTCGACGTCTCTCGCGCACCGTCTTGCCATACCGGTTGAAGAGGTGGATGCGTTGATCGGTTTTCTAGTCAAGGTGGGCTTCATCACCAAGGACTTCGAAATCACCCTGGTTGGCCGGAACGAGCTGCGGCATGCCAAAAGACTAGACCGCGTCGCGACAAGCCATCGAAGCAACAACCCTAATCCCTACTACCCTAAGATGTTGCGATGAGGAGTCGAGGTGGTGAACCTAGGACGCCGGTGCCTCGCACCGGCACATCGAGTCGAACGGCTCGAAGGTCACGGCTGACCGTGATCGTTGGACTATCCCTCGCTACGCGTGCTCGGGCGAACGTGACATTTCCCGACGCGAGCTGGGGCCACGTCCGCCCGACCTGTCGGGATAACACCAAAAGTAGATGAACCCCTCGACTCTTCACCAGTACGTCGAAGCTGGCAAGTCCGCGGGCGTACCGTTAGATATCCTCCGGGCCAGCGTCGCACAAGCGTCGGCCACTCGCTCGCGAGGAGCTGGTCCGATCTTGAGTCTGGGACACCTTGCGCACCTCACCGGCGCTCCCTACTTGTACCTACGGGAGATCGTCCAGCGTAAGAGAGACCCTTACGATGACGTGATCTTGTCCAAACGCTCCGGTGGAACCAGGTCGATTTCTGCCCCCGAGCCCATTCTGATGGACGTGCATCGTACGGTTCTGCACCGAGCGCTTTGTAATCTTCCCCTCCACCCGTTCAGTTATGCCTACACGGCGGGGCGCAGCGTCCAGCAGTGCGCCGAGCAGCATCTCGGTGCTCGATGGATGATCAAGTTCGACTTGCATGACTTCTTCGGTCAGATTCAAGAGCGCGATGTCTTCCGTGTATTCGAAGGCCGCGGCTACTCCCGATTGGTGTCACTTGAGTTAGCGCGGTTATGTACGCGGTCGACGGTATTCGATCGATCTGAGCGGGGGAGCGGACGTTACGCAGCCATTCCGAGTTACGAGGCGCAGGTTTCCGGGCGTCTGCCGCAAGGCGCACCCACAAGCGGTGCACTATCGAACATGGTTGCCACACCGCTCGACTACGACATGGCGGGGTTTGCCGCCCGTAGCGGTTTCACGTACACCCGTTATTCGGACGACATGGTTTTGTCAACAACACTCAACGCATTTGACCGAACACAGGCGAAGTCAATCATCCGTGAGGTCAGCGAAATAATAGGCTCTAACCGCTTCCAACTGCATCGAAAGAAGACAAAGGTGGTACCTCCAGGCGCACGACACATCGTGCTCGGGTTGCTGGTTGATGGCGACCGCCTGCGACTTACGCCGGAATTCCGTCGCAAAGTCGAGGTCCACATACGTGGTGTCAGTGAATTTGGGATTGCGGACCATGCCACACATCGCCGATTCGATTCGCTGCTTTCGTTCGTTAGCCATGTCGACGGGTGCATTGCCTATGCACGTTCCGTGCAGCCCGACTGGGCAGATGCACGACAGCACGAGTGGTTGGTGGCACTGCGAAAGCACGGATTCCCTATCTGAGTTCACTTCCGGAGTGTGATCCACGCCATGCGACTGCTTGATCAAGACATCCCGACCATTGCGTCGCGCTTTATCTACGGATAAGACATCCCGTCAGCAACGAAAATCGCCTCGATCAAGTTCTGGTTGGTCGCCCCCGCGATGCGCTCGTCAATTCCTGTAGTCGTAAGGTCGAGCGCCCGGAGAGAATCACCCACCTTGGCGATCGCGAGGCAGCGGCGGACCCGGTCAGGGTGGTCCTGGGCGTAGCGCGACAGCGCTGACCACTTCGCCGAGGTGTCGGCGAGGTCGAACCGGTGGGGGTCGACGATATCCATGACGTACTCGCCGTCACCGTCGTCGTGCCAGAACAGGAAGTCGGGGTGCATCAGCTGATGCTTGTCGCCGAACACGTAAGGCACAGCCAGTGCGTGCCGGCCCGAGGAGGGATTCCGATACCAGCCAACGAGTGTTTCGGCGGCAAGCTCGAAGTCGAGGACCTGCGCTTCCCATGATGAACGAGACGTGTCCACCGGAAACCCGCCCGCGTTGGGTTTGCCCACAGGGATGACGTACAGGTGCGATGAACGCGTGGGTATCGGTTCGGTGGACTTGTCCCGGATCTTCTCTGTCGCAGCTGGATACACGTCACGTACCTCAACCGTCGTGGGCAGCATCGGTGATCCGCCCAGGTGCCACAGAGGCTCGATCTGGTCCCGGACGTGCCGCGGGCGCGCCGACACTTTCGCGCGGTGCTGTTCGCGCCAATCGCCGATCAGAACGGCCGACTGTTCCTCGATCACAGTCTTAAAGCCGAGATCGGCCATCGCGGCCAAGCGCGCCGAGGCGTCGACCTCCTCTTCCCCCGCGTCACACAGTTCTTTGAAATACCAGTTCGCCGATCCGTCCGGGAGCAGGCGCCTGGCCTTCTGGAAGTAGCCTTCTAAGTCGCGCTCGTTGATGGTGGTGTCAGACTTGCCGACGCTCTGCAGGATCGTTTCGCCGTAGGCAACCATCGTCGTGCTGATCGTCAGCGATGTGATGTCGGCGACCTTCGCGTCGATCTCATAGCTACGCTGGCCATCGCTTGCGCGCATCTGATCGACGATCCACTGCTTGGCCTTCGCTGATCCCTGAGTGATGAAGCCGTGCTCAGTGAGCGCGACGGCCAGGTGCATCAACTGGGCGGTGTGCGAGCTGAACGACGCTTTCTGGCGCGTGTACGACGGGAGCGTGTCGAGTAGGTCAAACAGTTCTGCGGGCACGTCAGAGGACTTGTCGCACACGACCGGCGCCACAACAATGTCGACCTCGACGGTTTCGTCCTCGGTCAGGGCGTTCACGACCCGGGCGACGTGCTCCGTGCGGAAACCCGGCAGGTACGCGGCCACCTCGTTGAGCCGGTCGTCGCCGCTGTCGGCACGTTTGGCCAGCGGGGTGCGGACGAGCCGGCCGATCAGCTGGGCGATCTCGGTGAAGCTGTCCTTGTTCTGGAAGGAGATCATGACCTCGGCGCGTGGGCAGTCCCATCCGGTGGTCAATGCGGATTTGAACAGCACTACCCGAGCCTGGTCGTCGCCGGAGATGGCCTCGGGAGGCAGGTAGCGAATAGCCCTGTCTCCCACCTTCTTCGGTCCGTGGGGGTCACCAAATGCGTGGGCGACCGCGTAATCGGACAATGCTGGCCAGGTCGACTCCATCACGGACAGGATCTCTGCGAGTCGGGCTTCCTCCTTCGCAGGCGTCATGCCCTGCTCGACCTGGACAACCAGCAGCGGCTCGACGAGCCGGTCGCCGGTGGTCTCATGGTGAATACGCCACGCCTCATCTGCGGACTTCAGATCCTCGACAGCGAGGGCCAGCATCGTGTTGTCGGCCGATTGGGACTCGCCGATACTGCGCAACAGGATTCGATCCTTGAGTAGGCCTGACTCGCGGACATCGCCGGCCTTCACCTCTACTAGACGCATGGTGCGGTCCGCTGCTTGCATAGCGGTTTGGAACCGATCGGGGGTCGCCGAGATCCCGAGGACCACCGGGGCCGGCGGCTGCGTCGTGCCGATGTTGGTTGTGCCGCCGCCGACTATGGTCCCGGCGATCGATTTGCGGTCGGTATTCTTCGTACCGGAGCCGCGGTGTGCCTCGTCCCAGATCACCAGGAAATCCTCACCGCGCTCGCGCACGGTGTTGGCGATCATGTCCCAGGCTCCGTGGGTCCGGTTATCGTTGTGGCTGCCGTCGGGCCTTATCGAATGCAGCGTCGAGTTCTTTTGCAGCGCCTGGATATGAACGAAGTAGATCACCCCGGGTTCGAGGGTGCGATGGTCGTCGTCGCCGACGTAGCGGATGCGGGTGATGTCAATTACACCGCCCGACGCCTGGGTGATCTTGTTGATGGTCTGGGCGTTGAGTGACCGATCGTCAGTGATCCACAAAACCGTCATCTTCGGATTCGGCTGGCGTGTCGGGGTGCCCTTGTAGATGCCTTCGAGCACGGCCGTGGCGACCACGGTCTTTCCCGCACCTGTGGGCGCGGTTAGGCCGACTGCTGTGCGTTCACGGTCTTCGAGGTAGCCAGCACGTGCCTTCGCGAGATTCGTCAGGACCGACTCGACCGCAGTGCTCTGGTAAGACTCCAGCGTGAACTTCATCGCGCACCACCAGCGATGTTGATGGTGTAGTTCGACAGGTAGTCCTCGTAGAGCTGGACGGTCTCAATGCCTACGGGGAGCCGCTCGACTGCATGCTGATATTCGGCTTCGGAGTCAGTGATGATGAACACCACAGCAGCCGGTTTCCCACTGGTGGCTGCGTCAGTGGCAGCAGCAGCGAACGCACTCAGCACGTCGATGTCGAACAAGACGCCGTACGTGTCGGTGAGCGCCCAACCCTCATCGGGCACCTCACCTATTCGAGGGCCGCGCGCGCCGCCTTCTAGCCACATCAGTGGAGCGACCGACTCGAACTCATGCCCACGGCGGACTAGGCCGGGGTCCAGATATGTCAGGTCGAACATCTCGACATTCGCAGGGAGACCTTCGGAGTACATCGAACCGTCGGGACGCGTGCCGGTGACAACGGTGGAGATCCGTGGCCGGCATACGTTCTCGAATACACCTCGTGCCTCCCAGTCAGGATCACCGTGGTGGACACCGAGCGAACGCAACATGCTCGCCTCGCTGATTGCCACCTCATTGTTCGTGACCAGGATGGACTGGCGGCTACCGCCGTCTTCTCGATTGAGGCGCATAACCGCCTCGGTCGTGGTGCCAGAACCACCGAAGAAGTCAACGATGATGCTGTCAGGCGCGTTGTTCGCCCAGCGTATCAGCTGTTCGACCAGCCTTCGGGGCTTCTTCCCGTTGTTGAACGGAACGCCCCCCTCTTGATCGACCCGCGCCATGTCCTTGAAAAAGCCCTTCCACAGGTCACCTCGGATCACGGTCCGGCCATATCGTGACTTATGGTCATCGCTCCAGCGATAGTTCATGGCCAGCGGCATCACCTGCACCTCTGTGCCGCTGGGCAGTGTCGTGAGTATGTAGCTCCGATTCTCAGCCTGAAAGGTGATGTATTTGCCTACAGGAGGGCATTGGCCACGACAGCTGACGGGAAGGCGATCTGTTCGCGCAATCCGGTCAACATTCTCTTCAATGAATCTCTGCGCAGCATCAGACACCGCGAGGAGCTTGTCCATGCTCTTCATGCTGAAGCCCCTGCGCGTCAGTAGGCCGTACCTCTCGATATCAATGCGCACGTCTTCAGCCCCGAGTAGCTCGTCGGAAAGGGCTCCGACAGAACCGTCTGGATACAGCCACATTGTGTAGTTAGGTGCCCAACCATCAACACTGTCCAGTAGCGGCGTGTGGGGTACACGATCGAACTCATCGCTCTTGCGATAGATCACGACATACTCGACGTTTTTCACGATCGTGCCCTGCTGCGCGTTAACCGTTTTCGGACCTGAGGTCGTCGACATCTCTACGGTGATCACGTTTACACAGTTTTCAGCGCCGAAAACCTGGTCCATCAGCATGCGGAGGCGGTGCTGTTCGTCGTCGCCAATCGACACCATGATCGCCCCGGATGGCTTGAGCAGGTGCCATGCAACATTGAGTCGGCGCTCCATGAATGAAAGCCACTTTGACGACCTTGCACGGTCACTGCTGTCGACGAATCGGTCGTTATAAAGCCACGATCGTTTCCCGCCGGTGTTGTACGGCGGGTCAATATAGATCAGATCGACCTTCTCGTGATGCGTAGACCGGAGAGCCTGCAGGGCATGGAAGTTCTCGCCGTTGATCACGACGTGCCACGGCGCGTCCGCGTGGCCGTTCTCGATCCGCTCGAGCGATCGCAGTCCGGGATAGATCCGCTCCCCGAACTCCCGGACAACGACCAGCTCGGAGATATGGTGCTCGCCCCCCTCGCCGCTGAGAACTGCTACCTCGCGAGTCCGGTCTGTGAACCTGTCCACTATCCATGTCTCGGTGGACGACTCATCGCGTAGCGCCACTCGGATGCCCTTGCGGATTGGATGCTCGGGAAGGCGGACCGACTCGGGCAAGTGCCTGTCGAATACCAGCCCGAAACGTCGAGAGCCGCGCAAGAGGTCAACCTCCTGGGCCAGTCGTGCTCGCAGCGTCTCATCGTCGATCCGCGAAATCAGCTGGTCAAGGACGTTGGATTCGTTAGGCAATTCGTCCCCTTGTGTGCGTACGGCTCAACTGCAATCGACTGAGAAGCCTATGTTGCGCTAACCGAAGGTTGGTCGGTGGGGGCAGCGACAGTGAGGCGCAGCCACCCGTAATGTCATCTTGATGCGGCATCGGGTCTGATCGATCAAAAGCGGCGGTTGTCGCGTCAAGCTTCCCGACGAACGGGACCGCAAGCTCGGCCTTGGCGATGGCATGTATTAGGTAGCAGACGGGCTGTGTCGCCCGAACTCGGCGCCGGCTTGTGGAGGTCGCGGTGGCCGATTTCCCCGGCAAGGCCGGCGCGCAGTAGTTTTCGGGCCGCGGTGCAGCACTGCGCGACGGGAGGTCTTTGAGCGAGAGGGAGGGGTGTGCCCTTATGAACAATCCAGGCGGGCAGTCGGTTGATCCCGGCCGGGGTGCGGTGGCGGCTGTAGGACGCGGACGGTGTGATTTGCGCGCGTAGCGGCTGGGCACGACGAACCACCCGTCGTCAGTGGAGAAACCCCCTCGCACTGACGTGGTGCGGGGTGGTAGCCGGTGTTACCGACGTGAAGCGCGCCTGGCGAGTTCGTCGTCACGAGTACCGGCATGCTGGTAGCGCATTGCGGCCTTGACGCTGCTGTGTCCCAATCTCGCCATAGTCTCGGCCACGGTCGCGCCGGTTTGCGCGTAGCGAGTTCCTGCATAGTGGCGTAAAGAGTGAAACGCAAGGTCAGAGCGCCCTGCTGCTGCCCTTGCCTTCCGCCAGTGGTTATTCACGGTGCTTTGTGACACGTAGCCACCGTTACGGTCTGTCCACAGCAATGCACCCGGTTTCACGGACTCGACGTGGGCGGCCACTATCCGGGCGTCGTGGCCGAAAATAGCGATGATTCGTCGCCCTGCGGCGCTCTTCGGAGGCCCGGCTACCTTGGCGATGCCGTTGCCTTCGACGATGCTGCGCACTACAGCGATCCGCACCGCGTCCACCTCGCCGTCGCCGTCGCACTCAACGGCCACATCGTCGCTGGTCAACCCGATTACCTCGCCGAATCGCAGGCCACCGGCGGCGGCGATGATCACGAATGGTTTGTACTTCGGCACGATCTTTTCGATGACGATGTCCAGCTCGACCTCGGTCGGAGGCGTTGTGGACTTCCCCGTGGTAGTAAGCGAGCCACCCTTGATTTTGCAAGGGTTTGCGCTGATCAGGCCATCTTCTACGGCTGTTTTCAATATCGATTTCATTAAGTCGTAGGCCCTCGCTGTGGCCGTGGCCTTGCCCGTTGCGAGTAGTTCAGATCGCCACTCGCGGACTGCGTCGGGGCGTATTTCGTTGATGGGTGTTGCCGACCAATGGAATAGCGATCCGGTTGTGCCAAGCATCCGCTCGTATTCCTTGCGGGTGCGGGGGCGTAGCGGCTCGCCCTTGCTATTGGTCCTGGTGGCGACCCATTTCTTGGCGTACACACCGAACGCGACAGCTTTACGTGCCTTCTCGGCCTGAGTGGCCTGCTGTGCCACGGCAGCGTCATCTGGGTGCACCCAGGTTCCCCTGGCGATTGCGTCCTGCTGCGTGTTCAGCCAGGTCTGTGCCGCACCTTTCGTGCTGAACGTGCTGGGTGCAGGGATACGTTCCGCGCTCCCCGGAGTGGGGTCGGGGTGGCGGGCTCGGTACCGGCCTGACGGCAACTTTTCAATGCCTCCGAAGACTTTTCTGGCCATTCAGCTGTTTTCCTTGATTTTGTGGGCCCTACGTGGGCCCTAGAGTGTCAGAAGTTGGCATTTCTTGGCACGGTGTGGCACTCCTTGGTGCCTCTGACCATATAGTTAGCTGCTCCGAGCAGGTATATCACATCTGGTTCGATCCCAGCCGGGACCACAGAAACATTGAAGGCGTTCCCGATCATCGGGGACGCCTTCAGTCGTTCGAGAGCACAGATGTTCGAGAGCACAGTTATTTCGACATGCAGAACGTCGTCGCAGGTCGCCGGTCGACGATTTCGGTAGCCTGGTCGAAGAGACATTTCGCGACGGAAAAGGTGACCGACTTGAGTACCGAAAAGGTCGATTCTCCCGTCGACGATTCAGACCTGTCCGTCTTCCAAGACGCAGAGTCCCGCTGGGAGCGGTGGCGCGCTGGAATCGCCGCGCGGCCCACCCTCAATCTTGCGTACCGCATCGGCGTCGGAGTCGTAGGCGTGATCGTGCTCGCCGCAGGTGTCATAGCTATTCCGTACCCCGGCCCCGGATGGCTCATCGTGTTCGCCGGCCTGGGCATCCTGGCGTCGGAGTTCGCCTGGGCTCATCGACTCCTTCATTTTGCGAAGGCTCGATACGACAGGTTCATGGAATGGTTCGGCAAGCAGTCGCTGTTCGTCAAAGGGTTGGGCGTTCTGTTCACCACAGTGTTCGTCCTGGCGACTTTGTGGGTGCTCGGCACCTTCGGCCTGATCGGGACATGGGTAGGACTGGACTACTCGTGGCTCGAGTCGCCACTGTGAGCTGAACGAGGTCGGTTTCCTTCACTCGGTTGTCTCGACATGTCGGTAGGGCCGATAACATGATCGTGCGCGTGCTCGCAGTGGGTACGACGCCTGCCTTAACTTGTCGCAATACCTTAGGAGCACATCGCCGTGACCAGTCCCGCGCCAGAGCACTCAGCCGCCCCACTTCGGGTGCCCGCGGGGACGACCGCCGGGACTGCAGTGCGCGAAGCCGGATACCCCACGAAGGGGCCCGACGTGATCGTCGTCGTGCGGGACGGCGAGGGAACGCTCAAGGATCTGTCGTGGACTCCTGAGGTCGATGTCGACGTCGAGCCGGTCGCGGCATCCACCGAAGACGGTCGCAGCGTCATCCGACACTCCGCGGCCCACGTCCTCGCTCAGGCGGTCCAGAAGGAATTCCCCGAAGCGAAGCTGGGCATCGGGCCGCCGATCAAAGACGGCTTCTACTACGACTTCGCGGTGGATCGTCCGTTCACTCCGGAAGATCTGACCAAGCTCGAAAAGCGCATGAAGCAGATCATCAAAGGATCGCAGCGCTTCTCGCGTCGAGTGGTCGATTCGATCGAGGACGCCCGGGTCGAGTTGGCCGGCGAGCCTTTCAAGCTCGAACTCATCGACGACAAGTCCGGAATCGACGATCCCGAGATCATGGAGGTGGGCGGCAACGAGCTGACCATCTACGACAATGTCGATCCCCGTACCGGCGACAAGATCTGGTCCGATCTGTGCCGCGGTCCGCATATTCCGACCACCAAGCACATCCCGGCGTTCAAGCTGACGCGTAGCTCCGCCGCGTACTGGCGCGGAAATCAGGACAACGCCGATCTTCAGCGTGTCTACGGCACCGCGTGGGAGTCCACCGAGGCTCAGGACGAGTACCTCGAGTTGCTCGCCGAGGCCGAGCGTCGCGATCACCGCAAGCTCGGTACCGAACTGGACCTCTTCAGCTTCCCCGACGAACTCGGCTCCGGTCTGCCGGTCTTCCATCCCAAGGGCGGCATCATCCGCACCGAGATGGAGAATTACTCCCGCAGCCGCCACATCGAGGCCGGCTACGAGTTCGTCAACACCCCGCACATCACCAAGGGCCATCTGTACGAGGTCTCCGGTCACCTCGACTGGTACCGCGACGGCATGTTCCCGGCGATGCACGTCGACGAGGAACTCAACGAGGACGGCACCGTGCGTAAGCCGGGCCAGGACTACTACCTCAAGCCGATGAACTGCCCGATGCACAACCTGATCTTCCGTGCTCGCGGACGTTCGTACCGTGAATTGCCCTTGCGGCTCTTCGAGTTCGGCTCGGTCTACCGCTACGAGAAGTCCGGCGTCATCCACGGTTTGACCCGTGTGCGCGGCATGACGCAGGACGACGCTCACATCTACTGCACCCGTGAGCAGATGCGAGACGAGCTGACCACCACGCTGCAGTTCGTGCTGAACCTGCTCAAGGATTACGGCCTCGACGACTTCTACCTCGAGCTGTCGACCAAGAACCCCGACAAGTTCGTCGGTAGCGACGACGTCTGGGAAGAGGCGACCGCAACGCTCGCCGAGGTCGGCGAAGCTTCCGGCCTGACTCTGGTGCCGGACCCGGGCGGAGCCGCGTTCTACGGTCCCAAGATCTCCGTTCAGGTCAAGGACGCACTCGGCCGTACCTGGCAGATGTCGACCATTCAGCTCGACTTCAACCTGCCCGAGCGGTTCGAACTCGAGTACACCGGCAACGACGGCGTCAAGACTCGTCCGGTCATGATCCACCGCGCTCTGTTCGGCTCGATCGAACGGTTCTTCGGCGTTCTGACCGAGCACTACGCCGGCGCTTTCCCGGCGTGGCTGGCGCCGGTGCAGGTCGTCGGAATCCCGGTGGCGGAGGCATTCGCCGATCACCTGTTCGACGTCACGAAGAAGCTCAAGGCTGCCGGTGTGCGCGCCGAGGTGGACTTCAGTGACGACCGCATGCAGAAGAAGATCCGTAACCACACCACGCAGAAGGTCCCGTTCATGCTCCTGGCGGGCGAGCGTGACGTGGAAGCCGGCGCGGTCAGTTTCCGCTTCCGCGACGGAACCCAGATCAATGGAATTCCCGTCGACGACGCCGTCCGGATCATCACCGAGTGGATCAGCCGTCGCGAGAACGCCTCGCCGACAGCCGAACTGGTGCAGCCAAGCGTGGCGCAGTGAGCGCCCCCGGTGACGAGGGACCAGGTTCGCTGATCGACCACGGCGTCGGCGACCCTGACCATTTGCAGCGCATTTGGTCGCCGCATCGGATGTCGTACATCACCGAGGCGCCCAACACCCCGGGTACGACGGGTGAGCCGTTTATCGACATCCCGAAGATGTCGGACGAAGAAGGGCTCATCGTTGCCCGCGGTGAGCATGTCTATGCGGTTCTGAACCTGTACCCGTACAACCCCGGGCATCTCATGGTGGTTCCGTATCGCAAGGTCGCGGCTCTCGAAGATCTGACGCCGGAGGAGAGCGCCGAGCTGATGGCGTTCACCCAGCGTGCGCTGCGGGTGATCAAGAGTGTGTCGAATCCTCACGGATTCAATGTCGGCCTGAATCTCGGTGCCGCTGCGGGCGGTTCGTTGTCCGAGCACCTTCATCAACACGTAGTGCCCCGCTGGGGTGGCGACGCCAACTTCATCACCGTGCTCGGCGGGGTGAAGGTGATGCCGCAACTGCTGCGGGAGACCAGGGGACTACTCGCCGGTGCCTGGCAACAATAGATCGATGCGTCCGGCTTCATGGCAGGATGCTGTGCTGCGACGAGTTCCAATCCGGAACTCACGAGGGGGAGGTTTCCTGCGGTGTTGAGCTTCTTCGGACGCGAGTCGGTGTCCAAGGTGACGGCACCTATGGGGAAGGCGCTGGTCAAGACAGGTCTGACGCCAGACGCGGTGACGGTGATCGGCACGGTGGCGAGTGTCGCGGGGGCGGTGACGCTGTTTCCGTCCGGACACCTGTTCTGGGGGACCATCTTCATTTGGTTCTTCGTCATGTTCGACATGCTCGACGGCGCCATGGCCCGTGCTCGCGGCGGCGGAACGCGTTACGGGGCCGTCCTGGACGCCACCTGTGATCGCGTGGCCGACGGTGCGATTTTTGCCGGCCTTGCGTGGTGGGCGGTCTACCACGAGAACAGCAAGTGGCTTCTCGTGGCGACGCTCATCTGCCTCGTCACCTCGCAGGTCATCTCGTACGCGAAGGCACGTGCCGAGGCGAGCGGGCTGACTGCCGACGGTGGTTGGATCGAGCGTCCGGACCGGCTGATCATCGTGTTGGTCGGATCGGGCCTTACGGGCATGGGTCTACCGTGGGCAATCCACATCGCGATGTGGGTACTTGCCGCCGGAAGTATCGTCACTGTCTTCCAGCGAGTGCTCGCGGTCCGCAATTCACCTGGCGCCCGGGAACTTCTGCCGATCGCCCCGGCCGCATCGACGGTCGAAGGTGAGTCGAGCACCGACGGCGAGCCCGAATCAGATGGTGGGCCCCAGACGGAAGGCGAGGCAGAGCAATGAGTTTTGCCGAGCGTGCAACTGATCTGGGATACGCCGCGGGTTGGCGGTTGGTGCGAAGCCTGCCGGAATCGGTGGCAGTCAAGCTGTTCGACGCCGGAGCGGATTTCGCGGTACGCAAGGGCGGACCCGAACAACTCAGGAAGAATCTCGCGAGAGTTCTGGGGACGACACCGGAGGAAGTCCCGGATCAGCTGATCAAGGATTCGATGCGCTCGTATGCCCGGTACTGGCGTGAGGCGTTCCGTCTACCGTCGATGGACCTGGTCGCCACCGGTAAGGCGTTGCATGCGCTGGTCGAGGGCCAGGAACATCTGGAAAAAGCGATGGCGGCAGGTCATGGCGCAGTGCTGGCGCTGCCCCACAGTGGCAACTGGGACATGGCCGGCGTGTGGTGCGTTCAGCAGTGGGGTGGATTGACCTCGGTGGCCGAGCGGCTCAAACCCGAATCCCTGTACGAACGGTTCGTCGACTATCGCGAGAGTCTCGGCTTCGAGATCTTCCCGCTCAGCGGCGGAGAGCATCCTCCGTTCGTCGAACTCTCCAAGCATCTGCGTGAGAACAAGATCGTGTGCCTGCTGGGGGAGCGCGATCTGGCGAAGAAGGGTGTTCCCGTCACGTTCTTCGGAGAACCCACACGCATGCCCGCAGGCCCGGCGAAGCTCGCGATCGACACCGGAGCGCCGCTTCTACCGGTCCACTGCTGGTTCACTCCCGACGGGTGGGGTTTCAAGATCGACCCGCCGATCGACGTTTCCGGCGGCGTTGGCCCGGCCACACAGGCACTGGCCGACCGGTTCGCGGTCAACATCGCAGAGCACCCCGCTGACTGGCACATGCTTCAGCCGCTGTGGCGCTCGGATCTCTCCGAATCGCGGCTCGCCCGCATGGAGGGTGAATGAAAATCGGCATGATCTGCCCGTACTCCTTCGACGTCCCCGGCGGGGTGCAGGCGCACGTGGTGGATCTGGCCGAGGTGCTGATCGAACGCGGCCACAAGGTGAGCGTGCTTGCGCCGTCGTCCGACGATGACGAGTTGCCGGATTTTGTGGTCTCCGCGGGTAAAGCCGTCGCGATTCCTTACAACGGTTCGGTTGCACGATTGTCCTTCGGCCCGACGGCGAATGCCCGCCTCCGCAAGTTCATCGCGGAAGGTGACTTCGACGTTCTGCACATCCACGAACCCAATGCGCCGAGTCTGTCCATGCTCGCGTTGCGTATCGCGGAAGGCCCGATCGTGGCCACCTTCCACACGTCGACCACGAAGTCGTTGGTGCTGAGCACTTTTCAGGGTGTCCTGGCTCCGTATCTCGAGAAGATCAGTGGCCGGATCGCTGTCTCGGAGTTGGCGCGTCGTTGGCAGGTCGAGTCCCTCGGATCCGACGCGGTCGAAATACCCAACGGCGTCGACGTCGCCGCGTTTGCCGAGGCCGACATGTTGCCCGGCTATCCGCGCGAGGGTGGAACCATTCTGTTCCTCGGCCGCTACGACGAACCGCGCAAGGGGATGGCCGTCCTCCTCGGTGCACTGCCGGAGTTGGTCGAGCGTCATCCTGATCTCGAAGTGATCGTGGTCGGGCGCGGCGACGAGGAAAAACTCCGCAAAGAGGCGGGCAAGTACTTCAAGCATCTCCGACTGCTCGGGCAGGTCAGCGACGAGGAGAAAGCGTCGGCACTTCGCAGTGTGGACGTCTACTGCGCGCCCAATCTCGGCGGTGAGAGCTTCGGGATCGTGCTTGTCGAGGCCATGGCGGCCGGTACCGCCGTCGTCGCGAGTGAGTTGGACGCCTTCCGCCGTGTTCTTCGCGACGGCCAGGCCGGCTTGCTGGTCCCCATCGGGAACTCCGATGCCCTGGCCGAGGCAATCGATTCCGTTCTCGGCGATCCGGACCGACGCCGTGCTCTGGTCAACACCGCGACAAGTGTTGTCGCCGAGTACGACTGGCCGGTGGTTGCCGAGCAGATCCTGCGTGTCTACGAGACCGTCACGGTCGGCGGAACCGGCGTTCGTGTGGTGGGGTCATGACCTTTTCCGCTTTGACGATCTTCATTCTCGGACTTGTCGCCGCCGTCGTCCTGGTCGTCGGGCTGTGGGCCTATGGGACGGCGAATCGACTCGATCGGCTGCATGTGCGTTCTGATCAGTCCTGGTTGGCGCTCGATGCGGCGCTGTCCCGCCGTGCAGCGGTGGTCCGCGCGGCGGCCGTGGACATGAGCGCCGACGACGCCCGCAGATTCGTCACCTTGGCGGACGCCGCTGAACGGGCAGACCGGCAAGACCGAGAACTCGCGGAGAACCGGTTGTCCAACGCTCTAGCCGCCTACGGCACGACGTCGCTGCGACCTCAACTGGTGGCCGAGCTGGCCGACGCCGAAGCGCGGGTTCTGATCGCCAGACGGTTCCACAACGACGCGGTGCGAGACACCCTTGCACTCCGTACGCGTCGACTTGTTCGCTGGCTTCACCTCGGCGGAACGGCGCCGCTACCTCAGTATTTCGAGATCTCCGAGCGCACCACCGCGGCCGCGGTGCCCGAGGGCATCACCGTCGATACGTCGCGGACCTCCGCGCGCGTGGTGATGCTGGACGAGGACGATCGGGTGCTGCTGCTGCGCGGGCACGATCCTCAGATCCCGAACACGTACTTCTGGTTCACCGTCGGCGGCGGGCTCGAACGCGGTGAACATCTGCGGGCCGCTGCCGTTCGTGAGATCGAGGAGGAGACCGGATTCGTCGTGGCTCCGGAGAATCTGCGAGGTCCGCTCTGGCGTCGTGTGGCGATTTTCCCGTTCGATGGTGAGCTGATCCGTTCGGAAGAGCTGTTCTTCGCAACGCGCACTCACGGCTTCGAGCCGGTCTTCCAAGGCCATACGGAATTGGAGCAGCGCGCGATTACGGGCCATCGCTGGTGCAGTGCCGACGAGATCCGCCGACTAGCCAAGTCCGGTGAGCCCGTCTACCCGTTGGACCTGGCAAACCTCCTGGTGGAAGCGGCGACGATCGCGGACGGTACCGAGGATCCTGAAGTGCGTTCCATCCGCTGATCCATTCGGCAGATCAGGTGCCGCGGCCATTTAAGGCCAGCAATGGCAAATTGGATACGGAATCGAAGGCCGGTTGGTCCTAGAGTTCTGGCCAGAGGCCTCCGTGCGAATGAACTCGTGTGTTCGCCGTGCCTCGTTTCTTTTGTCACGCCACTACTGCAGGAGTTTGCTGTGAGCACCCCCGACTCTGCCCCCACCACCGCCATCGGCACCGCACGCGTCAAGCGCGGCATGGCTGAAATGCTCAAGGGCGGTGTGATCATGGACGTGGTCACCGCTGAGCAGGCCAAGATCGCCGAAGACGCAGGCGCCGTCGCCGTCATGGCACTCGAGCGGGTCCCCGCAGACATTCGCGCACAGGGCGGCGTCTCGCGCATGAGCGACCCGGACATGATCGACAGCATCATCTCCACCGTCAGCATCCCCGTCATGGCAAAGGCACGCATCGGTCACTTCGTCGAAGCGCAGATCCTGCAGAGCCTCGGCGTGGACTACATCGACGAGTCCGAGGTCCTGACCCCGGCCGACTACGCCAACCACATCGACAAGTGGAAGTTCACCGCTCCCTTCGTCTGTGGCGCCACCAACCTCGGCGAAGCGCTGCGTCGCATCAACGAAGGTGCCGCCATGATCCGCTCGAAGGGTGAAGCCGGCACCGGAGACGTCTCCAACGCCACCACCCACATGCGCACCATCCGCGGCGAGATCCGCCGGTTGACGTCGCTGAGCGAAGACGAACTGTACGTCGCTGCCAAGGAACTGCAGGCCCCGTACGAGCTGGTCGTCGAGGTCGCCAAGGCCGGCAAGCTGCCTGTCACCATGTTCACCGCCGGCGGCATCGCCACCCCGGCAGACGCTGCCATGATGATGCAGCTCGGCGCCGAGGGCGTGTTCGTCGGATCGGGCATCTTCAAGTCCGGCAACCCGAAGCAGCGCGCCGAGGCCATCGTCAAGGCCACCACGTTCTACGACGACCCGGACGTGCTCGCCAAGGTCTCGCGCGGACTCGGCGAGGCAATGGTCGGCATCAACGTCGACGACCTGCCGGTTGGACACCGCCTCGCAGAGCGCGGCTGGTGACACCAGGTTTGACGACCGGGCCCAGTGCCTGAAGGTTTTCGACACCGAAGGGGCGCCGGGTTGCAGAAGCAACCCGCCGCCCCTTTCTCGTGTGGGGGTCGGACCGTCAGATGCTGTCGGAGACCTCGAACACGAATTCCACCTCGACGGCACTGTTGCGGGGGAGTTCTGCGACGCCGATCGCGGAGCGTGCGTGTTGTCCTGCGGTACCGAAGATCTCGGCCAGCAGGTCGGACGCACCGTTGATCACCTGGGGTTGCTGGGAGAATCCGGATCCGGAAGCAACAAATCCAACGACCTTGACGACGCGAACGATGCGGTCGAGCCCGACCAAGGCGTCGACGGCCGCGAGTCCGTTGAGAGTGCACAATCGCGCAGCCTGGGCGGCGTCTTCGACGGATACGCCTTCACCTAGCTTGCCGATGCACGTCGTGGTGCCGTCGACGAGCGGCAATTGCCCCGACGTGTAGACGTATGCCCCCGTCCGAACGGCGGGGAGGTAGGAGCCTGCCGGGGTAGCGACCGGCGGAAGCGCCAGGTCGAGTGCGGCGAGTCGTGCGGTCCAGGTACTGGCGTCGTTCATCGAGGTCCTCAATGGATTCTTTTGTCTGGGAATGATGTTCGAGTCTGTCATCGGGAGTCTCGGCAAGTCCAAGTCGTATTTGCGCCCACCCCATCACTTTTGGTGATACTCACTGTCGTCGGATTCAAAATGGTGCTCGAGTTGGCCACCTAAACTGTGTCGTATGTCGTCAATTCGCAACATCTCACTGGGGATACCTGTCCGTTCCGGTCACGTACTCATGCTCGACGGCACGGACTCTGTCACGGGGGAGAACTTCCATCGATTGATCGGTGGCGGTATCGAGTTCGGTGAGACGGCCGAGGCAGCGCTGCGACGCGAGTTCGCGGAGGAACTAGGCGTCACGCTGGGAAGCGTCGAGTTGCTCGAGGTCGTCGAGAATATCTTCGAGTTCGAGGGGCGACTTGGGCATGAGATTGTCCATGTCTTTGCAGTCGACTCAGCTGACATCGATGCGTTTCCGCTCGACGTGCAACTCCGAGTCCTCGACGAAGGTAGTCCAGTCCATTGGGTATCGACGGGTAGGTCCGACCGCCCCATCTACCCGGCCGAAGTCTCCCGCATTGTCAACGCTCTGGTTCAGTAGGGAATCCGTCGCTGGAACAAGAGTGGCCGCAAGGGTTGCTCCGCAACAATTTTCGGTCAAACGGGATTCTTCGGACTGATTTCTGGAAACTGTAGAAGTTCGAACATAGTTTCGAATATTGTGGAGGAATGTTTGATGACGGAGTAGGAAGTTCGGGTACCGCAGCGCAGCTGTTCGGTGCTGAATCCGACTGCGCCCTCATCGATCTCATTGCCGAACTGCATGCGCGCGAGTCGATGCTCGTGGAACGGAAACTCGCTGCCATTGCCGAGTTTTTCGAGCGTCGCAGCGCTGAACACTCCGATGTCGGCGCGTGGTCGTCCACCGCGTATGAACTAGCTGAGGCCGAGCTCGGCGCAGCGTTGACCATGGGCCGTGCCGCGGCGGGAAAGTTGATCGGCCTCGGCTTTTCGCTGAAGACTCGACTCCATCGCACACGTGCCGCTATGGCACGCGGAGAACTGGACTTGTATCGAGTCGGATTGATCGACTCCGCTACAGCCAACGTCGATGACGAATTGATAGACGAGGTGGAACGGCAACTCCTCGAGAAGATTTCAGCACCACCGATACATGGCGGTACCGGCCTGACCGGCCGCCGATTGACGGCGGTCATCGACCGAATCGTCGCCGTGGTGGATCCGGAGGGGATGCGGGAGCGTCGACGCCGTGCCCTGGCTGATCGATTCGTGGGTGTGAGCGCTGCCGAAGATGGAATGGCGCGGATCTTGGGGAGTATTCCGGCGGAGGACGCACGGGCTTTCGACGGTCGGTTGCGGGAGTTGGCGATGTCGGTGTGTCGACACGATTCCCGTAAATACGAGCAGCGACGAGCCGACGCCTTGGGAGCGTTGGTAGCTGGGTCGACAATTCTGCCGTGCGATTGCGACCGGGCCGACTGCCCACAAGACCGCAGCGGGATTGTTGTGGTGCGTCGGCCATTAGTGCACGTGGTCATGGTGGAATCCGCACTCCAGGGCGGTGACTCACCAGGTGCAGACGAACCGGCTCACCTCGACGGTTACGGAGTGATCAGTGCAGAGCATGCGCGTGACATCGCCGCGGGTGCGTTGATTCGGAAGGTGAAGGTACCAGCCGACGTGGCGCTCGAGTCTGCCGGTGAGGGCGAGCCAGTACCCTCGCCTGTAGTTCCTTCGGCGCTGGTGTACCGCCCGGGCGCTGTCCTCGACACCTGGGTGAGGGTGATCTCGGGTAGCTGTCAGTGGCTGCACTGCGATGTCGCGGCATGGAATTCCGATCTCGATCACATTGAACCTTTCGATCATCGCGATCCAGCACGTGGTGGAAAGACCGTGGCCTCGAACTTGAGTGCCTATTGTCGAAATCATCACCGCCTCAAGCATTCCGGTCAGTGGGTGCACACCTCGAATCCGGACCGGAGTGTCACGCTGACCTCGGCGACCGGACATTGTTACCGAACTCGGCCGTCAGGTCTGCTCGCAGGAATGCTCGAGCCTGTACTGCCCGAGGGTGGTCGGCGTCGACGTTCACGTTTGGAGAACAAGGCGGCCCGCGTGCGGGGGGAACGCCGGCGCCAGCGGATACGAATGCACCTGCGGATGAAGAAGAAGGTCCAGAGGAGGACCGTCGATCGAGGAGACGATCCACCGCCGTTCTGAGTAGATGCGCCCCGTCGCTCAGTGTTTTCGGATGCCCAGTTTTCGGATGCCCACTTTGGTGGCCGGGGCTGCATCAGGCATTGTGTGAAGGTCGGTAGACGTCGGTACACGGGAAGATGTGGAGCATCGATGGCGAGGATCGAAGAAATTCTGGAGTTGGAACGCCTCGAGCGTGACATCTTTCGAGGAATCATCGCGGAGACCACCCTGACCCGTACTTTCGGCGGCCAGGTCGCCGGCCAGGCATTGGTGTCGGCAGTACGAACGGTCGATCCGGCCTACTCAGTTCATTCGTTGCACGGATACTTCCTGCGTCCGGGAAATCCGATGGAACCGACCGTCTTTCTGGTGGATCGTGTTCGCGACGGACGATCGTTCGCGACTCGCCTGGTCACCGGAATCCAAGACGGACAAGCCATTTTCACGATGTCGGCATCCTTCCACGTCCAGGACGAAGGCATCGAGCACCAGGACGAGATGCCGCCCGTCCCTGACCCCGAGACCTTGGCCATCGCCCAGGATTCGGAAGACCCCGAGACCGCGTGGTTGGCTCGCGAGTGGTCCGACTGGGACCTGCGAATGGTGCCGAAGGCCGACATCAACAAACGTCCGGGCGCTGCCGCACAGCAGCAAGTGTGGTTCCGTTCCCGCGAGGCGCTCCCGGACGACCCGGTATTTCACGTCTGCACGCTCGCATACATGAGCGACATGACGTTGCTCGGCTCTTCTCGCGGCCCCCACATGGATGTCGCCATGCAAAGCGCGTCGCTCGATCACGCGATGTGGTTCCTGCGGCCGTTCCGGGCCGACGAGTGGCTGTTGTACGACCAGACGTCGCCGTCGGCGGGCTTTGGCCGGGCACTGACGCAGGGGCGCATCTTCGACAGCCGAGGAAACATGGTTGCCGCGGTCGTCCAGGAAGGCCTGACCAGGCTCTATCGCCCGAAGTGAGATCAACCGCTGTGAAATTAACCGCTGTGAAATCAAACGCGGCGAGAGCGCACTGCAGGCCGGGCCGGATGGTCGTACCTGACCTCGAAATCGACCTCCTCGGACACCGCTGAGCGGTGCTCGAGGAGTGCGTCGACTGTCCACAGATCCGCCTGCGGTGTGTGCCTCCGCATGGCAGCTTCGCTCATGTCCAGGCGGACGGTGACGTCGAACTCGAGTCCGCGCCCGAGCAACATCGGACCGGCGATCACGATGACCGCGCGCTCGTGGACAGCGATACGGATCGAGCGAGCCGAGCGATCAGTGGTCTCGTCCCAGAGTTTCGGCAACAGCGTTCGTTTGGTGCGGGCCGCGGTGATCACTTCACGATCGAGAGCCGGGTAATCGAACCAGATGGTGCGGTAACTCAGCGCATCCTCGTGGCCGAACTCGTATCGCAGCGACGCCGGCCGCACGTAGTCGTGCAGTGACACAACGGCACTCGGCCTGCTGTGCGACTCGACTGCAACCCCGACCAGTTCCGCGAGCCGCGACGGGTGCGCACAATCCGGTCCGTCGATCGCTACTACCGCCATCGATGGAAATGATCCGCTCAGTGTTGCGATCTGCTCGGCCAGAGCGAGGGGAGTGGACGGGATGAATGTACTCACGCCCACCATGGTGCCGTGCCCGCTCGCCAAGGCGATATTGTGAACCGTCATCGCGCCTAGTGCGGCGGTCTGTGTATGCGGTCAATCTTTCCGGAGGACTCATGGTTGGTATCGAGGAGATCCTCGCGCTCGAACACCTGGAGAAGGACATCTTCCGTGGTGCGGTCCATCCCACTGCACTTCAACGGACGTTCGGCGGGCAGGTTGCCGGGCAGTCGTTGGTTTCTGCCGTGAGCACCGTCGACGAGAGCTACCACGTGCATTCGCTGCACGGATACTTCCTGCGCCCGGGCAACCCGAAGATTCCGACGGTCTACCTGGTCGACCGGATTCGCGACGGTCGTTCGTTCTGCACGCGTCGGGTCAATGCAGTCCAGGACGGTAAGACGATCTTCACGATGTCGGCTTCGTTCCACGTCGACGACGACGGTATCGAGCACCAGGATCGGATGCCCTCCGTTCCGGCGCCGGAGGACTTGCCGGATGCGCAGACCGTTCCCAAGTTGGCGGAATCCCAGTTCTACCAGGAATGGAAGAACTGGGACATCCGAATTGTGCCGGCCGAGCAGAGTGCGTCAGCGCCGGATCTGGCCGCCCAGCAGCGTGTGTGGATGCGCTACCGCGAGGCTCTGCCGGATCGTCCGCTGCTGCACATCTGCACCCTCGCGTACCTCAGTGACATGACTTTGCTCGGAACGTCCAAAGTCCCGCACCGGGGCGTGAAAACGCAAACGGCTTCGCTCGATCACGCGATGTGGTTCCTGCGGCCCTTCCGAGCCGACGAGTGGTTGCTCTACGACCAGACATCACCGTCGGCAGGTTTCGGTCGCGCGCTCACTCAGGGGCGTATCTACGATCGCGATGGCAACATGGTGGCAGCGGTGGTTCAGGAGGGTTTGACGCGCCTGGAACGCGAACCCGACAGCAGTGAGAACGCGAACAGCAGTGCGAACAAGGACAGCCGTGAGAACAAGACAGGAACTCTGTGATGACTCGTCCGTTGATCGGTGTTCTCGCCCTGCAAGGTGATGTTCGCGAACACCTTGCCGCACTCGATGATTCGGGAGCGGACGCGGTCGGCATCCGGCGACCCGAGGAACTCGACAAGGTCGACGGAATCGTGATCCCGGGTGGCGAATCCACCACCATGAGCCGGCTTCTGCAGGTTTTCGAGCTGCTGGAACCGCTTCGTGATCGACTCCGCGGCGGGCTGCCGGCTTACGGATCTTGTGCCGGCATGATTCTGCTCGCCAGCGAGGTACTCGACACCCGGCCGGACGCCGAACATCTCGGCGCCATCGACATGACGGTGCGCCGCAACGCTTTCGGTCGTCAGGTCGATTCCTTCGAGTCCGACCTGGAGTTCGAGGGAATCATCGGTGACCCTATCCGCGCAGTCTTCATCCGCGCACCGTGGGTCGAGCGGGTCGGTCCGGGTGTGGAGGTGCTCGCGCAGGTTCCCGCCGCGGCGGGGGAGGCCGCGGGTCGCATCGTCGCGGTTCGGCAGGGCTCGGTGATCGCCACTTCGTTCCATCCCGAGGTCACCGGGGACCGTCGAGTCCACGAGATGTTCGTCGATCTGGTGCGCGGCTAGGGCGCTAGTTCACTTCGGCTGAACTACAGCTCCAGTTCGCGGGCAAGGATCGCCGCCTGGACGCGTGAGGTGAGGTGCAGCTTCGACAGAACTCGCGACACATGCGACTTCACCGTCGGAGCACCGACTCCGAGTTCACGCGACAGTTCGGCGTTGGACAGACCCATACCCAATAGAACGAGCACTTCACGTTCGCGATCGGTGAGCTCGCTCAGGCCGAGCGGCTCGGCGGGCTTGGGAGTGCGCTGAACGAACTCGCCGATCAGTGCGCGGGCGGCTCGGGGAGCAAGCACCGCATCGCCGCCCGCGACATTGCGGATGGCGCTGGTCAGTTCGTCCGCTGTCGCGGTCTTGAGCAGGAAGCCCGACGCACCGGCGCGCAGAGCTGCGAAGACGTATTCGTCGAGGTCGAAGGTGGTCAACACCAGAACGCGGCTGCGGGTCGTAGCGATGATCTGACGGGTCGCTTCGATGCCGTCGGTGCCCGGCATCCGGATGTCCATCAGCACGACGTCGGGTTGATGCGTGCGAGTCACGGTGATCGCCGACGCGCCGTCTCCCGCTTCTGCAACGACATCGATGTCGTCATGCTGCCGCAGGATCATCGACAGGCCGGAGCGGATCGCGGCGTGGTCGTCGACCAGGGCGACGGTGATCACCGATCCGTGCCGTTCGGTGTGTGGACCGGTAGCTGCGCACATACCGTCCATTCTCCGTCGACCGGAACTGCCTCGAGTGAACCGCCCAGCAGCTCGGCGCGATGACGCATGTTTGCAAGTCCGCGCGTTACTTCCCGCGGACTGGATATGTCGGGACCGACCGGGTTTCGGATCTCGATCTGTAATGCATTGTGCTGCAGAGAGATCGACATCGAGATCGGCGCACCAGGCGCATGCTTGAGCGCATTGGTCAACGCCTCTTGAGTGATCCGATACGCCGTGTGATCGACCACACTCGGCAGGTCGGCGGCATCGACGTCGATCGCTACATCCACTGTGCTGCCGGCGGCCCGAGCTGCGTCCAGGACGACGGGCAACTCGGTCAGCCTCGGAGGAGAGGAACGCGGGTCAGGCGTCTCGCCGTCCCCGGCCTGGAGCAGTTCGATCATCGACCGCATCTCGGAAAGGCCCGCGAGACTGCTCGATCTGATCGCTCCGATGATCTCCCGCAAGCCATTTTGTCGTTCATTGTCTGGTTCACCCCGTTCAGCGGAGAGAGCTGTGGTGGAGAGTGCAGCTTCGGAGTGGATTGCGATGGCAGAGAGGTGGCTTGCGATCACGTCATGCAGATCCCGCGCCATGGTTGCGCGTTCGTGAGCGACAGCGGCCTCGCGGTCCAGAGCGGCGAGTGCTTCGTGGACTCTGGAACGCTCGCGTTCCGCCTCGGTCAGTTCCACTTGTCGACGGATGACCAGTGCCCACCACACCGGCGTACCGAAGAACAGAGCGGTCACGACGCCCGCCCCAGCCGCAGCGCGAACGTCCCTGGTGGACAGGTAAACGAGTGCGGTGAGCGCGGCAACCGTCACCGCGGTCAGAGAACACACCACTCGGCCCAGTCGCGCCGTCCCGTACAGAACTGCGGCGTAGGTGAGATCCGAGAGGACGAGCCACATCGGCAGAGTGGGGCCAAGGGCGGCGTCGACCGCGACGATGACGGCCCCCGCCGCCAAGGCCGTTGCCGGGCGCACCCGGCGGAACGAGTCGAACGCACACAGCAGAGCCAGCATCCCGATCCGAACCCCGACGGGAACGTCGGCGACACCTCCGACATCGGTCCACATTTTGTACAGGCCGACGAGGTAGAGAAGTACCCCGATCGCGAACAGACCGATGGCGATGAGCGGATCGTTCCACTTGCCGACGCTCCGACTTCTGGTCACCACAGACTTATCAGAGCACATCGGGGCGCCTGACTTGTCATACCAAATGATGAGGTCGGCGTTGTTCCGACGGCTGATGTGCGGATCCGAGCGAGACGACACGCTCGAGGTATGAAAATTCGTTTCGAGTTGATGATCGGCATTCTCCTCGTCGTCGGTGGCGCCTGTCTCTGGCTGTTCGCACGCGACGCCGAGTTCTTCTGGTTTCGCGGCGGGTCACTCGGGGTGATTTTGGCGATCATCGGTGCTTTCGACATCGTGAACGCAGTCCGGACGAGGGACACGGTGACACCCGAGCGCCGACACGACTGACGTGGAACTCGTCCTTCTCACGACCCTGGGCGGCCTCGCCTTGCTGGACAGTACGAGCATCGGAACGTTGGTCGTCCCGGTGTGGATGTTGTTGAAACCGGGACGGCCGCAGGTTCGCAGTCTGCTGACCTACCTGGTAGTCATCACGACGTTCTATTTTGTTGTCGGGGTAACCGTCTGGACGACGGCCCACGTGGGCATGCCGGTTGTCGCCCCGCTTCTCGACACTCCGGTAGCTCGCGGGGCGCAGCTGATTCTCGGTATCGCGTTGTTCGCGTCGAGTTTTCGATTCGACTCCGAAAAGCGGCGCACATCCGGTCAGGCCGATCGAACGCACGCCTGGCGGGAGCGGGTACTCGATTCGAGTCGTTCGGCGAGAAGCGTCGTACTTCTGGCCATTGCAGCCGGAACCGCCGAATTGGTGACGATGCTGCCCTACTTGGCGGCGATCGCGATGATCACAGCTGCTGGGCTGTCCTCAGTCATATCGGCGTCGATACTTGCCGGTTACTGCCTGATCATGGCCGCACCGGCAGTCATTCTTCTGTGCGGTCGGCTCGTGGCCGGGAACTGCCTGGACAAGCCGCTGCGCCAGGTGGACTCGTTGATGTCTCGCTACGGCGACAGTGCGATCGGATGGGTGTTCGGCATTGCCGGCTTCTACCTCGCCGGCAATGCCGCTGCCGTGTTGTTCGTGAATCAGCCAGCCTGAACCAACGAATTGATCAGCTTCACACCGTCTTCGGGGTGATCGACGGTCACGGCGAACAGTCGTCCGTTCTCGAGAGTGACCACGATCGCCTCACCCGAGCGGAGAGTGACGGCCGTTCCGCGCGGTGTGATCCGGTAACCCCATCCACCCCATTCGGCCGGACGTATCGAATCGACCGATGCGGACTTCACCGTCGAGATGGGGATTTTCTTCCATCGAACGCCCCAGGAACTGATGCCGAGACCGTGACGGTCCACGCGCACGGTGACCGAAGCGAAAGCCGTGATCGCGAGGGTCGACACACCCAGAACCACGGCAACCCACCAATCCGAATACGCGGCAGTGGCGATCACGAGTACTACGAGGCCGGCGGTGAGGATCCACGGCCAGATGCTGCGGACCTGCCCGACCCACACTGCACGTTCGGAGGCCGCGAGCGGCGTGTCCAGCGTCGGGGTCGGAAGTGGTGACTCAGGGTCGTCGCGTTGCTGCTCAGGCAGTGCATACGCCAGAACTCCGACGAGCACGGCCGCGATCGGCGCAAGAATCCACCAACCGATACGTGCGTCTTCCGGTGCTCCGGCGTCGATTGTGAGGGCGACGCTCAGAATCCAGATCGTCGCCAACGTCGCACTAGAGATCGAGGTGAGGGCCAGAAACAGGGGAGCGTTGGCGCTCGAACGTGCCACGACGACACACGCGAAAACGACTGCCACCAGTGAAAGCGCCAGCGCAATGGCGAAGAACGTCGTTGTGGTGCTGAACCCGTCCGGGGCCGATCCGGACCAATGGCTCGCGACGGTCTGGGGTAGCCGGTCGCCCCACGCGAAGCGCGCGAGAACCAGGATCAGGGTCGGGATCAGAGTCAGTGAGGCTGCTGTCCAGAGTCGGATCTTGCTGGTCGTCATTGTGTGCTGGTCTCCTTGATGAGGTCGAGCATGTGCGCGGTGTCGAGTCCCAGATTTCGGGCCTGTCGAACGAACTCGCGTGCAGATTCGTTGAGAGCCGTTCTTCCCGAGTCGAATTCGGCGCGAATGACGGCGCCACGTCCGCGCCGGAGGTCGATCAGGCCTTCGTCGCGAAGTGTTGCGTACGCACGAAGGACCGTATGGAGATTGACGTCGATCGACTCGGCGAGAGCGCGAGCGGACGGCAGTCGATCGCCCGGGCCGATTTCGCCGCGGATGACCGAGCCACGAACCCCGGCGGCAATCTGTTCCGCGAGTGGAGTTGTGGAGGCGTGATCTATTCGCACCAACATGTTTGCATTCTATGCAAACAATGCTGTGTTTAGTCAATTCGTGTCGGGGGATGCAGCGAGTTGTGACGTGGGACGGGTAACATCGGCAGAGCTGAAAGACGCGCATTCGGCGTGCGCAACGCAGCAGGAAAGGGGCTTGAATCGCATGAGCGGCCACTCAAAATGGGCCACCACCAAGCACAAGAAGGCTGTGATCGACGCACGTCGTGGCAAATCCTTCGCGAAGCTGATCAAGAACATCGAGGTGGCGGCACGAACCGGCGGTGGCGATCCCACGGGCAACCCCACCTTGTTCGACGCCATCCAGAAGGCGAAGAAGACGTCAGTTCCCAATGACAACATCGAGCGTGCGCGCAAGCGCGGCGCCGGTGAAGAAGCGGGCGGCGCAGACTGGCAGACCATCATGTACGAGGGCTACGGACCCAACGGCGTCGCCGTTCTGATCGAGTGCCTCACCGACAACCGCAACCGCGCAGCCGGTGAAGTTCGCACCGCGATGACCCGCAACGGTGGCAACCTCGCTGACCCGGGTTCGGTCTCCTACCTGTTCGCTCGCAAGGGCGTCGTCACGCTGGAGAAGAACGGCCAGTCGGAGGACGACGTCCTGATGGCTGTGCTCGACGCCGGCGCCGAAGAGGTCACCGATCTCGGTGAAAGCTTCGAAATCGTCAGTGAGCCACAGGATCTGGTTGCCGTACGTTCGGCACTGCAGGAAGCCGGCATCGACTACGACTCGGCCGAAGCCGATTTCCGCGCTTCCGTCGAGGTTCCCCTGGATGTCGACGGCGCACGCAAGATCTTCAAGCTCGTCGACGCACTCGAAGACTCGGACGACGTGCAGAACGTCTACACCAACATCGATCTGTCCGACGAGGTTCTCGCGGCCCTCGAAGACTGATTGCCTTTCAACTCAACCCGGCCCTGACGTCCTCGTCACGGCCGGGTTGCGTGTTGATGCGGGGCAGTAGTCCCGCGCACCGCTAAGCTATCGAACAGCTGTTCGGTATGGAGAGGTGTGACAAAGTGCGCGTGCTCGGAGTGGACCCAGGCTTGACTCGCTGCGGGTTGGGTGTGGTCGACGGGAGCAACGGCAGGAAAGTGCGCCCCATTGCCGTCGACGTGGTGCGGACCCCGGCAGAGATGGATCTCGGATCTCGGCTCCTACGGATTTCCGATGCGGCTGAACTGTGGATCGAGCAGTACAAGCCGGAGGTTGTCGCGATCGAGCGTGTGTTCGCGCAGCACAACGTCAGTACCGCGATGGGGACGGCGCAAGCAGGCGGAGTTGTGGCGCTCGCTGCCGCCAGACGCGGAATCCCGGTGTGTTTCCACACGCCCAGCGAGGTGAAGGCCGCCGTCACCGGTAGCGGTAACGCAGACAAGGCGCAGGTCACCGCGATGGTGACTCGAATCCTGAATCTGAAGACGGCGCCGAAACCGGCCGACGCCGCCGACGCTCTGGCGCTGGCGATCTGTCACTGCTGGCGAGCGCCCATGATCGAGCGAATGGCCCGCGCCGAGGCGATGGCCGCCGAACAAATGCGTAAGTATCAGGCAAAATTGGCCGAGACGAAGAAGGCAGGTTCACGATGATCGCGTCGGTACGCGGCGAGGTACTCGATATTGCGCTCGACCATGCGGTCATCGAAGCGTCGGGTGTCGGCTATCGGGTCAACGCCACCCCCGTGACGCTCGGTGCGCTCCATCGCGGAAGCGAAGCACGCCTGTTCACGACGATGATCGTTCGCGAAGACTCGATGACGCTCTACGGATTTTCCGACACCGAGTCGAAGGACCTGTTCAGCCTCTTGCAGACGGTCTCGGGAGTCGGGCCGCGCCTGGCGATGGCAACTCTCGCAGTTCTCGAACCCGACGCATTACGGCGCGCACTGTCGGAAGGCAACCTGACGGCGTTGACGAGGGTCCCCGGCATCGGCAAACGTGGTGCCGAGCGCATGGTCGTCGAATTGCGCGACAAGGTCGACGCGGTTGCGACGACGGCCGGCGCGGCCTCCGGTGTCGTCGCCGGTAGTTCGATCCGCGATCAGATCGTCGAAGCTCTCGAAGGTTTGGGTTTCCCGATCAAGCAGGCCGAGCAGGCCACGGATTCGGTTCTGGCGGAATCGCCCGAGGCCACTACGTCGGTAGCACTGCGTTCTGCCCTGTCGCTGCTCGGTAAGACTCGATGAACTTCGATCCGATCGACGATTTCGACGACGAATCGCAGGTCTCTGCCGAATTGGTGGCGGGAGACGGCGACGTCGAAGCAAGTTTGCGCCCCAAGAGTCTCGACGACTTCATCGGGCAGCCCCGGGTCCGCGAGCAATTGCAGCTCGTGCTCACCGGAGCAAAACTTCGTGGCAGCACGCCTGACCACATCCTGATGTCCGGTCCGCCCGGACTCGGAAAGACGTCGATGGCGATGATCATCGCGGGGGAGTTGGGCTCCTCCCTGCGGCTGACGTCCGGGCCGGCGCTCGAACGCGCCGGCGACTTGGCGGCGATGCTGAGCAATCTCGTCGAGGGCGACGTGTTGTTCATCGACGAGATTCACCGAATCGCTCGTCCGGCCGAGGAGATGTTGTACCTGGCGATGGAGGACTTCCGCGTCGACGTCGTCGTCGGTAAGGGGCCCGGCGCCACGTCGATTCCTCTGGAGGTCGCACCATTCACGTTGGTCGGTGCGACAACCCGATCCGGTGCGCTCACCGGCCCGTTGCGCGACCGCTTCGGATTCACCGCGCACATGGACTTCTACGAACCCGAAGAGCTGCAACAGATTCTGATGCGCTCGGCGGGAATTCTGGGAGTCAATCTCGAAGTTGACGCCGGCGCCGAAATCGCGAGACGCTCGCGGGGGACGCCGCGTATCGCGAACCGATTGCTGCGACGGGTTCGTGACTTCGCGGAGGTTCGCGCCGACGGAATCGTCACCATGGACGTCGCTCAGGCCGCCTTGGCTGTCTACGACGTGGACCAGTTGGGCTTGGACCGACTCGACCGATCCGTCCTGAGTGCGCTGGTGCGTTCATTCGGCGGCGGGCCCGTCGGCGTGTCGACGCTGGCCGTCGCTGTGGGCGAGGAACCGTCGACGGTGGAAGAAGTGTGCGAGCCCTTCCTGGTCCGTGCCGGGATGATCGCCCGGACGCCGCGAGGTCGTGTGGCCACCGCCGCTGCCTGGACTCAACTGGGAATGACGCCACCGCCGGATGCCGCCGCGGGCGGTATCGAGGTTCGCGTCAACGAACCGCAGGCCACGTTGTTCGATCCGAACGGAGCGTGAATTTCGACCGGAAAGGCCTCATTGGTCGGCCGATCTGTCAGGAATCCTCAGCAACTAATGGCACACTGGTGTATTGCGTAGGTCCATCCGGGGCCATCGCGGTGTAAAACGTGCAACACAACCGAGGTTGATCAACACATGTCGAGTTTGCTTTTCCCCCTCTTGATCCTCGCACTGCTCGTGCCCATGTTCCTGGGCATGCGTAAGCAGAAGAAGGCCTTGGCCGCGACTTCCGAGATGCAGGACTCGCTGCAGGTCGGCGATCGGGTGCAGACCACAGCCGGGCTCTACGCCACGATCGCTTCGCTAGGCGACGACACCGTTGACCTCGAGATCGCCGACGGTGTCATCACCACCTGGTCGCGTCTGGTCATCCGTGAGCGCGTCGTCGAGACGACCGAGACCGACGAGTACGACGACGACTCGATTTCCGAGATCGAAGAGTCTGCTACCGACACCGAAATCCGGCTCACCAAGGAGTCCTGACTTCGTCGACCTGGCACGTGTTCTAGAGTTGTGAACTCGGACACACGTCCAGATCGGTTTGTCTGTTCTTTCACCAGCAGCTCAGTTCAACCCGTTGATCAATCGTTGCAGTTCGAACGCCGCAGCTCAGGTGGTCGTCGACCACCTGAGCCGTGCACTTACTGAAGCACTGCACTTACTGAAGCACTGCACTTTCTGAAGCACTGCACTTACTGAAGCACTGCACCTACTGAGGAGACTTAAAGATCGTGGCACCTTCCACCGGAACGGTGCATCCGGTCCGCTACCTGGCCCTATTCGGGGTCTTGGTGGTGGCACTGTATGCCCTGGTGTTCTTCACTGGAGACAAGTCGGCCACGCCGAAACTCGGCATCGATCTGCAGGGTGGAACGCGCGTCACGTTGACCGCTCGTACCCCGGACGGCAGTGCTCCGAGTCAGGACAGTCTCAAGCAGGCGCAGGAGATCATCGAGACCCGCGTCAACGGTCTCGGTGTTTCCGGCTCCGAGGTCGTCATCGACGGTGACAACCTCGTCATCACGGTTCCCGGAGACGACAGCGCACAGGCCCGCTCGCTCGGTCAGACCGCCCGCCTTTACATCCGGCCGGTGACCGGTTCGATCGATGTCGCCACCCGTGACGCGAGTCGGACGGCGACACCCGAGACACCAGCGGCCGAAACTCCGGCCACTGATGCACCGACCCCCGAAGCACCCGCTGACGGGACCCAGACTCCACAGAACCGTCCGTTCCTGGCTCAGGACCCGACAACTCCGGAGGCAACCCCTGCGCCGGAGACGACGACTCCGGCCCCCACCGGGGACGCGCCGAGCGACGGCACCGACGAAGGCGACGCAGCAGCCGCGGAAATCGCCGCAGCGCGCGCCCTCCGACAGAGCAGCGATCCGACCGTCCAGCAGCAAGCAGTGGCGAACCTCGACTGCTCCGTCGCAGATCCGCTTCGTGGAAACGACGACCCCACGCTGCCGCTGGTCGCGTGCTCGCAAGACGGACTGAACATCTATCTCCTCGGTCCCTCGATCATCGACGGCCAGGAGATTGCCGACGCGTCTTCGGTCTTCAACTCACAGCAGTCGCGCCACGAGATCAGCCTCTCGTTCAAGACGACCGGCAGCAACACCTGGGCCGAGTTCACCTCAGCCAACATCGGCAAGCAGGCAGCGTTCACGCTCGACTCGAAGGTCGTCAGCGCTCCCACGATTCAAGGCGCAACGCCCGCGGGTAGCGCCACCTCGATCACCGGCAGCTTCACCGCGGACAGCGCCAAGGAATTGGCCAACACGCTCAAGTACGGTTCGCTTCCGCTCTCGTTCGCGGCCTCGGAAGCCGAGACGGTCTCGGCCACGCTCGGCCTGGCCTCACTGCAGGCGGCACTGATCGCCGGCGCGGTGGGTCTTGTGCTCGTTCTGCTGTACTGCCTCGTCTACTACCGCATGCTCGGCGTCCTGACGGCATTGTCGCTGATTCTCTCGGGAGTCATGGTTTACGCAATCATGGTTCTGCTCGGTAGATACATCGGCTTCACACTCGACCTGGCCGGTATGGCTGGTCTGATCATCGGTATCGGTATGACCGCCGACTCGTTCGTCGTGTTCTTCGAACGCATCAAGGACGAAATGCGTGAGGGCCGTAGCTTCCGCTCGGCGGTGCCACGCGGTTGGGCGCGAGCGCGTCGGACCATTCTTTCCGGCAACGCGGTGAGCTTCATCGCCGCTGCAGTTCTGTACGTGCTGGCGGTCGGTCAGGTGCGAGGTTTCGCCTTCACCTTGGGCCTGACAACCATCCTCGACGTGATTGTCGTGTTCCTCGTGACGTGGCCGCTGGTCAGCATGGCGTCCCGTTCGGCGTTCTGGTCCAAGCCCAGCGTCAACGGTCTCGGCGCAGTGCAAGAGGTTGCCCGCGAACGTAAGGTTGCCGCCGCTGCGTCGGCTAAGGAGACACGAGCATGAGCGAGTCCAACAACAACGCCTCGGTGGGGTCCTCCAACAGTTCCTCGGCGGAGTCTGCAGACGCCGCAGCCCGATCGGAGATCACCGACTCGGGCGTCGATCAGGGTGCGATGCCCAAGCACAGCTGGCTCTCACGGCTTTACACCGGAACGGGTGCGTTCGAGGTCGTCGGCAAGCGTCGCTTCTACTACGGACTGACCGGCGCTCTGGTCGCGATCGCCCTGCTGAGCATCATCCTGCGAGGATTCACCTTCGGTATCGACTTCGAGGGTGGATCGCGCATTCAATTCCCGGCCGAGGGTGGAGTCGAGACGTCGGCGGTGGAAACCGTCTACTCCGACACGCTCGGATTCGAGCCGGTCACCGTGCAGACGGTCGGCTCGGGCGCCAGTGCCACCGTGCAGATTCGTTCGGAGACGCTGAACGCGACGCAGATCAACGAACTGCAGTCGGCTCTCTTCGACGAGTTCCAGCCCAAGGACAAGAACGGGAACCCGTCGGCGCAAGCCATCAGTTTTGCGGACGTGAGTGAGACCTGGGGCGGCCAGATCACCAAGAAGGCGCTGATCGCGCTGATCGTGTTCCTGGTGATCGTGAGTATCTACATCGCCATTCGCTTCGAGAGAGACATGGCGGTAGCCGCGATCGTCGCGTTGTTCTTCGACATCATCGTCACCGCCGGCGTCTACTCGCTCGTCGGTTTCGAGGTGACGCCCGCGACGGTGATCGGTTTGCTCACCATTCTCGGCTTCTCGCTGTACGACACGGTGGTCGTGTTCGACAAGGTCGAAGAGAACACCCGCGGTGTACTGCACCTGACGCGCCGGACGTACGGCGAGCAGGCCAACCTCGCGGTGAATCAGACCTTGATGCGTTCGATCAACACGACCGTCATCAGTGTGCTTCCCGTGATCGCACTGATGGTGGTCGCGGTCTGGATGCTCGGCGTCGGCACACTCAAGGACCTTGCACTCGTTCAGCTCGTCGGAATCGTCGTGGGTGCGTACTCCTCGATCTTCTTCGCGACGCCGCTACTGGTGTCGATGAAGGAACGCTGGGGACCCGTTGCCGCGCACACTCGTAAGGTGCTCTCGCGCCGGGCTACGCTGGCCGAGAAGGGTACGCAGGCGGTTGCCGTCGGCGCACCAGTTGCACGTCGTGCGCCGGTTGCTCCGCAGCCGGGTGCGCGGCCGACCGGAAAGCGAAACAAGAAGGGGCACTGAACATGCTCCCCAGAACACGCACACTGGTTCGATCGATGACGTTCGTTGCAGCCACCGCGGTGGCTGCGGGTTCGTTGGCGGCCTGCTCGGAAAGCGCCGAGCAGGTTCCGTCCATCGGATACGCCATCGACAACTCCATCACCACGTACAACGCCAACACGACAGCTGGGTCGGTGTCCGGAGCGATGGCCGCGTTCGGCCGGGTGCTCCCCGGTTTCACGTTCACCGGTCCGGCGGGGGCGCCCGTGTCGGACACCGACATCGGAACGGCGTCGGAGTTGCCCGGTGACGTGCTCACCGTCTCGTACAAGCTCAATCCGGCTTCCGTGTACTCCGACGGGATTCCGATGTCCTGTGACGATCTGGTCCTCACCTGGGCGGCGTCGAGTGGCAAGTTCACCGAAGACGTCGACGGTTCCGTGAAGCCCATGTTCGACACGGCAAACAACCTCGGTTACGCGGACATCGACCGGATCGACTGCCAGAGCGGGTCGAAGGACGCGACGGTGTTCTTCAAACCCGGGCGATCGTTCACCGATTGGCGGTCGTTGTTCGGTGCGACTGCGTTGATGCCTTCACACGTCGTGACGCAGCGCACGGGTGTCAGCGACGTGGTGAGCGCGGTGAATGCCGGTGACACCGAAGCATTGTCGAAGATCGCGGACTTCTGGAACACCGGGTGGAACCTGACTCCAGGTCAGGTGGACACGTCGGTACTGCCTTCCGCCGGACCGTATCGAATCGACTCGTACAGTGCCGACGACGGTCTGGTGCTGGTCGCGAACGAGCGGTGGTGGGGTAACCAGCCGGCGACCGATCGCATCGTCGTCTGGCCACGTGGGGTGAATCTGAACGAGGATCTCGACAAGAACTCGATCGAGGTCGTCGACGTCGCTTCAGGGTCGGCAGGCGAGCTCGGTACTCCGTCCGGTTTCGACGTCCAGCAGATTCCGTCGCGGTCGATCGAGCAGTTCGTTCTCGCGACGTCTGGATCTCTGGGCGAGGAAGCCGCGCGCCGGGCGTTCGCGCATTGTGTTCCGCGGACAGCGTTGTTCGAGAAGTTCGGTCAGACGGAGAACGCGCCGCAGGCCGGTCTGGGCTCCGGCGTGGTCGATTCGCGACTGATGGCGCCGGATTCACTGGTCTACAGCGACGCCGCTGCGGTCGACGGTGATCGGTACGCCAATTCCGACGTCGAGGCTGCGAAGACCTCGTTGTCGGAAGCGGACCTCGACCAGTTGACCGTCCGAGTCGGGTACCTGGCGCCGGACCCGGTGCGGGCGCAGATCGTCTCCGAAGCAAAATCAGCGTGCGCTCCGGCGGGAATCACGATCGAGGACGCGAGCAGCGACAGCTTCGACCCTGCGAGTCTGCAGTCCGGGGGAGTCGACGCTGTGCTTTCCGGCATGGCCGGCAAAGTCGGTGCGGGCGGAACAGCGAGCATGATCGACGCGCGCGGAGCGTTGCGAGCGGGCAACGGCGCAAACCTCGGCAATTACGGAAACGCGAGGATCGATCAGATCATCGATCAGCTGAACGTGGATGCGAGCACGAGTGCGCAATTGGGACTCTCGGTGGAGGCGGAGAACATCCTCTGGACTCAGGTGCCTACGATTCCACTGTTCAATCAACTACGAACTGTCGCTGTAGCTCCAGGCATGTCGGCAGTCTTGGTCAATCCGACGCGGGCCGCTACCGGCTGGAACATGGACAGATGGGTACTACGCAGATGACCGTCTCGAATGGCGTTGCCTTGCACACGCCAGAAGAATTGATCGCAATCCACCGGGCTGCCGGAGACGCCGTTGTTCGGCTGACCCGCTGGGCAGACAACTTCCCGGGCCCTGGAGTGCGGTTCGCCGATCTGACTCCGGTGTTCGCCGACGCAGAGGGGTTCGGCGCCGTGCTCGACGCCCTTGTCGCCTGTGCCCCGGACGCCGACACGATCGCAGCCGTGGATGCCCGCGGGTTCCTGCTCGGTGCCGGCGCAGCCGCGAAGATGGGTGCTGGGGTGGTGGCCGTGCGTAAGGTCGGCAAACTGCCGCCGCCGGTGCTCTCTCGCTCGTACAGCCTCGAGTACGGATCGTCGACTCTCGAGATCCCGGCGAACGGCTTCGATCTCACCGGGCGGAATGTTCTGGTTATCGACGACGTTCTGGCTACCGGAGGGACACTCGAGGCGGCTGTACAGTTGGTTGAGTTGGGTGGAGCGAACGTCGTCGGCGTCGCAGTAGTGCTCGAGATCGAGGAATTGCGCGGTCGAGATCGCTTCTTGAAGTACCCACTGACATCCCTGGTGAAGGTCTGAGTATTAAAGTTGTCTCCTGGGGGTCGAGTTAGACCTCCAGGGCAATTACCCGATGCAGGGCGGTTGCCTCATCCAACTCGGTGGTAGGAGGTGGCGACATGACGTCGAATCTTGATCGATCACAGAACTCGGGTGCAGTGTCGCAGGAGACGGATGCAGTTCCGTCTCCGGAGACGACACCATCGAAGTCCGCGGCGCCCGACGATTCGGGATCTGCGCAAACTACCGGCAATCGGGGTGGGCAGAACCTGGCCGTGCCCGCCTCCGCCTCCCGTAGGGTGCGCGCTCGGCTTGCTCGGCGCATCACCGGTCAGCGCAACGCCACCATCCGCCCGGTGCTCGAGCCGTTGGTCAGCCTCCACCGTGAGCTGTATCCGAAGGCCGACCTCGCGCTGCTCCAGCGTGCGTACGACGTCGCCGAGGACAGACATTCGAGCCAGCGGCGCAAGTCCGGCGATCCGTACATCACGCATCCGTTGGCCGTCGCAAGCATTCTGGCCGAGTTGGGAATGGACACCACCACCCTCGTCGCAGCCCTTCTGCACGACACCGTCGAGGACACCGGTTACTCACTCGAGGAGTTGACCAAGGACTTCGGTGACGAGGTCGCTCACCTCGTCGACGGCGTCACCAAACTCGACAAGGTCGTTCTCGGCACCGCCGCCGAGGGCGAAACCATCCGCAAGATGATCATCGCGATGGCGCGGGACCCGCGCGTGCTCGTGATCAAGGTTGCGGATCGTCTGCACAACATGCGCACGATGCGATTCCTGCCGCCCGAAAAGCAGGCGCGCAAGGCGCGAGAGACCCTCGAAGTCATTGCGCCACTTGCACATCGACTCGGTATGGCTACCGTCAAGTGGGAACTCGAAGACCTCTCGTTCGCGATCCTTCACCCGAAGAAGTACGACGAGATCGTTCGACTGGTCGCAGATCGCGCGCCCTCTCGTGACACCTATCTGGCCAAGGTTCGGGCCGAGATCAACTCGACTCTGTCCGCCTCACGGATCAACGCCATCGTCGAGGGCCGGCCCAAGCACTACTGGTCGATCTATCAGAAGATGATCGTCAAGGGCCGCGACTTCGACGACATCCACGATCTGGTCGGCGTCCGCATTCTGTGCGAAGAAGTGCGTGACTGTTACGCCGCGGTCGGCGTTGTCCACTCGCTATGGCAGCCGATGGCCGGTCGCTTCAAGGACTACATCGCACAGCCGCGCTACGGCGTCTACCAGTCGCTGCACACCACCGTCGTGGGACCGGAAGGCAAGCCACTGGAGGTCCAGATCCGGACCCAGGACATGCACCGGACCGCGGAGTTCGGTATCGCCGCGCACTGGCGGTACAAGGAGACCAAGGGCAAGCACGCGGGTGACATCGCCGAGGTCGACGACATGGCGTGGATGCGTCAGCTACTCGACTGGCAACGTGAAGCGGCCGATCCGGGGGAGTTCCTCGAATCGCTGCGTTACGACCTCGCGGTCAAGGAGATCTTCGTCTTCACGCCCAAGGGTGACGTCATCACGTTGCCTGCCGGATCGACTCCCGTCGATTTTGCATACGCCGTGCACACCGAGGTCGGGCACCGATGCATCGGTGCCAGGGTCAACGGCCGATTGGTCGCGCTGGAACGAACTCTCGAAAACGGCGAAGTGGTGGAGGTCTTCACGTCGAAGGCCGCAACCGCCGGGCCGAGTCGCGATTGGCAGACGTTTGTCGTCTCCCCGCGCGCCAAGGCGAAGATCCGACAGTGGTTCGCGAAGGAACGGCGCGAGGAGGCGCTCGAGTCCGGTAAGGATCAGATCGCGAAGGAAGTCCGCCGCGTGGGACTTCCGTTGCAGCGGTTGATGAATGCCGAATCGATGAGCACGATCGCGCACGAGCTTCGTTATCCCGATGTCTCCGCGCTGTACACGGCCGTAGGCGAGAGTCAGGTGTCGGCGCACCACGTCGTGCAGCGTCTGGTTGCTCATCTGGGCGGGGTCGGCGCCGTCGAGGAGGAACTGGCCGAGCGTTCGACGCCGTCGACCATGCCGGTGCGCACACGCAGCACGGGCGACTCCGGAATCCTGGTTCCCGGGGCTCCCGGCACGGTGGCAAAACTTGCGAAGTGTTGCACGCCGGTTCCAGGCGATTCGATTCTGGGCTTCGTCACGCGCGGCGGAGCAGTCAGCGTGCACCGTACCGACTGCACCAACGCCAACTCGCTCCACGATCAGTCGGAGCGAATCATCGACGTCGAATGGGCGCCGTCAGCAACCTCGGTGTTCCTGGTCGCGATCCAGATCGAGGCGCTCGATCGTCATCGGTTGCTCTCCGACGTCACCAAGGCGTTGGCCGACGAGAAGGTGAACATTCTGTCCGCCTCGGTCACCACCTCCGGCGACCGAGTGGCGATCAGCAAGTTCACCTTCGAGATGGGCGACCCGAAGCACCTGGGTCATGTGCTCAACGTGGTTCGCAACGTGGAAGGCGTCTACGACGTCTACCGCGTGACTTCGGCCTCGTAAACTGCTGTGCGCCTTTATTAACCGCGGGCGGTTAATAAAGGCGCACAGGGGGTCAGGCGACTACTGCAGTCTCGATGGTGATCGGGGTGTTGGGTGCACCGCCACCGGTTGCGCCCATGCCACCGTCGTCGCCGTCGGCTGCGATCTTCTCGATGGTCGCCAGGCCGGCGTCGTCGATGGTGCCGAAAACCGTGTAGTCAGGCGGCAGCATCGAATCCTCGTAGACGAGGAAGAACTGGCTGCCGTTGCTGTCAGGTACGGACGAATGAGCCATCGCCAGAGTGCCACGCGGGTAGACGACCGGCAGCGAGAGCGCCGGGTCGTTCCCAGCGTATGTGGTCGTGGGGTACTCGTTTGCAAACTGGTACCCCGGTCCACCGGTGCCCTTACCCGACGGGTCGCCGCATTGGAGAATCTGCAGACCCGGCATCGTCGAGAGTCGGTGGCACGGGGTGTCGTCGAAGAATTTCTGCTCGGTCAGGCTCACGATGCTGTTGACGGTGCAGGGGGCTGCTGCGCGATTCAGTTGCATCCCGATCGGGCCGGCCGTCGTCGTCAAGGCCACGGTGACGGTGCCTTCCGTGGATACGCCGGTGGCGCTCGGCGGATTGACGGTCTTTGCTGCGCCCGCCGCGCTCGGATACGAGCAGTCGACGGTTGCAGCGGCCGGCGCCGGGACAGGCGGGAGTGCCTCGAACTGTGACATGTCGAGTGGTGGCATAGCGGCCGTTGTCGTTTTCGCCTTGGAGGTGCTGGACGGCGAGTCCGAGCTACCGGAATCACCGGAACAACCAGCCAGAAGCAGCGCCGCGGCGCCTATAGCGGCAATAACTACAGGAAAGCGCATCACAGGATTACGTCGCATCAGTCGAGCCTTACTGTCTTGATGTCGGTGGTCAGATTCGGCTTGCCGTCACCTTCGGGAGTCGATCCGCCGGCCGCGACCTTGTCCAAAGTGGCGAGACCGGTCTCGTCGATCGTGCCGAAAACCGTGTACTGCGGCGGAAGCTGCGAGTCGCCGTAGACGAGGAAGAACTGGCTGCCGTTGCTACCGGGTGCCCCGGTGTTTGCCATTGCAATCGTGCCGCGCGCGTAGGTGACTGCCTCTTGCGCTGCCGGGTCGGTGGTGGCGTACGCCGTGGTGGGGAATTCGTTGTCGAATCCGTATCCCGGGCCGCCGGTGCCGGTGCCGGAGGGATCACCGCACTGCAGAACCTGGAGCGAGGGGCTCGTCGTCATGCGGTGGCAGGTCGTGTCGTTGAAGTAGTCCTGCTGCGCCAAGCTCACGAAGCTGTTGACCGCGCACGGAGACTTCGTTCCGTCGAGCGTGAGCCCGATGTTCCCCTGTGACGTCTCGACGCTGATGCTCGGCGTCGCGTCCGGGGCGGTGGTGGGAATCCCGTCGGTACGAGGCGGGTTGTTGGCCTTGGACGCAGTAGCACCGTCCGCCGGGTACGAGCAGGAAACCGTGTCGGCCAGTGGCGTCGACAGACCTGCCGGCATCGCACCCGCAGTTTGCGGCGTGAGGCTCGAGTCGTCGGCTGCAGTGTTGGTGGTGTTCGCGTCGTCGTCGCTGCGGTTGCTCAGCCAGATGAGGCAGCCGACGACACCGACTACGACAACCACGCCGAGCGCAGTTCCGGCTATCGTCATCTGCTTGCGCTTGCGGGCACGTTCTGCGCGACGTTCGAGCTGACGCTCGAGCTTGCGTTTCGCCGCCTCGCGGCGTTGCTCGTTACTCGGCACTGCTGTAGTCCTCCGTATCGCGGGTGGATCGTGGTCGGCCGGCCGAGCGACACCCTGGGGTCGGCTTCGGCAAGCGGCTCTACTCGTCGTCAGAGTCTCCCATTGCAACCTGAGAACTTACTGGCGGGGCAGCAGCTTAGGCTGTAACCGACACCGTGTTGTTCGTTTCCGCCCTTCGAAGAGGAGTTGCCCCCGTGCTCGTCACTGGTTTTCCGGCCGGGATGTTCCAAACCAACTGCTACATACTCGCCCAGGACGACGCGTGCGAATGCGTAGTCGTCGACCCGGGTCAGGATGCGGCCGAGCCGCTCTTCGAATATCTCGATTCGAAGGACATGACGGTCAACGCGGTACTCCTGACACACGGTCATCTCGATCACGTGTGGTCGGCCCGCGAGGTCTGTGAGCGGTATTCCGTACCCGCGTACATCCATCCCGAGGATCGCTACATGCTCAGCGATCCGGCACGGGGGATCGGCCCGACGATGAAGGAATTCATTCAAGGCATGACGTTCGTGGAGCCGGACGAGGTGATCGAACTGGCCGACGGCGACAAGATCACCGAGGCCGGAATGACGTTCGTCGTCGACCACACACCCGGGCACACCCAGGGATCCGTGGTGTTCCGAACCCAGGCGAACACCGAGGACGGACCCGTGGACTTGGCGTTCACCGGTGACACCCTGTTCCAGGGTTCCATCGGGCGCAGCGACCTGCCCGGCGGAAATCACGAGCAGTTGCTCGCCTCGATCGCCCGCAAGCTACTGGGACTCGGTGACGAGACAGTGGTCCTGCCCGGGCACGGCGGCAACAGTTCGATCGGCGCCGAGCGAAGCTCGAACCCGTTTCTCGTTGGACTCAGCGCACAAGAATAAGGAAAAGTACCTCTCGTGAGTAAAGCCAGCACCTTCTCTGCACCCAAGGGCATTCCGGACTACGTTCCGCCGCAGTCAGCCGAATTCGTCGCCGTTCGTGACGGTTTGACGCGCGCCGCCAGGTTGGCCGGGTACGGCCACATCGAATTGCCGATCTTCGAAGACACCGGCCTGTTCGCGCGCGGCGTCGGCGAGTCCACCGACGTCGTCAGCAAAGAGATGTACACGTTCGCAGACCGTGGTGATCGTTCGGTGACGTTGCGTCCCGAGGGAACCGCAGGAGTCATGCGTGCTGTCATCGAGCACAGCCTCGATCGTGGACAGTTGCCGGTCAAGGTCAGCTACGCGGGCCCGTTCTTCCGCTACGAGCGCCCGCAGGCCGGTCGCTACCGCCAGTTGCAGCAGGTCGGCGTCGAGGCCATCGGGATCGACGACCCCGCACTCGACGCTGAGGTCATCGCGATCGCCGACGCCGGATTCCGGTCGTTGGGGCTCGACGGCTTCCGCCTCGAAATCACCTCTCTCGGCGACGACACCTGCCGACCGCAGTACCGCGAACTGCTGCAGGAGTTTCTCTTTGCACTTCCGCTCGACGAGGACACGCGTCGACGCGCGGAGATCAACCCGCTCCGGGTGCTCGACGACAAGCGCCCGGATGTACGTGAGATGACTGCGGGCGCACCGCTCATGCTCGATCACCTGTCGGAGAGCTGCAAGGCCCACTTCGACGAGGTGCTCGCGCACTTGGACGCCTTGGGCGTTCCCTATGTCGTCAACCCGCGCATGGTTCGCGGCCTCGATTACTACACCAAGACGACCTTCGAATTCGTGCACGACGGACTGGGCGCGCAGTCCGGAATCGGCGGCGGTGGTCGTTACGACGGTCTGATGGAACAACTGGGCGGACAGCCGCTCTCGGGGATCGGGTTCGGAATCGGCGTCGACCGCACGGTTCTCGCTCTCGAAGCCGAGGGAAAGTCGGTTGCACCACCGGCACGTGTCGATGTCTTCTGTGTGCCGATGGGCGCCGAGGCGAAGGCGGCACTGGTGAAGATCGCATATCAGTTGCGTGCCAACGGAATTCGTGTCGACCTGGCGTACGGAAATCGTGGCGTGAAGGGCTCGATGAAAGCAGCTGATCGTTCGGGTGCCGCAATCGCATTGGTCCTCGGCGAGCGTGAGCTCGAAGAGGGCGTTGTCGTTGTCAAACAGTTGGCAACAGGTGAGCAGGAGACGGTGGCGCTCGACCAGGTTGTCGACAAGCTCGGGGATCTCGTTGAGCACTGAGGCCGAACCGGTTTCACTCGATCTGGTTCCCGTGGCGTTGATCGCGCCGCGGCTGAAGAAGTTCGCCGTTGTTGTCGTGGTGTTCGGTGTGGTCGTCGGGTTGATCGTCAGTGTGTTCTCGACGGCGACCGTTGGAGTGATCGTCGGTGCCGTCATCGCGGTGCCGACGTCACTGGCGATCCTGATGACGCTGCGCCGACACATCACGTTGTACGGCAACAGGGTTCGTGCGCAAGCTGGTTTTCGAACCAACGACGTCGACGTGGCCGAGGTACTCACGGCGGCGTTGACGGTGCGATCCGGCCGGATCAGCGAGGTCAGCCTGACACTCGGCGACGGACGGTCCACCGTGCGGGTACCGCTCGCGCTGTACACGGCAGGAGGCGGGCGCGAGTTGGAGATCCTTGCACTCCGCAAGCTCGCCGACGCCCTCGCTGCCAGCGAGTTGGTACCGGCTGCCGCGTTGTCCTCGGTGCTGATCGAACAGTTGCGTGCCGAAGCCCGCGGCGCCGGACTGGCCGAGCGTCCGCTGTATCGCGCCGTCGAACTCGTGACGGCGGAGGGACGAGTGCCGAGAACCACACTGACAGACCACGAAGTGGCCGGATTACTCGACTAGCGTGGAAACCGTTCTTACAGCGTTGTAGAACGGACAGTCGTGAAAGCGGCAGGTGAGGAGTCGGCAATGAGTATTGCGCCCGTAACCGTCACGGTGACCGGAGCGTCGGGTCAGATCGCATACGGCATGCTTTTCCGCATAGCTGCGGGGGAGATGCTCGGCGCGGACGTCCCGATCAAACTTCGACTGCTCGAGATTCCCGCCGCTGTTTCCGCTGCCGAAGGCGTTGCGATGGAACTCGAGGACGGCGCATTTCCCTTGCTGAGCTCCATCGACATCACCGACGATCCCGACGTCGCCTTCTCCGGCGCGAACATCGGCATGCTGGTCGGTGCGCGTCCGCGGAGCAAGGGGATGGAGCGCGCCGACTTGCTGAGCGCGAACGGCGCGATTTTCACAGCGCACGGGAAGGCGATCAACAACAACGCAGCCTCGGACGTCAAGGTGCTGGTCGTGGGAAACCCGGCCAATACCAACGCACTTATCGCGATGAACAACGCACCGGATGTACCGAACACTCGGTTCAGTGCACTGACGCGTCTCGACCACAACCGAGCGATCGCGCAGGTGGTGAAGAAAACCGGCGTTCGTGCGTCATCGGTCCGCAAAGTATCCGTCTGGGGAAACCATTCGGCGACGCAGTACCCAGATCTGTCCCATGCGACCGTCGCGGGTAAGCCTGCGCTCGCGGTGATCGACGATCGCGACTGGGTGGAGAACGATTTCATCCCTACGGTTCAGGTGCGAGGCACAGCCATCATCGCTGCGCGTGGATCGTCCTCTGCGGCAAGCGCAGCCAGTGCGTCGATCGACCACGTCCGCGACTGGGTGATCGGTACGGCCGAGGATGATTGGGTATCGATGGCCGTGTGTTCGGACGGTTCCTACGGAGTGCCCGAAGGATTGATCTCGTCCTTCCCGGTGACCTGTGCCGGTGGTGAATTCGCCATAGTTCAGGACCTCTCGATCGACGACTTCTCACGCGAACGGATCGACCTGTCTGTCAGCGAATTGGAGCAGGAGCGTGCGTCGGTACGGGAGCTGGGCTTCGTCTGAGCTGAGCTTTGTCTGGGGTTGAACCGCCGCCCCGGCCGGTGACACCCGGCCGGGGAGTCCCGATCAGAGATCTCGGAACAGGTACTGATCGGGATCCTCGGCGCCGAGCACGGGCGGCGACACCATCGGTAAATCGTCGACCATCGAATTTTCGTCGCCGGCATTGACGAGATACCCCGGAGTGGTGCGTGACGACTCGTCGTCCCGCGATCCGCGAGGTCCGCCGCCCATCATTCCCCCGGGCGTCATATTTCCGCTGCCGACCGCCGAAGATGTTGCACCCAGGCCGGGCGTTGCTACCGGAACCGGTTGAACTGCAGCAACTCCCGCTGCGCCTCTCATCGTCCCACCGCTCGCGCCGTTCCCGCCCACCCACGCCCCGCCGGAGCTCGCTGTCGCACCGGGTGACGGCGACCCACCGGCTGCGAGTGACGCCGACGAATTGCCTGCGCCCCACAGCTTCTCGACGCCGGTCGGAAGTCCGGCGCCTGCCTGCGCTGCCGAGGTCCGAACTGCATCGGCGCCTGGGTGAGTGGAGTACGGTGCGTCGCCGGCGTTGATTGATGCCGGTGACTGTGGGGCGGATGCAGCCGATGCCGACAGAGGCTGGGCGATCTGGTGGGCGGCGTCGGCGAACGCCTCCGGAGCGGCAAGGTTGGCGAGCGCCTCACTGATCGGTGGAGTCGGAACGGGGATCGACCCGGCCAGGGCGTTCATGGCAGCGGTGTGCCCGAGCATTTCGCCGCGAGTCTGCGTCACCGCCGCGACCGCTGCCTGCATGTGTTCAGCTGCGGAGGCAAGCAACATCGCCTGCCCGGGTGGTGTCCACGCGATCGGTGCAGCAGCCGCAACCGTGGCGGCGAAGGACTGGGCGATCGCCGCGAGATTTGCATTGCCTCGCTGCACCGATTCCGCTGCGGCAGCAGTGGTTTTCGATATCGCAGTTCCGCGTTCGCTCAATTCTGCGCCGCTGTTCTGTGCGGATCGCGACAGTTCGGTCGCGGCGTCACTGCCGGTGCTGTTCCATGTCTGCCCAACCTCGGCGACCGCGCTTTCGGACAGTCCCATGGCTTGGTCGATCAGAGTGGACGCCTGGTTGAAGATGCCGACGGGATCGATGCCGGCAAAAGTGCCTGTGCCGAGACTCTTCCCGAGTTCGATCAGGGGCGCGAACAGATCTTCGATTCCGGGGAGCGCCGGAACCGGTATGCCGGCGAGCATCGAGTCGACCGCGTTGTTCGGCAGTGCCGGGGCCTGTGGACTGCCGAGGAAGCTCGGCATCGACGGCAGGGTCGGAAGTGACGCGAGCAGGTCCGAGAGATCCCCGAGCGCATCCAAGGCCATTGCTGGGTCCGGCATACCACCTTGAAGGAGGTCGAGGACCGTCGTCGAGTCGTCTTCGGTGTTGACGCGATCGGTGTTGACGCGACCTGTATTGACGCGATCGGTGTTGACGCGATCGGTGTTCACGCTGTCACGCTCGTCGATCCAGCCGCGCCGGTCAGATCTGACGCGATTGCATGATCTGTCGTGTCGTAGGCCTGCGCGGCTGCACCGGCAGTTGCGGCATTACCGGCGTAGAACGTAGCGAGTGCTGCAACGTCTTTGGTGTGTGTGGCCTGAGCGCGCGCGAATGCTTCGAGAAATTCGATCCCGACGGGGCCAACGGCTGGTGCGACGGCCGCGATGTTGGCCCCCAGATCGACGACGGCGGCCTGCGCGATGTGTCCTGCCGCTTCGGCAGACGTCGAGCCGTACTTACGGATGCCGTCAGTGACGACAGTCAATTCGCTCATCATTACCCCCCAGTTGGTAAGCGTCGTGAGAACTGTATCGGACCACAGTCCGCCCTTGCAGGGAGAGAACGCGAGTTCGCCAGCGCATCCAGACAACTTGGACGAAGTGGCGGAGATTACATTCGGATCCGGTGTTGGTATTGCGGGTGCGATCGATTTGGCACACTCGAACCATGCGAACCGCTGCGGACGTCATCCTCCGACTCACGTCCGATCCAGCTCGCTGTGGACTGGTGATGGATTTCGACGGTGTGCTTGCACCCATCGTCGATGATCCGTCGGCGAGTGCACTCCTGCCCGGCGCCGAGGACGTGCTCGCGACTCTGACGAAACACCTCGGTGTAGTCGGCCTGCTTTCGGGGCGGCCGGTGTCGTTTCTGCGAGAACGGCTGAGTCTGGATTCGGTTGTACTCATGGGTTCCTACGGTGTCGAGACCTGGACGGACAACGGAATCGAGGTGCTTCCGGCCGTCGCGGCGTTCAGTGATGCCGTCGCTGAAGCAGAAGCCGACCTGCGCCGCTTGTTCGATTCTCAGGCAGTTCCTGGCATCCATGTCGAGAGCAAAGGCCTTGCGGTGGCCGTGCATTGGCGTCGGGCTGCAGATCGAGCGGCCGCGCAGCGCCTGGTGGAAGCAGCGACAACTGAAATCGCGAGCCGGACCGGGTTGCATCGTGAGCCCGGCAAGCTGGTCGAAGAATTGCGCCCACCGGTCAAGGAGGACAAGGGGACAGGTCTTCTTCGTGCGATCGAGGCCGCGGGAGTCGACGTCGTTGCGTACGCAGGTGACGACCGCGGCGATCTACCAGCATTTGCGGCGGCCATCGCATCCGGGGGAGAAGCGCTGGTGGTCAAGGGCGATGACATTGCACCAGAAGTTGCCGCTGTCGACGGCGTCCAGTTCGACGGCCCACAGGCATTCCTGGGTTGGATGAAAGATCTTGCCGCGCAACTCGAACGCTGATGCGTGATGTCAGTCGGCCAGGAACTCGACCAGGTCTTCTTTCGAGGTGCCGCGTCTACGGGGCAGAGTGACGCGAACCCGCTCGTGCCCTTTTCCTTGGCGTGATCGACAAGCACTGCGGGTTCTGTCAACGCGAAACTGGCCGCACCGGAAGGGCTCCGGTGCGGCCAGTTTTGGTCTTGATCAGTTCGTGACTCGGTCAGGCGTCGCGCTTGTTGACGACGGCGATGCTGATTCCGAATATCACCAGCACAAATGCTGCGAAGTAGAACAGGCTTCCCCAAGGGCCCCAATGGAAATTGGTGCTCGAACCCGAAGAGAGGAAGTGGTCGGCATTGGCGAACGGGAGGAACGGTGTGACGTTTCTGCCGAAGGATCCGAACATGCCGAACAGGCTCTCGATGAGCAGTGGCCACAGCAGCAGTAGTGCAATGGCGCCGGCGGACTGACGAAGGAGTGCTCCGACGGCAATAGCAAGGGCGACGCAGAGGAACGCGAAGATCGGTACGCCGTAAACGGCGCGCCAGGCATCGGCGTTGTCCAGTGCCAGATTGGTGGAACCCTCAGATCCTGCAGCAGCTTTGGTGATGAATACCGCGCCGAGCATGAGAACGAAGGACAGTACCGCGCCGAAAGCCCCGATCAGGCCGGCTTTGGCGATCAGAACCGAAGCCCGACTCGGGATGGCCTGGAAGGTGGTACGGATGATGCCGAAGCGGTACTCGCTGGTGATCGCGAGCGCCGCCATGATCATCAGGACCATGACGCCGAATCCGGATACTCCTAGCCCCGCGTCGTTGAACGTGGGGAGGAATTTCTCGAAATCAGGAGTTCCTGATGCGGCTTCATCGTTGTACGCCTGAATGCTCGAACTCGACGAACGCCCGATCATCCAGGCGACGCCCAACCCTAGGATGATGATTGTGATCGTGCACCACAGCGGCGACTTGGTCGTGGTGATCTTGATACGTTCAGCACTGAGAACAGCCATTACAGTGCACCTCCCATAGCGTGCTGTGTGTTTGCGTGGTGGGCTCCAGCACCTGGATCGATACCGGATGCGTGGTACTGGACATCGTCTCCGGTCAACTTCATGAACGCATCCTCGAGCGATCCCTGCACAGACGCCAACTCGTGCAACACGATTCCCTGCGAACCAGCCAGACCGCCGATCACATCGGTGGTCGAATCCACCACCACCAACACCGGCTCCGATCCTGAATGCTCCACGCGGACAGTCAATCCGTGGGCAGTCAATGCGGCATGGAGAGCGTCCAATTGTGGACTACGCACGCGCACCGTCGACTCCGACGAACGATCCACGAACTCCGCCACAGTCGAATCCGAAATCAACCGACCCCGACCGATCACCACCAACTGCTCCGCCGTCAACGCCATCTCCGACAGGAGGTGACTCGACACCAGCACCGTGCGGCCCTCCGCCGCCAACCGCTGCATGAACTTACGAATCCAGACGATGCCCTCCGGATCGAGACCGTTGACCGGCTCGTCGAACAACAGCACCTTCGGATCACCCAACAACGCACCCGCTAACCCGAGACGCTGCGACATACCGAGCGAGAACCCGCCGGCCTTCTTGCCCGCCACCTCGGACAATCCGACCAGCCCGAGCACCTCGTCGACGCGGGACTTCGGGATCCCGTTCGAGGCGGCCATCCACTGCAGATGCGCCCGCGCACTGCGATTGGGGTGCACCCACTTCGCATCCAGCAACGCGCCCACCGTCCGCAACGGCGTTGTGAGCTCCCGGTACGGCTTCCCGTCGATCAACGCCGCACCCGACGTCGGCTGATCCAAACCCAGGATCATCCGCATCGTCGTCGACTTGCCTGCACCGTTCGGGCCCAGAAAGCCCGTCACGATGCCCGGCTTGACCGTGAACGACAAATCGTCCACCGCTTTCGTCGGTCCGTAAACCTTGGTCAATCCCCTCAGTTCAATCATGTGCAGAACTGTGCCCTACCGACACTGACCAGCGCATCGGTCCGGAGGATGACATGAACCCTGAGATGTGGAGACGGCAGTTCAGGGAAAACCCTGTCCTCGACCGGATCTCGGAACTGCCGCTATATGAGGGTAGTGTGCGTCGAAGTCGCCGTCGAACAATTGCCAGTAGAAGTCGTTCATCTCCGCAGCGGCAGGTGCGTGTCGGGTCAAGATCGCGGCCACCTCTGGTGCCACATCACCTGGGATATGACCTGTGGCGCACCGGCGTACGTACTCGTTGCGGGCGACTGGTCCGCCGCTCGTCGGCCTCGGTACCCCGCAGACCTCGGTCACCAACCAGTTGACCAGAAGCATGGCGGCGTAGTCGGCGTCGTGAGTGGCATGATTCCGGGCGAAGTCGCGCTCGGCAGTCGACAGGTCGAAGTGTGGCGATGTGGCCAGTCCGAAGTCGGTGAGATAGATCCGCTCCATGTCGGTGCGCATGTTGCCGAAATGTCCGTCCATGTGGAGCAACTGTCGATCGCGCAAGAACGCCACGATCTCCGAGAACTGTCGCTCGACTTCGGCAGCCTTGACGGTCGGGTTGTCTTGCAGCCAGTCCGATATCGGGTGTGCGATGTACTCGCAGAACAGAACGAGGCTGCATGGTGCAGCGGCGAGCGCCTCGAGGCGTGTCCGTACTGCCGGGCTGCCGCCCTGAGCGGCAAGCACCGCGTCGATGTCCGCGTGTTCGGATGCAACAGGTGTGCGGCCGGGCAGCACTCGCCAGTGGTAAAGCATCGGGAATGACTGTGTTTCGCCGGCCAGAACGGCATCGGTGACGACGACGTTCGCGGCCAACTCTCGCCAAGCGTTGAAGCTTGGGCCTCCAATGCCGTACTGGCAGAACATGGGTAGGTCGAAGAGGTTGGACGTGGAGCCCACGTCGGCGAGTTCGCGTTCGCTCAGTGGAATTCGTTTGGTGAATACCGGAACGCCGTTGAGCCTGTTTTCGCCGACACTGACGAGTCCTGCGGCGCCGCCCACTCCGACACTCGTGACTCGAGCGGTGTCTACCAGTTGGGCCAGTTCGGCATCGTTCTGGGAAGCGAGGAATGCCGATAGTTTTCGATACCGGTCAGCCCTGACATCTCTCATTCCACGACTGTGCCACAGGTTCGTGCGGCTTCGATTTCGCGAAGCCGCTTGTCGAAGTCACCGATTCTGGCGGTGTCCTCGTAATAGTCTTCCTGCTCGATTATCTTCCCCCACTTGGTTCGGACGAGAAGCACTGTCCGATTTTGGTAGACGACGGAGCCGTCGGGGCCGAGCGCTCGGTCATTGAAACGCGCGAGCAGAGTCATGCGCCAAAGTGGACCACCGAAATACGCTTCGGTGACTTCGCCTTGAAGCCCGGCGGCGACGAATTCCTGGAGAAATTTCTCAATTTGGTCCCTTCCGGCGTGCACCCCGGCCCACCGATGATCGCCGTCGGCGAATCTCAGTACTGCGTCACGGTGATATGAGCCCAGCAGCGGACGGTAGTTTCCGGAGTTGAGCGCCCGGACGTCGCGCCTGAACTTGAAAAGCAAAGCTTTACGCAGCAGCGATCGCGAGACGATCGCCGTTCCGAGGCCGGCCGCGAACCATCGCTTCATCTTCGAAGCTTGTCGTGGCATCGAATGCCCTGTCAACGATGTGCCGGGGTCTGCTGGTATCTGACAGAGAATTGGATATTGACAGTGACTGTCACAATAGGTGAGACTCGCATTATCGAGAATGGCCGGATCTCGGCCGAGGCGGGAGGACGTTGCTGATGTCACTACGGGAGAGACAGCGGTTGCAGGTGCGAGCAGACATTCAACGTGCGGCATTCGAACTGTTCGCACGTGACGGTTTCGAAGACGTGACCACTGAGCAGATTGCGTCGGCGGCGGGGGTGTCGGCGAGCACGTACTTTCGGCACGTTCGTAACAAGGAGGATTTGCTGTTGGATCCGGTCAGGCAAGGCGGTGCCGGAATCGTGACGCTCCTCGAGGAGCGCCCGGCATCCGAGTCGGCTGATCTTGCGATTTCACGGGCAATCCTCGAGCGTTCCAATGCTTTCGAGTCCTCGGAGATCGATCAGTGGCGATCGGCGTTCCGTACCGCGCCGCACCTGATGGATCGAGTCGCGCTGATCGCGCCCGAACATCGTGATCGGCTGGTCGAGTTGGTGGCACAGCGAATGCAACTCGATCCGGAAAACGACAGCCGCCCAGGACTTCTCGTTCATCTGATGTTGGCTGCGGCGGAGTTCGGCTATCGGCAATGGATACGTCACCCCCAAAAGCGCGGGGCATCGCTTCCCGTGTGCGTCGAGGGGGCGCTCGACGCCGTTCGGGGATCCCGGTGGCACACGCAGGACGAAGATGTCACGAAAGGTCGTGACCAGTGATGGACGAGAACTCTCAGGGCGCCGTGCCGTCCGTAGTAAATGTGCCCGTAGTGGATGTCGTTGTTGTCGGATCGGGGGCTGCCGGCATGTCCGCAGCCATCACCGCAGCCCGCAACGGACTCTCGACGATCCTCGTGGAGAAGTCCGAATACTGGGGCGGTTCGTCGTCCCGGTCCGGGGGCGGCGTGTGGATTCCGGGAAATTCGATACTTCGCCGCGAGGCGCCGGCAGACGATATCGACTCTGCGCGAACATATCTGAAGAGCATTGTCGGCGAGGACGCGGACACCGACCGTATTGATACCTATATCGATCGAGGCCCCGAAGCTCTCGATTTCCTGATCCGACATTCCGCTCTGGAGCTCGAATGGGTGAAGGGTTACTCCGACTACTTTCCCGAGGCGCCCGGCGGACTTGCAAGCGGGCGATCGTGCGAACCGCGCCCGTTCGACGCCCGAGCACTGGGCGACGATCTCGCGACACTTCATCCGCCGTACATGAAGGTTCCGCTCAACATGGTTGTCCAACAATCTGACTACCGGTGGCTGAGCACGGGGATTCGGCATTGGCGCGGGCCGGTGCGAATGCTTCGGGTGGGAATGAGATCCCTGGCCGCGAAGGCCAGGAAGAAGAAGCTGATCGGGCTCGGACCAGCACTCATGGCGGAACTGATGCTCGGAGTTCGGGAAGCCGGAGTTCCGGTGAAACTCGGAACGAAGCTTGTGGATTTGGTTACCGACAGCGGACGTGTGGTGGGTGTGCGACTCGAGTCCGGGGGAGTGCAGACAACGCTGCGCGCGCGATGCGGCGTCATCCTCGCGTGCGGCGGTTTCGACAACAACGACGACATGCGCAGCGAGTATCAGCGTCGACCGAGTAGTGCGCAGTGGACTCTCGGAGCGCCGACCAATACCGGGGACGGTATCCGAGCAGCCCTGGGCGTCGGCGCAGCAATTTCGTACATGGACGACGCGTGGTGGGCGCCGTCGATTCCACTGCCCAAGGGCCCGTGGTTCGCTTTGGCGGAACGCTCGTTGCCGCGCAGTCTGATGGTCAACGCCGGCGGGAATCGGTTCATGAACGAGTCGCTTCCCTACGTCGAAGCGGCGCATGCAATGTTCGGCGGGAAACATGGCCGAGGTGAAGGCCCTGCGGAGAACATCCCGGCCTGGCTGATTTTCGATCAGACTTACCGTGACCGTTACCTGTTCGCGGGAGTTCCGGCGCGCGGGTCGATACCGCGGTCGTGGATCGCATCGGGCGCGATTGTGCGGGCTGGATCGATTGCCGAACTCGCTGCCGAGATCGGAGTACCGGGCGATGCGTTGTCGGCGACGATCACGCGATTCAACAGTTATGCGCGCGACGGAGTCGACCGTGACTTCGGCCGGGGGACAAGTAAATACGACCATTACTACGGTGACTGCACCAACAAGCCCAATCCCAGCCTCGGAGAACTCACCAAGGGTCCGTTCTACGCGGCGAAGATGGTTCCGGGCGATCTGGGAACCAAGGGCGGTATCAACACGGACGCTCGTGCGCGGGCGCTGCGCGCGGACGGTTCGGTCATCGACGGGCTCTACGCCGCCGGAAACACCAGTTCGCCGGTGATGGGTCATACATATGCGGGGCCAGGCGCAACTATCGGTCCCGCAATGGTTTTCGGCTATCTGGCGGCGCTCGACGCGTTCGCACGCTTGTCCGACGGGAGTGGGCTCGAGGCCGGCGAGCGAACAAATGGTTTGGCAGATCGTCGCCGATAGGGTTCGCTTGAGCCCGTGACCCACCTCAACATCGCCGACGTCGACTACTTCCTCCCTGATGGTCGACAACTGCTCAGCGGCGTCAGCTTCCGGGTCGGTAACGGTGCCAAGACTGCACTGATCGGTCCGAACGGAACCGGCAAGACGACACTGCTTCGGATCATTGCCGGAGACGCCGTCGCTGACGAGGGTGCAGTCACCAGATCCGGAACACTGGGTGTGATGCGGCAATTCGTCGGTCAGGTTCGCGACGAGTCCACCGTGCGTGATCTCCTGTTGTCCGTCTCTCCGGCACCGATCCGCGACGCGGCACTGGCGCTCGACACCGCGGAGAACGCGATGATCGAGCGAGACGAAGAGTCAACTCAGATGAAATACTCACATGCGCTTGCCGATTGGGCCGACGTCGGCGGATACGAGACCGAAGACTTCTGGGACAAGGTCACTACCTCGGCTCTCGGTGTTCCCTACGACCGTGCGAAGTGGCGAGCGGCCAACTCGCTCAGTGGCGGCGAGCAGAAGCGGTTGGTTCTCGAAGCGCTGTTTGCCGGGCCCGACGACGCACTTCTTCTGGACGAGCCGGACAACTACCTCGATGTTCCGGGGAAGAGGTGGTTGGAAAAAACGATCTCGGAATCGCCGAAAGTGGTCCTGTTCGTCAGCCACGATCGCGAACTGATCGCCAATGCGGCCACCCACATCGTGACTCTCGAACCCGGAATCAGCGGCGCGACATCGTGGACCCACGGCGCTGGGCTGGCCAGCTACCACCAGGCCCGCGAGGATCGCAACGCGCGCTTCGAAGAACTGCGCCGGCGCTGGGACGAAGAACACGCGAAACTGCGTGCCCTGGTTCTGCGATTGCGTGAAAAGGCCAAGTTCAACGACGGCATCGCTGCTCGGTACCACGCTTCGCAAACCCGGTTGGCGAAATTCGAGGAGGCAGGACCGCCCGAGGCAATTCCCCTACAACAGAAGGTGACAGTGCGACTTGCCGGTGGGCGAACTGCGAAGCGTGCCTTGGTCTGCCAGGATCTCGAGCTGACGGGTCTGATGAAGCCCTTCGACACCGAGATCTGGTACGGAGACCGCGTTGCCGTGCTGGGCTCCAACGGGTCCGGGAAGTCGCATTTCCTCCGTCTCTTGGCGGGCGGTGGAACCGACCCTGGGACCGAGCATCTTCCCGTCGAGGCGCTCGACATCGCGCCGGTTGAGCATGGCGGAACCGCGACGCTGGGTGCTCGGGTACGTCCCGGATTGTTTGCACAGACACATTCCAGGCCCGATCTGACCGGAAACACGCTGCTCGAGATCCTGCACATGGGCGACGAACACCGCAACGGAATGGGGCGTGAAGCGGCGAGCCGGGCTCTTGATCGTTATGGACTGTCCCAAGCAGCGGAGCAGAAGTACGACGACCTGTCCGGCGGTCAGCAGGCACGACTGCAGATTCTGCTCCTCGAACTCTCCGGCGCCACGATGCTGTTGCTCGATGAGCCGACCGACAACCTCGACCTTCATTCGGCGGACGCGCTCGAGCAGGGCATTGCACAGTTTGCCGGCACCGTCATCTCGGTCACCCACGATCGCTGGTTCGCGCGCGGGTTCGACAGGTTCCTGGTCTTCGGATCGGATGGGAACGTGTACGAGAGCGAGTCGCCGGTGTGGGACGAGGCCAGGGTCGAACGAGCGCGCTGAGATCGAGCAGTGCTTCCTACCTGGGGAGAGGCGGCAGCTCGTTGATCACCGCGCGAAGAAGGCTCAGATCGCTGCGGTGCGGTCGGGTCGGGGGACACTGCGAAAGATCGAGCTGCGCCGGGAAGTGCCACACAACGCGACCTGGATCTACGCGTTCGACCGCTGAGTACCACTCGGTGAGCGGCTCGGCGAGCGTCGCGTGAAGCTCGAAGTGCCGTCGTCGGCGGCTGGGGTCTCCTTTGCGCTGCAGTAGAAGCTGCCCCGGTGACGGTATCGAGATGACGGTCAGATCCGCGAAACCGAGTTTCAGCTGCGCAAAAGCGCTTTCGACCGCCAGGAGTTCGTGCTCGAATCGCTCCCGAGGTGCTGCGCCCACCGCAGCGAGACACCAGCTGTAGTGCAGTTTCAGCGGGTCGCTGTCGCAGAGCGCGGTACCGGTTCTCGATTCGAGATCTTCCGCTTGCGACCATCGCTTCGAATTGACCGTTGTCCAGTAACTTGCCTGTACGTCGAGATCCGTGCCGTCCGGCTCGAACCCCGTGGGCTGATACTCGGCGACGAATCCTTCCGCTGCGGATTCGCCACCGAGTTGGGTTCGGCACCAGGTGGTCTTGCCGGCGGCGCTGGGTCCTTCTACTGCGACGATCACCAGTCCATTCTCCATAATGATTGGGGCGGTCGGTTTTTCCCGTTGCCAGGACTCTCTTAACATCCCCAGGAGCCTCGTTGGTGGTCCGACACGGCCGATTCCGGTGCTGTGGGTCACAAAATTGCCGTGACGGTTGCCACATAACGGACGGATAACGATCGGTATGGTTGAAGCTCGAATCAACTAGCTGACCTGTGGCTATTGCCCGATTCTTCGCAGATTCTGGTACGGCAGTGCTGGAAAACTGCCCCGTGACCAATCCGTGACCATCGCCTACGGTCGTTGACAGCCCGAAACTACCGGGCAAACACCGACCCGCAACTGCGTGCTTCTGCCCCGCGGGTCCGGTACTCCCGAAACCTTCGCGGGGCAGGAGTGAAACAGGCGAGTCGATCGACGAGACGTGAAAGCGTCCGGGCCGACGTCGCCCGCGGTGGCGGAGAGGATTTACCCAATGACCAGCATCACCTTCAAGCGCGCCCTCGGCGCAGTTGCAACCGCAGGCGCAGTCGTCGCGATCCCGCTCGCCATGAGCACCGGCACCGCGTCGGCAGCCGGCCACGACTGGTCCGGAGTCGCCAACTGCGAGTCCTCCGGAAACTGGGCCGCCAACACCGGCAACGGCTTCTACGGCGGACTGCAGTTCACGCAGAGCACCTGGAACGCATTCGGCGGATCCGGCAACGCTGCCAACGCCAGCCAGTCCGAGCAGATCCGTGTCGCCGAGAACGTTCTCGCAGGCCAGGGCGTCGGCGCATGGCCCGTCTGCGGTCAGTACCTGACCACCGGCACCACCGCAGGCAACTACGAGGCCGCAGCAGCGCCCGTCACCGCTGAGGCTTCCGTCGACTCGGCTCCGGCAGCAAGCACCGGAAGCGGCAACTACGTGGTCAAGGCAGGCGACACCCTGTCGAAGATCGCTGCTGCGCACGGCATCTCGCTCGAGAACCTCGCCAGCCAGGTCCCGAACATCAACCTGATCTTCCCGGGACAGTCCCTCTCGGTCTAGTCACGTGGCCGTTTAGGGCCTCATTGCGTCGAAATTGTCCGGAGCTGATTCAGCCCCGGACAATTTCGGCGTTTCTGCGTTCGAAATAAGCTCCGCCGCTTCCGTATGGAGAGGAGCAAGATCCTGGCGCCACCCCAGAATGTGCAGCGCCGACCCGGCGATGACGGCGGCGTCGGGGATCGGCGTTCCTTCGAGCGCGTCGGCTCGCGCGCTGATCACACTTTCGACCAGGCGAAACGGAAGCTCGGCCAGAGTCGATGCCGGATCGCCAATTGCGGCGAGCACTGCCTGGGCGAGTGTCCGGTATTGCTCGCGAAGCCGATCGCGATCGGCTCGGAAAGAGATGAACCGGTCGCTTCTCAGTTCCGGCAAGAGGTAGAGGACGCCGAGGTTCCACCGTCCGGTGATCAGTTGCGCCGCGTCGATGTACGAAAGTGCGTACAGCTTCACCTCGGGTGAGGCGTCGAGCGGCCTGAGATTCTCTGCGAAGTCGAGCGCCGGAGTCACCGTGTCGGCGAGTAGCGCAACCAGGATGTCGTCTTTGGTGGCGAAATGGTTGTACAGAGACGCCTGACGCATCCCGACTGCTTCGGCGATGTGGCGCGTCGACGTCGCCGCGAAGCCTCGGGTGGTGAACAGTTCCGCGGCAGCATCCAAGATCTCCGCGCGGGCGGTCCCGCCCGGGCGTCGGCGAGCGGTCAGGCGGGGTCGTCCGGGGCCGGCGTTGGTCACGCCTTCCATAGTGGCAGGCCGAGGCCTTACATGCGGGGTGGACGTCCCTGTGAGCATTTGGTCACGCGCTCGAAACGTACTCAACGAGCCTGTTACAGAATCGGGCGAATCGTATACGCGGGCGTCACCTGCGGCGAGTGGATTTCGCGAAAACTATCAATCGACAGTTATTCGCCTCTGAATCGCTTCGCCGAAGGAGTACGCCGTTGAGTGCAACCACCCCGGCTGCGCAGCCCACAACCGCATCCGCGCTCGCATCTTCACCTCACGCATCTTCACCTCACGACGACGGCGACCTCGCGGAGTTCGGCTACGAGCAGCAGCTGCATCGATCGCTGGGAAAGTTCGCGTCGTTTGCCGCGGGCTTCTCCTTCGTCTCCATTCTGACCACGATCTTCCAATTGTTCGGTCTCGGTTTCGGTTTCGCGGGACCGGCCTTCTTCTGGACTTGGCCGGTCGTCTTCATCGGACAGTTCATGGTCGCGCTCAACTTCGCGGAACTTGCTGCCCGATATCCGATTTCGGGTGCCATCTACCAGTGGTCGCGGCGAATGGGCGGTGAGATCGTCGGCTGGTTCGCCGGGTGGTTCATGATTCTCGCTCAGATCGTCACCGCGTCGGCTGCCGCCATCGCCTTGCAAGTTGTGCTCCCCAATGTGTGGAGTGGGTTCCAGATCATCGGCGAGGACAGCGCGCTCACCTCCTCGAGTGGCGCTGCAAATGCCGTGCTGCTCGGTTCGGTACTTCTGGTCCTCACCACCTTCATCAACTGCATCGGCGTCAACTGGATGTCGCGTATCAACAACATCGGTGTGACCTGCGAAATCGTCGGTGTCATCGCTGTGGTCGGCATGTTCTTCACCCATGCTCAGCGCGGACCGGACGTCGTCTTCGACACCGGCAGTGCCGGCGGTCAGCCCGGATACGCCTGGGCGTGGATCATGTCCGGACTGATGGCCGCTTACGTCATGGTCGGCTTCGGTTCGGCAGGGGAACTGGCCGAGGAGACCCGCAATCCCCGACGCGTTGCACCCCGCACGATCCGTCTTGCACTCTCTGCGTCCGCACTCGGTGGCGGCTTGATGATCCTCGGTGCATTGATGGCGGCGCCTTCGCTCACCGACGGTCGCCTGGCCACGGAAGGTTTGCCGTACGTACTGACGTCTATCCTGAGTTCGCCGTGGGGCACTGTGCTGCTGATCGACGTCGCGATCGCAGTGTTCGTATGCACCTTGGCAATTCAGACCGCAGCATCGCGGCTCATGTTCTCCATGGCCCGCGACGGGCGTCTGCCGGCCTCGCCGATCCTGGCAAAGGTGAACCCCCGCACCGGAACACCTATCGCACCGTCCATCCTCATCGGCCTGATCTGCATTGCCGTTCTGGCCGTCAACGTGGGCAACTCGGCAATTTTCGCGACCCTGTCCAGCGTGTGCATCATCTTGATCTACTTGGCCTACCTCATGGTTACTGTGCCGCTGTTGGTTCAGCGGCTCAAGGGATGGCCGCGCACCGCTGCCGGCCCCAAGTTCGATGCCGAAGGTGAAAAGCTGTTCTCCCTCGGTATCTGGGGAGTGCCTGTCAATATCGCGGCGGTGGTGTACGGCGCACTGATGGTGATCAACCTGTCCTGGCCGCGGGCCGAGATCTTCAATCCCACCGGCGAATATCCCATCCTGCAGTGGGCTGCCCCCATCACGATTGCGCTGGTCGTCGGGCTCGGAGTCGCCTGCTTCCCTCGCGGCCGCGCCACGCCGAATCCCGTCACGATCGGAGCCTGACCATGACTACCCAGACCACCGCCGGAGCCCGCGAGCATGCCCGGTCCCAAGCCGGAACGATCACCGATTCCATGCCCGTCTTGCCGGCAACCCGCTGGCCGAACCCACCCGAGGACGTCGCCTCGGAGCGTCTGACCTGGGCTGAAACGGTGCCAGGTGGGCGATACACGACGAAGGTTCTCGCCCGTGGAACGCGATTGCGACTTCGCGACGTCGTTGGCAGTGCCTGCGCCAATGTCTTGCTCTACCGCGCCGACGCTCCCTGGGAGCGGCTCAACGTCGCCGATACCGTCAAGGTGCCGTGGCAGGCGTATCTCGGCGTCGGGCACCCATTGCTCTCCGATCAGGGGCGAGTACTCGCGACCGTCGTCGCAGACACCTCGGGTCACCACGACGCGTTCTGTGGAACGACATCGCGCGCCACCAACGAGGCGAAATACGGTCAGGGTTCGTTGCACAGTGCCTCACCCGCCGGACGCGAACTTTTCACCGTGGCTGCCGCGAAGAACGGACTCGGGCCGCAGGACATAGCGCCTCCGTTGTCGTTCTTCCACGGTGTGCGCGTCGAGGCCGACGGCGCTCTCACCAGCACCGGATCCGCCGGAGCAGGTGCAACGGTTGACCTTCTGATCCACCTGCCCGTCATCGTGATGATCGCCAACACCGCGCACCCACTCGACCCGGCGTCGGAGTTTCCCACCACGTCCCTCGAAGTGCTCGCGTGGAATGCAGCCGACGAACTCGACAGCCTCGTCGTTCGCGGGCCGGAATATCAACGCGCAGTGCTCAATACCGAAGACGCCTGGACAGCTTCGAACCTGGAGGAGATCGCATGACCACCACCTTGGATGTCCCCGCCCTCGTTCCCGGAACGGTGATCCTCGACGAGATCGCTGACGCGTTCGGGCCGTGGTCAGCGCTCGTTCGTGCCGGTGACGTCCTGACCATCGTCGATCTGCACGGAAATCAAGCCGTCGACACACTCGTCTACGCCGGTGACGATCACAGCGTTCGGTATTCGGCAGCAGCGACTGTCGCCGCCCAGCGGAATCTGTTCCTGACCACTGGCTCCGTGCTCCGCAGTGACGACGGAACTCCGCTCATGACACTTGTTGCGGACGAGGTCGGAAACCACGACACAGTCGGCGGCGCGTGCTCTCAGGAATCGAACACGCTGCGATACGGCCACCACACCAAGCATCAGCACGCGTGCGTCGAGAACTTCCTCGTAGAGGGCGCCAAATGGGGGCTCGGTAAACGGGACCTGGTGTCCAACATCAACTTCTTCATGAATGTCCCGGTCGACCCCGACGGCACGCTCGGCATCGTCGACGGACTGTCGGCGCCGGGAAAGCGGCTCGCGTTGCGTGCCGAACGCGACGCGCTTGTCCTCGTGTCCAACTGCCCGCAGATCAACAACCCGTGCAACGGCTTCGATCCGACGGCCGTCCGCATGATCGTCACACGGCCGGGAGCGGACGAATGAACGCAAAGCTGACCATCGTGCGTCCCGGAATGTTGACGACGGTTCAGGACTATCCCGGACGCGTCGGATATTGGCAGATCGGAGTCCCACCATCGGGCCCGATGGACGACCTGTCGTTTCGGTTGGGAAACACCGCACTCGGAAATCCTGACGGCGCTCCGGGAATCGAATGTGCAATGGCTGGACCTGCGATGACCTTTGACGAAGACACCACGGTGTGCGTCACAGGCGCCCCGGTGTCGGTGACCGTCGACGGCGTCGCACACGGTCAGTGGCGACCAGTTTTCGTCCCCGCTGGAGCGGTGCTCGACGTCGGAACGGTCAGCGGTCCGGGACTGCGCATCTACGTACTCGTGCAGGGCGGAATCGAGACCGACGACTATCTCGGCAGCGCCTCGACCTTCACCCTGGGCAGGTTCGGTGGACACGAAGGCCGGACCTTGCGTGCAGGAGACGTTCTCAAACTCGGACAGGCGACCGGCGCAGCGGGAGCTGTTCCCGCCGAGCATGTTCCGGCGATACACACGTGCTGGGAACTCGCGGTGACCGAGGGCCCGCACGGGGCGCCGGAGTTCTTCACCCGCTCCGACATCGACACTCTGTACGCGACCGAGTACGAGGTCCACTTCAACTCCGACCGCACCGGAGTCCGGTTGGTCGGGCCGAAACCTGACTGGGCCCGAACCACCGGAGGCGAAGCGGGCCTTCACCCGTCGAACATCCATGACAACGCGTACTCGATCGGCGCACTCGACTTCACTGGCGACACACCCATCCTCCTCGGACCCGACGGACCGAGCCTCGGCGGCTTCGTCTGCCCGATCACGGTCGTTTCCGCCGATCGATGGAAGCTCGGACAGTTGGCTCCCGGCAACAAGATTCGCTTCATACCGGTTCGTGCCGAACGGGCGGCCTCGCGCCGTGACCTCGGAGTATCGCGTCGAGCCTCCAGTTCGGTTGTGCATTCCACCGGCGGTGACGGCGACGACGGCGTCATCGCCCGCCGCGACGGCGACACCCCGGTGACGTATCGCCGCTCGGGTGACGACAACGTGTTGGTCGAGTACGGCGACATGAATCTCGATCTGGCCCTGCGTGCGCGTGCACACGCGCTGCATCAGCGACTCGAACTCGAGAAACCGGCCGGACTACTCGATCTCACACCGGGAATCCGCAGCCTGCAGGTCCGCGTCGACCCGGACGTCCTGCCCGTCGGCAAACTGATGGGAATGCTCGCCGAGGCAGAGGACACCTTGCCGGCGGCCAACGAACTTGTTGTGCCCAGTCGCACTGTGCGGATGCCACTTTCGTGGGACGACCCGGCAACGCGTGAGGCGATCCAGCGGTACATGCACGGTGTTCGCGCCGATGCGCCGTGGTGCCCGTGGAATATCGAGTTCATCCGCCGGATGAACGGTCTCGAATCCGTGAACGACGTGTTCGACACCGTCTTCGGCGCCGAGTACATGGTGCTCGGCCTCGGCGACGTCTACCTCGGGGCGCCGGTCGCGACACCGCTCGATCCGCGTCATCGCCTGGTCACGACCAAGTACAACCCTGCCCGCACCTGGACCCCGGAAAACGCCGTCGGGATCGGTGGGGCCTACCTCTGCATCTACGGGATGGAAGGCCCAGGTGGGTACCAGTTCGTCGGACGTACGACGCAAGTGTGGAATCACCGCCACCCCGCGAAGTCGGGCCCATTCGAGGAAGGCACTCCCTGGCTACTGCGATTCTTCGACCGGATCTCCTGGTATCCCGTCGAACCGGAAGAGTTGATGGATCTGCGTGCGGACACCGCCGCCGGCCGCGGCGGGGGAGTCGAGATCGAGGACGGAAGTTTCTCCCTGGCCGAGCATCAGGAGTTCCTCGCGTCGAATTCGCGCTCGATCGAGGAGTTCCGCGCGATGCAGTCCGTCGCGTTCGGGGCCGAGCGTCAGCGCTGGTCGGATGCGGGGGAGTTCTCGCTACCCGGTTGATGGTCGAGTGAGCACCCTTTTCTCCGAGTGAGCACCGCTTCCAGAGTGTCGGAGGCGGTGCTCACTCAGTAGTAAAGGTGTTCAGTCCCGACGCGAACTAGCGGCAGTTGATCGCATCAGCGAGTCAGCGCGCGATTGAACAGATCGATGAACGGGCGCGGCGACGGCGTTCCGGTGGGCCGGAAAGGCGCAGAATCCCTCGACGCCGATACCCACTCGGTTCTGCTCACCGGCGACAAATCGAGCTGATACCGGGTGTCGGCGGCGAGTCGATGCAGGAAGAGGGTTCCGGTTCGGCCGTTTCCTTCCCGAAACGGGTGGGCGTGATTGAGAGTCGAGTACACCGACGCGAGCGCGAACGACGCAGCGCCGCGATCGAGCGTGGCCCAGTCGACGGCGGCGATGATCTCTTCCACCTCGGACAGGTAGTTCCGGATCGCGGAAACCGGAGCAAAGGTGGCCGCGCCCTTCTTGATGTCGACGGTTCTGATGTGGCCGGCCCACTGGTACAGGTCTTGGAAAACATGCTGGTGAAGGAGGAGAAGTTCGACGGTGTCGCCGGTGTGCGGTACTAGTTCGTCTCCGAGGTGTGCCTCGCCCAGACGCAGTGCGGTCGCCGCAAATTCCAGCGACTGCAGTGCCGCGGGATCTCGTACGTCGAAGTTGTTCTTGAGTACCGACGTACCGCGATAGACGTACGGCGCTGATCGTCGCCAGCGGATCCGCGGGGGAATCGCTGACGAGAGGCCGACGGCCCGCGCCAACTCCTGCTCGAAATACTCACGCCGAGAAAGCATCCCGATCAGGACGGCTTCGAGTTCCGCGATCTGCTCATCGTTCGGATCCCAGCCTTCGAGTCGCTCCGCGGCCAGAACCTGTTCGAGCGCAGTGCGATTCACGGGTCGATGTCGGGTAGCGCCGACGCGGACGCGGCATACTCGAGGCGTCGCTGCACACCTGCGACCTCGCGCACCGCGTTGCTGAGCAAGCTGCGTGAGAGCGGTGTGAGTTCGGAAATCACGACCTCGTCGGTTGGCGGCCTACCCGCGGAGAACTGATCGGTCTGGTGACGGACGCGAATCTGCTGCAGCACCTCGAAAGACTCGATCAGCACCTGGGCGTCGTCGTCGAGTAGAAAACCGCTCCCCGCTGCAGCCTTGAGTCGTTCGAGGGTCGAACTCGTGCGGGCGCCCACGGAAATCCCCGCCCATCGAGCGATGTTCACGATTGGTTGGACTGCGCTGGCTTTGAGGTCGACGGTTCCGGTCCGACGCGTCATCACATCCTTGAATGAATGAAGTTTTGCCTTGTCGCCGACCGCTTCGCGAAGTAGTACACGCATCACGGCCGGATGCAGTCGGAGTTGATCCAACGCCGCGGGGCGAGGGTCCAGCGACGGGTCGCCCGCGACGACGCGGGCATCCGCCAGCATCGACAACATGACCAGCGCTTGGTCCTGGTACGGATTGGACACCCATTTTCGCAGCGCAGTGCGCCATTGTGGCAGCGTTCGCGCAAACCTGGCCTGGGTGGCGACGGCGTTCTTGGTGTCTCGCGGGAACCCACAGAGATCGAGGATGTCGTGGATGCGCTTCGCGGCGTCGGCACCCTCGTGATGGGATTCGCCGCCCCACACCAGCGCGCTGTCGATATCCGAAGACGGGAGCGCTTCACGCCGCGCGACGCTGCCGAGCGACAGCCACGCGAAATCCGGTCGTTCGTCGCCGCCGACAACCAACTCTATGGCGCGCCTGACTGTGACGTCGATCAGCACGGCGAGCGTGGCGCCGATGTCGAGCGGTGAGACCCGCGACGCCACCAACTCCGTCACCAGAACCGGTACGGCACGGGCCGTTTCGATGAGGTGCGCGTCGTCTTGCGCCGTGGCGAGTGCTGCTCGCAGTTCGAAACCTTGATTGGTGGCCGAAGTCAGGAGGTCACTGAGTTCGAGCACGCCCATCAACGTGCCTGCCTCGGTCACGACCGGGAGGTGGCGCAATCCGTACTCGAGCATGTCGGTCACGGCGTCGGCGCCCAGTCGATCAGGGTCGACTGTCACCGCAGACGGCGTCATCACCGTCGAAACCGGCTGACTGCTGTCGACGCCGCCGACTACCACGCGAGCTCGCAAGTCACCCTCGGTGAAGATTCCGAAACCGGTTGTAGCCGTAGGGATCACAACAGCACGGCGGCCCGCGTCGGTCATCAACTTCGCGGCCTCACGGATGGTGGCCTGTTCGCTGCAGACAATTGCGGGTCCGCGCAACAGGTCTCGTACCCGGCGCATGGCGGGACTCTGCATGCCTTGCCCTGCCGAGTGCCCCGTCATGGGGTCATTGTCTCAGGTGTGTCCGTTTCAGGTCGGCAGAGGGTGAGAAGTCACAGACCGCCGAGCCGTGCGAGTACGTCGAGAGCCGAATCCGTGGTGCGCCAGAGTGCGTCGATCTCCTGCTCGGCGCCAGGACGGGTCTGCGGATTCTGGAGGGCGAAACCGTTGGCAAGTGTGATGGTGTTGTATCCGCTGTCGGCTGCGCGGAGTAGCAGTTCCGAGGGCTGCGAGTTTCCGGCCAATCGGTCGAGTCCTTCGCCGACGAAGTAGAACCGCCAGAGCGGCCCGAGGTCTGCGTCGTACTCGGCCTTGGTGAGGGTCACGATCGAACCACCCTTGACGGCAATGGAATCGACGATCTTGTAGAAATCGGGAACATCCTCCGCAGTGGTTCCGGATGTGGCGACGGCATGAGCGAGGTCGACGGTGAGATGCGCGTTGTAGCCGGCCATGGCGACCCGCGCGGGACTGGTGTCGCACTGACGCGTCAGAGTGAAATAGTTGCTCCACGCCGGATCGGTGGGGGTACCCGTGAACTCCGCGTGGACGTTCACCAGGTACCTGCGTAGCAATTCATAGCTGACCGAATGGGCCCATTCGTCATTGTCGAAAGCTGCGGGATCTCGCTGCAGGGGCATTACCGCCTCGTGCTCGACAGCGTCGAGGCCGATGGAGAACAGGCCTCGCCAATCGTGGTGTGAGACGAGGATCGACGTGATCTCCCGATGACGTTCGACTGCGGTCTCGAGGCGAGGTAGTCCGCCGCCGTTCAGCGTCGTGACGTCGCTGAGTTCGGCAATTCGATCCACCTCGGCGTTGCTCAGCGGGCTGCCGCAGGCCGTCGAAAGACTCTCGCCCGGTTCTGCGAGTGCAGAGCCGGGCGAGAGGAAAGTGACGGTGATGCCGAGCGCGAGCGTCAACGGATACAGCCGCATCGGTTTCATCGGCTCAGACTAGGCGCCCACTGTCACAAACGTCCGGATTGACGATCAGCTGAGGACCGCGTCGGCCTCGATCTCGATGAGCAGAGCGGGGTCGATCAGCGAGCTGACCTCGAGGATGGTCGTGGCGGGACGAATCTCGCCGAACACTTCACCGTGGGCGAGAGCGGCCTGCTCCCACTGCGTCATGTCGCGAAGGTACATGCGAGTGCGGATGACGTCGTCTAGCGAAGCGCCGGCCTCGGCAAGTGCTGCCTTGATCGTTTCGAGCGCTGCGCGTGTCTGATCGGTGAGGGTCTCACCAGGAGCGGTGGTGCCGGAGACTGCGATCTGGTTGCCGATGCGCACGGCGCGGGAGTAACCGATCTTGGGTTCCCATTCGGAACCGGACGAAATATTGATTCTGTTCGACATGCACCGAATTCTGCCAACAACTTCCCGGCCGTGGTGAGGCACGGTCGGGTATTTGCTCCATCTTGACATACCTTAGAACAAGTGTTCGACTTGGGGCCATGAGGTGGTCGGGTCAGGCATTGGATGCAGATGACGGAGCGCTACCCGGACTCGAACGGGCCGGGTTGGTTCGCTCCGTGCAGACTCCGGAGTTCGAGGGAATCACGTTTCACGAGGTGCTCTGCAAGAGCGCGCTCAACAAGATGCCCGAAGAGTCGACGTTGCCGTTCAGCTTCACCGTCAACGCTTTTCGTGGCTGCTCACACGCATGCCGATATTGTTTCGCGAGACCGAGCCACGAGTATCTCGACCTCGACGCCGGCGCGGATTTCGACTCCCAGGTGGTCGTGAAGACGAACATCGCCGCGGTGCTCCGCAAGGAGTTGGCGCGAAAGTCCTGGAAACGGGAGGCGGTGGCACTGGGCACCAACACCGATCCCTATCAGCGAGCCGAGGGGCGATACCGCTTGATGCCCGGCATCATTCGCGCGCTGACCGAATCGGGAACTCCCTTCTCGATCCTGACGAAGGGAACCCTGCTCCGGCGGGATCTGCCACTGTTGAAGATGGCGTCGGAGCAGGTCGACGTCGGAATCGGAGTGTCGTTGGCGATCAACGACGCCGTACTTCAGAAGCAGATCGAACCTGGCACCCCGTCGCCACGGGCGCGCCTCGAGATGATCCGCGCTATCGCCGACGCTGGATTCGCGTGCAATGTGATGGTGGCGCCGGTCATTCCGTTCCTCACCGATTCCACCAGTCACCTCGACGGTCTGTTCGAGGCACTGTCAGAGGCGGGTGCGACCAGTGTGACGGTCTTCCCGATGCACCTGCGCGGCAGTACTCGGGGCTGGTTCATGAACTGGCTTGCTCAGGAACACCCGGCACTCGTCCGCCGCTACCGTGAGCTGTACGGGCGGGGCGCGTATGTCACTCCCGAATACAAGCGTTGGCTCGCAAGCCGCGTCGAGCCACTGGTCGAGCGTCATGGGTTGGGTGGTCGTTCGGAGCATCGAGACGTCAATGCATCTGGCCAGCAATCGCGCGAAGCGCCGCGTGAACTGGTAGGTGCGGGAGCAGTTCTTACCTTGTTCTGACTGCTGCGCGGTTCTGACTGCTGCGGGGCGCGTAAATCGGAGGCGCTCCGGACGTCTGCCGGGCTACATTCGCCTGGTGCTACTGACACTGACGACCACCCCGACCTCGCAGACTCCTGATGCGACTGCGTTGAGCTACCTGCTGCACAAACATCCCGACCGAGTGCAAGCTTTCGACTTGGCGATCGGCACCGCCACGGTTCTGTACCCGGAAGCCTCGGCCGAAAAGACAACTGTGGCAGTGATTGTGGACGTCGACCCCATCGAACTTGTGCAGAGCAGGTATCGACGCGGCAAGAGTGGTGACAACTTTTCGCTGGGGGAGTACGTCAACGACCGACCGTATGCGGCGTCGTCGATCCTCTCGGTTGCTTTGTCGAAGCTGTTCCGTACCGCGTTGACAGGAACGTGCAAGTCGCATCCGGAACTCGTCGAGGCAGAACTCGCGTTGACGGTCTCGATTCCGGTGGTTCCGTGCGGCGGCGATGCCGACTTGCCGCGTCGTCTGTTCGGGCCGCTGGGGTGGGACGTGACAGCGACTCCGGTGCAACTTGATCCGCACCTGCCGAATTGGGGAGACTCCGACTTCGTGTCGCTGACACTGACCGGGGAACACACCGTGCAGAGCGCCCTTCGGCACCTTTATGTGCTGTTGCCGGTACTCGACGACGTGAAGCACTACTGGGTGGGATCGGACGAGGCGGACAAGTTGATCCGCGTCGCCGGGGAGTGGTTGGCTTCGCATCCGGATTCCGCGCTGATCATGTCCCGCTACCTGGCGCGTAGACGTGACCTGGTCGAATCGGTAGTCGACCGATTGATTCCCGAACAAGCGGAGGTGCAGATCGAACTGCCGCGCCCGGATCCGCCGCTGGCACGGCTTCGTGTCGAAGCAGTTCTGGCGACGCTACAGCGACTGCATGCTCGAACAATCGTCGACATCGGTTGTGGCGAAGGAAAACTGATCGAGGCGCTGATGCCCCACGCACAATTCGACAAACTTGTCGGCGTCGATGTGAGCGCGCGTGAACTGACGCGGGCGCAGCGGAGGTTGAAGTTCACCGAAATGTCCGACGTCCAACGTGAACGTGTGTCGTTGATGCAGTCGTCCGCGACGTACCGCGACGCACGGTTGAAGGGCTTCGACGCAGCCGTGCTGATGGAGGTGGTCGAGCACGTCGACGCGGCGCGCCTGCCGGCTTTGGTCAGATCGGTCTTCGTGGACGCAGCGCCGCAATATGTGCTGCTGACTACCCCGAATGCCGACTACAACGTGCTGTATCCGGCGTTGGCAGAGGGAGAGTTCAGGCACCCGGATCACCGGTTCGAGTTCTCCCGAACCCAATTCGACGACTGGGCAACCGAAACAGCCCGAGCCCATGGCTATTCCGTGGAGTTCGAATTTGTCGGAACAATCGATCCGGCCCACGGCGGGCCGACGCAATTGGCGATCTTCACGAAGGAGGCACGAACGTCATGACGGTGTACGAAATTCCAGACCTCGCTCTTGTAGTACTCATCGGCGTCAGTGGCTCGGGGAAGTCGACCTTTGCCGCGCGTCACTTCGGTGAGTACGAAACTCTTTCGAGTGACACCTTCAGAGGATGGGTCAGTGACGATCCGAATTCGCAGGAATCGACGTCCGACGCTTTCGAAGTGCTGGAGTTCGTCGCAGCCAAGCGTCTGCGACGCGGACGTCTGACAGTGATCGACGCGACCAACGTCCAGCCCGCCGCGCGCAAGCGGCTCGTTTCGTTGGCTCGCGATCACGACGTACTACCGGTTGCAGTTGTGCTCGACGTCCCGGAATCGGTCTGTGCTGCACGCAACGACGCTCGCGCTGATCGGACGTTCGGGCGCGATGTCGTTCGCCGCCAGCACCAGCAGTTGACTCGTTCGCTTCGCGGGTTGGGCAAGGAAGGTTTCCGTTCGGTTCACATCCTCAGAGGTGCGGACGCGGTTTCCGAAGCCGAGTTCTCCCGTAACCCGCTCCGCAGCGATCGGCGTGTCGAGCGTGGCCCGTTCGATGTCATCGGCGACATCCACGGATGTCGCAGTGAACTCGAGACGCTGCTCGCGAAACTCGGCTACACCGTCGCCTACGGGGCCGATGGCGGCGCTGTCGATGCCGTGCCGCCGGAAGGGCGCACTGCCGTCTTCCTCGGAGACTACGTCGATCGGGGACCGGATTCGGTCGGTGTGCTGCGTCTGGTCATGGGAATGGTCGCGGCGGGACATGCGATAGCGGTTCCGGGTAACCACGAGAACAAACTCGTCAAAGCGCTGCGGGGCAAGAAGGTCACGGCGAGTCACGGACTGGCCGAGACGCTCGAGCAGCTCGCCACCGAGACGGCGGAGTTCCGCGACAGCGTCGTCGACTTCTGTGACGGGCTGGTGGCGCACCTCGTCCTGGACGACGGCAAACTCGTCGTCGCGCACGCCGGTCTCAAGGAGGACTACCACAACAGGGCATCCGGCCGAGTGCGGAGCTTTGCGCTCTACGGTGAAACAACCGGTGAGACGGACGAATTCGGCTTGCCGGTTCGATACCCGTGGGCGCAGGACTACCGAGGATCTGCGATGGTCCTCTACGGCCACACTCCGATCCACGAGGTGGAATGGATCAACAACACAGCATGCCTCGACACCGGCTGTGTGTTCGGTGGATCTCTGACCGCACTTCGATACCCGGAGCGCGAGATCGTGTCGGTTCCGGCCGAGCAGGTTTGGTACGAACCGATCGTGCCGCTGGTTCCGCCGACTCGCGATCCAGACGTGCTCGATCTTGCCGACGTCCTCGAAACGACCGGCGTCGACACTGAACTCCGCGGTCGGGTGTCCGTTCGCACCGACAACGCCGCCGGCGCCTTGGAAGTGATGAGCCGCTTCGCGGTCGCGCCGCAATGGCTGCGGTACCTACCGCCGACCATGGCGCCGTGCGCGAGCGCCCAGTCAGACGACTATCTGGAACACCCGTCGACCGCGTTCGACGCATACCGGGCTGCTGGAATCGGAACAGTCATCTGCGAAGAGAAGCACATGGGTTCGCGGGCAGTGGCGCTCGTGTGCCGTGATCGATCGGTTGCTCAGTCCCGATTCGACGCACCGGATGCGCTCACCGGCATGGTGCACACCCGCACCGGCCGCCAGTTCTTCGACGACGAGCTGACTCAGAAGTTGGTCGACGACATCGCCGCCGCAGTCACATCCGCTGGGTTGTGGGAAGAGTTGGGCACCGACTGGCTGCTCCTCGACTGCGAACTGTTGCCATGGAACGTCAAAGCAGAAGGTCTGCTGCGCTCGCAGTACGCGTCGGTCGCGGCGGCGGGGCGAACTGACCTCGCCGCCCGCGAGGCAGTGTTGGCGCAGGCCGGTTCGCGGGGTCTGGACGTGGCGGAAATGTTCGAGCAGACATCGGTCCGGGCCGCGAGTATCGAGCGCTTCGGTGAGGCGTACCGGCGGTACGTGTGGCCGACGAACGGGCTGGACGGAGTCACCATCGCTCCGTTTCAGGTGTTGGCGACCGAGGGCCGGTCGTACGGGGAACGGGATCACGAATGGCACCTCGCAATTGCGGACCGCCTGGCCGAGGCGAAGCCGAATCGATTTACCACCACACGTCGACTGGTAGTCGATCTCGGCTGCGAAGACTCGGTGTCCGAAGCGAAAAAGTGGTGGGAGTCGCTCACCGGTGAGGGCGGTGAGGGGATGGTCGTCAAACCGCTGGCGAATCAGATTCACGGGCCTCGCGGGTACAACGCGAAGGTGCAGCCGGGGATCAAGGTCCGCGGCCGGGAGTACCTGCGATTGATCTACGGCGCCGACTACCTCGAACCGTCGACGCTTGCTCGGCTCCGCAATCGCAACCTCGGGCACAAGCAGTCGATGGCGCTACGCGAGTACGCGCTCGGCATGGAGGCGGTGACTCGGCTGGTCGACCGCGAACCGTTGTGGCGCGCACACCAGGCGGTGTTCGCGGTGCTGGCTCTCGAATCGGAGCCGGTCGACCCGCGATTGTGACGGCGGGTTCCGGAGGCGCGGATTGATACCGTCGGGTATGGGTGTGATTGCTCGCTTGGACGGTTTCAACCGGCGCCATCCGTGGAGTCACAACGATCACTACGGACGGTGGGTTCTGCGCAATCTGGGCGGAACCTTCCGGTCGCGCCCTGGATGTGGGGTGCGGGACGGGCAATCTGATCGACCTCCTGCGTACGCGGTTCGACGTGGTGGTCGGCGTCGAACCCGACCCCACGACCTCGGCTGCCGTGCTCGCCAGGTTTGCGGACGACGAGATCGTGATCATCGAAGCGCTGCGGTTCGACGACTTCGCGTCCGAGGCGAAGTACGACGCGATCACCGTCGTCGCGGCGCTGCACCATCTTCCACTCGAAGAATCGATGAAACGCCTGAGCGGCCTGCTCGAACCAGGCGGTCGGCTCGTCGTAGTCGGGTGTTATCGATCGACGACAATGACCGACGGACTCGTGTCGGTGTTGGCGGCCGTCTGCAATCCCGTCGTCGGCGTGCTCGAGCATCGACAGGTTGCGGTGGAGCAGCTGAAGTCGATGACCGCTCCTACTGCGGAAGCTGGTGAGTCGATGGCTGACGTCCGGCGCGCCGCCGCCCTGCATCTGCCAGGTAGCCGGATCAAGCGGCGACTGTTCTGGCGCTACACCCTGATCTACGACGCGAGGCTGGCTGCCGCGTCGGTGGGGGAGTGAGTGGACCGCTGCGGTTCGCGGGGAAATGCGCGTCGGCCGAACCCGACTATCACCAACGAACCGATCATCAAAGCGACCCCGATTCCCGCCAGATGCGAGATCCCACCACCGTCGACGACAGCGGCGCCGAGCAACGCGCCGGTCGCAATCGCGATCTGGAACACGACCACGTAAACGGCGGAGGCACGGTCGGTCCCGATCGGGACGGCGCGCAGAACCGAGGACTGTAGGCAGATCGGAACGGTGGTGAACGCCGCGCCCCACAAGATCGTGGCGACAACTGCGAACGCTCCCATCGACGGCGCCAAGAGCCAGAAGATGGCCAGCGCGCCTGCCACCGTCGCGATCGAGATGAGCGTGAAGAGGCGCGGTCGGCGGTCGTAGTACTTGCCGGCGACCCACACTCCGACTGCGCCGGCGGCGCCGTACACCAGAAGCATCGCGGTACGGATCCCGCCGGACGAGCCAAGGCTCTGCTCCACCAGAAGGGTGAAGAACGTGTACGACGCGAACTGCCCCAGGGCAGCAAACAGCGTCGCCGCACAAATGACGGCGAGTGCCCGTCTCATCTCAGGTGTCGGCTTCGGCTTGTCTCGCTTGCTCCGATGGAGTTGATCGACCGGCATTTCGGGCAACGCACGATGCAGTGAGAAAGCGATGATCACTGCCACCACACCGATTGCCGCCGACGCGGTCCGCCAACCCCAGGACTGGCCGATCGCCGAAGACAGGGGACCTCCGAGAACAAAAGCGAGAGACGTGCCGGCGTACACCATCGCGATGGCCTTGCCCTGCTGTCCGCGCGGAACCAGAGTCGCTGCGACCGGCGCAACCACTGCCCAGAACACGCCGTGCGTCGCAGCGCAGAGCAACCGCCCGATCACCAGCATTGGATAGTTGACGGCCAAGGCCGCGACCAGTTGCGACACCGCGAGGGTGGCCACGGTCAAAACGACAACGCGTCGGCGCGGCCAGGATTTGACCGCAGAGATCAATGGAAGCGTCAGGGCCGCGACACCGTATGCGTAGAAGGTCAGCAGAAGGCCGACACGCCCTTCGGTGACGTCGAGATCTGACGATATTTCGCTGAGTAGTCCGATGGGGAGCATTTCAGCCGTCACGTAGGCGAAGGCTGCCCCGGCCAGTGTCATCAGCCGTAGCGTGGTTGCCTTCGGCAGTCGAGCGGTCATGGTGTGTAACGATACATGTATCGATACATGTATCGATACACACCTGCGTAATGGATATTCCGTACTCGCTATGCTGATGCGCATGGCCACACGTGCACAGCGTTCGAGTCGACCGACGATGGCCGACGTCGCCAAGGCCGCAGGCGTATCGGTGATGTCGGTCTCGTACTCCTTCGCACAACCCGAGCGCGTGTCGGAATCGACACGCGCCAAGGTGTTCGCGGCAGCTGAAGATCTCGAGTACTCGGGCCCCAACCGAGCGGCGCAGTCGTTGCGGAGCGGCAAGTTCAACAACATCGCGGTCGTCTTCAGCGAGAAGCTGACGTACGCCTTCGAAGACGCAGTAGCCCGGCGATTCCTGTCGGGCGTCGCCGACGCCTGCCTGGACGCGAATGCCGGATTGATGATGCTGCCGAACTCGGGGAGACCCGGAGACGTCGACAGAGTTCGCGACGCAGCGGTAGACGGTTTTGTCGTCTGGACGACAGTCTTCGACGACCCGATCCTCGACGCGATTGTCGGCACCGGAAAACCCGCGTGCATTCAAGGCGGGCCGGCGCACGAGGGTGTGGATCTCGTCGGGATGGACGATGTTGCCGGCGCGACCGCGATTGCGGCGGTCGGGTTGTCGGGGGCGCAGCGCCCCGCGGTGATCAGCCTCCCGTGGGATCGCGAGCGTCGTTCCGAGATCCGGATGGATGTGGATCCGGGTGAGGCCTTCTTCCCGGTTTCTCGCCATCGGCTGAAGGGCTATGAACGCGCAGTCCGGGACGCCGGACTCGACTGGTCTTCGGTACGAGTTGGCGTTGTCACCGTCAATGAGCGGAGCGAGGGAGCGCGAATGGCTCGCTTGCTGCTCGATGTTCCGGCGAGCCGTAGGCCCGATGTAGTGCTGGCGATGAGTGACGAACTGGCTCTGGGGGTGCTGGACGCGATCCGTGAACTCGGCCTAGCGTTGCCTGACGACGCCGCGGTCGTCGGGTGGGACGACACTGCAGCCGCATCCGAAGTGGGGCTGACGACGGTTCGCCAGTCCCTGTTCGATCAAGGACGTAACGCAGCTCGCGTGGTTCTCGGGCTCGACGATGCGGTGGAGCCGGTGGAGTGGTCGGTGCGTCGGCGAACTTCGACGCGATGATCACCCCGGTCATCGTCGACGGTCTGCGTTTTCGGTGGTTTGTCCCTCCAGAATTGGGGGAGACCGTCCGTTGGGGGCTCTCGTGGAATGCCGACAACCCGCGCCGGTGGGCGGTTGCCGAAGCCGCGGGTGCAATGCACCTACTTGCCGGAACTCCTCGTGACGACCCAAACGCGCGTCAGGCGTGGATAGATTTCGGCGCAGATGCCGCCACGACCGGAGTAATTCGGCGCCTGCGGCTCATGTCGATCGAGTCCGACATGCTGCCGGACCCGAAGATTCCGCACGGCGCAGATTGGGGTTGGGCTACGACGCAGTTCGTGCCTGGCTCCGAGCGCTTCTACGAGTTGGCGCGTGCACCTCGTGCGTTGCGCTCGTATCAGCTGACCGATCGTGACTGGGGGCCGCGGCGCGAGGAGTTCTTGCTGGTCGACCTCGAGACGGCTGCTTGATCGCTGGACCTGACACCGTTTTCATTCAGTGCACACAGGCTCCAGCTGACTGGAAACAGTGTTCGCTCGATGAAACCGGTGCCAGGTGCTGTGGCTAGCGCTCTCTGCCGACGACGTTCAGTGCGTATCTGCCGGGTGGCGCCCCGATGTGCTTGACGAAGTGTCGCGACAAGTGGGCTTGATCGTGGAATCCGACGTCGACGGCCACATCCGCTAATTCGCGCCCCGCCAGGATTGCGCGTCGTGCCAGATCGATCCGGCGTCCCGTCACGTACTTGTGAGGCGGAAGGCCATAGTGCATCGCGAAGTTCTTGATCAGATAGGTGGGGTTCCGCTGCAGAATGCTCGACGCTTCTCGCATCGTGATCCCCGTTGTCAGTCGCGCATCGAGTAGCTCCCGAAGTTGATCGGCAACGCGTTCGTCGACGGTGGGAGTGTGACGGACTCGACCTGCGTGCGGTGCGAGGATTTCGTTCAATCTTTCACCGAGGAACCCCAGGCGACTTTCGGCCTCGAGTGATTCGCCGTGCGGGCCGAGTGCAGAGTGCAGCTGATCGATACGGTGGCGCAGCAGGGGGTCGCGAATCTCGGGACAGTCGACTGCTCGGCCTACCAGTTCCTCGCCGAGAACCGACGTTTCGAGATAGAGGATTCGTTGCCGAAATCCGGCCTCGGTGACCGGGACTCCGTCGTGCGCGATGCCGGGCGGCAACAGTGTCACGATCTCAGGGGCCGCTCCGTGTGCTCGGTGGTCGAGGTCGTACGCAATCGTTCCGCGGTCGACGAGCATCAGCGACCACTGATCGTGCGTGTGCTTCGGATAGGCGTGGCCGACAAAATCGGCATGAAAGACCTCGGTGATTCCCTCGAGGCCCGGTGCCCACGCGGTGATCTGTGCGCCGTGTGGATCCATGTCAGAAACGTACAAGACGCTCCGGCCTCGGGTGACGAAGAGTAGTGCGGGTTCGTCGTCGCAACGATGGCGAGCCAGAGGGAGGAACACCATGGACAGTTCGGCAACAGCGATATCGCTCCGCGAGAAGTTCGGTCAGTTCACCGAGCACTGGTCACCCAAGAAGATTGCTTCACTCAATGACTACGAGATCAAGATCGTCAAGATAAAAGGAGAATTCGTCTGGCACACCCACACCGACACCGACGAAATGTTCCTGGTGACAAAGGGGCAGATCCGAATCCAACTGCGCGACGGAGATGTTTCGCTGGGGCCCGGTGAATTGTTCGTTGTACCTCGCGGAGTCGAACATTGTCCCATCGCCGAAGAGGAAGCGGAGGTGATGTTGATCGAACCCGTGGGCGTGGTGAATACCGGAAACGTCGGAGGATCACGAACCGCGGTGCTCGAGGACTGGACGTAGCTAGCGGCTCTGCCAATCCAGGGGATTGGTTCGGAGCGGCAGTGCCATGCCCGATCTCCAGAGCGTCGCCGCGCGAGAGAGCGGACGGAGCTTGACCTCGCGCCGCATCGACTGTGCGAACTCGTCGGTGAACCCTGTTCGCGGGTATTCCGCGATTGCTGCATCAACAGCTGCTCGCGGTACTTCTGGTGCACGTCGACCGGCAACGTCGAAATGTGCTGCGGCGTGCAGCAGATAGGCGTCGGCGCCCGCATCGCGATCGACAGTCAGATCCATGTGCAGACGGATCGCTTCGCCGATTCGCTGTGTCGACCTCTCCGAGGCGCCCACTCGGGTCGCGAGTTCTTGCGCGTCGGCGGCGCTGATGTAGGTGAAACACCCGTGCTTGGTCGATCCCTCTGCGCCCAAGCCGACATCGTGAAGCGCACACGCGGTGAAGAGATCTTCTGGGTCGTACTCGATCGCATCGATCTGCGCGAATAGGTCGGCCCAGATCCAGCAGCGCAGGCTGTGGTTCAAGACCGCGGGGGAGAGGGAGCCTTTGGCGTGATCGAGCGCTTCGCTGCACAGCTTTGTGTCGGGGAGTGGGCGTTTGCGCAGCTCGAGTGTCCGAGTGGGGTAGCGGCCGAGCCGGAGTCGGAGCATCGACGGAGTACTCATGGCCTGCGCAGCAGCCGCGCGGGCCATGAGTTGCAACTGCTCGAGGGTGGTCAGCTCACCGGGGCGCATCGAATTCCTGTCTGAGGTAGGGGACAGCTGGATACGAATCTAGTTGCCAGATCCGGTCCTTCGCCTAGGATCAATATCTGTCGACGACGGAAACAATGAATTATCCGAATATCGCGAATCCGTTTGCTCCATCCAACGGTCAAACCAATTCAGAAATCTCGCCGCCCACATCAATGGAGTTTCATCACGCAAAGACGGCGGGGGTGGCTCAGAGGACGCCGAACCCGACGATTCCCGGAACTTCCGAGGGTACGATGCGGTGAAGCATGACTTTGTTGTTCTCGTTTCCGCCGACGGTTGTCAGTGTGCCGGCGTCGTTGATCAGAACGACGTTGACGTGTTGCCCGAAGGGGCTCGAGTCGCCGTACAGGATCGTGTCGCCGACCTTCGGTTGGTAGTTCTGACCGTAGGGGACAAACGCGTCGACCGACTCGTAGTATTCCTGCAGCGTGTACACCCCGGGGATGCGCCACGAGCCGGAGTTGGGGTTCGAAAAGGGCGTCCCGATCTGGTTCATCGACCAGCTCACGAAATCGGCACACCACGATTCTTCGACACCCTCGGCGTATTTGGTGCCAGGACTGCCCGATGCCCATTCCTGTTCGAGGACGGTCAGCAGCGCACTCTGCTGAGCGGTCAGCGTGCTGTGGTCCACCGTGGGGAACGAGTCGAGGTTTTCGCCGGCAAGGGCGTCGTCGCCGCGGGCGAACCACCAAAGCACGCCGGCAACAACGACAACCACTACAACGCCGAATACGCCCAGAACAACGGGAGTGCGTCTGGGCGTATTCGGTGCGTGCGACATCACGCCACGATAGTCAATTACTCGAGCGGGGGTGCCGATCGATCGATCGTCGTCGCGAGCGGCTTCTCCTTGACGAAGAGCAACAAGACGACCGCTGCGATGACCAAGGGGACGAGGTACAGGAAGATCGGCGCAAGCGCATCGTTGTATGCGCCGACGATGATCTCGCGAACCTGGCTCGGCAACTTCCAGAGAATTCCCGGTGTCAACGAGTTCTCATCTCCACCGACTGCGCCTCCGTTTGCCGGAAGCCTCTCGGACAGCAGATTGGTCAGGCGCGAGGCGAAGAGGCTGCCCACGATCGCGCTGCCCAACGAAGCACCGATCTGACGGAAGAAGTTGTTCGACGCAGTGGCAGTTCCCACTTCAGCGGCGGGAAAGGTGTTCTGCACGATCAGGATCAGGATCTGCATGACCAGGCCGAGCCCGATGCCCATGAGTGCGATGTAGCAACCGAAGACCAGCAGCGAAGTCGAGGGCGTCAGACGCGACAGCAGGACCAGAGCAACTGCGACGATCGACGTTCCGACGATGGGGAAGATCTTGTAGCGGCCGGTCTTGCTGACCAGCTGGCCGGAACCGATGGAGGCGACGAGCAGGCCCGCCATCATGGGAATCATCATCAATCCTGCTTCGGTGGCGTTCTTGCCGGTCACCATCTGGATGTAGGTCGGCAGGTAGGCCAGCGCGCCGAACATGGCGATTCCGATAATCAGGCCGGCGACTGTGGTCAACACGAAGTTGCGCTGAGCGAACAGATGCATCGGAATTACCGGTTCTTCGGCACGCTTCTCGACGAACACAAAAGCCACTGCCGTCACGACGCAGCCGACGATCAGCCCGATGATGACGGCCGATCCCCATGCGTAGGTGTTTCCGCCCCAGGTCGTGAACAGGATCAGACACGTCGCTGACGTCGCGACGAGAACCATGCCCAGATAATCGATGCGAGGCTTGCCGAGGTTCGGCTTCCGCAGGTGCAGAAATGCCATCGCGCTCGCGATGGCGAGTAGGCCTAGGGGGATGTTGATCCAGAAGGCCCAACGCCAACCGATGCCTTCGGTGAACCAGCCGCCGAGTAGGGGACCGGCAACCGAAGCCAGCGCGAACACACCGCCCATCGCACCCATGTATCGGCCGCGTTGCCGGGCCGGAACGACGTCGGCGATGATCGCCTGGGACAGCAGGATCAAACCGCCGCCGCCGAGTCCTTGTACTGCGCGACCAGCGATAAGTGTGGTCATGTCGTGGGACAGACCGCCGATCACCGAACCGACGATGAAGATGCTGATGGCGCCGATGAAGAGGCCCTTGCGGCCGATCAGGTCACCGAGTTTTCCGTACACCGGCATCATGACGGTCGAGGCGAGGATGTACGCCGTCGTCACCCAGACCATGTGGTTGACGCCGTTCAATTCGCCGACGATGGTGGGCAACGCAGTGCTGAAGATCATCTGATCGAGCGATGCCAGCAGCATGGTGATCATCAACCCGACAAAAACGAGGATGATCGACCGTTTGTCTGGCGCGGCGTCGGTGTCGGTGTGCGCGCCGTCGGGGTCGACGGTCGCAGCTTCTCGAGTGGACATGAAGTTCCTTAGTTCAGTGACGGCTGGCGAAATCAGTTCGCGGATCGGAGAATTCGAGCCATCAGGAGTAGTGCAGGGTCCAGCAGTTCGGTTCTGGGGCCGGCACGTTCGCTGCCCTGCCATTTTCGGAAGACGTAGCGCATCGCTGCGCCCGCTGTGATGACCGTCGCGGTGGCTTCGTCTGCGGCGGCGGTGTCCGCCGGAAGTTGTCGATAGTCGGGGCGCCCGCGCAGCTCGCGCGTCAAGAGTCTGGTGAGTGTGTCTTCCAGGTCGTGGAACGTGGCGAGGTGCTGTTGCAAGAGTGTGGGATGCCGTTCGAACAATTCGCGTCTGTGCGCGAGCAGGTCGGGCCGCTCGTCGACGATCTGCATGGCCTCTTCGAAGACCGCGAGCGCGCCTCGGAGTGGATCGTCGGGGTGCTCGTTGATCAGCGTGATCATGCTCGTCTCGCTCGGCACGACGAGCATGAGCCCACCGATTGCGGCGTCCTTGGTCGGAAAATAGTTGAAGAACGTGCGCGTCGACAGGTTGCAGGCTTCGCAGATCTTCTCGACGGTCACTTCGTCGTAGCCCAGTCCGAGGACGAGTTCGACCGCCGTGTGCTCGATCAACTGCCTCGTGGCAATTCGCTTTCGTTCACGCAATCCGAGTGTTTCGGTTCCCATTTCATCCATAATTGCACAGAGTGCAAAGTTTCATCGAGTGCAATATTTGTCTCAAGAACGGTTTATGAAGTGCAAAAATGGGAATCGCGCGCCGGCTGGATAGGATGACCCGCGTGGAAGACACCCTGCCCCCATGCCCCGAATGCGCCGGCGAATACACCTAGGAAATGGGTGCGCTGATGGTGTGCCCGTCCTGCGCACACGAGTGGGCACCGGCCGATGGTGCAGGTGAGGCTCCGGGAGTGGTGAAGGACTCTGTAGGAAACGTCCTTGCGGACGGAGACACCGTGACGGTGGTCAAGACACTCAAGGTGAAGGGCAGCCCCTCCGGTATCAAGTCGGGTACAAAAGTGCGCAACATCCGCCTCGTTCAGGGCGTCGGCGACCACGACATCGATTGCAAAGTCGACGGCATCGGACCGATGCAATTGAAGTCGAGTGTCGTCAAGAAGGTATGACCGGATAGCAATAGATGTCGGCTCGAAATCCTGTTCAATTTCGACTGTTCGATCGCCACAATCGAGGAGATTCTCGACTGCCGAACGAATGGACCGAACTGTGTCGAACTCGATTTGCCTGCACCCCGCACTCGAAGACCCCGTACTTCATACAGACGAGCAGTGGAACCGCATCGTCGATGCGCTGCCGCGCCGGGGTTTCCTCGGCGCCGGGCTCGGCGCGGCGGCCGCGACGCTTCTGGCAGCGTGCAGCAGTGACGAAAACGGCTCGGAGTCTGCAGGTCTCGTCACCGTGCAGGACGAGACGGGCAGCATCGAGATTCCGTCGGATCCCCAGCGGATGGTCATCGCCCATGTCAGCGCCATGGCGACGGTGCTCGACCTCGGTGTGCCGCCGGAGAAGATCGTCGGCGGCTTCTTCGGTCTCGAAGGTGTGGGCAGCGATGCGGTGTTGCGGACGATGCCGGAGGCCGCGAACATCCCGAACCTCGGCACGGCCGGAACCTGGAACAAGGAAGCCATCATCGGTGCGTCGCCCGATCTGATCGTCATGCTCCTGACCGCCGGAAATGCTTATGCGGCAAAGTCCTACGACGAACTTTCGGCGACCGGTGTACCGGTGTTCGCCGGCTTCAACGGGTTCCTCACGTGGGACGAGATGAAGAAGTTGGTCACCTCGATGGGCGTCGCGGTCCGACGCGAAGACGCTGCCGCGGAATTGAACGCGCGAACGGAAGACCGACTCCTGGCAATCAAGGATCGACTCTCGGCACTCGGCTCGCTGCCGTCGGTAACCCTCCTGCGCACAGGCGAGAACGGCGTTGTCTACAACCAGGTCGACGCTCTTCTCGACGCCCTCGGATTCCCCGGTGATCGAGCCACGTCGGAGGAGTTCACGCGCACACTTTCCGCGGAGCAACTCGATCAGGTCACCAGCGACGTGATCGTCGTCGGCGCTTTCCAGGACCAGCAGGATGTCCGCGCCCAGTTGGCGATGAACCCGCTGTGGGAGCGGCTTCCCGCTGTCCGCTCCGGAAACGTCCACTACGTCGACGACAGCCTGTGGGGCTCGGGCTATTCTCCTCGCGCGACACAGCTGCGGCTCGACGACATCGAGCGGATCTTCAGCTGACACCACGCACGCATTCGGCTGGAGCTTCGGCCCCGGTAGGTCTCTACCGGTAGGGATCATCTGCTGAGCGGTAGATGAGTACGATGCCGTTCTGCGCTGGGTTGTTGCAAGTGAAGAGCACCTCACCGGCGGGGACGATGCCACAGTTCCAATCGCCGTAGGTGGTTCCATCCAGCGGTTTGTCGTACAGCATCGGGTAGGTCGCTTGCATCATCTTCATCGCTTCGACGCAGGTGGAGCCCCCACTCTTGATCAATACGTCGCGCGCCTTCCCGTCTTCGGCGGTCACCGTTCCACATGAGCCGCCCGTCGAACCGCCCGAGTTCGTGGGAGCTCCGTTGTACGCGCTCACCTGACAGGAATTGATCGAATTTTCCTGGGCCGATTCGAATGTCTCCCCACTGTGGGGGAAGAACCAAACAAGGGACCGATACATCCATGTGCCCTCGCAATCCCCGAGGTCGAACGCGACCACCGTCGCTTTCTCCGCGGATGCGGCTGCCACACTGGAGGCGAACGTCACGTTCAAAGCGAGACCCGTGCCGGTTGCCTGCTCGCCGCCCCAGCTCTGCCACACGATGTTGCTGACGGAGCCTGAGGCGCTCCCACCGTTGTACACCGTTTCAGGGCGGACTTCTCCGTATCCGTCTTGCGAAGGCCCCCACACGCGTCCGAGGACTGGCTCCGATCTCTGGGAGACATTCGATGTGGGCATTGGCTGCGCCTGTGGAGCCAATGCCTCTACATATCGGTAGTCGAACCCGTGAGTGGAGAACGAAAATCCTCGTGTCGAGGTTTCGGACCGACATGACACTCCGGTTTCTTGGACGTTGCAGGAGAAGCCCTCGGTCGAGAGCGTTTGACCGTAGGAAAGAACCGGCGTCGTGCCATCCGTGCGCCAGAACAGCGCCTGGCTGAGCCTCGCGAACCGAGGATCGTCTGTCCTGTTGACCAGGATGGCATTTGGTCGGACGAGGTTGTCCGACCCGTGATCCGCCACGAGTGGGGCATCTTCGACGTCGATATCCGTGCTGGTTTTCGGCTGGCACCCTGCCATCTGAGTATCGGCCCCGCTCTGCGCGCTTGCCGTCAGAATTGCGCAACGCCACAGACCGCTCGGCGTTGTGAAGAAGTATCCGCTCAGCCCACCCGAGGTGTATCGGAAACCTGCCGGATCGACCAGTGCAGGAACGAGAGTCGTTGCGTCCCTTTCCTGCGACGCTTCCGCAGGTGCGGATGTCACTGATGCCGACAACGCATCCTTGTCCGGACCGGCCGGAGTGACCTGGTTCGCGCAAGACGCGGTTGTGATTGCCGCCCAGACAACTAGTAGTGCTCGTGTTGATCGTCCGCGGACGTGCACACGTGGCCTCATTTCATCAGTGAGTGTGGCGGATATTTAATTGCAGTAGAAACAAACTCGCTCACGAAGAACCTGACCTCGTAACGTATCGGCAGATCGTCACGGTGGGTATCGGGTGTTCGGCTGACAGTGTCCGCGGGGCGCGAGCGACGTTGAAAGCGCGTCGAGCAACAGCGCCTGGTAACTACCGTCGTGTCACCTCGACTTATCGGTGCGTTACCTCGAGAATCATGACCATGGACAAAATCAGGTTCTTCGAGCTGGTCACCGAATGGTTCGAGGTGCTCGGTGTTGTTGCCATGGTTCTCGGGTTCGTGTTCGCATTCGTGATCGCGGGACGCGCGTGGACTCGAACGCGCGACGGTAGTTCAGCGTTTCGCACTCTGCGCGAAACCATGGGCGCGGTCATCCTTCTCGGGCTCGAGATTCTTGTCGCCGCTGATCTGGTCAAGACGGTGACGTCTTCACCGTCGCTGACCGATGCCGCAGTTCTGGGCATGATCGTGCTGATTCGAACGGTGCTCAGCCTGTCGATTCAGATCGAGATCGACGGGGTACTTCCGTGGCGCAAGGCGTTGGTGTCCAGTCCGGAACTCCTGGTACGCGCGGCGCGCGGATCAGGAGGCCGAGCGATGCCCGACGCGTCGAGTTCGTAGCGATAGCCGTTGCGAGTGAAAGGTCGGGCAGATGACAGCAGTGCGCACCGAACATCTCTCTGTCGACGAGCGGCGGGCCCGCGGCCGCCAGGCGCGTAGAGACACCCCTCTGGCGGCGCTCGCTGATCTCGCCGACAGCGACCGCGACCCGATTTCGCTGCTGGAAGTGCAGGCGCAATCCCGGGTCCAGGACCTGGTACCCATTCGCTATGGGCGGATGTCGGCATCGCGATTCTCGTTTTTTCGGGGTGCTGCGCTGGTGATGGCCGACGATTTGTCGCGCAGTCCGGATTCGGGCCTTCGCAGCCACCTCTGCGGTGACGCACATCTGAGCAATTTCGGGATCTACGCAACGCCGGAGCGGAAGTTGGCGTTCGACATCAACGATTTCGACGAAACCTACCCGGGCCCGTTCGAGTGGGACGTCAAGCGACTGGCCGCAAGTTTGGTGATCGCCGCGAAGGACAACGGGTTTTCGGGTAAGGAGCGCAAGAAGATCGTTCGCGGATGCGCGGCCGAATATCGGGAAACCATGATCACCCAGGCAGGGTTGGGAAATCTTGCAGTCTGGTACTCGCACGTCGCACCCGAGGACGGACTCGAGGCTCTCCAAATCGACCTGAAGAAGCGCATGGTCGCTCGCACACAAGCGACGCTGGACAAGGCTCGCCGCCGCGACAGTGTGCAGGCGGCAGGCAAGTTCACCGAAATCGTCGACGGCCGGCGACGATTCATCAGTGATCCGCCCTTGATCGTGCCCGCAAACGAGTTGTTCGCCGGGACCGATCTCACGCAGATCGAGGACCTGTTGCGCCAACGTGTCCGGTCGTATCGCGACACACTGCAGTGGGATCGACGCGTTCTCCTCGACGCCTTCGAGATGACGCACATCGCCAGAAAAGTCGTGGGCGTCGGAAGCGTCGGAACACGCGCATGGATGATCCTCATGAAAGGCGTCGACGACGACGATCCGTTGATTTTGCAGGTCAAAGAGGCGCAGCCCTCGGTGCTGTCCGGCTACGTCGACGGCCCGACCTTCAAGAACGAAGGGGAGCGCGTCGTCAACGGGCAACGCTTGATGCAAGCGACGAGTGACATTTTTCTCGGCTGGGAACGAGGGCCGGGGCTCGACGAGGGCGAGCACGATTTCTACATTCGCCAACTGCGCGACGGTAAAGGGTCGGCAGTCATCGAGGAGATGGTGCCGGAGGGTTTGGAACTCTACGGCCGCTTGTGCGCGAGGGTCCTCGCCTACGCGCATGCTCGCTCGTCCGATCGGATAGCGATCGCCGAATATCTCGGCGACGGAACCGAATTCGATTTCGCGATCGGGGAGTTCGCGGCTGCCTACGCCAAACGCAACGCCCGCGATCACGCCGCTCTGCTGACCGCGATCGACAACGGTCGTGTGTCAGCAGAGCGGGGAGTGTGACGACTCAGGCGAACACGCCGGTGAGCCAGGCCTGCCACGCTGCCGTCGCTGCGTCACCATCCGCATCCGCGGCGAAGAGGTGATGGGCCGCGTCGACGTTGCCGCCGAAGGCATTTCGGCCGTAGAACCGAAGCAAGGCGTTCTCGGTGCGCAAGCCGATGAACCAGTCGTCGACGTAATCGACGATTGCTTCGATGGTCCCGATTCCGGGCACATTCACCGTCACCGTGTCGCCGACGGCGGTGCCTCGGGTGATTCCAAGTGCGCCGCGAAGTGTTTCCATGGCGTCCGGCGCGCTGGAGGCCTCCGGACCCTCGGCCGAGACGTACGTTGTGGGCCTACCGGCAAAGTACTGCACGTACTGGCCGAGACTGTGAAGGTAGAAGTCGGTGTGCTTGCTCGCTCCGTCGTACTGGTTGTCCCAGTCCTCGGCAAACACTCCGGCGTGGACGTAGCGGACAACGGCGGTGCTCTCGTCGCGTGCTTCTACGACGTATTCGAGGTTGTTGAACCAGCCGTCGGGGCCTTGCATGTGGATGGCAAGTTCGCTGGGCGGCTCCCAGGTCGCGATGATCGGGCTGTCCGGGCGGCTGCCGTCGGCGGGGATCTCGAGGGGGGAGGGGAACATCCAGCCGGCCGTTTCGGCCGAGATGGCGGCCCAGATCTGCTCGGGAGTTCCGGGGACGACCACCTCGCGGCGGATTTCGAATTTCTCGGACATTGTTACTTCTCCGTTTCGGGCGCGTCGGTGATGTGGGGTGTGGTGAGGCTGGGATGCAGGGCGACAACGAGGCGGTGTTTGCGTCCGCCTTCGGAGTTGCCGCCGTGGTACTTGGCGACGAGTGAGTTGATCGATTCGCCGAGTTCGCCGGCGAATGCGGCGCGGTCGGATGCAGTCGCAAAGGTGATGTCGCTGTCGATGGCAAAGGACGCCAACGGTTTTCCGGCCGCAGTCGCCCCGGCGATCAGCTCGCCGACCTCTCGGACGATCCGCGCCGCCAGAGTGACGAGCCAGCGCGCCGAGAGCTGATCCGGGAACCGGCTCGGGTCCGGGGCGAGTGCAGACATGGCGGCGGGGGAGATGACGTACGACGCGGCGCTGGCCTGCATGATGCGCTCGGTCATGTTGCCCCGCTTGCGTTCCTCGACGAGTTCGACAAGTCCGTGCTCTTCGAGAGTGCGTAAGTGGTAGTTCACCTTCTGGCGTGTCAGTCCCACCCGAGGCGCCAGCGAGGATGCCGATCCCGGCACCGCCAATTCGGCCAGAATCCGTTGCCGTATCGGGTCGAGCGATGCCTCCGCGGCAGCGGGGCGATCGATGACTGCTACTTCCAACATGAGAAAACCATCCCACCGACAATCAATTCTGTCAAGACAGAAAAAATTGTCGGCGGGATGGTTTCCGGGTTCTCTACCGCTTCAGGTCGGGTGGGTTGTTCAGATCCCTCGCCGAGTAGGTGTCACATGAGGAGACCTGGCCTGTTTGATATCCAGTTGCGAACCACGCCTGACGTTGCGCGGAAGAGCCGTGTGTCCAGCCCTCGGGGTTGACCCGACCGGTCGTGGACTTCTGGATACGGTCGTCTCCGACCGATGAAGCCGCCGACTGTGCGTCACGAATGTCCTTCTCCGAGAGTGGCTTCAGGAATGGTTGACCAGTCGCTTCGTCGGGAATCGTGTCCGCGAAGTGTGCCCAGACGCCGGCGTAGCAATCTGCCTGGAGTTCGGTGCGAACTGCACCCGACTGTTCGCCCTGCGGGTCGGCTTGCGCGCGGCCGATGTCTCCGAGCTGATTCTGGATGTGATGTCCGAACTCGTGAGCGACCACATACTCCTGTGCGAGCGGCCCCGCGCTGGAACCGAAACGGTCGACGAGCAGTTGGAAGAAACTCGTGTCGAAGTATGCCGTCTGGTCGGCCGGGCAGTAGAACGGACCGACATCACTCGACGCCTGTCCGCAACCGGTGTTGACCGAACCGCTGAACAAGATGACCTCGGGTCGGACGTACGCCGTACCGGTCTGCTTGACCAATTGCTGTTCCCAGACATCGTCGAGGCTTCCGACGGTCAGAGTTACGCGGCAGTTCACATCGGCGTTTGCCTGAGCGCCGGTGCACTCGTCGACCGACGACAGTCCGGTCGACGAACTCGAGGTCTCGGTAGACGTGCCCAGCAGTGAGCCGGGGTCACCGCCGAAGAGCAGCGCCAAGATCAGGACGATGATGCCACCCGCGCCACCGCCGATCGCGATTTTGCCGCCGCGGCCACCGCCGCCCCCGCCGCCTTGAACCTGAACGCGTCCCGCTTCACCGCGGGCCCCCTCGTTGAAGGTCATCTATGTCCGCTTTCTGCTGTCGTGAACCAGTGCTTGCCGTCACTTCTGGAGATAGCTTCGCATGCGATGCGGGTCCGCGTTTCCGCTCTGCGCAGTTCGCTCCGTAGGATCGCAGGCAAAGTAGTCGGTCGTCGGTTATTGGAAGTAGTTCGAAAGGAATCCCGTGCTGCGCACACATCTCGCCGGTTCATTGCGACCCGAGCAGGCAGAGCAGACCGTAACGCTCACCGGTTGGGTAGCCAGGCGTCGTGATCACGGCGGAGTGATCTTCATCGATCTCCGTGATGCATCCGGAGTTGCGCAGGTAGTTTTCCGGGCAGGTGACGTGGCCGAGCAGGCGCACCGTCTGCGCGCGGAATACTGCGTCCGCGTGACCGGAACGGTCGAGGTTCGCCCCGAGGGCAACCAGAACTTCGAGATCCCCACGGGAGCAATCGAGGTCAACGCCACAGAACTCGAGGTTCTCAACGAAAGCGCACCGCTGCCGTTCCAGCTCGACGATCAGGTCGGCGAAGAAGCACGCCTGAAGTATCGTTACCTCGATTTGCGTCGTGAGGGGCCCGGCTCCGCAATTCGCTTGCGCTCCAAGGTAAGTGCTGCAGCGCGCGGAGTTCTCTCGCACCACGAGTTCGTCGAGGTCGAGACGCCGACACTCACGCGTTCGACACCAGAGGGCGCCCGTGACTTCCTCGTGCCGTCACGCCTTCAGCCCGGTAGCTTCTACGCGCTGCCGCAGAGCCCGCAGCTGTTCAAGCAGCTCCTCATGGTCGGCGGCATCGAGCGCTACTACCAGATCGCGCGTTGCTACCGCGACGAGGATTTCCGCGCCGATCGTCAGCCGGAGTTCACCCAGCTCGACATCGAGATGGCATTCGTCAACCAGGACGACATCATCCTGCTCGCCGAGGAAATCCTCACGGCGCTGTGGAAGCTGGTCGGCCACGAGATCAAGACGCCGATCGACCGCATGACCTACAACGAGGCAATGCGTCGTTACGGCAGCGACAAGCCCGACCTCCGTTTCGGTATCGAACTGGTCGAGTGCGCCGAGTTCTTCAAGGACACGACGTTCCGCGTGTTCCAGGCCGAGTACGTCGGCGCCGTCGTGATGCCCGGTGGTGCAAGCCAGCCGCGCAAGCAACTCGATGCTTGGCAGGAATGGGCGAAGCAGCGCGGCTCCAAGGGGCTGGCGTATGTGTTGGTCGGCGAGGACGGCACCCTCGGTGGCCCCGTCGCCAAGAACCTGACCGACGCCGAGCGTGAGGGCCTTGCCGCTCATGTCGGAGCTCAGCCTGGTGACTGCATCTTCTTCGGAGCAGGTGCGACCAAGTCGACGCGCGCGCTCCTCGGCGCAGCCCGTGGCGAGATCGCGCGCAAGAAGGACCTCATCGATCCCGACGCGTGGGCTTTCGTGTGGATCGTCGACGCTCCGATGTTCGAGCCGACTGCCGACGCCACTGCTTCCGGTGACGTTGCGCTGGGCCACTCCGCCTGGACGGCCGTGCACCACGCGTTCACCTCACCGAAGCCGGAGTTCTTCGACACGTTCGACACCGATCCGGATTCCGCTCTCGCCTACGCATACGACATCGTCTGCAACGGCAACGAGATCGGCGGCGGCAGTATTCGTATCCACCGCAAGGACATTCAGGAACGAGTGTTCAAGGTGATGGGTATCTCCGAGGAAGAGGCGCAGGAGCAGTTCGGCTTCCTCCTCGACGCCTTCGCCTTCGGCGCGCCCCCGCACGGCGGAATTGCATTCGGCTGGGACCGCATCACCGCGCTCCTCGCCGGCATGGATTCCATCCGTGAGGTCATCGCGTTCCCGAAGTCCGGCGGCGGCGTCGACCCGCTGACGGATGCGCCGGCACCGATCTCGGCTCAGCAGCGCAAGGAATCGGGTATCGACGCGAAGCCCGAGAAGAAGTCCGAGGACAAGAAGTCAGAGGACAAGAAGTCCGAAGGCGACACCGGCGAAGCCAAGTAGAGCCGACACCGGATCGCCATGCTGCATTTGCGGGTGATCTGCCCGACCGAGCGCACCGAGCAAGTTCTCGGTGCGCTCGCGTCGCAGCGGGGCGCGACACACATCGTCGTATTACGTGATGTCGCAGTTCATCCTGCCGGTGACATGGTGGAGGCCGACGTCGCCCGTGAAGCGGCCAACGACGTCGTCGATGCCCTGAACGAACTCGGCGTCGCCGAGGACGGCGGAATGACGCTCGTACCGGTAGAGACGGTGTTGTCGGCGGCGGCGCGCAAAGCCGAGCGTGACGTGCCGGGTGATCCAGCGGATTCCGTCGTGTGGGAGGAATTGCTGTCCCGCACTCGGGAAGAATCAACTCTCAACGGATTGTTCGTCGCGTTCCTGACGATCGCGTGCCTTCTTGCCGCAATCGGCGTTGTCACCGACTCACAGATCACGATCGTGGGCGCCATGGTCGTCGGCCCCGAGTTCGGGCCGCTGGCAGCCCTTGCGGTGGCACTGGTGCGGCGCGACCGACGGTTGCGCCGACGCTCGATTCTTGCGCTCGCCGTCGGATTCCCCATCGCGATGGGCGTGACTCTTGCTGCCACGTTCGTGGTGAAGTTCTTCGGATGGATGGACGTCGTCAGTCTCGAATCACTCCACGAGGTCGATTTCGTCTACAAGGTCGGGCCAATTTCCTTTGTCGTCGCCCTCCTCGCCGGCGCGGCCGGAATGCTGGCGCTCGTCTCCTCGAAGTCCGCCGCCTTGGTCGGTGTGTTCATCTCGGTCACCACAGTTCCCGCCGCTGGTTTCGCCGTGGTTGCGGCAGCTAACGGGGAGTGGCGGATCGCCGGATTGTCGTCTCTGCAACTGGCGGTCAACCTGCTCGGGATAGTCATCGCCTGCGTACTCGTTCTCTGGGTCAGAACGCGGGCCGACGAGGAATTCGAAGCAGCGTTGAAGGGCATTTCTCGATTTGTCGACGAGGACGACGACGCGGACAAAGACGACGCGGACAAATCTGCGTGACGTCGTACGAGTGGAGTTCTGCTCACGAGTAGAAAAATTCTCGCGAGGACTGTGCGACGGTGTGGCGATTAGGGACTTTTGTCATCACCGCACGTGAGGGCCTGTTTCTGTCGCTGTGAGCGCTCGAATTTTCGAGCCCGCGACGATCAGCTGGGCATGATCGGAGTCACTAACGGGTAAGTTGGTCGGTGATGACCGCATTACTGGCAGACCCCGTTTCCGAAGTCGTCGCAGCTGCTGAGCAGTTGCTGACACGCCGCACAGGGGCACCCGTAACCCTGGTGGATCCAGTCGATCTCGGGGGGAGTGGCCGCACCGTCGTGCTGCGCGTCCGTGTCGCCGAGAATCCGTTCTCGTTGCCTCGCACACTGGTGATCAAGCAGGTCCGCGACAACTTTCAGGGAGCTACCAAGACGGCGATTGCGCTCCCCGCCGCATCCGAGGGTGACTTCGACGTCGAAACCGCCTTCCTCCGTGAAGCGGTGTCGTATCAGTTCGCCAACGCGCTGGCCAAGGACGCTCGCCCCGGCGCGGAACTGCTGGCGTCCGACCTCGACGCTCGTCTTTTGATTCTGAGTGATCTCGGCGACGCCACCGCCATCAGCGTCCGTCTCGAAGACTCCGACCCGGACACCGTCACGCACACGTTGATGGCCATGGCGCAGGCCATGGGCCGCATGCACGCCGCGACAGTAGGCCGTGAGGACGACTTCACCGCGCTGCTGCGTCGCGCCGAGGTCGCCCATTGCTCCGACGAAGTAGCGGATCAGGTGGGACGCGCCGTGGCCGGCGTTCCCACCATGCTGGTGGAAAGTCTCGGCATCGATGTGAGTTCGGACATTCTCGAGCAGGTGCAGCACGCACAAACGCTGTTCAGTGGCGGCCGGTTCCGTGCATTCAGTCCGTCGGACCTGTGCCCGGACAACATCATCGTCAACGACGACGGCGTGCAGTTCCTGGACTACGAGTGGGGCGGCTACCGCGACGCCCTCCTCGACATCACCTACGCGCTGGTGTCGTTTCCCGGTTGCCTGTGCAACATCGACCTGACCGAAGAGCGGGCGTCGGCGATGGTGGATGCCTGGCGGGCCGAGGTCGTCGGGATGTGGCCCGCCCTGGCCGACGAGGCCGAGTTGGGACGCAGGATCGTCGAAGCCCAACTCATCTGGGTCTGGCTCAGCACCTACCTGTACCTGCCCGAAGACCATTCACGTATCGCTGCGGTTCGAGAGCACTATCTCTCGATCCCGCGCGCCGACGCACTGGTGGGACGCTGGGCCAGGCTCGCGCGTTCGGCGCAGCTCGCCGGCAACGACGCCGTCGAGGCACACGCCCGCGAGGTCGTGGCGGCGTTGCGCACCGAGTTCAGTTGAGTCTCTGACTGACCACATGCAGAAGGGCGCCCGTGCACGCAGCACGAGCGCCCTTTCTTTGTCGAGGTCCGCTCAGTTGTCGGAGACCAGATCGCTCTCGGACAGGTCCGTCGCTGCGAGCGCCGTCGCCAGATCAGGATGCCGGAACGTCGACGTGACCTGATCCGCCACGACTCGGAACGCCGAGGCCACAGTTGCGGACTTGTCCGGTTCGGCCGCCCACGTTGCAGTCTGTTCGACGACGACCACGCCGTGGTGGACGTACATCTTTCCGGGGACGAGTGTGATGCCGGCGTTGGTGGCCCACTCGCGCAGGGCAGCGAGTCCCTGGCTCGCGCCCTTGGGGCCGCCGACCTCGATGTCGTCACTCGACAACTGCAGCAGTGTGTCGATGTCTTGGGAGTTGAGTGCATCGTGCCACGCGAGGACGGTGGCGATCTCGGAGGTGCTCATGGCGACAACGCTATCCAATGCTGATTCCCAGCGGGGTGAGGGCTGGCGGAACAGTGGATTGTGTCAGGCGTCGGTGGTCTCTAGTAGCGTCGATTCGTGAGCGATTGGCAAGCGGAAGACAGCACGGTGGCGGAAGACGGCCTCTTCGAGGCAACACCGGAAGAGTCCGAGATCGACGAACCAGATGTCGTGTCGGTAGCCGAGCGCGCTTTGTCCTCGGTGCCGCCCGGTGCTCCTCTGGCTGTCCGCATGCGCCCGCTCACTCTTGGTGAGGTTGTCGGGCAACAGCACTTACTCGGGCCCGGCGCGCCACTGCGCAGAATGGTCGAGGGTTCCGGCGCCGCATCGGTGCTTCTGTACGGACCTCCCGGCACCGGCAAGACCACGCTTGCATCGTTGATCTCGGGTGCAACAGGCCGTCGGTTCGAGGCTTTGTCTGCTCTGTCCGCGGGTGTCAAGGAAGTCCGCGGTGTCATCGAACTCGCGCGCCGTCGCCTGCTGAACGGCGAACAGACGGTTTTGTTCATCGACGAGGTTCATCGTTTCTCCAAAACCCAGCAGGACGCCTTGCTCGCCGCAGTCGAGAACCGGATCGTTCTCTTGGTCGGCGCGACCACCGAGAACCCGTCGTTCTCCGTCGTCTCCGCGCTGTTGTCGCGCTCGTTGGTCCTGCAACTGCAATCGCTCACCGCTGCCGATGTCCAGGAACTGCTCGAGCGTGCGGTCGCGGACGAGCGAGGGTTCGGGGGAGCGATCACGATCGACGACGACGCGATGGAACACCTCGTCCGTCTGGCTTCCGGCGATGCACGCCGAGCCCTGACGGCACTCGAGGCCGCTGCCGGGGCCGCACTGGACACTGCAGGTGACGCGCCGGGTCCGGTGGTGCTCGACCTCGCGACCGTCGAGGCCAGCGTCGACAAGGCTGCGGTTCGGTACGACCGTGCCGGAGATCAGCACTACGACGTCATCAGCGCATTCATCAAGAGCATTCGCGGCTCCGACGTCGACGCCGCACTGCACTACCTCGCACGGATGCTGACCGCGGGCGAAGACCCTCGATTCATCGCACGGCGTCTGGTCGTTCACGCCAGCGAAGACATCGGCATGGCCGATCCGACAGCTCTGCAGACTGCGACCGCCGCCGCGCAGGCAGTGCAGCTGATCGGCATGCCCGAGGCGCGTCTTGCTCTGGCACAAGCCACCATTCATCTGGCGACAGCCCCCAAATCGGGTGCGGTCATCGCCGCTCTCGGCGCTGCCATGGCCGACGTGGCCGCCGGAAAATCCGGACTCGTACCGCCGCATCTGCGCGACGGGCACTACAAGGGCGCCGAGCAATTGGGCAACGCAGTCGGTTACAAGTACCCGCACGACACACGTGATGGTGTTCTGCGGCAACAGTATCCGCCGGACGATCTGGTGGGTGTCGACTACTACCAGCCCACCGCGCACGGCAACGAGCGAGAGATCGCCGATCGGGTGAGCAAACTCCGTCGAATAGTTCGTGGCTGACGCCTGCCAGGTTCCACCGGTCGACGCGTTAGTCTGGACACCCATAGCTCGACGCTCTTGAAGGTAAGGACCGGTTAGTGCAAACCCACGAGATCCGCAGGCGATTCCTCGACCACTTCGTCAAGGCCGGCCACACCGAGGTGCCCAGCGCCTCGCTGATTCTCGACGACCCGAACCTTCTGTTCGTCAACGCGGGCATGGTTCCGTTCGTGCCGTTCTTCCTCGGGCAGCAGACGCCGTCCTACTCGCGCGCGACGTCCGTGCAGAAGTGCGTCCGCACCCTGGACATCGAAGAGGTCGGCATCACCACCCGCCACAACACCTTCTTCCAGATGGCGGGCAACTTCTCCTTCGGTGACTACTTCAAGAAGGAAGCCATCTCCCACGCCTGGCAGTTGCTGACAGGTTCGGTCGAGGACGGCGGATACGGCATCGATCCCACCCGCCTGTGGGCCACCGTCTACCTTGACGACGACGAAGCATTCGCGATCTGGCGCGACGAGGTCGGACTGCCCGAAGAGCGCATCCAGCGCCGCGGCATGAAGGACAACTACTGGTCCATGGGCATCCCAGGACCCTGCGGACCCTGCTCGGAGATCTTCTACGATCGCGGCTCCGAGTACGGCGTCGAAGGCGGCCCGGAAGCCGACGAGGACCGCTACATCGAGATCTGGAATCTCGTGTTCATGCAGAACGAGCGCGGCGAGGGCACCAACAAGGGCGACTACCCGATCCTCGGACCGTTGCCGAAGAAGAACATCGACACCGGTATGGGCGTCGAGCGCGTCGCGTTCCTCCTGCAGGGTGTCGAAAACGTCTACGAGACAGATCTTCTCCGCCCCGTCATCGACAAGGCCGCCGAACTGACCGGCAGTGTCTACGGGACCGACCACACTTCAGACGTCCGTTTCCGGGTCATCGCCGACCACGCACGCACCGCCGCGATGTTGATCGCCGACGGTGTGAACCCCGGCAACTACGGCCGCGGGTACGTCCTGCGTCGGTTGCTGCGTCGTATCGTGCGCTCGGCCAAACTGCTCGGCAGCGAGCAGCCCACCATGCGCGAGTTCATGATCGTCGTCCGCGACACGATGGCGCCGTCGTACCCGGTTCTGGAAACCGACTTCACGCGCATCGAGAACGTTGCCGTCGGTGAGGAGACCGCGTTCCTCAAGACGCTGGCCTCGGGATCGGCACTCTTCGAAAATGCTGCCGAGTCGGTCAAGTCGTCCGGAAAGTCGGTCATCGCCGGCGATCAGGCGTTTGCACTGCACGACACCTACGGCTTCCCGATCGACCTCACGCTCGAGATGGCGTCCGAGGCCGGTCTCACCGTCGACGAAGACGGTTTCCGCTCGCTCATGGCCGAGCAGCGCAAGCGCGCCAAGGACGACGCGCAGGCTCGCAAGCATGCTCACGCCGACCTCACGGTCTACAAGGAACTGCTCGATCGAGGCGCCACCGAGTTCACCGGTTTCGACGAACTCGTCTCCGAGGCTCACGTTCTCGCGTTGATCGTCGACGGCGTCCGCGTGCCGGTGGCGAAGGCCGGCCAGGACGTCGAGGTCATCCTCGACCGAAGCCCGCTCTACGCAGAGTCCGGTGGACAGATCGCCGACATCGGTTCGCTCACCGCTCCGGGCCTCGAGGCCAAGGTCAACGACGTGCAGAAGATCGCCAAGAAGGTCTGGACGCACAAGGTGACGGTCAAGAAGGGCGAGATCACCGAGGGTGACGTCGTCCTCGCACACGTCGATGCCGAGTGGCGCAAGGGCGCAACCCAGGGGCACTCCGGTACCCACATGGTGCACGCTGCGCTGCGTCAGGTGCTCGGCCCCAACGCGGTGCAGGCCGGCTCGCTCAACAAGCCGGGTTACCTCCGCTTCGACTTCTCCTGGCAGGGCGCGCTGTCCGAGTCCCAGAAGCAGGACATCGAAGCCCTCACCAACGAAGCCGTGGCGTCGAACTACGCGGTCAACACCTTCGTCACGGATCTCGACAAGGCCAAGTCGATGGGTGCGATGGCACTCTTCGGCGAGAACTACGGCGACGAGGTTCGCGTCGTCGAAATCGGCGGCCCGTTCTCGATGGAACTGTGCGGCGGTACTCACGTCGGAAGCTCCGCTCAGATCGGTCAGGTCACGCTGCTCGGTGAGCAGTCGGTCGGCTCCGGAATCCGACGCGTCGAGGCGTACGTCGGTTTGGATTCGTACCGCTACCTCGCCAAGGAGCGCGCGCTCCTGGCCGGACTGTCCTCCTCACTGAAGGTTCCTTCGGAAGAGGTGCCTGCTCGCGTCGAGGCGCTCGTCGAGCGACTCAAGGTGGCCGAGAAGGAACTCGAGCAGACCAAGGCCAAGGCTGTTCTGGCGTCGGCAGGCGAGTACGTCGCCAAGGCCAAGCGCATCGGCAGCGTCCTGGTGATCGCCGAACCGGCTCCTGCCGGAGTCGGTGGAAACGATCTGCGCAGCCTCGTCACGGACATCAAGGGTCGCCTCGGCTCCGAACCTGCCGTCGTAGCTCTCCTCGGTGACGTCGACGGCAAGGTTCCGTTCGTGGTCGCCTCGAGCAAGGCAGCTCAAGGTCTCGGTGTGAAGGCCGGCGAACTGGTCGCGTCGTTCGGACCCAAGATCGGCGGCCGCGGCGGCGGAAAGCCCGACATGGCCCAGGGCTCGGGTTCGGACTCCGCAGGAATCCCGGCGGCGCTCGATGCGATCCGGGACCGAGTCGGAGAGCTGGCGGGCGGCAGCTGACGGTGGTGGCTACGCAGGTGGGTCCCGATCGCCCCGGCATCGACGACCCTGGTCGCGGGCGGCGCATCGCCATCGACGTCGGCAGTGTTCGCATCGGCGTCGCGTCCAGCGACCCCGACGGCATCCTCGCGACACCGGTGGAAACGGTTCCACGCTCGAAGGAGCGTGGGCCCGACGCGCCGGATATCCGGCGCATTATCGACATCGTGTCCGAATACGAGGCCGTTGAGGTTATCGTCGGACTGCCACAGACGCTGCGCGGTGAGCAAGGTAAAGCCGCCGGTATCGCGACTGCATTCGCCAAACGACTGCAGCGGGCCGTCGAACCGATCCCGGTGAGACTGTCCGACGAACGACTGACGACTGTCACGGCTGCGCGCAATCTCCGCGAAAGTGGAGTCAAGGCACGCGGTCAGCGGCCGATGATCGATCAGGCTGCGGCGGTGGAAATCCTGCAAGGCTGGCTGGACGAGCGGAGTAGAGCTGTGAAACCAGGGGAGTCGTCGAAGGACGCTGCACTGGAGGGCGATCTGTGAACGCGCGGTGGGATGAGGGCGGCGGAAGCCGGCCCACCAGTTCGTTCGACTTCGACAACGACGAGACCATGGTCATGCGTGCGCTGCCGCAGAACATCGATCCGCCGCACATGTCGCGAGCCGAGGCACGTAAGCAACGCGAAGCGCGCAACAAGCGCGCCAAGCGAGGCAAGAAGGTCGGTGTTCTCGCCCTGCTGGTGTTGGTGATCGCAGTCCTCGGTGTCGGTGCATACGGCGCTCTCTGGTACATGGATCGCAACAAGACCGCGGAGGATTTCGCCGGCCCCGGCGGCGCACCCGTGGTCATCCAGATCAACAGTGGAGAAACCGCATCGGAGATCGGTGCGACGCTCGAGGCGAAAAACATCGTCGCGAGTTCCGCTGCTTTCTACAACGCGGCGATCGCCAATCCGTCGGAGATCCAGAAGGTGCAACCCGGCTTCTACCAGGTGCCGGTGCAGAGTAGCGCCGCGAGCGCTCTCGACACCTTGGTTGCCCCGGACTCCCGAGTCGGCAGTGTTGTCATCGCCGAGGGTCGTCAGCTGCACGACAGTTCGGACGCGCAGACGGGCTCACTCAAGAAGGGCATCTACAACCTCATTTCCGAGGCGAGTTGTGTAGGCCCGGTTTCCGCTCAGAAATGCGTATCGACAGATGAATTGAACACTGCGGGAGCATCTTCCGATCTGGCTTCGCTCGGCGTCCCGGACTGGGCCATGTCTTCGGTCAAGAGCGTGCCGGACAAGGATCGTCAGCTGGAAGGTTTGATCGCCGCCAGCAGTTGGGATTTCGACCCGACTGCGACGCCCACCGAGATCTTGCGTGCGTTGGTCGAGGGCAGTGCAGCCAAGTACGAGGCCACCGGGATTCTGACAGCCGGAAGCGGCGTCGGAATGTCGCCGTACCAGTTGTTGGTGGCAGCGTCGTTGGTCGAGCGTGAGGCATTGCCTGGCGACATGGCCAAGGTCGCGCGAGTGATCGTCAACCGACTCGCCGTCGATCAGCCGTTGCAGTTCGACTCCACGGTCAACTACTCACTCGACACCACCGAGGTCGCCACCACGGATGCCGACCGTGAGCGCGTCACTCCCTGGAACACGTACGCGATGCCCGGCCTGCCCGCGACGCCGATCGCTTCGCCGAGCATCGACGCTCTCAAGGCCGTGGAATCCCCGGCAGACGGCGACTGGTTGTACTTCGTCACGATCAACAAGGAAGGCCAGACGCTCTTCACCAAGAGTTACGAAGAGCATCTCGCCAACATCGAACTGGCACAGCAAAGTGGGATTCTCGACAGTGGACGGTAGTACCGCGGCAACACTCGAGACGCCGCGTAAGGCAGCTGTTCTCGGAAGTCCGATCGCTCACTCGAAGTCGCCGTTGCTGCACCTTGCGGCGTACGAGGCTTTGGGCCTGAGCGATTGGACCTACGAGCGGATCGAGTGCACCGGCGAGCAGTTGCCTGCCCTCGTGGATTCACTCGGCCCCGAATGGGTCGGACTCTCCGTGACGATGCCCGGCAAGATCGCGGCACTCGAGTACGCCACCGAACGCACACCGCGGGCGGTGACCATCGGCTCGGCCAACACCTTGGTTCGCATCGACGGCGGTTGGCGTGCCGACTGCACGGACGTCGACGGAGTCAGCGGTGCCCTGATCGCCGGCGGTGTCGGCGATCTGAGCGGGAGTTCGGCGGTAGTTGTCGGCGCGGGCGGCACCGCGCGGCCGGCACTGGTCGCGTTGGCCGACATGGGAGTTCGGGCAGTCACCGTGGTCGCACGTGATCCGGGACGCGCATCCGGTGCCATCGAATGCGGTGGTGCTGTCGGGTTGGACATTGATCTGGTTGCGTTCGACGATGCGCGGCTCGGTGGGATCTGCGCCGAATCCTCGGTCTTGGTCAGTACCGTTCCCGCAGATGCGGCAACGCCCTTTGCCCAGCAATTGGGGAAGGCGCGGTTTGTCCTCGACGCGATCTACAACCCCTGGCCGACGCCACTCGCTTCGGCTGTCGAGGCGGCTGGTGGCACGGTGATCGGTGGCCTCGAGATGTTGCTCAATCAGGCCTTCGGACAGGTCGAGCAGTTCACGGGCAAGCCCGCTCCGCGAGAGGCCATGGCAGCCGCTATCGCCTAGCTTTGTTCACAGGGCCCAAGTAGTCCACAAGACGATTCGTAGTCTGCCCCTGGTGAACGCCAGACCCCAAGCTCGAAACCATGTGGACAGTGGTGGTCTTGGCTGGCGCTGGGGTCGTCGCAGGTGCCTGCGCTCGGGCGATCGCCGACAGTTGGTTGCGGCGACACGGTTATCGACCAGTCACGACTGGCTGGTGTGCGCCGCAGTGCGCCGTCGCCACAGGTTGGGTTGTCGTCGGTGCGCTGAATACTTCAGTGGTGCAGCTAATTTCAGGTCTCGCCGTGGTGTGGTGGTGCGTTGCGATCTCGACTGTCGACCTGGCTGTGCGCCGGCTGCCTAACAGTTTCACCTTGCCGGGTCACGCAGTCGTGATGGTCTACGCGACGGTGTCGGGAACGGTGTGGGCAGCCGCGATGGGATCGGTACTGCTCGCCGGAATCCACCTCCTGGCGCACGTGATGTCGCCTCGTTCCATGGGTCTCGGCGATGTGAAGCTCTCTCTTCCGCTGGGTGCACTGACCGGATTGGTGGGAGCGGACGCCTGGCTGTGGTCGTTGGCCTCCGCGTCGGTACTGACCGCAGCCCTGGGTATCGTGCTCGAACTTCGTCGAAGACTCGAACGTCGAAATTCCGGCCCGGTAGCCCGCAATTCGCCCATCGCGCACGGACCCTCGATGTGCCTGGCAGCATGCGGTTCGATTGCGTTTGCCTGGTGGACGTGACGAGCGCAACGTTCACGAAGAAAGCTCCGTCATTGAGGATTCAACGACGGATCGTGATCTGCAGGAAAGACGTAACCGTCGGTTTCATTTGTTCGGGCATCGTAAGCGCGCAGTCCCAGTATGCGGCGCGTCGGACTTGCCGAATGTCCCCACACTGTCGTTCACTGTGGTTTCGGAAATGGGACAAAACGAATCTCGTTTCGCACTCGATTATCGGGGGAACCTATGCGCACAAGGCTTTTCGTCGCTGCGGCAGCCTGTTTGGCGGCTGTGGCTGCAGGGGCAGGCGTCGCCGGCGCCGCGCCTGCACCATCTTCGGTGGCATTGGGCGGGGGCTCAGGAATCCTGCTGCCGGACGTGGATCACTCCGATCCCGACCGAGTTGCGGCGTGCACGTTGACCGCGGTCGGCTATGACAACGCCGGTTCGCTCGTGGCACTCACCGCCGGACACTGCGGAGTTGTCGGGGACCGGGTGTTCGCCGAATACCTGCCCGAAGCTGGTCCTATCGGCCGATTCACCTACTCGAGTCCGGTCTCGGACATCGCCGTAATCGATCTCGACGACGCAAAGGTCGCTCCGCTGCGTACCGTCGGCGGCACGACGATCAACGGTATCGGCGCCCCGCCTGCACCGGGCACGATCGTGTGCAAGGAAGGCCGTTCGACCGGCAACACGTGCGGCATCACCTGGGGCTACGACTCCGTCTACGGAGAGATCGTCGAGCACACGTGCTCGATTCCCGGTGACTCCGGTGGACCACTCGTCGTCGGCGATCGCCTGGTGGGCTTGATCAGCAACGGTTTTGCGCCGTACTGCTTCGAGCCGCTCCCGCCGCCTTTCCATGCTCCCGACAACTCGGCGGACATCAACATCGGTTTGGCTGACATCAACGCCAACGGTGGAGGATTCCGCCTTCTCTAGACCCACAGGTACTGCTGAGATGGCCCACACGCATCGTGCGTGTGGGCCATCTGTGTTCACCTGGAGGGCCACTGTGACAACTGAGGTCTGCGACGTGGAAAGATGGTCGGCGTGCTGCGTTGGATAACTGCCGGAGAATCCCATGGTCCCGCCCTCGTCGCGATGCTCGAGGGCATGGTCGCGGGGGTCGAAGTGACCTCTGAGGCCATCTCGTCCGAACTTGCCCGTCGTCGACTCGGTTACGGCCGTGGCGCGCGGATGAAGTTCGAGGCCGACAAGGTCACCATCATCGGCGGTGTCCGCCACGGATTTACGCTCGGTGGCCCCGTGGCCATCGAAATCGGCAACACCGAGTGGCCCAAGTGGGAAACCATCATGTCTGCCGACCCGGTCGACCCGGACCTGCTTGCCGATCAGGCTCGCAATGCCCCGCTGACGCGCCCGCGTCCCGGTCACGCCGATTACAGCGGCATGCTCAAGTACGGCTTCAACGACGCGCGTCCCGTCCTCGAGCGCGCCAGCGCTCGCGAGACCGCAGCTCGGGTAGCCGCCGGAACCGTCGCACGGTCGTTCCTGCGTCAGGTATTCGGTGCCGAGGTCGTCTCACACGTCATTTCCATCGGTGCTTCCGAGCCTTACGTCGGTCCCGTGCCGGAGGGCAAGGATCTGGACGCGATCGACGCGAGCCCGGTCCGCGCATTCGACAAGGCCGCCGAAGAGTCGATGATCGCCGAAATCGAATCGGCCAAGAAGGACGGCGACACCCTCGGCGGCGTCGTCGAGGTCGTCATCCACGGCCTGCCGGTCGGACTCGGCACTTTCGTCAGTGGCGCCGAGCGTCTTGATTCGCGACTTGCCGCTGCCCTCATGGGAATTCAGGCCATCAAGGGTGTCGAGGTCGGTGACGGTTTCGAAACCGCGCGTCGTCGTGGCAGCGAGGCTCACGACGAAATCCGTCCGGGCCCGGACGGCATCGTGCGCTCCACCAACCGCGCAGGCGGTATCGAAGGTGGCATGACCAATGGCGAGGCTCTTCGAGTTCGCGCCGCGATGAAGCCGATCTCGACGGTTCCGCGCGCTCTGGCGACGGTCGACATGGAGAGCGGCGAAGAGGCCGTGGCCATCCACCAGCGCAGCGACGTGTGCGCGGTTCCGGCCGCCGGCGTCGTCGCCGAGTCGATGGTTGCACTTGTCGTCGCTCAGGCCGCACTCGAAAAGTTCGGTGGTGATTCCATTGCTGAAACCACTGCCAACTACCGTCGTTACGCCGAGGGCATCGCAGCCCGACCGCCTCGATAGGACTCACGTATCGATGAAGCCGAAGGCTGTACTCATCGGTCCGCCCGGCGCCGGCAAATCGACCATCGGTCGACGCCTTGCGCAGGCCCTCGAACTCGAATTGGTCGATACAGACGCCGAGATCGAACGGACCACGGGTAGGACCATCCCGGAGATCTTCACCCACGACGGAGAGCCTCGGTTTCGTGAGATCGAGGAAGCGGTGGTCCGCGACGCGTTGCAGGCCACCGACGGAATCGTCTCGCTCGGCGGTGGTGCGATCCTCTCCGATCGCACCCGCGAGTTGCTTCAGGGACACACGGTCATCTACCTGGAGATCAGTGTCGCCGAAGGGCTTCGCCGCACGGGGGCGAACAATCATCGTCCGCTGCTGGCCGGCGGAGATCCCAAGGTCAAGTACCAGGAGCTGATGAGGCGCCGTCGTCCGCTGTACCGGCGTTCGGCCACGATTCGGATTCGGACCGACGGCCGCAGTCCGGCGCGTGTCGTCGGGCAATTGGTGTCGAAACTTCAAGACAAATGAACAACCGGAGCGGAGTAGTGGAGCAGTGACCGAACCCGTACGTGTAGAGGTGAAGACCGCAAGTCCCTACCCGGTCGTGATCGGCCGCGGCCTGCTCGGCGATCTTGTCGCCGAGTTCGACGGCGCGCGCACTGTCGCGATCTTCCATCAGCCGCCGCTCGCAGAGACTGCGGAGGCAGTACGGGCTGCGTTGGCGGAGAAGGGAATCGACGCTCACCGTATCGAAATTCCCGACGCCGAAGACGGTAAGGATCTCGCCGTCGCAGGCTTCTGTTGGGACGTACTCGGCCGGATCGGTCTGACTCGCAGCGATGCGATCATGAGCTTGGGTGGGGGAGCGGCGACCGACCTCACCGGCTTCGTGGCAGCCACCTGGATGCGCGGCGTCAAGGTTGTTCACGTGCCGACCACGTTGCTCGCGATGGTCGACGCAGCGGTGGGCGGCAAGACCGGTATCAACACCGAAGCGGGCAAGAACCTCGTCGGTTCGTTCCACGAACCCGGAGCGGTGTTCATCGATCTCGCGACGCTCGAGACGGTGCCGCACAACGAGATCGTTGCCGGCATGGCCGAGGTCATCAAGACCGGATTCATTGCCGACCCGGTGATCTTGGACCTGATCGAAGCCGATCCCAAGGCGGCTCTCGATCCGTCGGGAACTGTTCTGCCCGAGCTGATTCGGCGTTCCGTCGAGGTCAAGGCCAAGGTCGTGGCCGCGGATCTGCGCGAGTCGGATCTGCGCGAAATCCTGAACTACGGCCACACGCTCGGCCACGCGATCGAACGTCGTGAGCGGTACAAGTGGCGCCACGGAGCCGCTGTCTCCGTCGGCCTGGTCTTCGCAGCCGAACTCGGACGGCTCGCCGGTCGACTCGACGACGCCACCGCGGATCGTCACAAGTCGATCCTCGACCTCGTCGGCCTGCCGACGTCGTACGACGGTGACGCGTTCGGTGACCTGCTCAAGGGAATGCAGACCGACAAGAAGAACCGTGCCGGGCTGCTTCGTTTCGTGGTCCTCGACGGACTGGCCAAGCCGGGCCGCCTCGAAGGGCCGGATCCGAGCTTGTTGATCGCGGCGTACTCCGCGATTGCCCGCGATCCGAGGCCGGCCGGCGGAACGGTTCTGTTGTGAGGATCAACGTCGTCAACGGACCCAATCTGGGGCGTCTGGGTAAGCGTCAGCCCGAGGTCTACGGGGCGACCACACACGACGATCTGATCGAATTGTGTGTCGCGGCGGGCAAGGATCTCGGCGTCGAGGTGACCGTTCGTCAGAGCGATCACGAAGGTGATCTGCTCGGCTGGATCCACGACGCAGCCGACGCGGGGGAACCGGTGATTCTCAACGCCGGTGGCTTGACCCACACGTCGGTGGTCCTGCGCGATGCGTGTGCCGAACTGACCGCCGGACTGGTCGAGGTACACATTTCGAACGTTCATGCGCGAGAAGAGTTTCGGCACCATTCCTACCTGAGCCCGATCGCGACCGGTGTGATCGTCGGACTCGGCGTCGCCGCGTATCCGCTGGCGATCAGGTTCCTCGCCGAGCGGGGCTGACCGAAGCGAAGTCGAAAGTACAGCCACACGAATGCGGCCCCGAGGAAAATTTCCTCGGGGCCGCATTCGGTTGTGTAGACGGTGGCGTTACTGCTCGCGCTTGCCCAGATCGATCGCCGGGAAGACCGCGGTATCGGCGTCGGATTCCTCGACGGACATGGCGGCTCCGCTGTATGCGTGCTGCTCGGTGGGGGAGTCGTAGCCCTCGCTGACAGGCACTGGTTCGCGATGACGCTCGTGGGTCGGGGTCTGCGGAGCTGTTCCGTTCTTGCGCTGTTCACGGCTGACGAAGAAGCGTCCGACGGTGATGGCGACCATGGCGGGGACGAAGATGAGAAGGATCGTGAACGCCGCACCAGAGGTCACCTCGAAGAACAAGCCCTGCTGGGTCAGCTCGAGGGAGGGGACCAGGCTGAGTGCCCAGCTGGCAGCGCCGGCGACGAATCCGCCGACGAGTGCAGCCTTGAGCCACAGCATGGTCAGGTCGGCGCCGTCTTCGGGTTCGGGGAAGTCTCGGCGGTCACGAATGCCGTCGATACCACCCCAGATCGCGGCGAAGACGATGACGATCAACAGGGAGAGCCAGCGCAGGGTGGACCCCTGAAGTGGCCACTGTGCGATTGCTGCACCGAGCAACGCACGAAACACAACATGTATCAGGGCCATGCCGAGGCCACGTACCAACCACGCGTTCATGGGTACAGCCTAACTAGAACCCATTACACCTTGTGGCCTAACCCACACTTATTGCTGTAACCGTGAGTTTCGAGTTGATCGGCAGGTCTGCGCGGGCGGTAGGTTCGAGGGATGCCGGTCGACTTCAGAACACGCCGTGAATCCCTCAGACGCCTCCTCGCGGAGCGCGAACTCGACGCGATTCTCGTCACAGATCTCCTCAACATCAGATACCTCACCGGATTCACCGGTTCGAATGCGGCGCTCGTCGTCAGTGCGTCCGATTCAGCGTCCGACGAACGCGCGACGGTGATCTGCACCGACGGTCGTTACGTGACGCAGGTGGCGGAGCAGGTGCCGGACCTTCGTGCCGAAATCGCCCGTTCGAGTGCTGCGCACTTGATCGAGACGTCCACGGTGCCCGTTCTCGCGTTCGAGTCTCATGTGGCGACATTCGCCGAACATCGGGCATGGACCGAGGCAGCGCCGAAGATCAGGTTCGAACCGGTGAGCGGACTTGTCGAACAATTGCGCATGGTCAAGGACGAGCACGAGGTGGAGTTGTTGCGCGCCGCGTGCACCGCAGCCGATGTCGCGTTGGCGCAGTTGATCGCTCGCGGTGGCCTGCGACCTGGCCGAACGGAACGAGAGGTCGGCCGCGAGCTGGAAAACCTGATGCTCGACAACGGCGCAGACGGTATTTCCTTCGAGACGATCGTGGCGGCCGGTGCCAACTCGGCAATTCCCCATCACCGGCCGACCGGCGCGATTCTTGCGTCGGGAGACTTCGTCAAACTCGACTTCGGAGCTCAGGTCGGCGGGTATCACTCGGACATGACCCGGACCTACGTGCTCGAGTCCGTTTCCGATTGGCAACGGGAGATTTACGAGCTCGTCGCGCGTTCGCAAGCTGCCGGTTGCGACGCCCTCGCTCCGGGTGTCGAATGTGCGGCAGTCGATGCCGCTGCCCGTGCGGTGATCGACGATGCAGGCTACGGCGAGTTGTTCCTGCACGGCCTCGGCCACGGCGTGGGCCTCGAAATCCACGAAGCACCGGGGATCGGCAAGCTCGGCACCGGTACACTTCTTTCCGGCGCGGCGGTGACCGTCGAGCCGGGCGTGTACTTCTCCGGGCGCGGAGGTGTACGGATCGAGGACACGCTCGTTGTTCGTGAGCAGGGGCCAGAGCTGCTCACACTGACCGCAAAAGACCTTACCGTCGTCTGAGACGGTTTCCCGACCCCTAGGAGACGCGAAGCAAGTGGCTTCCACCAGTGATTTCAAGAATGGTCTGGTTCTGCAGATCGAAGGCCAGCTGTGGACGATCATCGAGTTCCAGCACGTCAAGCCCGGCAAGGGCCCTGCCTTCGTGCGCACCAAGCTCAAGAACGTGCTCTCGGGCAAGGTAGTGGACAAGACGTTCAACGCCGGTGTGAAGGTCGAGACCGCCACGGTCGACCGTCGTGACATGACCTACCTGTACCACGACGGCAGCGACTACATCTTCATGGACGGCGACACCTACGACCAGGTGTCGATCAGCGAAGCCACCGTAGGCGACCAGTCGCGTTTCCTGCTCGAGAACATGGCAGTCCAGGTCGCTACCCACGAAGACGTTCCCCTCTTCGTCGAGCTTCCGGTCACCGTCGAGCTCGTCGTCAAGCACACCGATCCCGGCCTGCAGGGCGACCGCTCCACCGGCGGCACCAAGCCTGCCACCCTCGAGACCGGTGCCGAGATCAACGTCCCGCTCTTCATCAACACCGGTGACAAGCTCAAGGTCGATTCGCGTGACGGCAACTACCTCGGGCGTGTGAATTCCTGAGTGTCCGGCACACATAAGAAACTCGGTGCACGCCACAAGGCGCGCAAGCGTGCCGTCGACTTCCTCTTCGAAGCCGAAGCACGTGACCTCGATCCGGTCGCACTCGCATCGGAGCGTTCAGACCTGGCCGTCAAGGACGATGCGGTAGCGCCCGTCGCGGCCTACACCGTCACGTTGGTCTCCGGAGTTGCGGAGAACCTGGATCGCATCGATCAGGTCATCTCGTCGCATCTGCAGGATTGGACGCTCGAGCGTCTGCCCGCCGTGGACCGAGCGATTCTGCGTATCGCCGTGTGGGAGCTCTTCCACGCGACGGACGTTCCGCCGGTTGTCGCCGTGGACGAGGCTGTCGAACTCGCGAAGCAGCTTTCGACGGACGACTCTCCGGGATTCGTCAACGGAATCCTCGGGCAGGTCGTTCTCGTTGCGCCGCAGGTCCGATCGGCTGCAGCTGCGACATCTCAGCGCGCGCAGGAATCGGATTCGGGTACCGAGTAGCAAGTTTTGTTCCACCACCCGCCGTGCGAGTTGTGTGTCTGCACACAACCGGTTCGAGTGACTGCTCGCACGGCGGGATCAGGTCTGTCGGCTGATAGGGTGGGGACCGTCAGACATCCTTTAACGATCCGTCCAGTGAGGCGGAGAAGGAGGTCGCTGCATGAGCGTGCCCGAAGGGTCTCGCCCATCCGATCTTGCAGGTCCAGATAACGCGAAGGCACCCGGTGCCGAAGCAAGTAGCGAGACCCGCGAATTGTTGTCCGCCCAGGATGTGGGCCGGACCATCGCGCGGATCGCTCACGAGATCATCGAGAAAACCGCACTCGACGGACCAGAGGGAACAGCCCCGCGTGTAGTCCTGATCGGTATCCCGACGCGCGGCACCACCCTCGCCACGCGACTGCGGGCCAAGATCGAAGAATTCTCCGGTGTGCGTCTTCCCATCGGATCTCTCGACATCACGCTCTACCGTGATGATCTCCGGAACAAACCGCACCGCCCGCTCGAGCGGACGTCCGTCCCTGAAGGCGGCGTCGACAATGCGCTGGTCGTTCTCGTGGACGACGTCCTCTTCTCCGGTCGCACCGTGCGTTCCGCTCTCGATGCGCTGCGCGATCTCGGCCGTCCCCGTGCGGTGCAACTCGCGGTGTTGGTCGATCGCGGTCACCGTGAACTGCCGCTGCGCGCCGACTACGTCGGCAAGAACGTCCCGACTGCGAGGTCCGAGGACGTCAAGGTTCTCCTCCAGGAGCACGACGGCAGGGAAGCGGTAGTCATCTCCGGAGGTAAGAGCGCGTGAAGCACCTTCTTTCCATCGCGGACCTCAATCGTGAGTCCGCGGTAGAACTTCTCGACGAGGCAGAACGGTTCGAGCAGGCGCTTCTGGGACGCGAGGTACGCAAACTCCCGACGCTGCGCGGACGCACGGTCATGACGGTGTTCTTCGAGAACTCGACGCGCACCCGGGTGTCTTTCGAGGTGGCGGGCAAGTGGATGAGTGCCGACGTCATCAACGTCAGCGCGTCCAGTTCCTCGGTGTCCAAGGGTGAATCCCTGCGCGATACGGCAATGACCTTGCGCGCGGCTGGTGCCGACGCACTCATCGTGCGCCACCCGGCGTCGGGCGCCGCCCATCAGATCGCCAAGTGGACCGGAGCGGCCGACGACGGTGGCCCGGCAGTCATCAACGCAGGTGACGGCACCCATGAGCATCCCACCCAGGCGCTTCTCGACGCTCTGACCCTCCGCCAGCGTCTCGGCGACATCGAGGGCAAACGGATCGCCATCGTCGGCGACATTCTGCACAGCCGCGTCGCGCGCTCCAATGCGCTGCTGCTCTCGATGCTCGGCGCCGAGGTTGTTCTTGTTGCCCCGCCGACACTGCTCCCGGTCGGTGCGCACACGTGGCCGGTCACGGTCTCGCATTCACTCGACGCCGAACTGCCCGGCCTCGACGCGGTGCTGATGCTCCGTGTTCAGGCCGAGCGCATGAACGGCGGCTTCTTCCCGTCGCAGCGCGAGTACTCGATCAACTACGGCCTGTCCGAGAAGCGACTTGCGATGCTGGCCGATCATGCGGTGGTCTTGCACCCCGGACCGATGCTGCGCGGCATGGAGATCGCATCCGCCGTCGCCGATTCCTCGAAAACTGCTGTACTGCAACAGGTTACCAACGGTGTGCACATGCGCATGGCTGTCTTGTTCCGGCTTCTGGTCGGTTCAGAGGACGGTGCACTGTGACGAGAAACGAGAATGGAGAATCACCCGTGAGTGTCCTGCTCCGCGGAGTCCTGATCTACGGAGAAGGGGAGCCCACCGACGTACTCGTCGGCGAGGGCACCATCCTCGAGATCGGCGTGAACCTCGATCCGGCCACGGCGTCCGAGGTGATCGACGCCGGCGGGCAGATCCTGCTTCCCGGCTTCGTGGACCTGCACACACATCTGCGTGAGCCCGGTCGCGAGGATACCGAGACCATCGAAACCGGCAGCTCGGCAGCCGCTCTGGGTGGATACACCGCGGTCTTCGCGATGGCCAACACGAGCCCTGTCGCCGATTCGGTGGTCATTACCGATCATGTGTGGCGACGTGGGCAGGAAGTCGGCCTCGTCGACGTCCACCCCGTCGGCGCAGTCACAGCGGGCCTCGAAGGCAAGCAACTCGCCGAGATGGCGACCATGGCGGCCGGCGTCGGCAAGGTCAAGATGTTCTCCGACGACGGTCACTGCGTCTACGACCCACTGATCATGCGTCGCGCGCTCGAATACTCCAGCTCACTGGGCGTTCTGATCGCGCAGCACGCCGAAGAGCCGCGCCTGACGGTCGGTGCGGTTGCGCACGAGGGTCCCACCGCTGCACGCCTCGGCCTGGCCGGGTGGCCGCGAGCAGCCGAAGAATCGATCGTCGCACGCGACGCACTGCTCGCGCGTGACGCCGGTGCCCGCGTTCACATCTGCCACGCATCCACCGCCGGAACCGTCGAACTCGTGAAGTGGGCTCGCAGCCAAGGGATTTCGATCACCGCCGAGGTCACGCCGCATCACCTGCTCCTCGACGATTCACGTCTCGAGACGTACGACGCGATCAACAAGGTCAACCCTCCTTTGCGTGAGGCCAGCGATGTTGCTGCCCTGCGCAAGGGACTGGCCGAGGGCATCATCGACTGCGTCGCGACCGACCATGCTCCGCACGCCGAGCAGGACAAGTGCTGCGAATTCGCAGCTGCTCGCCCCGGGATGCTCGGCCTCGAGACAGCGCTCTCGATCATCGTGCAGACGATGGTCCAGCCTGGCCTGCTGGACTGGCGCGGGGTTGCCCGGGTCATGAGTGAGCGCCCCGCGGCAATTGTGGGCCTCGACGATCAGGGCCGCCCGATCGAGGTGGGGGAGCCCGCCAACCTGACATTGGTCGATCCTTCGGCCGAGTGGACGGTCCACGGCCCCGACCTGGCGAGTGTCGCGCATAACACTCCGTACGAGTCGATGACATTGCCCGCTCGGGTCACGACCACACTGTTACGTGGCCGCATCACCGCACACGACGGGAATGTGCGGCTGCGGAGTAGCGAGGAGTAGCGCGTCATGGACAGAGCACTGTGGATCATCGGTCTGGCGATCTTCTGGGTCGCGATGATCGGCCTGATGTACGTCGGCTGGCGTGGACGCGCTCGACGCCAGAAAGACAAGATCGGCGAGTTGCCGACGGTACCGGCAACTCTGGGTGAACTGCTCGTCCTGCCGACCACCGGCCTGTATGTCGGCAGCACCATTGCGCCCAGCTGGCAGGACCGCATCGCCGTCGGCGACCTCGGTTTCCGCGCCACCTGCGAGATCAGCCGCTACAGCGGCGGAATTCTGGTCGAGCGTGACGGTGCGTCGGCGATCTGGATCCCGGAGAAGTCGATCCGCGCGATCCGCACGGAGAACGGTCTCGCCGGCAAGGTCATGAGCAAGGACGGCGTCCTGGTGATTCGCTGGGAATTGCCGAGCGGAACCGAGATCGACACGGGCGTGCGCGGTGACGACAAGACGGTTTATCCGGACTGGGTCAAGCCGGTAACTGCTTCGAACAAGACTGCTTCGAACAAGACGAATGACAATGAAGACGCAAGCTCTGGCGACATCGAGCAGAACGGAAAGAACGCATGAGCGGCTTTGACAACAGCCCCGCAGTACTGGTCCTCGAAGACGGACGGGTGTTCCGCGGAACCACCTTCGGTGCGGTTGGACAGACCCTGGGCGAAGCGGTGTTCAGCACCGGCATGACCGGCTACCAGGAAACGCTCACCGATCCCAGCTACCACCGCCAGATCGTGGTCTCCACCGCGCCGCAGATCGGCAACACCGGCTGGAACGACGAAGACGACGAGTCGGTCGGACCGACCGGCGAGCGTGCCGGCGCCAAGATCTGGGTCGCCGGCTACGTGGTCCGCGATCCTTCTCGGGTTACTTCGAGCTGGCGTGCAACGGGCTCGCTGCAGGCCAAGCTCGAAGAGCAGGGAATTGTCGGAATCGCCGGTATCGACACCCGCGCCCTCGTTCGCCATCTGCGCACCCGCGGCTCGATGAAGGCCGGTGTCTTCTCGGGTGAGGCAATCGCCGCCGATGACGAACTGGTCCGACGGGTTCAGGATCAGCCGACCATGCTCGGCGCCGATCTTGCCGGTGAGGTCAGCACCACCAGCGGCTACGTCGTCGAGCCGAAGGGCGGGGAGGCGCTGTACACGATTGCCGCCATCGACCTCGGTATCAAGACCAACACCCCGCGCATGTTCGCCGAGCGTGGCATCCGCGTGCACGTGTTGCCGTCGAACGCGAGCCTCGAGCAGATCCTCGACCTGAAGGCCGACGGAGTGTTCCTCTCCAACGGTCCGGGCGACCCGGCCACCGCCGACGGCGCCGTCCACCTCACCAAAGAGGTCATCGGGCAGGGCTTGCCGCTGTTCGGTATCTGCTTCGGCAACCAGATCCTGGGCCGCGCCCTCGGCCTGAGCACGTACAAGATGAAGTTCGGCCACCGCGGCATCAACATCCCGGTGATCGAGCATCAGACGGGTCGCATCGCGATCACCGCGCAGAACCACGGCTTCGCGCTCGAAGGCGAAGCCGGTCAGGAATTCGACACACCGTTCGGTCGCGCCGTGGTCAGCCACACCTGCGCAAACGACGGAGCCGTCGAAGGTGTTCGCCTGCTCGACGATTCGGCCTTCTCGGTGCAGTACCACCCGGAAGCCGCAGCCGGCCCGCACGACGCTGCGTACCTCTTCGACCGCTTCACCAGCCTGCTCTCCGCACGGAAAGAAACCGGAGTCAAGAACTAATGCCACGCCGTACAGATCTCAAGCACATCCTGGTAATCGGCTCCGGTCCGATCGTCATCGGTCAGGCCTGCGAGTTCGACTACTCGGGCACCCAGGCCTGCCGCGTCCTCCAGGAGGAGGGCCTGCGCGTCAGCCTGGTCAACTCCAACCCCGCCACCATCATGACGGACCCCGAGTTCGCCGACGCCACGTACGTCGAGCCGATCACGGCCGAGTTCCTCGAGAAGGTCATCGCCAAGGAAGCCTTGCAGGGCAACAAGATCGACGCCGTCCTCGCGACGCTCGGCGGTCAGACTGCTCTCAACGCCGCCGTGGCGCTTCACGAGCAGGGAATCCTCGAGAAGTACGACGTCGAACTGATCGGCGCCGATTTCGACGCCATCCAGCGCGGCGAGGATCGCCAGAAGTTCAAGGACATCGTCGCCAAGGTCGGTGGCGAATCCGCGAAGTCCGCAGTGTGCTACACAATGGACGAAGTACACGCCACGGTCGCCGAACTCGGTTACCCGGTTGTCGTGCGCCCGTCCTTCACCATGGGCGGCCTCGGTTCCGGCATGGCGTACGACGTCGACGATCTCAACCGGATCGCCGGTGGCGGTCTGGCCGCCTCGCCGACGGCGAACGTCCTGATCGAGGAATCCATCCTCGGTTGGAAGGAATACGAACTCGAACTCATGCGTGACAGTCGCGACAACGTCGTGATCGTCTGCTCCATCGAGAACGTCGACCCCGTCGGTGTCCACACCGGTGACAGCGTGACGGTCGCCCCGGCGATGACGCTGACCGACCGCGAGTACCAGGCGATGCGCGACCTCTCCATCGACATCCTGCGTGAGGTGGGCGTCGACACCGGCGGCTGCAACATCCAGTTCGCGATGGACCCGGCCGACGGCCGCCTGGTTGTCATCGAGATGAACCCGCGCGTGTCCCGCTCGTCGGCTCTGGCGTCCAAGGCGACCGGCTACCCGATCGCGAAGATGGCCGCCAAGCTGGCCATCGGCTACACGCTCGACGAGATCGTCAACGACATCACCAAGGAAACCCCGGCCTGCTTCGAGCCGACACTCGACTACGTCGTCGTCAAGGCTCCGCGGTTCGCTTTCGAGAAGTTCCCGGGTGCCGACGGAACGCTGACCACCACGATGAAGTCGGTGGGCGAGGCCATGAGCATCGGCCGCAACTTCACCGAGGCATTCGGCAAGGTCATGCGTTCGCTCGAGACCAAGCGTGCGGGGTATTGGACCGGGGCCGACGTCGAGGCGGAGAGCCTGGACGCACTGCTCGCCGATCTGAGCGTTCCGCAGGACGGCCGCATGTACGGCATCGAGAAGGCATTCGCCCTCGGCGCAACTGTCGAGCAGCTCTTCGACGCCACCAAGATCGATCCGTGGTTCCTCGACCAGTTCCAGCAAATTCACGAGCTCGGTGAAAAGCTGCGCGCTGCAGAGGCTTTCGACGAGGCTGCCCTCCGTCAGGCCAAGTACCACGGCATCTCGGACCGCCAGATCGCGGCACTGCGCCCCGAACTCGGTGGCGACACGCACGCAGGTGAAGACGCCGTTCGCGCTCTGCGTGATCAGCTGGGCGTGCGCCCCGTCTACAAGACCGTCGACACCTGCGCCGCAGAGTTCGAGGCCAAGACGCCGTACCACTACTCGACCTACGAGCTCGACCCCAACGCCGAGTCCGAAGTTGCTCCGCAGACCGAGCGACCCAAGGTTCTGATCCTCGGATCGGGCCCCAACCGCATCGGTCAGGGCATCGAGTTCGACTACTCGTGTGTCCACGCGGCGCAGACGCTGTCCGAAGCCGGGTACGAGACCGTCATGGTCAACTGCAACCCCGAGACCGTCTCGACGGACTACGACACCGCTGATCGCCTGTACTTCGAGCCGCTCACGTTCGAGGACGTCTTCGAGGTCTACCGCGCGGAGGCGCAGTCGGGCACCGTTGCCGGCGTCATCGTCCAGCTCGGCGGCCAGACCCCGCTCGGGTTGGCGAAGCGTCTCGAAGCTGCCGGTGTCCCCATCGTGGGAACCAGCCCCGCAGCCATCGACCTGGCCGAGGACCGCGGCGAATTCGGCCGCGTGCTGACCGAAGCCGGTCTGCCCGCACCGAAGTTCGGCACCGCCACCACGTTCGACGGCGCCCGCGAGATCGCAGCCGGTATCGGCTACCCGGTGCTGGTGCGCCCGTCGTACGTGCTCGGTGGACGCGGCATGGAGATCGTGTACGACGAGGCTTCCCTCGCCGACTACATCTCGCGCGCCACGGAGATCTCCGACGACCGCCCGGTTCTGGTCGACCGCTTCCTCGAAGACGCAGTCGAGATCGACGTCGACGCACTGTGCGACGGCACCGAGGTGTACCTCGGCGGCGTCATGGAGCACATCGAGGAAGCCGGCATTCACTCCGGCGACTCGGCGTGTGCGCTCCCGCCCATCACCCTGGGCCGTGCGGATCTCGAAAACGTCCGCCGTTCCACCGAGGCTCTCGCGAAGGGCATCGGCGTCAAGGGTCTGCTCAACGTCCAGTACGCCCTCAAGGACGACATCCTCTACGTGCTGGAAGCGAACCCCCGCGCCAGCCGTACGGTTCCGTTCGTGTCCAAGGCGACCGCCGTGCAGCTGGCCAAGGCATGTGCCCGCGTGATGCTCGGCGAATCCATCGCCGATCTGCGCGCAAGCGGCATCCTGCCGGCGACCGGCGACGGTGGAAACACCCCGGCCGGTGCACCGATCGCGGTCAAGGAAGCTGTGTTGCCGTTCAACCGCTTCCGTCGCGCCGACGGTACCGGCGTGGATACCTTGCTCAGCCCGGAGATGAAGTCCACCGGTGAGGTCATGGGAATCGACTTCGACTTCGGTACGGCTTTTGCCAAGTCGCAGACCGCTGCCTACGGATCGTTGCCCACCACGGGCGCGGTGTTCGTCTCGGTCGCCAACAAGGACAAGCGTTCGCTGATCTTCCCGGTCAAGCGCCTGGCAGATCTCGGATTCACCATCCTTGCTACCGAGGGAACCGCAGATGTGTTGCGGCGCAACGGTATCGAATGTAAGCAGGTCTACAAGCAGTCGGGTGAAGATGTTCCGGCCGGTGCCGAGACCATCGTCGACCAGATCCGCAGCGGTGAGGTCGCCATGGTCATCAACACGCCGTACGGCAACAACGGCCCGCGCGTCGACGGTTACGAGATTCGAAGCGCAGCAGTCGCGTCGAACATCCCGTGCATCACGACGGTCCAGGGCGCCTCGGCGGCCGTGCAGGGCATCGAAGCGGCCATCCGCGGCGACATCGGAGTTCACTCCCTGCAGGAACTGCACGCAGGTCTTCGACAGCCGGCACAGCAGTCGTGAGTCACAGTTGGGGGCATCGTCTCCGGTCCGCGATCGCGGACCGGGGGCGGCTGTGCGTCGGTATCGACCCGCATCCCGCGCTTCTCGACGCGTGGGGACTGCCACGTACGGCTGAAGGCCTCGAGACTTTCGCCGAGATCTGCGTCGAGGCGTTCACCGGTGAGGTGGGGCTCGTCAAACCTCAGGTTGCGTTCTTCGAGGCCTACGGCAGCGCCGGATTCGCCGTGTTGGAGCGGACCATTTCGGTTCTTCGCGATGCGGGAACGCTAGTCGTCGCGGACGCCAAGCGTGGTGACATCGGGTCGACCATGGACGCGTACGCGCAAGCCTGGTTGGGCGATTCGCCGTTGACCTCCGACTCGGTCACCGTCTCGCCATACCTGGGGTTCGGCGCGCTGGCTCCCACACTCGAACTGGCAAGGCAGAACGCACGCGGGATCTTCGTGCTGGCACGAACGTCCAATCCCGAGGGTGGCGTACTTCAACAGTCGTCGGCCGACGGTGTGAGTGTGGCTCAGTCGATCGTCAACGCTGCGGTCGACGCGAACGCAGACGGTCGCGACACCGTCGGACTCGTGGTCGGTGCCACTCGGGACCACGGACTGGACCTGTCCGACTTCAACGGCCCGATTCTCGCTCCGGGGCTCGGCGCGCAGGGCGCGACGGCAGCGGATCTCGCAGACATCTTCGCGGGATCGACGGAACTCCTGCTGCCGAACACTTCCCGTGGAGTGCTCCAGCACGGCCCTTCGGTATCGGCACTTCGGGAGGCAGCAATGCGTGACCGGGACGAGATCGAAGCCGCATTGGCGAACTGATCCGTGAGTGACCTCGAGGCTCGTTCGAGCGGTGGAACCCGGTGGTACCGTCCGTCGGTGAATCGTTGGTGGCGAATCGGACTTCTCATCGCGGCGTGTGCGCTGCTGGCCACCGGGTTCCAAGCCGTCACCGGCGTACACGGCGACGATCTCGCCGTGTACCGGACGGCGGGCCGAGCCGTCCTCGACGGCTCGAACCTGTACGACGAGTCGTTCAACGCGAGATTGCCGTTCACGTATCCGCCTTTCGCTGCGCTCGTCGCCGTTCCAGTCGCCTTGGGTTCCTGGGGTGCGGTCCAGTGGGGATGGAGTTTTGTCAGCCTCCTGATGCTGGCCGCGATCATCGTGCTCAGCTATCGCGAAGTCCCGTTCACACGTCGGCGGCCCGTCGTCGTCTACGTGGGTTTCCTGGTCCTGTGGACGGTGGCATCGCCGATCTCCGATCACCTCGGGTACGGGCAGGTCGGATTGTTCCTGACGCTCCTGTGCCTGGTCGACGTGCTGGCTCGGCCACGGTGGATTCCCGAGGGTGTGCTGGTGGGGATCGCCGGGGCGGTCAAACTGGTGCCACTCGTCTACATCGGCTACTACGTGATCACCGGGCGTTGGAAAGCAGTTGCGGGCGGCCTCGCCGGCTTCCTGGGCGCCACGGCGCTCGGCTTTGCCGTTCTCCCGCGCCAGACGATCGACTACTTCGGTGACATCGCCTCACTCTCCGGACGCGTCGCGGTCGGTGACCCGTCCGTGTTCGGCAACCAGTCCGTGCGTGGGATGGCCTTGCGGCTACTTCCCGAGGGCCTGGTGGGTCCCGCATGGCTCTTCGCCTGTGCAGTGTTGGGTGTCCTCGGAATCGTCGCAACGCGGCGTGCTCAGCGCCTGCGGGGTGATCTTGCCGGTTTCACGGTGGTGGCTCTGCTGGCGGCGATCGTGACGCCCATTGCCTGGACCCACCATTTCGTGTGGTTGGTGCCTGCGGTGGGCGTGCTCCTGGTGCCGATCAAGTCGGGCATGGGGGAGGACACTCGATCGGTGCCCGTGTGGTCCTGGATCGCGATCGCCCTCACCGCTGCCGTCGTGCTGTTTCGACTTCCTCGCGTCGGCGCGGACATGGATGTCCCGGTCTTCGGCTTCGTTCTGGAGAATTCGTTGCTCTGGGCGAGCCTAGCGGTGGTTCTCGCTCTGGCTGCCCCCGGCATGAGCCGCACAGAACCCGAGACGGTCGACGCCGACGATCCGAAATCGTCGCTGCAGACCTGAAAACAGGCCGCGACACGCGCATAGGCGCCGAAAATGCTCGAAAATTTTGAATGTGTCAGCGACCACGTTCATTCCCGCAGGTAACGATTTCGCACACATACACGGGGCCGTCGTGCCGCAATTGTCGAAATACTTTGTGTTACAGTCTATTTCGGTACTGTACGCACGTTCATGTTGCGCCGAATCCGTCTCGATCTCACCGAAAATGGCGACGATCCGTGACATCGATTCGTCGCGCATAACCCACCGCGATCCGCATCGGACCGCGGGGGGTGGGTTAGCAATTCGCGCCAGGCGTGAGTACGGTCGCTATCGCTGCTGGTTATCAGCGGAATAGACAAAATTTGCACACGACGAGACGGAGGAACCGTGGCCCTTCCCCAGTTGACTGATGAGCAGCGCGCTGCTGCTTTGGAGAAGGCAGCTGCTGCCCGCAAGGCCAGGGCTGAGCTCAAGGAGCGCCTGAAGCGTGGCGGCACCGACCTCAAGCAGGTCCTCAAGGACGCCGAAGACAACGAAATCTTGGGCAAGATGAAGGTTTCGGCACTGCTCGAGGCACTGCCCAAGGTGGGCAAGGTCAAGGCTCAGGAGATCATGACCGAGCTGGAGATTGCACCGACCCGTCGCCTTCGTGGCCTCGGTGATCGGCAGCGCAAGGCTCTGCTCACCAAGTTCGACTTCGAGGCCTGAGCCGACAAGTGATTGCTGACGCAACAGTGTCTGATGATTGCTGACGCAACAGTGTCAGAGAGCAAGACCGCAGTGCGGAGGGGTCGGCTGGTTGTACTGGCCGGCCCTTCGGCTGTCGGTAAGTCCAGCGTCGTTCGCGAGCTGAGAACTCGGTTGCCTGAACTTGTCTTCAGTGTTTCGGCGACCACTCGCGATCCCCGTCCGGGTGAAGTGGACGGCAAGGACTACCGATTTACCTCCCGCGAAGAATTTCAACGGATGATCGACTCCGGTGAACTTCTCGAATGGGCGGAAATCCACGGCGGCCTGCAGCGCTCCGGCACTCCCGCAGTTCCGATCGAAGAAGCACTCGAAGCTGGAAAGCCCGTTCTCGTCGAGGTCGATCTCGCCGGAGCACGAGCTGTCCGGAAGGCGATGCCCGAAGCTTTATTGGTGTTCATGGCACCACCGAGTTGGGACGTTCTGGTGCAACGGCTGACCGGACGGGGCACCGAAACGGAAGACGTCGTGGCGCGCCGACTCGAGACGGCTCGAGTGGAATTGGCCGCACAGGACGAGTTCGACACGGTCATCGTGAACGAGGATGTAAGCCGTGCTTGCGATGAGTTGGTATCCTTGTTGGTCGGGAACTGATTCCGCAACCTTCGGAAACCGATTTCCGCCCCGTTTCTCAGATATCCGGAACGATAAATCTAGTTCTTCAACGAAGATCTAATTCAGGAGACACAAGAGTGAGCAGCACTTCAGCCGCGTCCGCAGCAGGTCAGGGCGCTCTGCCTGCCTACGACACCCCGCTCGGCATCACCAACCCGCCGATCGACGAGTTGCTCGAACGCACCTCTTCCAAGTACGCCCTGGTCATCTACTCGGCCAAGCGTGCGCGCCAGATCAACGACTACTACAACCAGCTCGGTGACGGCATCCTCGAATACGTCGGACCCCTGGTCGAGCCCGGTCTGCAGGAAAAGCCGCTGTCCATCGCGTTGCGTGAAATCCACGCTGATCTCCTCGAGCACACCGAAGGCGAGTGAGCACCACGTCTGCCGCACCCGAACCTCGTTCGGGTGTCGGGGGAGTGTCCGACGCACCCACATCGATACGTAAGCGCATCGTCGTCGGTGTCGGTGGGGGTATCGCCGCGTACAAAGCGTGCTCGATCATCCGCAGCTTCACCGAGAGTGGTCATCACGTCCGCGTGATTCCGACCGAATCCGCTCTGGAGTTCGTCGGCCGCGCCACGTTCGAAGCACTCTCCGGCAACCCGGTTCACACCGGCGTCTTCAACGACGTCCCGCAGGTTCCGCATGTCCGTCTCGGGCAGGAAGCCGACCTCGTCGTCATCGCGCCGGCTACAGCTGATCTGATGGCGCGAGCCGTCATGGGCCGCGCAGACGACCTGTTGACGGCCACTTTGCTGACCGCTCGCTGTCCGGTCGTCTTCGCCCCCGCAATGCACACCGAGATGTGGGAACACCCCGCAACGGTGTCCAATGTCGCGACACTGCGCTCGCGCGGCGTCCACGTGATCGAACCTGCCTCCGGGCGTTTGACCGGTAAAGACACCGGAGCGGGGCGACTTCCCGAGCCCGACGAAATCGTCGGTTTGGCGTCGTTGCTCCTCGAGCGCTCGGATGCATTGCCGCGAGACCTGGAAGGTCGCCGCATTCTGGTCACCGCCGGCGGTACTCGCGAACCTCTTGATCCCGTGCGTTTTCTCGGTAATCGCAGCTCGGGCAAACAGGGGTACGCACTCGCCCGTCTGGCCGCACAACGCGGCGCGCACGTCACACTGATCGCCGGCTACACGGCCGATCTCGCCGACCCTGCTGCCGTCGACGTCGTGCACATCAAGACGGCCGAAGATCTGCGACTGGCAGTGGAGAAGCACGCACCGGGACACGACGGAGTCGTCATGGCTGCGGCTGTCGCGGACTTTCGCCCCACCACCGTCGAAGGCAGCAAGATCAAGAAGGGCGCAAACGAACCCGACTCGATCAGCCTCACTCGGAATGCCGACATACTTGCCGGCCTCGTCGAAGCGCGTCGTGACGGCGATCTGGATGCTCGAACGGTCATCGTCGGATTCGCCGCAGAGACCGGTGACGCTCACGGTGACGTCCTCAGTTACGCCCGTTCCAAGCTTGCCCGCAAAGGCTGCGACCTCCTCGTCGTCAATGCTGTCGGCGAGGGCAAGGCTTTCGAGGTCGATCACAACGACGGTTGGCTGCTCGGTTCGGACGGTTCGGAGTCCGCTCTCGAGCACGGATCCAAGGCCTTGATGGCCAGCCGAGTGCTCGACGCCCTGGTCAAGCTCTTCCCCGAGTAGCGACACGCGCCCGGTGGTGAGAGTTACCCCACGATAATCGGGTGAGTGCAAGGGTGTTGCGCAGGCGGTCCAACCGTTATCGTCGGCTCAGCCCCCAGCTAACAAAGCATGACAAAACGGTCACCGAACGGTGATTCGGATACTTCAATAAGCTGTAGTCAAGAACTCAGTCGTCGAGAGGGAGATCTGTGAGCAAGTCCGGCAGTCGGCTATTCACCAGCGAGTCCGTCACCGAGGGGCACCCGGACAAGATCTGTGACGCGATCAGCGACTCGATCCTCGACGCGCTGCTCACCCAGGACCCGCGCGCTCGCGTGGCCGTCGAGACGCTGGTCACCACCGGCCAGGTTCACGTAGCCGGCGAGGTCACCACCACTGCGTACGCGGATATCCCGAAGATCGTGCGCGACACGGTCCTCGAGATCGGCTACGACAGCTCCGCGAAGGGTTTCGACGGAAACTCGTGCGGCGTGAACGTCGCGATCGGCGCCCAGTCGCCTGAGATCGCGCAGGGTGTCGATCACTCGCACGAGGCTCGCGTCGACGGAATCAGTGACGACGAGATCGACCGTCAGGGTGCAGGCGACCAGGGCCTGATGTTCGGCTACGCCACCACCGACACCCCGGAACTGATGCCGCTGCCCATCGCGCTGGCGCATCGTCTGTCTCGCCGGTTGACCGAGGTCCGCAAGTCCGGCGTGCTGCCGTACCTGCGCCCGGACGGCAAGACCCAGGTCACCATCGAGTACGACGGCGACAAGGCCGTTCGTCTCGACACCGTGGTCATCTCCACCCAGCATGCAGCGGACATCGATCTCGACAACCTGCTGACGCCGGACCTTCGCGAGAAGGTACTCCACTCGGTGCTGACCGACGTGAACCTCACCGACCTGGACACCTCCGACGTTCGTCTGTTGGTCAACCCGACGGGCAAGTTCGTCCTCGGTGGTCCGATGGGTGACGCCGGTTTGACCGGTCGCAAGATCATCGTCGACACGTACGGCGGAATGGCTCGTCACGGCGGCGGCGCGTTCTCCGGCAAGGACCCGTCAAAGGTCGACCGCAGCGCTGCCTACGCCATGCGCTGGGTGGCCAAGAACGCTGTTGCCGCAGGTCTGGCCGACCGCATCGAGGTTCAGGTCGCCTACGCCATCGGCAAGGCAGCTCCGGTCGGACTCTTCGTCGAAACCTTCGGCACCGAGAAGACCGATCCGGCACGGATCCAGAAGGCGATCACCGAGATCTTCGACCTGCGTCCGGGAGCGATCATTCGCGACCTCGACCTGCTGCGCCCGATCTACGCGCAGACGGCGGCATACGGTCACTTCGGTCGCACCGATATCGAGCTTCCGTGGGAGAGCACCGATCGTGCCGACAAGCTGCGTAGCGCAGCTGGTCTCTGATCACTGACGTACAGACGGGGCGCGGGTGGGCGCGGAAAGAGTAGCGGCAGAAGTCGATCCGGTCGCCCGGGTGCTGCCGATGCTCCCGCTCGCTCACCTCGACCGTGAATTCGACTACCTCGTTCCTCGTGAACTCGAAGCGGATGCGCAGCCCGGAGTCCGGGTGCGTATCCGCTTCGCTGGTCGGTTGGTGGACGGCTTCATCGTCTCGCGCGAGGCAACCAGTGACCACCAGGGGAAGTTCGGCTGGCTCGAACGCGTCATCTCGTCCGAGCGGGTCCTGACGGCCGAAATCGCGCAGGTAGTCGACCGCGTGGCCGAACGCTACGCCGGAACCCGTGCCGATGTTCTCCGATTGGCGGTACCGCCGCGCCACGCGAAGGTCGAAGCCGAAGTGTGGGAGCCTGCCGAGCCGCCGTCCGCTCCGGAACCGATCGAAAATGGTTGGCATCTCTACAGATTCGGTGACGCATTCCTGACCGCGATTCGCGAATCGAAAAGTCCGCGCGCAGTCTGGCAGGCGTTGCCCGGCGAAAACTGGCCCTTGCGTCTGGCCGAACTCGCCGGCGCTGTAGCCGCAAGCGGGAAATCCGCGATTCTGGTTGTGCCCGACCAACGAGACCTGGACCGCGTCGTCGCCGCATGCACCGAACTCTCCGGAGCTGATGCAGTGGTGGGTCTGTCCGCGGGACTGGGACCGGCCATGCGATACCGAAAGTGGCTCGCTGCACTGCGCGGGACCGCCCGGATCGTCGTCGGCACGCGGAGCGCTGTTTTCGCGCCGACCCCCGAGACCGGTCTGGTTGTGGTCTGGGACGACGGCGACGACAATCTCTCCGAGCCGCGGTCGCCGTATCCGCATGCCCGTGAAGTTGCCGTCCTGCGTGGCTACGTCGCCGGGTGCGCGGTTGTGATCGGCGGGTTCTCACGAACGGCAGAAGCCCAAGTCCTCGTCGATTCGGGGTGGGCGCACGATCTGGTCGCCACGCGGGACGTCGTTCGGGCCCACGCACCCAAGATCACGGCGCTGGCCGACAGCGATCAAGCCTTGGCCCGCGATCCGGGAGCAAGAGCGGCTCGGTTGCCCGCCATTGCATTCGCGGCTGCGCGGCGCGCCCTGGGCGAGGGCAACGGAGTCCTGGTGCAGGTACCGCGCCGGGGGTACGTACCGACCTTGGCCTGCGGAAAGTGCCGTGCCCCGGCACGGTGCCGTCGGTGCAACGGCCCACTGGCGCTTCCCGCTGCGGCTGGTCCGGACGGCGCCGGGACGCCGGCGTGCCGCTGGTGCGGGGTTGCCGATGCCGCCTACCGTTGTCATGCGTGTGGCGCGAAAGCACTGCGCGCAGTGGTGGTCGGCGCCGGCCGCACTGCAGAAGAGCTCGGGCGCGCGTTCCCCGGAGTGAAAGTCGTGCTGTCCGGGGGCGGTGACGTGGTCAAGGAACTGCCGCACGGGCCCGCGTTGGTGGTTTCGACGGTCGGTGCGGAGCCGGTGATGACGGGCGGCTACGGCGCCGCGCTTCTGCTCGACGGTTGGGCGTTGCTCGGTCGGCCGGACCTGCGCGCCGCCGAGGAAACGCTCAGACGCTGGATGTCGGCTGCTGCCATGGTGATTCCGCTCTCCGAAGGCGGGGAAGTTGTGGTTGTCGCGGACTCGGGTATCCCGACGGTGCAGGCATTGGTCCGGTGGGATCCGGTGGGGCACGCACAGTCTCAATTCGAGGAGCGAGACGAGGTCGGCTTTCCTCCGGCTGTGCACATGGCTGCGATCGACGGTGGATCCGCCGCGATCGCGGAGCTGGTGGAGTCGGCTGAACTACCGGCGAGTGCTGTGCTGCTCGGCCCGGTGGAATTGCCTGCGGGGGAGCGGCTTCCGTATTCCGGCGAGGACGAGAGTGGTGTCGCGCCGGAGCGAATGCTGGTCCGCGTCCCACGTAAGGACGGTCGCGGCCTTGCGGATGCTCTGGCACATGCGCGTGCCGCGCGCAGTGCGCGGAAGTCTTCGGGTCCGGTCCGCATTCAGATCGATCCGCGCCGCATCGGCTGAGTCTCGCATCGGCAGGTGGGTCCTTTCGCGTACCGGAAATCTTGCGCAGCCCGGTATGACGATATATCGTCGAACTATCAACGATAGTGATGGAGGTTTGACGATGGATGCAAGTTTCCCGAACGAGGGGATGTTCGGCCGTCGAGGCTTTTTCGGCGCTTTCGGACGTGAGCAGCGGCCGCCTTTTGTGATGTGGGTGCCGACGGACGATGGTGCGCCGGATGACGCTCCCCGCGATCACGACGGCGGGCGTCGTGGTCGACCGCACGAGCGTCCGGGCTTCGGCGACATGCCACGCAGAGGCCACCGACGAGGGCGATTCGGTCCCGACGGCGGACCCGGCCCCGGCTTCGGTCCGGGCGCACAGTTCGGTCGCGGACGAGGACGTGGTGGCCGCGGTCGTCGCGGAGACGTGCGCGCCGCGATTCTGCTCTTGATCGCCGAAGAGCCGATGCACGGCTACGAATTGATTCAACAGATCGTCGAGCGCAGCGGCGGCGTCTGGAAGCCGAGTCCGGGCTCCATCTATCCCGCCCTGTCCCAGCTCGAGGACGAAGGTCTGGTGATCATCGACAAGGTCGCCGGTCGCAAGACTGCCAAGCTGACCGAAGAAGGGGTCGCGTACGTCGAGGAGCATCGCGCCGATCTCGGAGCGCCGTGGGATGACGTTCGTCTCAGTGTGGGAGAGCCGGAGCAGGACCTTCGTGAGCTGATCGGACAGCTGATGGGCGCAGCCGGTCAAGTGGCCGCTGTAGGCACGCCCGCGCAGGTCAAGGCCGCAGCCGACGTGCTGGTCGAGGCACGCAAGTCGCTGTACCGAGTGCTTGCCGGTGACGATGCCGGTGAAGGCGGCAATTGAGACGTCAGATACCTACTGTTCGGTAGGGTATGCGCCCCGAACTTTCTGGTGTTACGGTCAGCTCCCTCGTAGGATCAGAGCAGGAGCAGGAACAATGGCTGGCGTCAAACGGTCTGTGGGACTGACATTTTCGGTAGCGGTGGCGCTGCTGATCGGAGCACCGCCCGCGATATCGGCTGCCGCACCGGCGCTCCCGTCCGCGAGTGCCGACGCGATGGACGTTCCCCTCGACATCGGCCCAGGCCAGGTGTCCCGTTCCGTGGCCACCGCATTCGCGCATGCGCATCCCGGATCTGCCCCAGCCGGGTCGAACGATTTCGGATGTGCGCCCTCCGCAGCGCATCCCCGGCCGGTTGTGCTCGCCCACGGGACCGACACCGAGGCGTACGCGGATTGGGCGGCGCTGTCACCCGCACTGGCCGAGGACGGCTATTGCGTATTCGCCCTCAACTACGGCGGTGCGATCAAGGAAGAACACGGGGACGTCGCACACGAGACGTACGGCGTCGGAGACATCGTCGGTAGTGCCGCCGCGTTCGGCTCCTTCGTCGATCAGGTGCTGACTGCGACAGGCGCGGACAAGGTCGACGTGATCGGCTACTCCCAAGGCGCGACGGTGACGCGGTACTACGTCAACAAGATGGGCGGGAACCAGTACGTCGATCGTTGGGTCGGGTTGGCATCGCCGACGTACGGCGGCGTGATGTTCGGGTTGGTTCCGATCGTCCGCGCGATCCCTGGCGGAGAAGACTTCGTCGAAGAAGTCTTCTCCCGAGCTGTTCGCGAGCAGATGCAGGGTTCCGATACGTTGAACGCCCTCAACGACGGCGGCGACACCGTGCCCGGTGTGCGCTACACGACAATCGGGTCGACTGTCGACGAGATGATCCAGCCGTCCTCGAACATCGCACTGCGCGACGCCGGTGCGGAGAACATCGTCCTCCAGGATCTGTGCCCGTCCAACCTGACCGGTCATTTCCGCATGCCGTACGACCCCTACGTGATCGACGTCATCCGGACGGTCCTCGACCCCGATGCCGAGCGGCACGCATCGTGCAGTGCGGTGCCGCTCGGCACGGATATTCCGCAAGTGGTCATCGACGCCAATTCGTGAGCGCCGAGTTCACGTGGGTCGGAATCTTTACTCGGCGAGCTTGGCAGTGGCCTGTGCCCAGAGGAAGAACTTGTTGGTTCCGAGATCGCGGACGGTCTTGATGTTGAACGCTGCCTTCAAATGCTCTGCATCCGAATCGCTTACACCGTTGAGTGCCGCGACCGGGGCATCCGCCAATTCTTCGACGGACTTTCCTGCGTAGGCCTTGTCGAACTTACTGTCGATGCCTGCCATCTAAGTTCCTCCGTGTGATCGGTGTATCCCGTATCAGCCTTCGCCGAGTGGCGACGACAGAGACAGTCAATACCGACAACCGGTGAATCTGCAGGGTTCTGATCAAAGAAATTCTCGAGAAAGTGGTTCCGTGTGGCGCGAGGTAGGTCGCAGCTCGTGCAGTCCTTAGACTGACAGTTCCATCCACCGACACATCCGGGAGCATTTTCGTGAGTTGCAGTCCACCGCGTTCGACAGGCCGATCGGCTGATCAGAGTCCGAAGAGCCCACCGAAACGGGAGAGCTGACATGCGCGTCGTGTTCGCCGGGACGCCGGAACCCGCTGTTCCCTCCTTGCGTCGGCTGATCGAGTCGGCCAACCACGAAGTCGTCGCTGTCGTCACGCGTCCGGACGCCGTTGCCGGTCGAGGCCGAAAAGTCACCCGATCGCCGATCGGATTGCTCGCCGACGAGCACGACATCCCGGTGCTGACCCCGACCAAGGCGTCCGATCCCGACTTCGCGGCGGAACTCGCACGGCTCGAACCGGACTGCGCACCCGTCGTCGCCTACGGAAACTTGTTGCCGCAGAACGTACTCGACATCCCGAAATTCGGTTGGGTCAATCTTCATTTCTCCCTGCTCCCCGCCTGGCGCGGTGCCGCGCCTGTGCAGGCCGCGATCAGTGCCGGTGACGAGGTGACCGGAGCCAGCGCGTTTCGTTTGGAAGCCGGCATGGATACCGGCCCGGTGTACGGAGTGATGACCGAGCGCATTCGTGACACCGACACCGCAGGCGACCTACTCGGGCGTCTGGCGGAAAACGGCGCCGCTCTGCTCGAATCGGTACTCGACGGGCTCGAAGCCGGCGAGATCAACGCCGTTCCACAGTCTGCCGACGGCGTCTCGTACGCCCCCAAGGTGACGGTGGACGCTGCCCGTGTGAAGTGGGAATTGCCCGCGCGCACCATCGACCGTCACATCCGGGCCGTCACCCCCGCGCCCGGCGCGTGGACGATGATCGGTGACCTACGGGTCAAGGTCGGGCCGGTCACCGTCACGGACGAGACCCTGGCAATCGGTGAGATCTCGGTACGCAAGGATGGTCTGTACATCGGTACCGCGACCACCGCGGTACGACTCGGGCAGATTCAGCCCCCGGGCAAGAAATTGATGTCGGCAGGGGACTGGGCACGCGGTGCCCGACTCGACGCGGAGGTACGAGCACAGTGACCGAATCACGACGACCGGCACGACGGACACAGGGTCCCGGAGCCAAGAACGCGGCCGGTGGAAAGAACACCAAGCCGAAGCAGGCCAAGCGCCCGGATCCGGCCACCGCCGGGCTCGATCAGCCGCGCCTGGCTGCGCGCGACGTACTGCGCGCGGTTCGTGAACGTGACGCGTACGCCAACCTGGTACTGCCCGGACTGCTTCGCGATCGCAAGCTCGACGCGCGCGACGCTGCGCTGGCAACCGAACTCGCGTACGGCGCCGCACGCGCGCAGGGTCTGTTGGACGCGGTCATCGCGCACGCAGCGGGTCGACCGATCGAGGAGATCGACGGAACCCTGCTCGACGTTCTCCGTCTGGGCTCGTATCAACTGCTGCGGACCCGCGTTGCCCCACACGCCGCTGTTGCCACCTCGGTCGACCTCGTTCGCGCCGAAAACGGTCAGGGCCGAGCAGGATTCGTCAACGCAGTCCTGCGTCGTGTCTCCGAACGCACTCAGGACGAGTGGGTCGAGTTGCTGGCCCCGAAGGACCCGATCGGCCGACTCGCCTTCGAGCACGCTCACCCTCTGTGGATCGCGCAGGTATTCGCGGATTCGCTCGGCGCCGCAGCCGGAGAGCTCGAAGACGTCCTGATCGCCGACGACGCCCGCCCCGCCGTGCACCTCGTCGCCCGCCCCGGTGAGATCTCCGCCGAGGAGCTCGCGCTGGTGACCGGCGGCGAGATCGGGCCGTACTCGCCGTACGCCGTCCATCTCGACGGCGGTGACCCCGGACAGCTCGAGGCGGTTCGCCAAGGTTTGGCGGGCGTGCAGGACGAGGGCAGTCAGCTGGTTGCCCGCGCCCTCAGCATTGCTCCTCTCGAAGGTGAAGACGCCGGCCGCTGGCTCGACCTCTGCGCAGGTCCAGGAGGTAAGGCGGCGCTTCTCGGCGCTCTGGCCGGTATCGAAGGCGGACGGCTCGACGCCGTCGAGCCCGTCGAACACCGTGCCGAACTGATCCGCAAGACCACTCGCGAGCTTCCCGTGGACGTGCACGTGGCGGACGGCCGCGAATCCGGACTCGAACCCGGATACGACCGCATCCTCGTCGACGCTCCCTGCACCGGCTTGGGCGCCCTGCGCAGGCGCCCGGAAGCTCGTTGGCGTCGCCAGCCGTCCGATGTCGCGCCGCTCGTGAAGTTGCAGCGCGAATTGCTCGCCGCTGCAATCGAACTGGTACGCCCCGGCGGAGTGGTGCTGTACTCGACGTGTTCGCCGCACCTGTCGGAAACGCTCGCAGTCGTCGCCGACGCAGTGCGGCGTCACGGCGTCGTGGAACTCGACACCAAGGAATTGGTGCCCGGTGTTCCGGACGTCGGAGACGGGACTTCGGTTCAGTTGTGGCCGCACCGGCACGGCACGGACGCGATGTTCATGGCCGCTTTGCGCAAGCCGCTGGCCTGATCGGATGACTTCTGGGCTTCGGTAGTCGTATGGTGCCTACATGGTTACGTGGGAACAGGTTGTAGTACTGGGTTCGGCTCTTCCCTCCGTGGAGGAGTCGACCTCGTACAACACCCCGGCACTCAAGGTGGCAGGCAAGACTTTTGCGCGACTCCGCACCGAAGCGGAGGGCGCTTTGGTTTTGATGTGCGGTCTGGACGAGAAGGAAGCGCTACTCGCCAGTGGTGAGGCGCCTTTCTTCACGACAGATCACTATCACGGGCACGGCTCCATCCTCGTGCACCTCGAACTGATCGACGAGGTGCAATTGGCGGAGATGCTCGAAGATGCGTGGCGAATCAAGGCACCCGCCAAGGTGCGCAAGCTTCGCAGTGTCGTGAAGAACTGATCGGATTGCGCCTGTCCAACGGTGTGGCCGTTCTCTGATGACGGGCATGCACGGTCGGCAATGAAGCACAGCTAAACTCGGCGTCGTGGCTTCCCCGATGATTGCACCGTCCATTCTGTCCGCAGATTTTGCTCGACTCGCCGATGAAGCGACTGCCGTGTCCGGCTCCGACTGGCTTCACGTCGACGTGATGGACGCGCATTTTGTTCCCAATCTCACGCTCGGTCTGCCCGTCGTCGAGAGTCTGCTGAAGGCGACGGATATTCCGCTCGACTGCCACCTCATGATCGAGAACCCGGAGCGCTGGGCACCGCCGTACGCCGAGGCCGGCGCGTACAACGTCACGTTCCACGCCGAGGCCACCGACGATCCGCGTTCGGTTGCCCGCGACATTCGTGCGGCGGGCGCCAAGGCCGGGCTGAGCGTCAAGCCGGGAACCCCGATCGACGACTACCTCGAAATCCTCAAGGACTTCGACACCCTTCTGATCATGAGCGTCGAACCCGGCTTCGGTGGCCAGTCCTTCATGCCGCAGGTGCTCGACAAGGCACGCGCAATTCGCAAGCTCGTCGATTCGGGTGAGCTGACGCTGCTCGTTGAAATCGACGGCGGCATCAACGCTTCCACGATCGAGCAGGCAGCGGAAGCCGGTATCGACTGCTTCGTCGCCGGTTCGGCGGTGTACGGAGCCAGCGATCCCGGTGAGGCGGTGCGCAAGCTCCGTGCGCAGGCCGCCTCGGCGTCGCCGCACCTGACGCTGTCGGTCTGAGCCGCTCGATGGCAAAGGGTGGACAGGCGTCGACGGCTGATCTCGACGCCGCGATGCAGATCGCGCTGGCCGCAGCTGATTCCGCGCGCGGATTCACCAGCCCCAACCCGCCCGTCGGCGCGGTCATCCTGGCGGCCGACGGCACCATCGCGGGCGTCGGGATGACGCAACCGCCCGGCGGACCGCACGCGGAGGTCGTGGCTCTCGACGAGGCCGGCGATGCAGCGCGTGGCGGAACGGCGGTGGTGACTCTGGAACCGTGCAATCACCAGGGACGAACCGGACCCTGCTCACAGGCGTTGATCGACGCCGGAGTCTCGGCGGTTGTCTATGCAGTCGGTGATCCCAATCCGGAAGCCTCCGGCGGCGCAGCGACGCTCATGCGAGCCGGCATCAGCGTGACGGCCGGCCTGCGAGCACCCGAGGTGGAAGCTGGTCCACTGCGATCCTGGCTGCACAAACAGCGGACCGGGCGCCCGCACATCACGTGGAAATACGCGGCCAGTCTCGACGGACGCAGCGCCGCCGAGGACGGAACGAGTCAGTGGATCACCGGTCCGCAGGCGAGAGCGCGCGTGCATGCGCAGCGGGCACAGATCGACGCAATTGTGGTCGGCACCGGCACGGTGTTCGCCGACGATCCGTGGCTGACGGCGCGTCAGCCCACGGGTGAGCTCGCAGGGCACCAGCCCGTGCGCGTCGTCGTCGGAAAACGTGAAATACCGTCGACTGCAAGCGTTCTCGACGACACCGCGCCGACTCTGGTGCTCAACACCGACAACATCGACGAAGTGGTCGAGGCGTTGGGGGAGTACACAGATGTACTGCTCGAGGGTGGGCCACGTTTGGCCGGAGCATTCCTCGCCGCCGGATATGTCGACGTCATCGAGGCGTACATCGCGCCGATACTTCTCGGCGCGGGCGCTTCCGCGCTCGTCGATGCCGGCGTGCACACCATTACCGACGCCCACCGATTCCGTTTGGAGTCCGCGGTAACGATCGGCCCCGATATTTTGTTGAGTCTGGTTCCGGAGAGTTCTGCTCCGGGGAACGAGGAGTAGGGCGCGTGTTCACAGGAATTGTGGAAGAACTCGGCGAAATTGTCGCCAAGGAAGAACTGGTCGATGCTGCACGGTTCACGGTGCGCGGGCCACTGGTCACCTCCGACGCCGGTCACGGTGATTCGATCGCGGTCAACGGGGTGTGCCTGACGGTCGTCGACGTGCTTGCCGACGGTTCGTTCACCGCAGACGTCATGCAGGAAACGCTGAACCGCTCGAGCCTGGCGAAGTTGGACGTCGGTTCTCGCGTCAACCTCGAGCGTGCCGCGGCGCTGAACAGCCGACTCGGTGGCCACCTGGTTCAAGGGCACGTCGACGGAACGGGCCATGTCATCTCGCGCTCGCCTTCCGAGAACTGGGAGGTAGTGCGGATCGCACTGCCGGACTCCATTTCCCGTTACGTCGTGGAGAAGGGTTCGATCACCGTCGACGGTGTCTCGCTGACGGTTTCAGCGCTGGGCGGCGACCGTGGGTTCGAGTACTTCGAGATCTCACTGATCCCCACGACGTTGGAGTTGACGACGCTCGGTACCGCGGTGGTCGGTACTCCGGTGAACCTCGAGGTGGACGTGATCGCGAAGTACGTCGAGCGGCTTCACTCTGCCGGTCGGTAGGACCAGGCTGATCGGACCCGTCCGATTGGTCGTAGGGTTGTGAGTGCATCCGTCGGATGCACTCGTTGTATTCGATGATGTGAAAAGTCAAGACTTTGGAGTGCGAGCACGTGACCAGGTTCGACAGTATCGAGCGCGCAGTAGCAGATATCGCTGCAGGTAAAGCTGTTGTCGTTGTGGACGACGAGGATCGTGAGAACGAAGGCGATCTCATCTTCGCCGCCGAGAAGGCCACCCCGGAACTGGTGGCGTTCATGGTTCGCTACACCTCCGGCTACCTGTGCGTGCCGCTCGACGGTGACGATTGCGATCGGTTGGGCCTGCCCCCGATGTACGCCACCAACCAGGACAAGCACGGCACCGCCTACACCGTGACCGTCGACGCCCGTGAGGGAATCGGTACCGGTATCTCGGCATCGGACCGCGCTGCGACGATGCGTCTGCTCGCCAACCCCGAAACCGGCGCCAACGATTTCACTCGTCCCGGCCATGTCGTGCCGCTCCGCGCGAAGGAAGGCGGAGTACTGCGTCGTCCGGGCCACACGGAAGCCGCAGTCGACCTCGCCCGCATGGCGGACCTGCGTCCCGCCGGCGTCATCTGCGAAATCGTCAGCCAGAAGGACGAGGGCGCGATGGCTCAGACCGACGAGTTGCGAGTCTTCGCCGACGAACACAACCTCGCTCTGATCTCGATCGCCGACCTCATCGCGTGGCGTCGCAAGCACGAGAAGCACGTGCTGCGTATCGCCGAAGCCCGCATCCCCACCCGTCACGGTGAGTTCACCGCTGTCGGCTACACGAGCATCTACGACGAGGTCGAGCACGTCGCGCTGGTGCGCGGCGACATCGCGGGCCCGGACGGTGACGGTAGCGACGTACTCGTCCGCGTTCACTCCGAGTGCCTCACCGGCGACGTCTTCGGTTCGCTGCGGTGCGACTGCGGCCCGCAACTCGATGCTGCACTGGACATGGTCGCTCAGGAGGGCCGGGGCGTTGTCCTGTACATGCGCGGACACGAGGGTCGCGGCATCGGTCTGATGCACAAGCTGCAGGCTTACCAGCTCCAGGACGCCGGTTCCGACACCGTCGACGCCAATCTCGAACTCGGACTACCGGCCGACGCCCGCGACTACGGCATCGGTGCGCAGATCCTCGTCGATCTGGGTATCTCGTCGATGCGCCTGCTGACCAACAACCCGGCCAAGCGTGTCGGTCTGGACGGCTACGGCCTGCAGATCACCGACCGCGTTCCGATGCCGCTGCGCGCGAATGCCGAAAACCTCACCTACCTGCGCACCAAGCGCGACCGGATGGGCCACGATCTGATCGGACTCGACGAGTACGAGGCGAACCAGGACTCAGCACAGCCCGGAACCGCACTGTGAGCGGCGAAGGTCAGCCGCAGCTCGCGATCGCCGAGGCCAAGGATCTGAAGCTGGCGATCGTTGCCGGGCAGTGGCACGCGACGATTTCCGAGGCCCTGATCGCCGGCGCACAGCGCGTCGCCGAGCAGGCACAGATCAAGGACGTGACACTGGTCCGTGTCGCCGGTGCGATCGAACTGCCGGTCGTTGCGCAGGCGTTGGCTCGCACCCACGACGCCGTTGTTGCACTCGGCGTCGTCATCCGCGGTGGTACTCCGCACTTCGAGTACGTGTGCGACGCGGTCACCGCCGGCCTCACACGCGTCTCGCTCGACGAAAGTACTCCCGTGGGGAACGGTGTCCTGACCACCGACACCGAGCAGCAGGCTCTTGACCGTTCGGGTCTGCCGGGTAGCGTCGAGGACAAGGGCGCACAGGCCTGCGCCGCCGCACTGGACACCGCAGTGACCCTGCGTCATCTCCGAGCACCATGGACCGAGGATTCGTTTCGATGAGCACACCCGGCGACAACGAGAACTGGGAACTGATCGCCTCACCGCGTAAATCGACGCGGTACGCGATCGGCGTCGCTGTCCTTCTGGTGATCGTTCACGTCACACTTGCGCTCCTGCTCCGCCAGGGGTCCACCGGTGTGTACTTCCGCGCCGCGGACCAAATTGCGATGGCCGGCATCGGCACCGTTCTTGCTCTCGGTGTACTGATGTTGACCCGGCCTCGGGTCAAGGTGGGTAAGCAGGGAATCGCCGTACGAAACATCCTGGGCGAGAAGATCGTCGACTGGGATCTGTTCGAGGGGCTCTCGTTCCCCGACGGCGCCGCCTGGGCACGCATCGAATTGCCCGACGACGAGTACATGGCAGTGATGGCGATCCAGTCCAACGACCGCGAGTACGCCGTCGACACGGTCGGTAAGTTCCGCGAACTCGCCGACCGCTACGCACCGGTCGCGCACAAGAGCAACTGACGTCTTCCGGCCGATTCGGTGCCCGCATCCTGCGCGTTTCCGAGTCGGTCGGTGGCGGCGACTAACCTGAAACCGTGCCGGATCCCTCGACTTACCGCCCCGCTACCGGAACCATTCCGGCCGCGCCGGGCGTCTACAAATTTCGTGATCCGCATGGTCGGGTCATTTACGTCGGTAAGGCGAAAAGCCTCCGTTCACGTTTGAACTCGTACTTCGCGGACGTCACGACGCTTCATCCCCGTACGCGGCAGATGGTGACCACTGCCGGCAGCGTCGAGTGGACCGTCGTCAGCACCGAAGTCGAAGCGCTTCAGCTCGAGTACAACTGGATCAAGGAATTCGATCCGCGGTTCAACGTGCGGTACCGCGACGACAAGACGTATCCGGTTCTCGCTGTGACGCTCAACGAAGAGTTCCCGCGGTTGTTCGTCTACCGCGGTCCGCGGCGCAAGGGCGTCCGGTACTTCGGTCCCTACTCCCATGCCTGGGCGATCCGCGAAACTCTCGATCTGCTGCTACGAGTCTTTCCCGCACGAACGTGCTCGTCCGGAGTCTTCAAACGGCACAACCAGATCGGCCGTCCGTGTCTGCTCGGCTACATCGACAAGTGCTCGGCGCCCTGCGTCGGCCGCGTCAGTGCCATCGAGCATCGACAGATCGTCGAAGATTTCTGCGACTTCCTCGCCGGCCGCACCGACAAGCTGGTCAAAGACCTCGAGAAGCGCATGCAGCAGGCTTCCGAGGATCTCGACTTCGAGACCGCAGCTCGTCTGCGCGACGACATCGGAGCCTTGCGTAAGGCACTCGAGAAGCAGGCAGTGGTGCTCGGTGACGGCACCGACGCCGATCTCGTCGCTTTTGCCACCGATGATCTCGAGGCCGCTGTCCAGGTGTTCCACGTGCGCGGCGGACGTGTGCGTGGTCAGCGTGGATGGGTCGTGGAGAAGGCAGGCGACGCCATCGACTGGGCTGCGCTCGACGCCGAGTCGGACCTGCCGATTCTGGTCGAACAGTTCCTCACGCAGTTCTACGGCGAGCAGGCGGCCCTCGACCCGGGAGCGGGCTCCGGGGCCGGGATCAGCGCCGTACCCAAGGAAGTTCTCGTGCCGGTTCTGCCGGCCAACGTGACCGAGATCCAGGCGTGGTTGAGCGAGCTTCGGGGATCGCAAGTGCAACTGCGGGTTCCGCAACGCGGCGACAAGAAGGACCTCGCCGAAACAGTCCAGCGAAATGCGAAAGAGGCTCTGGCGCAGCACAAGCTGAAGCGTGCCGGGGATTTCACTTCACGATCTGCGGCGCTGCAGGGCATCCAGGAAGCGCTGGATCTCGATTCGGCTCCGCTACGAATCGAATGTATCGACATCAGTCACGTCCAGGGAACCGACGTCGTGGCGTCACTGGTCGTGTTCGAGGACGGGCTTCCGCGCAAGTCGGACTACCGGCACTATGCGATCAAGGAAGCTGCCGGCGACGGTCATTCCGACGACGTGGCGAGTATCGCCGAGATCACGCGCAGGCGGTTCCTGCGCCACAACCGCGACCTGGGCGTTCTGGCGGCCTCGGCGTCGACCATGGACGCGGACGGCGGGGATCTCGCTCCCGAAGCGGCGATCGACCCGGCCACCGGTCGGCCTCGGCGCTTCGCGTATCCGCCCAATCTGTTCGTCGTGGACGGCGGCGCCCCTCAGGTCACGGCGGCAGCTGCTGTCCTCGACGAGTTGGGGGTCACCGACGTCGCGGTGGTCGGGTTGGCCAAGCGCCTCGAGGAGGTCTGGGTGCCGGGCGAGGAAGATCCGGTGATCCTTCCCCGAACGAGTGAGTCGCTGTACCTACTGCAGCGCATCCGCGACGAAGCTCACCGCTTCGCGATCACGTTCCATCGCAGCAAGCGCTCGAGGCGCATGACGGCTTCGGCGTTGGACTCGGTCAAGGGGCTCGGTGAAACCCGTCGTACCGCTCTCGTGGCTCACTTCGGTTCCGTGGCGAAGCTGAAAACGGCAACGGTCGAGGAGATCATGCAGGTCCCTGGTATCGGTGAGACCACCGCCACAGCAGTTCTGGCCGCACTGGGAACGGATTCGGCTGCGGCCGATGCGGGTGCTGAAGCTCGAGCGCTGCCCGCCGCGGTAGGGGATGATGAGCTGGACACGGAATCCGAATCGTCTGTTACGTCTGCTGACGCGCCCAGCGCTGAATCCGGTAGCGGTGACGAGGGCTCCGAGTCGCGAGAATTGTCCATGCCGACGACGGGGCCGAGTGCACAGTGACTACCGACAGCGCCAAAGACAGTCGAACGATGGATTTCCTGCTGGTGACGGGATTGTCCGGAGCAGGTTTGAGTACCGCGGCCAAGGTGCTCGAAGACCTCGGCTGGTATGTCGCGGACAATTTGCCACCTGAGCTGATTTCCCGGATGGTCGGTCTGAGCTTGACCTCCGATCCGCCGGTCGATCGTCTCGCCGTCGTGATCGACGTGCGGAGTCGACTCTTCACCGGAGACCTCGGTTGGGTGCTCACCGAACTCGAGGCGGAACCGATCCACACCCGGGTGCTCTACCTCGAAGCATCGGACGACGTGTTGATCCGGCGGTTCGAACAGGTGCGCCGCAGCCATCCCTTGCAGAACGACGGCATCGACGGCACGTTGTCCGAGGGGATCGCAGCCGAGCGTCGGCAGTTGGCAGTGGTGAAGGCGGCCGCCGATCTGGTCATCGACACGTCGGCGTTGAAGGCTCATCAGCTGCGTCAGAAGATCGAAACGGCGTTCGGGAACGATGCCAACCGCACGATGAAGGTGACGGTTCAGTCGTTCGGATTCAAGTACGGCCTGCCGATGGATGCCGATCTCGTCTGTGACGTTCGATTCCTGCCCAATCCCCATTGGATCCCCGAACTTCGTCCGCACACCGGTCAAGATGCCGACGTCCGCGACTACGTGTTGTCCCGAGAGGGCGCCGAAGACTATCTCGACACCTACCGTCATCTGGTGGATTTGACGATCGCCGGATATCGACGAGAAGGAAAGCGCTACATGACAATTGCGGTCGGGTGCACCGGCGGTAAGCACCGCAGCGTGGCCATGTCCGAAGCTCTCGCGAGGCGTCTGGGTTCCGAGGAAGACATCTCGGTCAGCATCGTGCACCGGGATCTGGGGCGCGAATGAGTGAACCGACACAGCGCTCGCCGGAAGCACTCGAGGGGCCGGCCATCGTCGCTCTGGGTGGCGGGCACGGATTGTTCGCCACCCTCCAAGCCGTCAGACGCCTGACGGTCGACGTCACCGCGGTGGTCACGGTCGCCGACGACGGAGGTTCCTCGGGCCGGCTGCGCGCCGAGCTCGGCGTCATCCCGCCCGGCGACCTACGGATGGCGCTGGCGGCTCTGGCGTCCGACGAACCCGAGATAGTCGACTGGACGCGGACCATCCAGCATCGCTTCGGCGGTGTCGGCGCGCTCGCCGGGCACTCGGTGGGCAATCTCATCCTGGCCGGCCTCACCGAGGTGCTCGGTGACCCAGTGGTCGCGCTCGACGAGATGGCGCGACTGCTGCGAATCCGTGGCCGTGTGTTGCCGATGTCGCCGATCGCGCTCGAGATCGAAGCCGACGTTCAAGGACTCGAAGAGGACCCCCGCGTCAGCCGCTGCATTCGTGGACAGGTTGCCGTCGCGACGACGCCGGGCAAGGTCCGGCGCGTGAGACTGCTCCCGTCCAATCCGCCCGCGTGCCCCGACGCCGTGACCGCGATCGATCGTGCCGATCTCGTGGTCCTCGGACCCGGATCGTGGTTCTCGAGCGTGATCCCGCACGTCCTGGTACCCGAACTCGTCGAATCACTCTCGTCGACGAAGGCTCGAAAAGTGCTGGTGCTCAATCTCGCCCCCGAGCCGGGGGAGACCGCCGGATTCTCCGCAGAGCGTCACCTGCACGTACTCTCCCAACACGTGCCCGATTTCCGGGTCGACTACGTGGTGGTCGACTCGGCGTCGGTACCGGCCGGGCGCGAACGTGAACATCTGCAGCGTGCGGCGGATCAATTTTCGGCCGAAGTGAGGTACGCGGAAGTCGCGGACACCTCACCGGGCGCAGCGCATGTACACGATCCGGCAAAACTGGCCGACGTGTTGGCCGAACTGTCGAGCAGTGCGGCAGTGGGGGATTCGACACAGCGTTCCCGGCAAGAACAGCCTTCCCGGCAAGAACAGTATTCCGAAGAACAGAGGGAGAACGCTTCGTGGCAATGACAGCGGAGGTCAAGGACGAACTGAGCCGGTTAGTGGTGACTCAGGTCAGCTGCCGCAAGGCAGAGGTCTCCGCGTTGCTGCGCTTTGCCGGTGGACTCCACATAGTCGGCGGCAGGGTGGTCGTCGAAGCCGAGGTCGATCTGGGCTCCACGGCGCGACGTCTGCGCCGGGAGATCTTCGACCTGTTCACTTACAGCGCCGACGTTCACGTACTCAGTGCAGGCGGACTTCGTAAGTCCGCTCGCTACATCGTGCGTGTGGCGAAGGAAGGTGAGGCGCTCGCCCGCCAGACGGGACTACTCGATCTTCGCGGACGCCCGGTTCGCGGCTTGCCTGCGCAGGTGGTCGGCGGAAGTGTCGGCGACGCCGAAGCAGCTTGGCGCGGAGCGTTCCTCGCGCACGGTTCCCTGACCGAACCCGGCCGTTCGTCGGCGCTCGAAGTCAGCTGCCCGGGCCCGGAAGCCGCACTGGCATTGGTCGGAGCTGCGCGGCGTCTCGGCATCTCGGCGAAGGCACGTGAGGTTCGCGGAACGGATCGTGTGGTGATCCGCGACGGCGAGGCCATCGGTGATCTCCTGACCCGAATGGGAGCCCAGGACACGCGTCTGGTGTGGGAGGAGCGACGGATGCGACGCGAAGTCCGCGCCACCGCCAATCGTCTCGCCAATTTCGACGACGCCAACCTGCGACGCTCGGCTCGCGCTGCCGTTGCCGCTGCTGCACGCGTCGAGCGTGCGTTGGAGATCCTCGGCGAGGACGTGCCCGATCACCTCGCCGCGGCGGGCGCACTGCGCGTCGAGCATCGACAGGCGTCCCTCGAGGAACTGGGCCAGTTGGCGGACCCGCCGATGACCAAAGACGCCGTTGCCGGACGTATCCGTCGCCTGCTGTCCATGGCTGATCGCAAGGCAAAGGAAACGGGCATACCCGACACCGAATCGGCAGTGAATGCGGAGCTACTCGAAGAGGGGTGACCTGCCCTCCGTCAGGGTGGGCTGCGCACGTTCGGGCCACGCGCATTAGGGTATGAGTCACATCGACCGATGAACCCCACGTCCGCGTCGTGCACACACGGATTCGGAGTATGCGTGGGTCAAGTTGCACACCAGAATCATGGTCAAAGGAGCGAATTGTGACTGTCCGGGTTGGCGTAAACGGTTTCGGCCGTATCGGACGTAACTTCTTCAGGGCGGTGGATGCGCAGAAGGCGCTCGGAACCACCGATATCGAGATCGTGGCAGTCAACGACCTGACTGACAATGCGACGCTCGCTCACCTGCTGAAGTACGACTCCATCCTCGGCCGTTTGCCGTACGACGTGTCGCTCGACGGTGACGACACGATCGTTGTCGGCGATCAGCGCATCAAGGCCCTCGCACACCGCGGCCCGTTGAACGAACTTCCCTGGGGCGAGTTGGGCGTCGACGTCGTCGTCGAGTCCACCGGCATCTTCACCGACGCCGCAAAGGCCAAGGGGCACCTCGAAGCCGGCGCCAAGAAGGTCATCATCTCGGCTCCGGCCAAGGGTGAAGACATCACCATCGTCATGGGCGTCAACGACGACAAGTACGACGGCAGCCAGAACATCATCTCCAACGCGTCGTGCACCACCAACTGCCTCGGCCCCATCGCCAAGGTTCTCGACGACGAGTTCGGCATCGTCAAGGGTCTGATGACCACGATCCACGCGTACACCCAGGATCAGAACCTGCAGGACGCTCCGCACGCAGACCTCCGTCGCGCCCGGGCAGCCGCCCTCAACATCGTTCCCACCGGCACCGGTGCAGCCAAGGCAATCGGCCTGGTTCTCCCGCAGCTGCTCGGCAAGCTCGACGGCTACGCACTGCGCGTGCCGATCCCCACGGGCTCGGTCACCGACCTCACCGCGAACCTGAAGAAGTCGGCCACCGCCGACGAGATCAACGCCGCGATGAAGGCTGCTGCCGAAGGACCCCTCAAGGGCATCCTGAAGTACACCGACGCACCGATCGTCTCCTCGGACATCGTCACCGACCCGCACTCGTCGATCTTCGACTCGGGTCTGACGAAGGTCATCGACGACCAGGTCAAGATCGTTTCCTGGTACGACAACGAGTGGGGCTACTCCAACCGCCTCGCCGACCTCATCGGCCTCGTCGCCAAGTCTCTCTGAGCGGAGTTTCGATAACAGTGGCAGTTCAGACGCTGAAGGATCTGCTGGACGCTGGGGTCGAGGGGCGCACCGTACTGGTGCGTTCCGACCTCAACGTCCCGTTGGATGGCGGAGAAATCACGGACCCGGGCCGCATCGTCGCGTCCGCTCCCACCCTGCGGGCACTTGCCGAGGGTGGAGCGAAGGTCATCGTGACCGCGCACCTCGGGCGCCCCGACGGTCAGCCCGATCCCAAGTTCTCCCTCGCACCGGTTGCTGCGAAGTTGGCCGAAATCCTCGGTCGCAACGTGCAACTCGCCGGTGACGTCGTAGGACAGGACGCGCTGGCTCGTTCCGAAGGACTCACCGACGGTGACGTCCTGATGCTCGAGAACATCCGTTTCGACCCTCGCGAGACCAGCAAGGACGAAGCCGAGCGGGTCAAGCTCGCCAAGGCTCTCGTCGAGCTGGTCGGTGACGACGGCGCATTCGTCTCCGACGGATTCGGTGTTGTTCACCGCAAGCAGGCGTCGGTCTTCGACGTCGCGAAGCTGCTCCCGCACTACGCGGGTTACCTCGTCGGCGCCGAGGTCGAGGTGCTCGCCAAGCTCACGCAGGACGCAGCGCGTCCGTACGCGGTGGTGCTCGGCGGCTCCAAGGTCTCGGACAAGCTGGCCGTCATCGAGGCACTGGCACCGAAGGTCGACACTCTGGTGATCGGCGGCGGAATGTTCTACACGTTCCTCGCGGCTCAGGGTGTGTCCGTGGGCAATTCGCTGTGCGAAGAGTCCATGATCGGAACCTGCAAGGATCTCCTCGACCGGTACGCCGACGTCATCCACATCCCTCAGGATGTTGTTGTCGCGGACTCCTTCTCGGCCGATGCCGAGTCGAAGATCGTTCCGTTCGACGAGATTCCCGACGGTTGGATGGGTCTGGACATCGGACCGGAGTCGGTCAAGCGCTTTGCCGCGATCCTGACCGGCGCCAAGACCGTGTTCTGGAACGGCCCGATGGGCGTGTTCGAGTTCCCGAAGTTCGAGGCAGGCACCCGCGGTGTCGCCGAGGCAATCGTGGAGGCAACCGAGAAGGGTGCCTTCAGCGTCGTCGGCGGCGGCGACTCCGCAGCAGCCGTTCGTCAGCTCGGTATCCCGGACGAGGGCTTCTCGCACATTTCCACCGGTGGTGGCGCTTCCCTCGAGTACCTCGAGGGTAAAGAGCTGCCCGGCATCGCAGTACTGGAAGGCTGATCCGACATGGCACGTAAGCCGTTGATCGCCGGCAACTGGAAGATGAATCTGAACCACCTCGAGGCTATCGCCCTGGTGCAGAAGATCGCTTTCTCCTTGCCTGCGAAGTACTTCGACAAAGTGGACGTCACGGTTATCCCGCCGTTCACCGACATCCGAAGCGTCCAGACGCTGATCGAGGGCGACAAGCTCCTCCTCACCTACGGCGCGCAGGATGTCTCGGCTCAGGACTCGGGCGCGTTCACGGGTGAGATCAGCGGCTCCATGCTGGCCAAGCTCGGATGCACCTTCGTCGTGGTCGGTCACTCGGAGCGTCGCACCCTTCACGGTGAGACCAACGAGACCGTCCTCGCGAAGACCAAGGCCGCTCTCAAGAACGGCCTCACGCCGATCGTGTGCATCGGCGAAGGCCTCGAGATCCGCGAAGCGGGCGATCACGTCGCCTACAACGTCGACCAGCTCAAGGGTTCGTTGGCGGGCCTGAGCGCGGAGGAGATCTCCAAGATCGTCATCGCGTACGAGCCTGTCTGGGCCATCGGCACCGGCCGTGTCGCTTCTGCCGCAGATGCACAGGAAGTGTGCGCTGCGGTGCGAGCAACAGTCGCCGAACTTGCCGACGCCGAGGTCGCAGCCGGCGTTCGCGTCCTGTACGGCGGTAGCGTCAGCTCCAAGAACGTCGGAGAGATCGTCGGCCAGACCGACGTCGACGGTGCTCTTGTCGGCGGCGCGTCACTCAAGGCTGACGAGTTCGCGACACTGTCTGCGATCGCTGCAGGCGGTCCACTCCCGTGATGATCGGGTAGTGAGCTGAAACTGCTCGAGACCAAGACTGCGGGCGTGTGACCGAATAGGTCACACGCCCGCAGTTTTTTGTTCGCAAGTCAGCTCACGAGTTTGGTTTCCAAAGCGCCGACGAGTTCGGGAGCAAGCTCCAACCCGGCGGTCAGATAGTTCTCGACGGTCCCGTAGTGGTGGTCCACCTCTTCGAAGGCGGCGCCCAGGTAACTCGCGTCGACGGAAAGCAGCAGTCGGATGACCTCGCCCTTCTCTGCATCTGTGGCAGCGGCGATCTTCGCGACTGTTGCATCGATGTACTCGGCCGAGTACGTGTTCGTGAGCAGGTAGTCCGCCGTGATCGTTTCGCGCGGCACACCGGCGAGTGTCTGCAGTAGTGCTGCCGCCCAACCTGTTCGGTCCTTGCCCGCCGTGCAGTGGAAGAGTTGCGGTCCGTCGGTGGTCGCCAGGGCGGCGAACAACTGTGAGAATCCGTTCCGAGTGACGGGGTCCGCGACAAAACTACGATTGATGTTCTGCATGAAAGCTGTTGCAGCGTCAGCTGTTCGGAGAGCCATTGCCTCGGCGTGGATGTTGCCGGACAGGATGGGAATGTGGGCGTACATCGCCGGAGCTGGCACGATGTCGGGAGTTTCGTTCGCTTCGGTTTCGGATCGAACGTCGTAGACGGCTGTCAGCCCCAGCGATTCCACGATTGCGAGATCCTCGGGCGAGGGCGTCAGAACATTTGCGCGGTAGAAGACTCCGCGGCTCATCGCCTGTCCACTGGTCGTGACGTACCCGGGGCCGGCCACATCGCGGAAGTTGTGAATCGAAGCCAGGCGTGGAGTGTCGGGCAGGGCAGTGTCGGAAAGCATGGAGCGGGCCTTTCGGAGGTAGAGTCGCGTCAACTGAAAAACTACTGAATCGGTATCTCGACAGTGTGATCGATGCCACTGACCAAGAGTCGTGCCTGGCCGGGTGCAGAGGCGTGTGCAAGGCGGGTATGTGGTCAGGCTATCTGTGCGCGCCTGTATGGTGTTATCGGTTGTAGTTGTCCCTATTGGATTGGTGGACGTAGACAGACATGAAACTGTTCCTGGATATCCTGCTGGTCGTCACCAGCTTGCTCCTCATCGCCTTGGTGCTCTTGCACCGCGGTAAGGGCGGCGGTTTGTCGAGTCTGTTCGGTGGCGGTGTCCAGTCCAGCCTGTCCGGATCGACTGTTGTCGAGAAGAACCTCGACCGGTTGACGGTCTTCACCGCATTGATCTGGCTCATCTCGATCGTCGGCATCGGCCTGGAGATCAAGTTCGCCTGATTGTCGGCTCGTGCAGTCGGTAATTCTTCACCCACGAATTTCAGACACGGAACCCCGCCTATCGAGCGGGGTTCTTTGTTTCGGTCGATAATTGTGTGATGACTGAAACCGCGTCGCATCGAGAAACACCGCGAGAGGCCACCGAGCCGCTGCGCGAAGACATCCGGCTTCTCGGCGGAATACTCGGACAAATAGTGCGAGAGCAAGCCGGCGACAATGTTTTCGATCTTGTCGAGCGAGCCCGTGTCGAGTCGTTCCGAGTCCGTCGGTCGGAGATCGACCGCGCAGAACTGGTGTCACTGTTCGCTGAAATCAGTACCGACGACGCCATTCCCGTCATCCGTGCGTTCAGTCACTTCGCGCTGCTCGCCAACCTAGCCGAGGACATCCATCGCGAGCGTCGACGGGCCATCCACGTCAACGCGGGTGAACCGCCCCGAGACAGCACTCTCGCGGCCACGTACACCAAACTCGATGCGGCCGATATCGACTCGGCCACCGTCGAAGAAGCGTTGCGGGGCGCCTTGGTCTCGCCCGTCATCACCGCTCACCCGACGGAGACTCGTCGCCGCACGGTGTTCGAGACGCAGAGTCGGATCACCGAGTTGATGCGATACCGCGAGCGCACGGCGCTGAGCGCCGCCGAAACCGATGACGTCGATCTGCAATTGCGCCGTCAGATCCTGACCCTGTGGCAGACGGCTCTGATCCGGCTCAGCCGCCTGCGTATCCAGGACGAAATCGAGGTGGGCCTTCGCTACTACGACGCGGCGTTGTTCGAGGTGATTCCGAAGATCAATGCGGAGGTTCGCAAAGCTCTGCGCGCGCGTTGGCCGGAAGCTGGCCTTCTGCCGGAACCGATCCTGAGGCCGGGTTCGTGGATCGGCGGTGACCGGGACGGCAATCCGTATGTGACCGGCGAAATCGTCCAGCGCGCGACTTCGCGCGCTGCGGCAACTGCTCTCGAGCATCATCTGGGGGAACTCGAACATCTCGAGCGTGAACTGTCGATGTCGGCGCGGTTGGTGTCCGTCACGCCCGAACTCGATCTGCTGGCGTCCACTTCCGGCGACGATTCGGCATTCCGGGCCGACGAGCCGTACCGGCGCGCGATTCGCGGTATCCGTGGGCGATTGAGCGCCACCGCACTGTCGGTGCTGGGGGAGTTGCCCGCTCACGGTTCCGATGACGGTCTCGAGGCGTACACCGATCCGGCACAACTACAGCGGGATCTCGGAATCATCGACACCTCGCTGCGTCGTTTCGGCGACGAGACCATTGCCGACGATCGACTCGACCGGCTCCGAGAAGCGGTGGAGGTGTTCGGCTTTCACCTGTCCGGTCTGGACATGCGGCAGAACTCCGAGGTACACGAAAGCGTCGTCGCAGAACTTCTGGCGTGGGCCGGAGTTCACCCGGACTACGCGTCGTTGCCGGAGGCCGAGCGAGTGGAATTGTTGGCGGCCGAGCTGACCACGAGGCGACCGCTGACTTCGCCGGACGCCGAGTTCAGTGAATTGACCACCAAGGAACTGGCCATCATGGCGGCCGGCGCGAAGGCAGTGCGGGTTCTCGGAGCGGGTGCGGTACCCAACTACATCATCAGCATGTGTACCTCGGTCAGTGACATGCTCGAAGCCGCAGTGCTGCTCAAAGAGGTCGGGGTGCTCGATCCGGGCGTCGGCAGCGAACCCTCCTGCCCGATCGGCATCGTTCCGTTGTTCGAGACGATCGAGGATCTGCAGGGCGGCGCCGAAACACTGCTGGCGACGCTCGACATCCCGATCTACCGTGCGATCGTGCGGTCCCGCGGTGACAGTCAAGAAGTGATGCTCGGGTACTCCGATTCCAACAAGGACGGTGGCTATCTAGCTGCCAACTGGGCGCTGTACCGTGCCGAGCTCGACCTTGTCGATGCCGCGCGTAAGAGCGGAATCAGATTGCGACTCTTCCACGGCCGCGGCGGAACGGTCGGACGTGGCGGCGGACCGAGCTACGAAGCGATTCTGGCTCAGCCTCCCGGTGCAGTCGCTGGTTCTTTGCGAATCACCGAGCAGGGTGAGGTGATTGCCGCCAAGTACGCCGAACCGCGGCTGGCGCATCGCAACCTCGAAACACTGATCGCAGCGACTATCGAGTCGACGTTGCTCGACGTCGAAGGTCTCGGCAGCGATGCAGACGCGGCCTATGCGGTATTGGACGAGCTTGCTGCCCTCGCCCGCACCGCGTACAGCGAACTGGTGCACGACACACCAGGATTCGTGCAGTACTTCGAAGCGTCCACACCGGTCGCCGAGATCGGGGCACTCAACATCGGCTCTCGCCCGGCCTCTCGCAAGCAGACCAAGGCGATCTCCGACCTGCGTGCAATTCCCTGGGTGCTCTCGTGGAGTCAGTCTCGCGTGATGCTTCCGGGTTGGTACGGCACCGGCGCCGCGTTCGAACGATGGATCGACGGAGACGACAGTCGGCTTGCCACGTTGACGGCCCTGTACGAGAAGTGGCCGTTCTTCCGAACCGTGCTCTCGAACATGGCCATGGTGATGTCGAAGTCGGATCTCGGTTTGGCGGCCCGATACGCGGACCTCGTACCCGACGCCGAATTACGCGATCGAGTCTTCGGAATGATCACCGACGAGCACGAACGCACAATTCGCATGTACAAGGCAATCACGGGAAACGAGAACCTCTTTGCCGACAACTCGGGCCTCGAGCGTTCGGTCCACAACCGGTTCCCGTACCTCGAACCTCTCAACCATCTACAGGTCGAGTTGATCCGTCGATACCGGTCCGGCGACGAGAGCGATCAAGTACGTCGAGGCATCCAACTGACGATGAACGGCCTGGCCACTGCACTTCGTAACAGTGGCTAGGTGTAACAGTGGCTAGGAATGACAGCGGATAGGCCGGCAGGTTTACCACGGTGTGCGTGCGGCGACTCTAGGGCTGTCGCACGCACACCTCCCGCTGCGCACAGGACCGAACGGGGACCGCAGTGGATCTGCAATTGGACGGGCGAACTGCCGTGGTCACCGGCGCGGGAAAAGGCATCGGACTGGCTGTCACGCGGGCGTTGGTAGCCGAGGGCGTCCATGTTGTCGCCGGCTCTCGGACGCTCTCACCGGAGCTCGAATCGTTGCAGCCCGGGGGCCGTATCACGTTTGTAGCGGTCGATTTGGCGAGTGCCGAAGGCTCAACCCGACTGCTCGAAGTCGCAGCAGGCAGGGGCGGCGTGGACATCCTGGTCAACAATGTCGGTGCTGTCACCCCGAGAACCAGTGGTTTCGCAAGTATCACGGACGACGAGTGGGCGTCGTCGTTCAATCTGACGTTCTTGTCGGCTGTGCGCACGGTTCGCGCTGCGTTACCGGAGTTGATCCGCCGAGGCGGCGGGAGCATCGTGACGATCAGTTCGGTCAACGCCTTCCTGCCCGACCCCACGGTGATCGACTACAGCGCCGCCAAAGCAGCACTGACCAACTTCTCGAAGTCGTTGTCGAAAGAGCTGGGCGGGAAAGGGATCCGCGTCAACACCGTCAGTCCTGGGCCGGTGCAAACGGAGTTGTGGCTAGGTAAGCACGGTGTGGCATCGACGTTGGCGAAGGCGAGTGGATCAGCCGCCGACGACATCGTCGAAAGTGCCGCGGCCGGCGCCGAGACTGGGCGGTTTACTTTCCCCGAAGAGGTTGCCGACCTGGTGTTGTTCCTCGCCAGCGATCGTGCGGGGAATGTGACGGGCGCGGACTTCGTGATCGACGGCGGTCTGATCAAGACCTTGTGACCACTGATCAAGACCTTGTGACCGCTGATCAGGACCTTGTGATCATTGCCGCCTGGAACCTGATCAGGTGCGCGACGGTCGATGACGTGACGCACAGGATCACTGCAGACGCGATGACCGCCCACAGTCCCCACCCGATGGACGGCCCGGCGACCTCGGTACTACGTCCCACGATGGCCGCGGCGTTTCCGACGGCAACGATCAAGACAGCGATTCCCACCAGCGGTCCGGTGCAGTGATTTTTCATCTCGGGGGTGACGTCGCGGACCATGATCGCTATCAGTGCAGTGACCGCGCACATCGCGAGGACGAGAGTGATCGCCCCGCATTCGTCCATACCGCTGTGGTCGAGGGTGGAAGACGACGTCCACGGGCCGAGGCTGCCGGCGACGATTCCGGCGCACGCCCACAACGATCCGACGAGATTCGGTCCGAAACGGTCGGGCATGAGGGAGGGAATTGCGCGGGTCGTCGGTGGCTGAAAGCCGAAGGCGCGTTGGTGATCCGGCTGATTGGGTGTGAACGTCACGGGACGGACCACCTTTCCTCCGCGGCGTCGAGGCGCCCAATCCAATGCTTTTCCGGAGTCTAAGGGCCGCCCAGTTCACTTTTGCCGAATCGACCGAAATTTATCGAACCGGCAGTACCCAGTCAGTGAACGAAGTCCAGCGCTTCCTTGATCCACGCATTGAATTCGACGTTCGAACTCGTTCCGGTTCGGTCGACGACGATCCATCCCTTGCTCATCGGCTTACCCCGCATCTCGGGCCAACTTGCACCCTTGTGCGTCAGAAGCTCGTCGACACGATCGGGGGCACAACGAACCATGATATTGCCGTGTGAGTTCGCGCTGGCGGCCAGCTTCCCGTTGACCATGAAACTCAGGCCACCGAACATCTTTACTTCCTCGACGTCGTCCTCGCCCGAGAGCGCGTCGCGGATACGCTCAGCTAGCGCTTTGTCGTATGCCATGGAGGCCTCCTGGGGGTGGAGTTCCAGGTTAGATCAGGTGGCGCAGGTACGTCTGTGGGTCGTGAAGGAACCGTCGCCAGTTCGAGACGAGATCGAGGTCTTCCCATCCTGCGGTTCTGATTCCCCATTCGCCGATCTCGAGCAGGTTGGCGTTCGGGAGCGCCGCGATGATCGGCGAGTGCGTCGCGATCACTGCCTGTGCGCCGGAGTCCACCAGCTCACCGAGCAACGCGGCGAGCGTCAACGTTCCTTGGAAGGAGAGGGCGGCATCGGGTTCGTCGATGAGATAGAACCCGCCGTCGGAGGTCCTCGACGACAAGATCTCGAGCAGCGCTTCTCCATGGGAAAGCTGATGATATTGCGGTTCAGGGTGCCGGGGATTGGGGTTGTCCTCCAGGTACGTGTACAACCCGTGCAAGGTTTCGTCCCGAAGGTAGTACGCCCATTTCGATGCGCCGGGGCTCCGCTCGACCAGAAGGCCGAGGCCGCCCGGTTCACTCGATCGGGTCTGATGCCGCGTATTGGTCGACCCGCCTTCGGCATTGAGCCCGAGAACGGCGGCAAGAATTTCGATGACGGTCGACTTCCCGGCTCCGTTTTCGCCGACCAAAATCGTGACACCCGGTGGAAGTTCGAGACCGTCCTCAACGATCTGCGCGACCGCAGGCACCGTCATCGGCCAGCTGCCTACGTCTGCGCCCGACGATGGCCCGGCCTTGATGCGTCGGATGGGTTGTCTCTGCACGGCCATACGTTCTCACAAGGCTCCGACGGGAACTGAGGCTAGTGGCGCCGCGCGAGCAATTCGACGATCCGAGCCACGAGATCGAGGGGGATCGGTTTGTTCAGCGGGAACTTCACGGTTGATTTCGCGGATCGGTACGGGTCGACGGACTTCTCGAACTCTGCGTCACCCGCCGGCAGTGGGTACATCGAAATGTGGTGTTTCCAGCCTGCGAAATGAACCAGGTTCTTGCCGTTCACCGTCATGGTCGGCATCTGATAGCTGATGGTTTCATCGAGGCCTGGAACCGTGTTGTGAATCGTCTCGCGGATGCTTTCGAGGGCTGGTTGCACGTCGGCGGGAAACGACGCGATATATTCGTCGATCGTCGCGAATTCGGCCATGCTCGGATCCTAATCGCACTCCGACTCCCACTGATGGCGACTTGGGGGGTAAATGAGACCATTAGGTATGAAAAATGTGGAACCTTGGGAGTTCGCCGGCATGCTCACGCATCTGCGCGCGTATCTGACCAACGCTAGGCGCTTTCTGCGGGGGTGGTCGTATCGCGAGGTAGACGGCTCGTCGGAAGATCGTTGACTAGTTACGCTCAGCGTTGGTGATGCCAAAAATCGGGTCGGCTCCCGTCGGCGTCGGTGAACCCGTAGTCGGTTCCGAGTTCGCCGGAACTGACAGATCTCTGATTCCATCGCTTCCGGTTCGGATCGGCGGCGAGAGCCGCGATCGCACGTCCGATGAATCTCGGTGACTCGGAGCGTGCGAAATCCGGAGGTGCAGTCGGGCCATCCCGATTCGGCAACAAAGCGTCACGCCAATTCGATTCGCCGACACCAAAATTGTCGAGCATCATCTCCGATCGCAGGAACCCCGGAGTGATGGCGACGGCAGTACATCCGAACGGGGCCAATTCGTGGCCTTGTGAAAAGGCGAGCCGGTTCACCGATACTTTCGCCAAGTCGTAGAACACCGAGATGCGATAGTTCGACGCGTTGTATTCAGTAGTGCCGTCGGTTATTTCGGCGACCAGTCCACCAGGTCGATCGATCATCAGCGGCAGGAGGTGATGCGACGTGGTGATGTGAGTGTCGATCGCCAGGCGCAAGATGTGAAAGCCCTTGTCCAGATCGTGTTCCCATACCGGTGTGTTCCACTCCGCCGGCCCACCCTTGAGCAATTCCGCGCCCCAGATGTCGTTGACCAAGATGTCGATATGTCCGTAGTCGGCGCGCAAGCGTTCGGCGAGATCAGCCACTTGTTTGCTCTTGAGGTGATCGACGGCAATCGGCACTCCGACGCCGCCCAGTGCGGTGACAAGTTCCGCAGTCTCTTCGATGGTCTCGCCGCGCGGGTAGTCCGACTGAAGTATCCCGGCAGATGTGCTCCGACCAGTGCAGATGACAGTTGCACCCGCCTCGCCCAAGGCTGCGGCGATTCCGCGTCCGGCGCCCCTCGTCGCCCCGGCAACAACAGCTACTCGCCCGCGGAGAGCGTCCGGATTCGGTGTCCACGACATTGTTCGATTGTTCCCGCCCGGTTTGCTTCGTTCAAGAGCGACGGCGATCTGCGGAACCGAACCTCGATCCGCGGCGTCCAAGGTAGTAATTGCTCGGGGGAGCGAAACAGGGGGAGAGATGAGTCGTTGTGTCGGGCAGAGTGCCCGTTGGAGGAACGGGATCTCGGGATTGAGTTCCGTTCCTTCAAAAGGAAATTCGCATTTTATCCGGAGTCGGCGGGTAATCGAAACTCGCCGCTGTGAGAAAGTCGTCGACCTTCCACCAGACCGGGAATCGCCCGAAGACGATTCCCGGCCGGTGTGAAAATCAGATCTGTGAAAATCAGATCACGGAAGCTGCGAGGCAGCGTCTGTATCGAGGAACCAACGCGTCGCAACCAAACCGGTGGCTCCGGCGGACGGCCAGTCCTCGGCCGAGGCACCACCAACCGCTTTGGCAACGGCCTCGGCCTTTGCTGCGCCGGAGACGAGTAACCAGACCTCTTTGGCACGCCGAACAGCGGGCAACGTCAGCGTGATGCGAACCGGTGGCGGCTTGGGGGAGTCCGTTACCGCGACAACGAACCGCGCTTCTTCTCGAACGGCGTCGGTGTGCGGGAACAACGAGTTGACGTGTCCTTCGCCGCCCATGCCGAGCAGGTGCACGTCGAAGGTCGGAACCTGATTGCCGTGTGCCTGAGCGCCCAGCAGTTGTTCGTACGCCGTCGCCGCACCGTGGGGATCACCGTCGTAGATACCGTCGGATGCGGCCATCGCATGCACCCGGTCGGGATCGACCGGCACATGATCGAGGAGCGCCTCTCGAGCCTGCACTTCGTTCCGCTCGGGATCGCCGGACGGCAGGAACCGCTCGTCACCCCAGTACAGGTCTATCTGAGACCAGTCGATGTCGCCGGGAGCATTCCGCAACTTCTCGAGAAGTGCGATCCCGGTTCCGCCACCGGTCAGAACGATGGATGCGACTCCGCGAGCCTTCTGGGCCTCGACGATGGTCGTGACCAGGCGTGCGGCAGCAGCATCGACGAGTTGGCCGGCGTCGGAAAACTTCTCTACGACAACATCACTCATAGGTCACCTTCTCCAATCCAGCCAGAGCTTCCTCGTAGATCTCGTCGGGATCGAGTCGACGCAATTCCTCGGCGAGGCAATCGCGTGTCTCTCGGCGACCCAGAGAAACCAGCGCGTCGGGCTGACCGGTGCGGATCAACGTTGCAGTCGTGCCCTCCTGCGGGCGACTGATGGAAATGCTGCGGGTCTCGAGCTTCAACTCGACGGTCAGCTCACCCGTACGCCGAATGACCGGACCGTCGATCTTGGCCGCCAGCCAACCGGCGAGAATATCCAGTGCCGGTTCGGTTTTGAGACCGGAGACCACTGCGGAGGTGATCTTCTCGTGCGGCGGCTGATCGAGAGCCGACGCAAGCAGCGCGCGCCAGTAGGTGACGCGACTCCAGGCGAGATCGGTGTCACCGGCGGTGTACGACGCGAGTCGCCCCTTGATGGTGGCCGTCGGATCAGGGGCACCGGTGGCATCGGTGATGCGCCGTATCGCGAGCCTCCCGACGGGGTCCTTCGCCGGAATCTCGGGTGCCTCGAGAGGCCACCACGCGACTACTGGGGTGTCGGGGAGCAGGAACGGGATGACGACGCTGCTCTCGTGATCCGCAAGCGGACCGTAGAGACGCAGGACCACGACCTCCGAGGCGCCGGCGTCGCCGCCGACACGGATCTGAGCATCGAGCCGAGGCTCACTCTGCTCGTCGCCACGCAGAAGCACGATGACGCGGCAAGGGTGCTCGCGGCTGGCTTCGTTGGCGGCCTCGATGGCTTCCTCGGCGTTCCCGGTGTCCCTGGTGCAGACGACGAGCGTCAACACTCGTCCCAAGGTGACAGCGCCGCCGGTCTTACGTACCTCGACCAGTTTCTTGCTGACCTGGACCGTGGTGGTGGACGGCAAATCGAGAATCACTAGGGTCGCCTCCATTCGCGTCCGGTGCGTTGCATCATTTCGTCCGCAGACGGTGGTCCCCACGTTCCGGCCTCGTAGGGTTCCGGCTTACCACCGGCAGCCCAGTGTTCGAGGACGGGATCGAGGATCTCCCAAGACAATTCAACTTCGGCATTCACCGGGAAGAGTGACGGCTCGCCGAGCAACACGTCGAGAATGAGCCGCTCGTACGCCTCCGGTGACGACTCGGTGAAAGCCTGACCGTACGAGAAGTCCATGTTGACGTCACGGACTTCCATGCTCGATCCGGGAACCTTCGAGCCGAACCGCATGGTGACGCCCTCGTCGGGCTGCACGCGGATGACCAGAGCGTTCTGGCCGAGGTCTTCGGTCATCGTCTTGTCGAACGGCAGGTGTGGTGCCCGTTTGAACACCACTGCGATCTCGGTGACGCGACGGCCGAGTCGTTTGCCGGTGCGCAGATAGAACGGCACACCCGCCCAGCGGCGGGTGTCGACCTCGAGGGTGATGGCGGCAAAGGTCTCCGTGATGGAGTCCGCTGCGAAGCCGTCTTCTTCGAGGAGTCCGACCACCGGCAGCCCACCCTGCCAGCCGCCCGCGTACTGGCCGCGGGCGGTGGTCTCGTCGAGGGGTTCTGCGAGGCGAGTGGCAGAGAGGACCTTGATCTTCTCCGCCTGCAGATTGAGCGGCTCGAAGCTGATGGGTTCTTCCATCGCCGTGAACGCGAGCAATTGCAGCAGGTGGTTCTGGATCACGTCACGGGCCGCGCCGATGCCGTCGTAGTACCCGGCGCGTCCACCGAGGCCGATGTCCTCGGCCATCGTGATCTGAACGTGGTCGACGTAGTGCGCGTTCCAGATCGGATCGAACAACTGATTCGCGAAGCGCAGAGCCAGGATGTTCTGGACCGTTTCCTTACCGAGGTAGTGGTCGATACGGAAGACCGTGTCCTCGGGGAACACCTTGTTGACGACGGCGTTCAGTTCGCGAGCGCTCTCGAGGTCGTGACCGAACGGCTTCTCGATGACCACGCGCCGCCACTGACCGTCCTCGGCCTGCGCGAGGCCGGAGGCGGACAGCTGTTCGAGGACCTGAGGGAATGCGTTGGGCGGAATCGCGAGGTAGAAGCCGTGATTGCCGCCGATGCCACGCTCGTTGTCGAGCGTCGCCAACGTGTCGGACAGGTTCTGGAAGGCCTCGGCCTCGTCGAAACTGCCCTCCACGAACCGGATGCCTTCGGCGAGCCGCTCCCACACGTCCTGACGGAACTTGGTGCGAGCACCGTCCTTGACTGCTTCGAGGACGACGTTTGCGAAGTCCTCGTCCGTCCAGTCACGCCGGGCGAACCCGACCAGAGCGAATCCGGGCGGCAACAGTCCACGGTTGGCGAGGTCGTAGATGGCTGGCATGAGCTTGCGCCTGGCAAGGTCGCCGGTAACACCGAAAATCACCAGGGCGCAGGGCCCCGCAATGTGCGGAAGCCGTTTGTCGGTGCTGTCCCGAAGGGGATTCACCCAATCTGATGCCGCCGCGGAATCGCTCACAGGCTCAGCTCTTCTGGGTTGCTGCGCGGAGCTGCTCGGCAGTTGCGTCGAGCAACTCGTTCCAGGACACCTCGAACTTGTCGACGCCCTCGGTTTCGAGGACCGTGAACACGTCCGCAAGATCGATGCCGACAGCAGCGAGCTGATCGAAGACCGCCTGTGATTCCTGAGCGGTGCCCGAGATGGTGTCGCCCGTGATCTCACCGTGGTCGGCGAGAGCGTCCAGCGTCTTCTCCGGCATGGTGTTGACGGTGTTGGGTGCAACCAACTCGGTGACGTAGAGCGTGTCCGGGTAATCCGGGTTCTTCACGCCGGTCGACGCCCACAGCGGACGCTGAGCCTTGGCACCGTCTGCCAGGAGAGCCTGGAAGCGGGGCTGGACCTCGAAGATCTGCTGGTAGGCGTTGTACGCCAGGCGAGCGTTTGCGAGTGCAGCCTTGCCGCGAAGCTCGAGAGCTTCCGGCGTGCCGATTGCAGTGAGGCGGTTGTCGATCTCGGAATCCACGCGGGAGACGAAGAACGAGGCGACCGACTCGATGGACGAGATGTCGCGGCCGGCAGCCTTGGCGGTGTCCAGACCTTCGAGGTATGCGCCCATGACTGCTTCGTAGCGCTCGACCGAGAAGATCAAGGTGACGTTGACGCTGATGCCCTCGCCGATCACCTTGGCGATGGCGGGAATGCCTGCCAGCGTCGCGGGGATCTTGATCAGGACGTTCGGGCGATCGACGATCTTGTGCAGCTCGATCGCCTGCGCGACGGTGGCGTCGGTGTCGTGTGCCAGGCGAGGATCGACCTCGATGGACACGCGGCCGTCGACGCCGTTCGACGCCTCGAACTGCGGAGCCAGGATGTCGCACGCAGCGCGCACGTCGTCGGTGGTCACCGCGGTGATGGTGGCGTCGACATCGGCGCCGCGCTGCGCGAGCTCACGAACCTGAGCGTCGTAAGCCGAGCCCTTGGAAAGGGCTGCCTGGAAGATCGACGGGTTGGTCGTGACGCCCACGATCGACTTCGTGTCGATGAGGTTCTGCAGGTTGCCGGACTGGATGCGATCTCGTGAGAGATCGTCGAGCCAGATGGAAACGCCTGCAGCGGAGAGCTTTTCGGTATTCACGTTCTGTGTCATCGAGATCATCCCTTCACAGCTGCGAGGGAGCGCTGCGCGGCTTCGACAGTCGCGTCGGCAGTGATGCCGAACTCCCGGTACAAGGTCTTGTAATCGGCGGAGGCGCCGTAGTGCTCGAGCGAGACGGCCTGACCGGCGTCGCCGAGGATGCGCCACCACGGCATTGCGATGCCGGCTTCGACGGACACGCGTGCGCGGACGGCGGGCGGAATGACCTCGTCGCGGTACGCCTGATCCTGCTCGAGGAACCAGTCGAGGCAGGGCACGGAAACGACGCGGGTTGCAACGCCCTGAGCTTCGAGGGTCTCACGAGCCTCGGTGGCCAGATGCAGTTCGGAACCGGTGGCCAGCAAGATGACCTCGGGCGAACCGTTGGCTGCGTCGACGAGAACGTACGCGCCGCGCTTGACGCCCTCGGCAGCCTTCTCCTTGGTGCCTTCGAGAACCGGGATGTCCTGGCGGGTGAGTGCCAGAGCGGTCGGTCCCGTCTTGTTCTCGAGTGCTGCCTGCCACGCGAACGAGGTCTCGTTGGCGTCACCCGGGCGGACGACGGCGAGATTCGGGATGGCGCGCAGTGCGGCCAGGTGCTCGACCGGCTGGTGAGTCGGGCCGTCTTCGCCGAGACCGATGGAGTCGTGGGTCCAGACGTAGGTGACGGCAGTCTTCATCAGTGCAGCCAGGCGAACGGCCGGACGCATGTAGTCGGAGAAGACCATGAAGGTTCCGCCGTACGGGCGGGTCGGGCCGTGCAGCGCGATGCCGTTGAGGATCGAGCCCATCGCATGCTCACGGATGCCGAAGTGGAGCGTGCGGCCGTAAGGCTGCGCATTCCAGTCGTTGGTGGAGATGGAGAACGGGCCGAACGAATCTGCGCCCTTGATGGTGGTGTTGTTGCTGCCCGCGAGGTCAGCAGAGCCGCCCCACAGCTCGGGCAGGATCGGTCCGAGCGCGTTGAGTGCCGAACCGGAGGCCTTGCGAGTCGCAACCCCCTTGGCGTCGGCCTCGTAGGTCGGGAGAGCGTCGGCCCAGCCGGCGGGGAATTCCCCGGCGAACAGGCGGTCGAAGAGTTCCTTGCGCTCGGACTCACGTTCTGCCCAAGCGTCGAACTCGACCTGCCACGCCTTGCGTGCGTCGGCGCCGCGCGAGACGACCTCACGGGCGTGAGCCAAAGCGTCGGCGTCGACGTCGAAGGACTTGCTCGGATCGAATCCGAGGGCTTCCTTGACCGCAGCGACCTCGTCGGCGCCGAGGGCGGAACCGTGGACGTCGCCGGTGTTCATCTTCTTCGGAGCCGGGAAACCGATGATGGTGCGGAGAAGGATGATCGACGGGCGATCGACGACGGCCTTGGCCGCAGCGACTGCGTCGAGAATGCCGGAGACGTTTTCGCCGCCCTCGACGTGCTGAACGTGCCAGCCGTACGCCTCGTAGCGCTTTCCGACGTCTTCGCCGAGAGCGATCGTGGTGTCGTGCTCGATGGAGATCTTGTTGTCGTCGTAGAAGACGATGAGGTTGCCCAGTTCCTGGACACCGGCGAGGGACGACGCCTCGGAGGTGACGCCTTCTTCGATGTCACCGTCGGACGCGATCACGTAGATGTGATGGTCGAAGGGGGAGGAGCCGACCGGGGTCTCCGGATCGAACAGCCCGCGCTCACGGCGCGCAGCCATCGCCATACCAACTGCGGAGGCGAGGCCCTGGCCCAGCGGACCCGTGGTCATCTCGACGCCGACGGTGTGGCCGACCTCGGGGTGGCCGGGGGTCAAAGCGCCCCACGTGCGGAGAGCTTCGAGGTCTGCGAGCTCGAGACCGTAGCCCGACAGGTAGAGCTGGGTGTACAGCGTCAAGGACGAATGGCCACAGGAAAGAACGAAGCGGTCACGGCCGACCCATTCTGCATCCGAAGGATCGTGGCGCATGACGCGCTGGAAGAGGGTGTATGCCAACGGCGCCAAGCTCATTGCAGTTCCGGGATGGCCGTTGCCGACCTTCTGAACCGCGTCGGCGGCGAGCACGCGGGCGGTATCGACAGCCTTGGTGTCCAGGTCGGTCCAGTCCGAGGGGTGGACGGGTTGCGTGAGGACGTGGATCTCGTCTGTGATCGACACTGGCAGATGTCTCCTGACATGGTGTACGTGGATTGCGAGGGTGGGTGTCCCTCCACTGCGTAACCCAGCCTAATGGTCCTGGCTGTCCGGGTCGATTCGGTTCCTCCATGGCTGCGGTCTACCATCGTCCGTAGTAGAGAACAGTGTCAGCAGTGTGTCGTGAAGAGTTAGTGCGGTAACGCGTGGTGCAAGGAGAGAACGTGCGGACAGGGCAACAGCCGAGCGGACATGGCTTCGGCAGCCCAGGTGCCGCCCCGCGGGCGACCAATACCGATACGGTGTGGGGTCGCGCAACGGGCAAGGTTCTGGCTTATATCGCGCTCACGAAGCCGCGAGTAATCGAATTGCTGTTGGTGGCAACCATTCCGGCAATGCTGCTGGCCGATCGCGGAACAGTCGACATCGCTCTGATCCTCAGCACCCTCTTCGGTGGCTGGATGGGCGCAGCGAGTGCGAACTCTCTCAACTGCGTCGTCGACGCCGACATCGACAAGGTCATGAAGCGCACCGCCAAGCGTCCGCTGGCCCGCGAGGCGGTACCGACTCGCAACGCGCTCGTCTTCGGACTTCTCCTGGGTCTCGCGTCGTTCCTGTGGCTGTGGTGGCGAGCCAACCTCCTCGCCGGCATCCTCGTCGTGATCACGATCGCGTTCTACGTACTCATCTACACGATGGTGCTCAAGCGTCGTACCTGGCAGAACGTCATCTGGGGTGGCGCTGCCGGATGTATGCCCGTCCTCGTCGGCTGGGCCGCGGTCACCGGATCACTGAGCTGGCAGCCCGTTGTGCTGTTCCTGATCATCTTCTTCTGGACGCCGCCGCACACATGGGCGCTCGCAATGCGCTACAAGGAAGACTACAAAGCTGCCGGTGTTCCGATGCTTCCCGTGATCGCCACCGAAGAGCACGTCACCAAGCAGATCCTGTTCTACAGCTGGGCGATGGTCGTCACGACGCTCGTCCTCGTGCCCGCGTCCGGCGTCATCTACGCCGCCATCACCATCGTCGCCGGCGCGTGGTTCCTCCTCATGGCCCATCAGCTGTACCGCAGCGTTCGTGGCGGTGCCCAGGTCAAGCCGCTGCGCCTGTTCCTGCAGTCCAACAACTATCTTGCGATCGTCTTCGTCGGCCTCGCTGTCGACTCGGTGCTCGGACTCCAGACGATCAGTGACATGCTCAGCTGATTCTGCTGTGCGCCTTTATTAACCGCGGGCGGTTAATAAAGGCGCACAGCCTTTCGCTAGGGGATCAGAACGATTGATCCCGTTGTCGCTCGACCTTCCAGGTCCCGGTGCGCTGTCGCTGCATCGGCGAGGGGGTATTCGGCCCCGACGCGAATATCGAGCTTTCCGGCCGCAATGGCATCGAAGACATCGCCGGCACGCCAGGTCAGTTCCTCACGAGTGCGAATGTGATGAGCGAGCGTCGGACGCGTCAGGAACAGCGAGCCCGACGAATTGAGCCGCTGCGGATCCACCGGCGGAACCGGACCACTGGCCGCACCGAACAACGCGACGGTGCCGCGGATACGCACGGAAGCCAAGCTCGAATCAAAAGTTGTCGCGCCGACGCCGTCGTATGCCGCCGCGACTCCTTCGCCGCCGGTCAACTCCCGAACGCGCGCTGCGATGTCCTCGTCGTACCGCAGTACCTCCGAGGCACCGGCGCCACGCGAGAGTTCTTCCTTCGCATCCGATGACACAGTCGTGACGACCTTCGCCCCGAGGCTGACGGCCATCTGCGTCAGGATCAATCCGACGCCGCCCGCGCCCGCGTGCACGAGCACGGTGTCTCCGCTCTGGATCGGATACGTCGACTTCGCGAGGTAATGCGCCGTCATCCCCTGCAGGAGCGCCGACGCTGCGGCTGATGCCGGGACACCGTCGGGCACTTTGACTGCGACTGCGGCGGGAACAGCCACCTTCTCGGCGTAGCTGCCAGTGGCCGCGGCCCACGCGACACGGTCGCCCACGGCGAATTCGGTGTCATCGGAACCGACGGCTTCGACGACACCGCTGCCCTCGTCGCCCGGAATATAGGGGAGCGGCCGCTTGTACTGGCCCATTCGGAAGTACGTGTCGATGAAATTGATGCCGATCGCTTCGGTCCGGACAAGTAGATCGCCTGGGCCCGGTGTCGGTTCGGGTTGTTCGGTCAGAGTCAGAACCTCTGGTCCGCCGGTCTCGGTCACGTAGATGGCTCGCATGGTTTCTGTTCTACACCCGCGGCTACCGAGCCTCAGTCCATGCCTGGTGTCGCTTCCGGGCTACCGACCAGTATTGTCGAGTCATGAGCACCGATACAGAGAAGTCGGACGCCACCCCGTCCGCGCCGGAACTGCCGAAGTCCACGGTGAATGCCATCACCAAGTTCGTCGCCGAGCACGGCGGAACCGCCAGCGCCGTCATCCAGCCGGTCGGCGTTGCCGGCGTTCGCATCACTCTCGTGGGTGCCGACGGCATCCTCGGTGACCAGGTCGTCGAGGACCTCGCCACGGCCAATGCCGTCGTCGCATCCTTCGACAACGTCACCGTTGCCGAGTGGGAGCGTGAGCTGACGAGCATCGTCACCCCGCAGGAAGGCCACTTCAAGAAGATGGCCGGTTGGGTTGCCAATCAGACTCGGTTCCCGAAAGCTCGCAACGAATCCTGAAATGACGTGTGGGGCGTAGGAACACCAAAAGGTGTTCCTACGCCCCACACGTGTCTTCAAGCGTCAGACAGCTGGTATCGGCGAGCCGGTCGGCGTGAACTGGCGGGTCTTGCCCGCGGCCCAAACTGCTGCCGTCGCAGCCGTGCACAGTCCGGCACCAGCGACGTGAAAGACGACCAGGACTGCTGGTACGTCGGTGAAGTACTGCACGATTCCGATGAGTGCCTGCGCAACGATGAGCGCGAGCAATACCTTCAATCGGATCTTCACGGCCGCTGACGTTCCGACCGCATACAAGCCGAAGGTCAGTCCCACGACCAGCGCGAGGTATCCGACCAGCAGCTGCGAGTGCAGATGAACCAGGGTCACGATTTCGACCTCGAGGCGAGGCACAATCCGATCCATATTCTTGTCACCGGCGTGTGGGCCCGCACCGGTCACCAAGGTTCCGGCGACGAGCACGCCGGCGAGCGCCACTCCCGACAGCGCGGTAAGCCAACGCAGTGGCTTCGGCATCACGATCAGCGTTGTTGCCTCGTCGGGTTCGGCGATCTTCGCGTACATCACCGTGGCAACCCAGACCATCAGCATCGACGCCACCAGGTGGATTGCCACCGTCCACCACAGCAGTCCGGTCCGGACGGTGATACCGCCGATCACTGCCTGAACCACGGTGCCGAGCGGCATCATCCAAGCGTAGACAAGCACCTCTTTGCGACGGCGAGCGCGAGTCACCGCGAGCACGATTGCAGCCGCGACGATCACAACCAGGAACGTGAGCAGGCGGTTACCGAACTCGACGGCTTGGTGAAGTACTGCGACCTCGCCATGGCCGACCGGAACGAAGCTACCGGGGAAGCACTGCGGCCACGTCGGGCAACCGAGCCCAGAAGCGGTCACGCGAACCACCGCGCCGGTGACAGCGATGCCGCCCTGCGTCAGGATCACGATGAACGCGATGATCTTCTGCGTTTTCAGCGAGGGGAGAGGTAGTCGATCCACCAAGCGCAAAAATCCGGCATACACACGATTCACCACGCCAACGATCGTAGTTCCCCATCAACTACACAGTGTCGTTGGGGCCAGCTCGCTCCGCGCCTGCCCCGCGTCGTTGGGGCCAGCTCGCTCCGCGCCTGCCCCGCGTCGTTGGGGGCTAGGCGTTTGAAGCAAGCGCGAAGCGATATGCCTCGCGCCGATGGGACCAGCGCACGTCAGTTTGCGCGAACCCGCACGATTCCCGAGATCGTGCCCTGGAAGTACTCGCCCGACTCGGTGATGAGCGCAGACATCTGCAGGGTGTCGTTGAGGATCGTCGACGGCAGGGGAGTCGAACCGATCCGTGACCCGTCCTTCGAGTCGATCACCGCGAACGAGTACCCGTCCAGCGGCGAGGTGTTCGCAGCGCCGTCCCGGGTGACGGTGTAGATCGCGCCATCAGCGGTCGAGAGGTGTGGGACCGCGGAGCTTCGAATCGTGTTGTCCCACACGACATGGCAGCCGACGGGGTCGATGTCGACGCGGGTCATGCCGCCGTTGAACGGTGCCGTGGCGGGGACCGCCGGGCCGGCGCCTTCAGGAGTTGTGGGGTACGGGTATCCGTAAGTTCCGGCGACGTAGACCGAATGACCGATGCCGACGGGGGAGTTCTCGCTGCCGCTCGGTGAGCCGTCCTGGCTGGCAGCGGACAACACCGGCTGCGTGCACACCTCGGCGCCCGTGTCAGCGCGATAGACGTGCAAGCTCACCGTCGGATGCGCGTTGTCGACGATGGTCAAGAAATCACTGCCCGTCGAGGGGCCGAAGTACGTCGGAGTCGATCCGGTACCCCAGCTGAGCTGACCCGGATTGCGGGCCGGCCCGCGATCGTACGGTTGGCGCCAGTCGACGACGACCTCGTCGCCGCTTCGCTTCAGTTGGTAGAGCGCGTGTGTGGTAGCGACGGCAGTGCCCGTCGGGGAGGTGGAGATGCTGTTCTGCACCTGTTCACCCTCGGGGAGAGCGATGCTGTGCGCGATTCGATCCGTGCCGACATACCCGACGGTGCCGTGCCCGGTGGCGAACCAGACATTGCCTTCCCAGTCCGGAGCGAGGCCGGTGACGTTGTCGTCGGCGGCAACCGCACCACTGAGATCGACGGCATCGGCGAGTTCCAGCCGCCAACTGCCGTCCGGATTCTGAGCGTGGGAAATGCGGACCAACTGACGATTTCCGTCGACCGCGACGAGGCGGTTCTCGTTGTCCAGGTAGGCGTAGACGCCGCCGAGGAGACTGCCCTTCGCGAGCGGCAGTTGCGCTACGGATCTACCTAACGGCGTGGCGTCGGCCTTCGGATCGATCAAATGGATGGTCGGGATCTGGCCGATCATCGTCGTGCAGAGCGAGACGATCATGCCGTCGGAACCCTGCAGGACCGTCGGGCAGGCGGCCATCATCGGGAAGGCGGTCACTTCGTGGGGGCCGGTTCCGGGTCCGGGCAGCGGAGTGACGTCGGACGAGCCCGCGTCACCGTGCATGGTGGAGGTACCGACGGGACCGAGGTACGGATTTGCAGGTGCGAGTGGACCGGACACCGAGGGAGTCGCCGTTGCGGGTCCGGCACACAACATCACTGTTGCGGCCACACAGCCGACGATCTGAGCTGTCCGTCGTGTACTCACGTGAACTTGAACCACCTTGCTGCGCAGACACCGGCCACCGCGGCCCAGATGAGAAGTACGAGAATCGAGAACCAGTCCATCGAGGTGTCGAGGGCCGCTTCGAGAGCGTGTGCGAGAGCACCGGACGGAACAATGCGCACCAGCGTGTGAACAGCGGTCGGAAGTTCGCCACTGGCGAAGACCACACTGCCGATGCCCACCATGATGAACCACAAGACGTTGGCGAGAGCGAGAACGATCTCCGCTCGCAAAGTGCCGCCGAGCAGCAGTCCCAGCGCTGCAAACGTGACAGTACCGATGGCAATGACCACTGCGCCGAGTACCAGTTCGGCGAACGACGGACGCCACCCCAACGCCAAACCGATAGCGCCGAGCAGCAATGCCTGCAGTGCCACGACGATGATGACGGCGGCGCTCTTGCCTGCGATGATTCCCCACCGCGGCAGCGGCGTTGCACCGAGTCGCTTGAGCGCGCCGTATCGGCGATCGAATCCGACGGCGATGGCCTGTCCGGTGAACGCCGTCGACATCACGGCAACCATCATGACACCAGGGAGCACGGTATCGACCCGAGAATCGCCCAAATCGCCGATCGGAAGTAAACACAGTCCGATGAGCAGGGTGATCGGGATGAACATGGTCAGCAGCAATTGCTCACCGTTGCGGAGCAGAAGAGTCAGTTCCAGTTTGGTCTGCGCCGCCAGCATGTCGGCCGCCGAACTGGGGCGGGGATCCGGCGAGAAAGTGCCCGGTTCGAAGCGGTTCTCGGCGAGCCGGCGTTCCCTGGCTCCGTTGGCAGTCCCACTGTTCTGGCCGTTCGCTGCTGTTTCGTTCATGACCTTGATCTCCGTCATCCCCTCAGTTCCCGGCCCGTCAATTCGAGGAAGACGTCTTCCAGACTCCGTTGATCGACGCGAATGTCGTTGATCAGCACGTCCTGATCGGCACACCACGTCGCGACTGTCGCCACGGTTGCCGGATCGATTGCACCTTCGACGACGTAGGTGCCCGGGTTGGATTCCTCGACGCGGAACCCGGCGAGTGAGCCGGCCAGCGAGTCGAGGCTCAAACCGGGAACCGTCGTCAGACGGAGTTGGCCTTCAGCGCCCTTGCTGGTGACCTCGGCCGGCGTTCCCGACGCGACGATCTTGCCGTGGTCGATGATGACCAGTTCGTCGGCGAGCGCTTCGGCCTCGTCCATGAGGTGCGTGGTGAGCAGGACGCTGACGCCGTCGCGGCGCAGAGCGTCGATGAGTTCCCACACGAGTAGACGTGCCTGAGCGTCGAGTCCAGCGGTGGGTTCGTCGAGAAATACCAACTCGGGACGGCCGACAAGCGCGCACGCCAGGGACAGTCGTTGCTGCTGGCCGCCGGAAAGGCGACGGTAGGGCGTCTTGCGCGCATCGGTGAGGCCGAGTTTGGCAAGGAGCCAGGCGGGATCGAGTGGGTCGGCAGAGTATGCGGCGACGAGGTCGAGCATTTCTCCGGCCTTGGACCCGGGGTATGCGCCGCCGCCCTGAAGCATGACGCCGATTCGCGAGCGGACTTCACCGGAGTCGGCGATGGGGTCGAGACCGAGCACTCGAACAGCGCCGGCATCGGGGGTGACAAACCCTTCGCACATCTCGACGGTGGTTGTCTTACCGGCTCCGTTTGGGCCGAGCAGGGCAACGACCTGGGCCGTCTCGACAGTGAGATCGATACCGTCGACGGCTCGAACACCGTCGAAGGACTTGACGACACCCTGGATCTGTACCGCCGGCGTCGACGATCTGGAGGCTCTCGAGGTCACGGGGAATCAGCGTAAGCCCCCGCCGAGTTGTCTTCGTCTACCGGTCCGCCTTTCGTGATCTCCGCTACTGGCTTGTCGCTACGCCAGGGGAGTGAATTGCGGGTGAAGACGATGAGCGTTCCGGCGGTGAGGATGGTCGCGATGACGGCCTGCACGATCATGAACGGAAGATATTCGGCGCCGTTCGACATCAACATGACGCTGACGATCGAGGTGAACACCACAGCGGGGATGCGGAAAATCGGCGCGGTGGCCCAGGCCGCGAGCGGAAGTATCGCCCACAGCAGGTACCAGGGCTGAACGACCGGGAACAGGAGAACGATGGCCCCGAGTGCGATGCCGAGTCCACCGACCGGGTGAATGCGGCCCATGTATACCGAGATCATCATCCGCGCGGTGATGAGAATGGCAACCAGGTACGCGATCGGCCGCGTGATCGTGAGGATTGCCGTCGTGTGATCGCCGAGTCCGAGCAGTACACCGGCCAACCCCGTGCCGACGCCCAGCAGCGTCGGGATGGACATCCAACTCCGGACCGCCGTAGCGGTGTCGAGGGTGTTGATCCAACCCATGCCGAGCCCACTGGCCGAGCTGATGACAAACGTGACGACGGCGGCAACGATGCCCAGGAGAATCGCGGCTCCCGCCAGGGCTTTCCAGGTGCCACCCCAACGCCGGGCCAGAGCCATGCCGACAAATCCGAGTGCAAGCAAGGACGGAATTTTGACGGTCGACGACAACGCGATCAATCCGGATCCCGCGATGAGATAGAACAGTGCCCGCCCACGGATGGGCCCGGACCCTTCGACTGCGCGGAGGGCGATCTCGATTCCGGCGAGCATCAACCCGAGCATGAGCGCTTCGTTGTGGATGCCGGCCACCAAGTGGAAGAGCAGCAGCGGGTTCGCGGCTCCGAGCCAGAGTGAGCTGACGGCGGAGACGCCGCATCGCTTGGCCAGTCGAGGTATCGCCCACACGATGAGCGCGACGCCGGCCAATGCGAGCAGGCGGTGCAAGAAGATTCCGGCCACGATGTTGTCGCCGGTCAGTGAGCTGATCCCGCGTCCCAGCCACAGGAAGAACGGCCCGTACGGAGCCGGCGTGTCCCGCCAGATGGTCGGAACAGTGCGGGTGAGAACGTGGTCGACGCCCAGTGCCGCCTTGGGGCCGATGGCGTACGGATCGAGTCCGCGGGCCGCGATTTCGCTTTGTGCCAGATACGAGTAGACGTCGCGGCTGAACATCGGCGGTGCGACGGAGAGCGGCAGGATCCACAGCAGGAGTGTGCGGTCCAACTGAGAGCGGGTCATGCGCCGCGGTGCGCCGGATCGGCTGCGTATGTCGCCGACGGCGAATCGGCCCATCATCAGCCAGGCGAGAACGACGAGCACCGTTCCGGTCATCGTCATGGTGAGCGAGACCGTCGGCATACGTCCGGGAAGGCTGAGGACTCGAAGGCCGGCGGTCGGATTCTGCAGGACGGGTTGTGCGCCGGCGCCGAGCGCGCCCACTGCCATCAAGACCGCGCCGGTCGCTCCGAATCGACGGATACCTCGCAGTTGCGCGGTTTCCTTCGCGTTCAGGCCCGGGCGCTCGCTTTCGTCGCCGTGCAACACCGCGGCCATGCTCTGCCGGGGAGCGGAACCGAAAGGCCGAACGCCGATCGTGGAAAGCGCGAGTGCCTTGGGTTTGTCCAGCAGGATCGCGCGCGCCGATCGCGCGGTCGTCGTCTTCTCGGGGGTCTGCGGCACACCAGGCAGCGTAGCGGCTCCATCCAGCTGGACAGACAAGCACAAACAACGTGCGCTGTCCGGATATTCCCGAATGTAATGCAGGTTGCCCTTAGTAGACCTGCGAAAAGAATTCGGTCACACTTGTGTTGTGAAAAGAAATGCGTCAGACCCTCGAAGCAAGGAAGTTGCAGGTCAGCCCACTGTAGCGACCTCGCCGAGTGCTGCCGCAAATCCGGTGACGGTGAGCGTCGAAGGCCAGACCCGGGCCGCAGTGGTCAAGCTGCTACTCGAAGAAGGCCCCATTACGGCCTCCGAAATCGGCACACGCCTCGGTTTGAGTGCCGCAGGTGTCCGACGTCACTTGGACGCCTTGATCGAGTCCGGTGAAGCACGAACGGCTTCGGCGGCGTCGCTGCGCCAGCGCGGACGCGGTCGACCTGCCAAGCAGTTCCAGATCACCGCGACCGGCCGCGGGCGCCTCGGCCATACCTACGACGATCTGGCGGGAGCCGCGATGCGGCAACTCCGCGAAATCGGCGGGGACGCGGCAATCGAGGAGTTCGCCAAGCGTCGGGTTCAGGCCATCGTCGGAGACGTCGAACCGGCTGATCCGACAGATGTGGACAACGTCGAGGCGACAGCGGACGCAATCGCCGAAGCCTTCAATGCGGTGGGGTTCGCAGCGTCGACCCGGCCGGTAGGCAACGGCGTGCAGATCTGCCAACATCACTGCCCGGTTTCCCATGTGGCAGAAGAGTTTCCGGAACTGTGCGAGGCAGAGCAGCAAGCATTCCGGCAGTTGCTCGGAACGCATGTCCAGCGCCTGGCGACCATCGCCAACGGTGACTGCGCCTGCACGACGCACGTGCCCCTCGTGTCCACCGGGAGTAGATGACCGGACCACAGTGTTCTACAGAGCGTTGTTCTACAGAGCGTTGTTCTACTGAGCGTTACCCCAGAGCAGCGTTCGAATAGAGATTTTTCAGCTAGTTCCTCAAAGTCAGAACTGCTCGACCGCAGCGACCAGCCCTCGCTGAGACCGAGCAGCCGTCAAGAAACAAGACTCCGGAAGGAGCTCGCATGACCGTCACATCAGACCAGGCGACTACCACTGCAGCTGCAGGCACCGAGCCGCTCACGCAGGAAGAGACCATCGCGTCCCTCGGTCATTACGGCTACGGCTGGTCCGATTCCGACGAAGCCGGAGCCAGCGCGCAGCGCGGGCTCTCCGAGGCTGTCGTGCGGGACATCTCGGCGAAGAAGAGCGAGCCGGAGTGGATGCTCGACATCCGCCTCAAGGCTCTGCGCACTTTCGACAAGAAGCCGATGCCGAACTGGGGCTCCGACCTCGAAGGCATCCACTTCGACAACATCAAGTACTTCGTGCGCTCGAGCGAGAAGCAGGCCGAGTCCTGGGAAGACCTGCCCGAGGACATCAAGAACACGTACGACAAGCTCGGCATCCCCGAGGCAGAGAAGCAGCGCCTGGTTGCCGGCGTCGCAGCTCAGTACGAGTCCGAGGTCGTCTACCACTCGATCCGTGAGGATCTCGAGCAGCAGGGCGTCATTTTCCTCGACACCGACACCGGCCTCAAGACGCACCCGGAGCTGTTCAAGGAGTACTTCGGCTCGGTCATTCCGGCCGGCGACAACAAGTTCTCCGCACTGAACACCGCTGTGTGGTCGGGCGGCTCGTTCATCTACGTTCCGCCGGGAGTCCACGTGGACATCCCGCTGCAGGCGTACTTCCGCATCAACACCGAGAACATGGGTCAGTTCGAGCGCACCCTGATCATCGTCGACGAAGATGCCTCCGTGCACTACGTCGAAGGTTGCACCGCGCCGATCTACAAGTCCGATTCACTGCACTCGGCGGTTGTCGAGATCATCGTGAAGAAGGGCGGCCACTGCCGTTACACGACCATCCAGAACTGGTCCAACAACGTCTACAACCTGGTGACCAAGCGCACCAAGGTCGAAGCCGGTGGATCGATGGAGTGGATCGACGGCAACATCGGTTCCAAGGTCACCATGAAGTACCCGGCCGTCTGGCTGATGGGTGAGTACGCCCGCGGTGAGGTTCTCTCCGTTGCGTTCTCCGGCGAGGGCCAGCACCAGGACACCGGCGCCAAGATGCTCCACCTCGCGCCGCACACGTCCTCGACCATCATCAGCAAGTCCGTCGCCCGTGGCGGTGGACGCGCGTCGTACCGCGGTCTGGTGCAGGTCAACAAGGGAGCCCACGGCTCCAAGTCGACCGTCAAGTGTGACGCTCTGCTCGTCGACCAGATCAGCCGAAGCGACACCTACCCGTACGTCGACATCCGCGAGGACGACGTCACCATGGGTCACGAGGCCACCGTTTCCAAGGTCAGTGACGATCAGCTCTTCTACCTGATGAGCCGCGGACTGACCGAGGACGAGGCGATGGCCACCATCGTGCGTGGATTCGTCGAGCCCATCGCGAAGGAACTCCCGATGGAGTACGCGCTCGAGCTCAACCGCCTTATCGAACTTCAGATGGAAGGGGCTGTGGGTTAGTGACCACGCCAGAGACCGGAGTCATCGGAGCTGTTGCCGGGGAGAACCCGACCGCTCCTGTAAAGGGTGCAGCCACCGGCTCACCCATCACGAACAAGGGCGAGCAGTTCTCGTCGTTCGACGTCAACGCATTCGAGGTCCCGGGCGGACGCGACGAGATCTGGCGGTTCACCCCGCTGCGTCGTCTGCGCGGATTGCACGACGGCAGCGCAGTTGCCAACGCTCAGGTCACCGTCGAGGTGGACGGTGGCAGCGACATCACCGTCGAGACCGTCGGCCGTGACGACGAGCGTCTGGGCAAGGCTGGTGTTCCTGCGGATCGCATTGCAGCGCAGGCATATTCGAGCTTCGAGACTGCGACGGTCATCTCGGTTGGCGCCGAGGTCGAGGTCGAGAAGCCCGTCGTGGTCACCATGACCGGCCCCGGAGTCGACAATGTCGCCTACGGACACACCCAGATTCGTCTGGCGCAGTTCGCCAAGGCGACGTTCGTCATCGACCAGCGCGGCAGCGGAACCTTCGCGGAGAACATCGAATTCGTTCTCGGTGACAGCTCGCAGCTGACCGTCGTGGCCATTCAGGACTGGGCGGACGACGCAGTTCACGTGACGTCACACCACGCTCGCCTGAACCGCGACGCAGTGCTCCGGTACACCTCGATCAGCCTGGGCGGCGACCTGGTTCGCCTCTCCGCGACCGTCAAGTACGACGGACCGGGCGGCGACGCGGAATTGCTGGGCCTGTACTTCGCCGACGCCGGCCAGCACCTGGAACAGCGTCTGCTGGTGGATCACAGCCAGCCCAACTGCAAGTCCAACGTGGTCTACAAGGGTGCACTCCAGGGTGATCCCGGATCCGGCAAGCCCGACGCCCACACCGTGTGGATCGGCGACGTTCTCATCCGCGCCGCAGCGGAGGGCACCGACACGTTCGAGCTCAACCGCAACCTGGTGCTCACCGACGGCGCTCGCGCCGACTCGGTTCCGAACCTCGAAATCGAGACCGGTGAGATCGTCGGAGCCGGCCACGCAAGTGCAACGGGACGTTTCGACGACGAGCAGCTGTTCTACCTGCGTGCTCGCGGTATCCCGGAGGATCAGGCGCGTCGTCTGGTCGTACGTGGGTTCTTCCACGAAATCATCAACAAGATCGCTGTTCCCGAGGTGCGCGATCGCCTCGAAGCCGCGGTCGAAGCCGAACTCGCAGCAGTCGGCTCCTGACCGCCCTGGCGGCGACACCACCCCGTCGCTACGCTCGCCCCGCCTCATCTTGAAGGAATTTCATGTCTACCAGTGACAACACCACCACACCGGCCATCTCGGTCCTCGAGGTTCGTGACCTGCACGTCGAGGTTGCCAACTCCGACGCCAACGCCGAGCCCATCCAGATCCTCAAGGGCGTCGACCTGACGGTCCGCTCCGGCGAGACCCACGCGATCATGGGCCCCAACGGCTCCGGCAAGTCGACTCTGTCGTACGCCATCGCCGGTCACCCCAAGTACCAGGTCACCTCCGGTTCGATCACCCTCAACGGTGAAGACGTTCTCGCGATGAGCGTCGACGAGCGTGCACGTGCCGGACTGTTCCTGGCCATGCAGTACCCCGTCGAGGTTCCCGGCGTCTCCATGTCCAACTTCCTTCGCACCGCCGCTACGGCAGTGCGCGGCGAGGCTCCCAAGCTGCGCCACTGGGTCAAGGAAGTCAAGGAAGCCCTCAGCGAGCTCGAGATCGACCCCTCGTTCATCGAGCGCTCGGTCAACGAAGGCTTCTCCGGTGGTGAGAAGAAGCGCCACGAGATCCTGCAGCTGGGCATGCTCAAGCCGAAGATCGCGATCCTCGACGAGACCGACTCCGGCCTCGACGTCGATGCCCTGCGCACGGTCTCCGAAGGCGTCAACCGCTACAAGGAGCGCGAGAACGGCGGAGTTCTGCTGATCACGCACTACACGCGCATCCTGCGCTACATCAACCCCGATTTCGTCCACGTGTTCGTCGCCGGCCGCATCGTCGAGTCCGGTGGACCGGAGCTGGCCGACGAGCTCGAGACCAACGGCTACGTTCGTTTCACCGCGGACACCGCAGCTACCCAGGGAGCGTAATCACGATGACCACCTCGGTGCGCGAGCTCGACGTCACAGCGGTTCGGGCCGACTTCCCGATCCTGGCGCGGACCGTGCGCGACGGAAAACCTTTGGTGTACTTGGATTCCGGTGCTACTTCGCAGCGACCGGTCCAGGTTCTCGATGCCGAACGGGACTTCCTGACCACGTGTAACGCGGCAGTACACCGGGGTGCTCATCAGCTCGCAGAAGAGGCGACGGACGCGTACGAGAATGCTCGCGCCACCATCGCTTCCTTCGTGGGTGCGGATTCGGACGAGTTGGTGTTCACCAAGAATGCCACCGAGGCCCTGAATCTGGTGACCTACGTTCTCGGTGACGATCGCTTCGACCGTCACGTCGGTCCTGGCGACGAAATCGTCATCACCGAACTCGAACACCACGCCAACCTTGTTCCCTGGCAGGAACTTGCACGCCGAACCGGTGCGACCCTCAAGTGGTACGGCGTCACCGACGACGGCCGGATCGATCTCGATTCGCTGGAGTTGACGGACGCGGTGAAGGTCGTCTCGTTCACCCACCAGTCCAACGTGACGGGTGCGATCGCACCGGTGGAGGAATTGGTGCGACGAGCACGCGCTGTCGGTGCACTTGTCGTGCTCGACGCGTGCCAGTCGGTGCCTCACATGGCAGTCGACTTCCACGAACTGGGAGTGGATTACGCGGCTTTCTCCGGCCACAAGATGCTCGGACCTTCGGGTGTCGGCGTCCTTTACGGCCGTCGTGAGCTGCTGGCAGCGATGCCGCCGTTCATCACCGGCGGCTCGATGATCGAGACGGTCACCATGGAGGTCAGTACCTACGCGCCGCCGCCGCAGCGTTTCGAGGCCGGCGTTCCGATGACCTCACAGGTGGTCGGACTGGGCGCTGCCGTGGATTACCTGAACACCTTCGGGATGGACGCCGTCGCCGCGCACGAGCACGTGTTGGTGGAGGCTGCGCTCGAGAAGTTGTCGGCGATCGAAGGTCTGCGCATCATCGGACCGCAGACGTCCGAGAACCGTGGCGGTGCGATTTCCTTTGTCGTGGACGGTATTCACGCCCACGACCTCGGCCAGATCCTCGACGACGAGGGTGTCGCGATCCGCGTCGGTCACCATTGCGCGTGGCCGCTGCATCGTAAGTTCGGCGTGGCTGCGACGGCCCGCGCATCGTTTGCGCTCTACAACACCACCGCGGAAATCGACGTTCTCGTAGCGGCGATCAAGCGTGCGCAGGAATTTTTCGGTGTCGCAGGGGAGTTGAACTGAATCATGCGCATGGAGCAGATGTACCAGGAAGTGATCCTCGATCACTACAAACATCCGCACGGCCGCGGGCTCCGCGAGCCGTTCGGCGCCGAGGTGCACCACGTCAACCCGACGTGTGGCGACGAGGTGACGTTGCGCGTCCAGATCTCCGAGGACGGAACGGTCTCCGACGTCTCGTACGACGGACAGGGCTGTTCGATCAGCCAGGCGTCGACGTCAGTGCTCAACGACCTCGTCATCGGGATGCAGGTCACCGACGCACTGAAGACGGTGACGGCGTTCAACGAGATGGTGAGCAGTCGAGGCACCGTCGAGGGGGACGAGGACGTTCTCGGCGACGGCATCGCCTTCGTCGGCGTCTCGAAGTACCCGGCACGCGTCAAGTGCGCCTTGCTCGGATGGATGGCATTCAAGGATGCTGTAGTCCAGATTGTCGACGGCGGTGCAGTCACGACGGCGGACAGCAGTGAATTGGTCGACACGACTGAAGGACAGGGATCATGACCGAGACACAACCAGTGCAGGACGCCGAGGTCGGCGCTCCGGTGAATCCGAATCCCGATTCCACTGCGGAATTCGGTGGCGCACAGGGCAGTGGCACTGTTCCGTCGCCTGAGCGACTCGACGAACTCGAAGAAGCGATGCGCGACGTCGTCGACCCCGAACTGGGAATCAACGTCGTCGATCTCGGCTTGGTCTACGGACTCTTCGAAGACGACGGCGTCGTCACGATCGACATGACTCTGACGTCGGCGGCGTGCCCGTTGACCGACGTGATCGAGGACCAGGCGCGCGGCGCACTGGTGCGTAGCGATCTGTGTACCGACATGAAGATCAACTGGGTGTGGTTGCCGCCGTGGGGACCGGACAAGATCACCGAGGACGGACGCGAGCAGCTGCGCGCACTCGGCTTCACGGTCTGACGAGTAATCTCAGCACGATCAACTGAATAGATTTCACCGGAGCGTCGGTGCCCGTTCGTCGGGTACCGGCGCTTCGGTTTGTTATATAGGGCCGTTTTAGCCATGATATTCAGGACAATAGTCCCAAATGGTTGTTTGATGAATATTTGCTGGAAGCTGACTGATCGGTAACATCGCAGCTGATTGTCACGATGTGATCTCCGGCGGGCGATTTGCCAGTTTCCACCCGAGCTTTTCAATGTATTCGTCTGATTTCGACGTGCCCCGATCAGTTCGAAGCGTCCTGCGGGCGCATATACCTGTTTGCATCATGATCAAGTTGTAAGAGGGAGATTCGTGTGGATGGCAGTCCCGACCGAGGAATCGTTTCCGCAGCTCGTCCGGACGACGAAGTCACCTTCCCTCTTTCTGCCGCGCAAATTTCCCTACTTGTCGCACAACAGCTTCGACCCGAGATACCGGTCAGCATCGCTCAATACGTCGATGTGGACGGCCCGCTCGACATCGACCTGCTGACCGCTGCCAGTAAGCAGACCGGCCGCGAGATCGGTTCCGGATACCTGCGCCTGGTCGAGGTCGACGGGGTCGCGCGTCAGTGGCTCGATGTCGACATGGACGATTCCCTCGACGTGGTCGACCTGCGCACCGAATCGGATCCGGAATCGGCGGCGCGCGAATGGATGCGGCGCGAGCACACCGCCGCCATCGATCCGTTCACCGATCGCCTGGTCAGGCTCGCGGTCCTGATTCTTCGCGACGACCATTCCTACTGGTACAGCCGCATCCATCACGTAGCCCTCGACGGTTTCGGTGCGATGTCGATGATGAACCGCACGGCCGAGATCTACACCGCCGCCGTACGGGATCTGCCAGTTCCCCCAGTGGTAACTGCGCCTCTCGAGGCTTTGGTGAAGGCTGAGTCCGACTATCTGGGCTCCACGCGGTGGGAGCGCGATCGCGACTACTGGACTACGAAGATGGCCGACAAGCCGAGCGGAACCTCGCTCGCGTCCTCGACCTCTCCGTCGCAGGCGTGGTCACGGCTGCGGTCGGCGACGGTGCCGGAAGAACTGCGAAGCTCCCTCGAACGCCTTGCCGAAGCGCACAACGTGACGACGTCCTCGGTGGTGATCGGCGCTCTGGCCGCCTACCTCGCCCGGGCGATCGGAACTCGCGATGTCGTGCTCAGCCTCCCGGTCTCGGGGCGGACGACAAAAGCTGCTCGCAGGTCCGGCGGAATGATGTCGAACGTCGTCCCGCTACGCGCGAGCGTCGACCCCTACTTCGCAGTGGGGGATTTGCTTCGTGAGGTGAAGCTCGAACTCACCGGTGCACTGCGTCATCAGAAGTACCGCCACGAGGACCTGCGACGCGTCCTCAACGCCGGTGATCACAGTATCGCCGACGGCCGCGGCTTCCACGGACCGCTGATCAACCTCATGCTGTTCCACTCCGGAATCACTCTCGGCGACGCGCACGGCGAACTCCACGTGATCTCGACCGGGCCGATCGAAGACCTCTCGGTCAACGTCTATCAGACTTCCGCGGCCGAAGAGATCCAGATCGACTTCGCCGCGAATCCAGACCTCTACACCGATGAGGACATTTCGCGTCACCATCGACGGTTCCTCGACTTCCTCGAATTGTTCTGTGCCGCAGAATCGGGAACTCGATTGATGGACATCGACCCGGACGCCGCGGGGAAGTGGATCGCAGAAGTACAGCACGCCCGCAACGTCGAATACTGGTCGTCGACATTGTCGAACCCGGCCGAGGAGCTGGGGTTGCCGGTCGTCGCCGGAACCGGTCGAACGTCCACGCCCCTCCAGATCGAGGCAGACCTCTGCCGCCGCCTCGAGACGATGGCGACGACGATGAACACGAGTCTGTTCGTGCTGTTCCAGTCTGCGATGACCGGACTGCTGCGCCGCGTCGGTTCGGCCGACGAGGTGTCGATCGGAGTCTCGGTTCGCGGATACGGCGCCTCGAATCCGGACGACTTCGTCTCGATGTTCGCCAATCAGCTGGTGCTTCGCTCGACGGTGTCGAACACCATGACGCTCACCGATCTGGTCGGCGCGGTGGACACCGTCGCGATCGACGCCTTCGAACACGCAGACATTCTTCTGTCTTCGGTGACCGCCGCCCTCGGCGACGGTCGATGGGTGGAGACGGGCCCGTTGTTCCGGGCGATGGTCTGCTTCGAGGAACCGCTCGATGCACACCCGAGATTTCCGGGACTCATGGTCGGTGCGCCGATCGGGTCCGACCTCGCGACAGCTCCGGAACTGTTTGTCTCCCTCGCGATTCCGACGGGTGAGCATGCCGACTTCGATCAGCCGATTTCCGGGGTTCTGGATTGGCTCGGCACGAAAGAGCAAGCCGACGACCTCGCCGACCGCTATCTACGAATCTTGACCGCAATGGTCAGTGCACCGCAGTCTGTGCTCGGCGCTGTGGACTTGCTCCGCGCGGACGCGCGCCAGGCGCTCGTACCGCCCGTTCTGCCGACCACGCCGGTCCGAACGCTCTCCGACATCTTCGCCGACCGTGTTCGCGCGACCCCTGACGCGATCGCCGTCGTGGGCGACGAGCGAGTGTCGTACCTCGAACTCGATCGACGATCGAATCGGTTGGCGCGCAAGCTCGTCGATCACGGTGTGCACTCCGAGTCGCTGGTCGGAATCATGCTGCCGAAATCCGTCGACATGATTGTCGCGGCTGTCGCGGTGCTGAAGGCCGGCGGCGGATATCTCCCGCTCGATCGTGCGCACCCGGCCGAGCGATTGGCGTATGTGGTCGAGGATGCGCAACCGGTGTGCATCATTTCCGATTCCACCTTCCTGAACTCCGATGTGACGGTCGTCGGAGTCGACTCCGACGAGTACTCCGGTGCGAGTCTGGAAACCGATGAGCGCCCGCGTGCGCACGGAGCCGACAATCTGGCGTACGTGATCTACACCTCGGGGTCGACGGGTCGACCCAAAGGCGTCTCCGTCACCCATGCCACCGTGGTGCGATTGTTCGAGAACACGCACGTCGAATTCGGATTCGACGGCAGCGACGTGTGGACGATGTTCCACTCGTTCGCCTTCGACTTCTCGGTGTGGGAACTGTGGGGCGCGCTGCTCCACGGTGGAACTCTGGTGCTGGTCGATCACGAAGTCGCACGCGACCCCGATGCCTTCCGAGCGCTGGTTGCTGCGGAAGGTGTCACGGTGCTCAATCAGACGCCTTCGGCCTTCTACCAGTTCATCGAAGCGGACCTTCGGGCCGATTCACAGACTCGGCTCCGGTTCGTGATCTTCGGTGGCGAAGCGTTGGACCTGCGTCGACTCGGGCGCTGGTACGACAATCACCCGGGCTACGACAATCACCCGAAATCCGGGCCCGCGCTCGTCAACATGTACGGCATCACCGAGACGACGGTGCACGTCACGCATCTCGAACTCGACCGACCGAGCGCGAGTTCGGTTACCGGCAGCCGGATCGGTGACGCGATCGACGGACTTCGTGTGTACCTGCTCGACGAGCATCTCTCGCCGGTCCCGGTGGGAATCGCGGGGGAGATCTACGTCGCGGGCGGTCAACTCGCCCGTGGTTATCTGGGCCGACCCGATCTCACCGCGGGCCGGTTCGTCGCGGATCCGTTCAATGCCGGCGGACGACGGCTGTACCGCTCCGGCGACCGTGCACGCTGGATTGCGCCCGGACAACTCGAGTACCTCGGGCGCGGCGACGCACAGGTCAAGATCCGCGGATTCCGGATCGAACTCGGCGAGATCGACTCCGTCATCCTCAGCGCGCCGGGAATCGACGACGCCGTGACCGTCGTGGCTCCGACGCCGGCCGGTGGCGCTCTGGTGACGTACGTGACGGCTTCCGGCGCCGTGGAAGTCGACGTCCTCCGCGCCCACGCCGCCGAAGTCCTCCCGACCTACATGGTTCCCGACGCCTTCATGGTCATCGATTCAATTCCGTTGACCACCAACGGAAAACTCGACCGGCGTGCGCTGCCGTCGCCGATCCTGGCCTCCACCAAGGTCTTCCGGCCTCCGACGACACCGATCGAGGGCAAGGTTGCCGCGGTTCTGGCTGACATCCTGGGTAGTGGACCGCTCGGACTCGACGACAATTTCTTCCATCTGGGCGGAAACTCGCTGGTAGCGACGACGGCGGTGGCGCGCTTGACCGAAGCTACCGGGGTTCGGATGCCGCTGCGTGCTCTCTTCGATCACCCCACGGTGTCCGGGATCGCGGCGACCGTCGAGCGTGCCGCACAGACGCCGGACGCCGACGGTATTCAGGTAGTGGTCAGGCCGGCGGTACTACCGCTCGCTCCCGCGCAGCAGCGACTGTGGTTCCTCAACCGTGTCGCACCGGAATCAGGTGCCTACAACATTCCGCTGGCGGTGTCGCTGCGCGGCGATGTCGACGCCGACGCATTGGGCGCCGCGATCATTGACGTGGTGACCCGCCACGAGTCACTGCGCACCGTGTTTCCTCAGATCGGGGACAACGCAACGCAAAAGGTTCTGGGCCTCGGCGAGGGTATCGCGGGACTCGAGTCGATCGAGGTGGAACGTGAAAGCCTCGAGCGAGTGATCTTCGAATTCTCTTCGGCTGGTTTCGATCTGGTTCGCGAACGCCCGGTGCGCTACCTGCTGATCACTGTCGCCGACGACAAGGAGGGCAGAGACGAGGAAGCCGTCCTCGTCGTAGTTCTGCATCACATGGTGGCCGACGGTTGGTCACTCGCGCCGCTGGCCGCCGACCTCACCGGCGCCTACGCGGCCCGCGTCGGCGGCAACGGACCACAGTGGGCACCCCTTCCCGTTCAATATGCCGACTATGCGCTCTGGCACCGGGAACACCTCGGTGACGCTACATCCGCCCAGTCTCTTGCCCGCTCCCAAATTGCCTTCTGGAAGCAGCGCCTGGCGGGAGCGCCCGAGCAACTCCACCTGCCGACAGACCGTCTGCGCCCACTCGATCCGTCCATGCGCGGAGCCGGCGTCGACATCAGGATCGGCGCTTCCACCCACCAGAAGCTCGTTGCGCTCGCCGCGGATCACGACGCCACTACATTCATCGCGCTGCACGCGTGCTTCGCGCTCCTTCTGGCCCGCTACAGCGGCACTGACGACATCGTCGTCGGAACACCGGTGGCTGGACGAGGGGACAGGTCTCTCGATCTGCTGGTCGGCATGTTCGTCAACACCCTTGCCTTGCGGACCGTCGTCGATCGTGATGCACCCTTCGGGGAGTACCTCGCGCAGGTCAGAGCCGTCGATGTGGATGCCTTCGACAATGCGGACGTGCCGTTCGACGTCGTCGTGGACGCGCTCGAACTGGACCGCTCGTCCTCGCATCACCCGGTCTTTCAGGCGGCCATCACCTCGCGGATAACCACCACTCACACAGCCGAACTCGCCGGAGTGTCGATGACGGCGCGGGCGGTGGAGACGGGGCTGACCAAGTTCGATCTCGAACTCACCGTCACGGAGCGTCGCGAGGGCGGGTCCGCAGCGGGAATCGATGCCACGTTCACCTATTCCACCGATCTGTTCGACAAAACGACCGTCGAAGCGTTGGCGCGTAACTTTGTGACACTCGTGGAATCAGCAGTGTCGGAACCGACTGCACCGGTTGGCGGCCTTCGTGTACTCGGCGCCCGGGAGAGCGCCGTGATTTTGCCGCGGCGCGGTGACCTCTCGCTCGGCGAATCGACCTTGGCGCAGATCCTGGGCGAGAGCGCGCTGGCCCATCCCGACACGATCGCCCTCGAAGACTCCGAGCGGTCACTCACGTACGCAGAGTTGGAGCGCCGATCGAATCGGATTGCTCGATACCTCATGGACCTGGGCGTCGGCCCCGAAACGCCGGTCGCGCTGGCCGTCGCCCGATCGGTCGACTCGGTGCTCGCAGTCTGGGCGGTCACCAAAGCCGGCGGCGTTTTCGTCCCGGTCGATCCTCGCTATCCCGCAGATCGCGTTGCGCACATGCTCGAAGATTCGGGGGTGCGCATCGGAATTCGGTCCGCCGAGGTTGCGGCTGGTCCGGCGGTCGGCGGGAACGTCGCGGTCTGGATCGACCTCGGCGACGCGGACACCGTTGCAGAATGTGCCGCCTACTCCGATGCTGCGATCGACGAAGCGGACAGAACGGGATCGATCTCTGCGGCCTCGGCTGCCTACGTCATCTACACGTCCGGCTCGACCGGAGTGCCGAAGGGCACCGTCGTCACTCACGCGGGTTTGGTCAATCTTGCTCGCGAACAACAGGATCGGTACCGGATCACCGCTGATTCGCGGACTCTGCATTTTGCGTCGCCGAGCTTCGACGGCGCCGTACTCGAACTTCTGCTCGCCGGTTCGACCGGCGCGACGATGGTGATCGCACCCGCCGACATCTACGGAGGGGAGGCATTGAGCGAGTTCCTCCGAAGCCGCGAAGTCACTCATGCCTTCATCACTCCGGCTGCTCTGGCGACCGTCGATCCGGCGGGCGTGACGGCACTGGAATGCGTCGTCGTCGGCGGCGATGTGTGCACTCCGGAACTGGTCTCGAGCTGGGGCAACGGGCGCAGACTGCACAACGGATACGGTCCGACCGAAACCACCGTCATGGTCGCCATCAGTGATCCACTTTCACCGGGCGAGCCGATCACCATCGGCGGCCCCATCCGCGGGATCGACGCCGTGGTGCTCGACGCCCGGCTGCAACCGGTCCCCATCGGCGGCGTCGGCGAGCTGTACATCGGTGGGCCGGGCCTCGCGCGTGGCTACCACCTCCGGCCTGCACTGACGTCGGATCGTTTTGTCGCGCATCCGTACTCGACGCCCGGTGCCCGGATGTACCGAACCGGTGATCTTGTCCGCTGGACCAAGGACCTCACCCTTCGTTACGTCGGCCGTAGCGATCATCAGCTCAAGATCCGCGGGTTCCGCATAGAACTCGGCGAGATCGACGCTGCCCTGATGGATTCCCCTCTCGTACACTTCGCGACGACAATTCCCGTCGAATCTGCTGCCGGCACCACCCTGGCGTCGTACGTACTGCTGAACGGACACGCTGATACCGAGTCGCTCTTTGCCACCCTCGCCGAGACGCTGCCGCGCTACATGATTCCGTCGTCGATCACCCCGATCGACACGATTCCGCTGACCCCGGTCGGCAAACTCGATCGCAGAGCACTACCGACGCCGATTCCGCGCGAAATCCTCGGAACGGGTCGTGATCCGGAGCCCGGGCTCGAACGAACCGTCGCCGACATCTTCGCCTCGCTGCTCGACGTATCCGAGGTCCGGGCCGCCGACAGCTTCTTCGATCTCGGAGGCAACTCCCTCGTCGCGACGCAGGTGTCCGCACGGTTGAGCGCAGCGACGGGGTTCGCCGTGGACGTGCGTTCGATCTTCGAAGCGCCGACCGTCGAAGCTCTCGCTGCGCGTCTGGCGGCGAACGCCGAAGAATCAGACGATCGACCTGCCCTGAGCGCCGGTGCTCGCCCGGACCGCCTGCCACTCTCCGCTGCACAACAGCGACTGTGGTTCGTCAATCGCTTCGATCCGCAGTCCTCGGTCTACAACATCCCGTTCGCGATCCGGATCACCGGACACATCCTCGGCGATGCACTCGAAGACGCACTTGCGGACGTCGTCGCACGCCACGAGGTACTTCGAACGATCTACGTCGACAGCGCGGACGGCCCGAGCCAGGTCATCCGGGCGCTTTCCGACGTGCAGTTCTCCATCGAGCAGTATGTCGGCTCCGAAGGAGTCGACGCGGCGACGACGGAGTTTGCGGCGCGGGGGTTCGATCTCGGTTCGGATCTGCCGATTCGGGCACTGCTCGTGCGCGAGGACGCCGATGCTCACGTACTGGTCGTCGTCATCCACCACATCGCCTTCGACGGCTGGTCTCTGACTCCCTTTGCCACAGATTTCATCGCTGCTTACACCGCGCGCGTTGTCGGAGATGCACCAGTTTTTGCGCCGCTCGACGTGCAGTACGCCGATTACGCGCTATGGCAGCAAGACTCGCTCGGACAGACCAATGATCCTGAGTCTCTGGTTGCCCGCGAGCTGACGTTTTGGACAGCTGCCATGGCGGGTGCCCCGGACGAGGTACTGCTACCCGTGGATCGCGCGCGCGGATCTGTCACCACCAACGCTGTCGGATCGGTCCCGATCGTCATCGACGCGGCGACGGGGGAGCGACTCGGCGCCCTGGCGCGGCGGAGTGGTACGACGCAATTCATGGTCGTACACGCGATCCTGGCGGTTGTTCTCGCCCGTCTCGGTGCAACCGACGACGTGGTGATCGGGACTCCGGTAGCGGGCCGCGGGCGACCCGAACTGGATTCCCTGATCGGGATGTTCGTCAATTCGGTACCGCTTCGCACACCGGTCGATCATCGAGCGTCGTTCACCTCTTTGCTCGAGGTGGTCCGCGATCTCGACCTTGCTGCTTTCGCGCACGCCGAGCTGCCCTTCGAGGTGCTCGTCGACGCCCTCGATCTCGACCGGTCCACCACACGGCACCCCCTGTTCCAGGTCATGCTGTCGTACCACCAGAATCTGCTCTCGCCGCAGGTCACGGTCCACGACGCGCATCTAGAGGCGCAGCCACTCGAACCGTCCGTCGCGAAGTTCGACCTCGAGTTCACCCTGCTGGCCGGCGATTCCGAGAACACGGAGATCACCGGATCGCTCAGGTTTGCCGAGGCGCTCTTCGACACCGTCACCGCAGAATCGATCGCCGCCCGTGTGCAGTCTGTGGCCCGCGCCGTCGCCGCCGAACCGGACACGGCGATCGACGACATCGAATTTCTCAGCACCCTCGAGCGGGCGTCGCTGATGCCGGTTCGCGGTCCGGCGTGGACAGCCGCGCGTACCTTGGCCGAGATCTTGACGCGGACTGCTACCCGCTCAGGCGAATCGGTGGCCCTTCGATCCGGTGACACCACCGTGCTCTACCGCGACCTGTTCGCCCGTGCGTCTTCGCTTGCCCGGCGCTTGACCACCGAGGGGATCGGCGCCGAAGATATTGTGGCAATAGCCATTCCGCGTTCGATCGACTCGATCGTCGCGCTGTGGGGCGTCGCCTTGACCGGTGCCGCGTTTGTTCCGGTCGATCCGCGATACCCCGCCGATCGAATTCTGCACATGCTCACCGATTCGGGAGCCACCCGCGGAGTGACGACGGAAGCGGTGATCGAGTCGCTGCCTCGCCCGGTTCCGTGGATGACGATGGGCGGCATCTACGGCGACGGGGTCGGGCAGCCGATTCCGGCCGCACCGATCCGAATCGACAACCTCGCCTACATCATCTACACGTCCGGATCGACGGGAAAGCCCAAGGGCGTCAGCGTCACTCACCGTGGTCTGAGCGCATTGGCCGCCGAGCAGACGGCGCGCTACGGCATCTCGGCGCAGTCGCGGACGCTGCACTTCTCTTCGCCGAGTTTCGACGCATCCATCCTCGAACTGCTGCTCGCCGTGGGTGAGGGCGGGGCGATGGTGATCGCAACTCCCGACGTGTACGGCGGCGAGGACCTCGCGAAACTTGTCACCGATCACCAGGTGACCCACGCGTTCATCACGCCGGCTGCACTGGCCTCGGTCGATCCCACCGGGCTGGACGTCTTACAGTCGATCGTTGTCGGCGGTGAGGCCTGCTCACCCGAACTGGTCCGCAAGTGGGCACCCGGTCGCCGGTTGTTCAACGGATACGGGCCGACGGAAACCACCGTCATGGTGTGCATCAGCGATGCCCTGACGGCGGGGGAGACCGTGACCATCGGCGGACCCGTCCGCGGAGTGTCCGCGGTGGTTCTCGACGGTTCCGCTCGGCCGGTTCCCGTCGGGGTCACCGGTGAGCTCTACATCGCCGGCCTGGGACTTGCCCGCGGCTATCTCGACCAACCCGCCTTGACGTCGACGCGATTCGTGGCGGCGCCGTTCGGTCCGGCCGGCACCCGCATGTACCGGACCGGAGACCTGGTTCGGTGGACGCCGCACGAGACGCTCGAATACGTCGGACGCTCTGATCATCAGGTGAAAGTGCGCGGATTCCGCATCGAACTGGGCGAGATCGACTCCGTGCTCAGCGCATACCCCGGCGTCGAGTTCGCGGTCACCGTGGGCGTGAACGCAGCCTCCGGTGAGACGATGTTGGCGTCGTACGTGGTACTCGGCACGGAATCCGTCAAGGTGGACGAGCTGTTGAGTCACGCGCGCCGCTCGCTCCCGGCCTTCATGGTGCCGTCGGCGGTCACCCCGATCGAGCGCGTTCCGCTCACCCCCGTCGGGAAACTCGATCGAGCCGCGCTGCCTGCGCCGACACTGCGTTCGTCCGAACGAAGTGTCGAGCCGCTGATCACCGAGACCGAATTCCAGGTCGCCGGCGTCGTGGCAGAACTGCTGGGAATCGAACAGATCAGTGCGTCGGACGGCTTCTTCGAACTCGGTGGCAACTCCCTACTCGCCACCAGACTGGCTCAGCGCCTCGGGGAGTCCCTGGGTAGGCAGATCCCTGTCCGAATGCTGTTCGAGCACCCCGAAATTCGGGAACTTGCAGCCGCACTCGACACTTCCGCCGAGGTAAAGGCACTTCCTCCGATCGCCGTTGCCGATCGCCCGGACCGGATTCCGCTTTCCTACGCGCAAGCACGCATCTGGTTCCTCAATCAGATGGATCCCAGCTCGCCGGCCTACAACGTCCCCGCCGCGATTTCGCTCGACGGTGCTCTCGACGTGCCGGCTCTCGAAGCTGCTGTCCTCGACGTGATCGAAAGACACGAGATCCTGCGCACGGTGTTCCCCGACTCCGACACCGGTCCACACCAGGTGATCCAGGACGCGTTCACCTCGCTGGAATTCGGAAACGCCGGCACCCGCGAACCGGCAGAGCTCGCCCGAGAATTTGCGTCGCGCGGATTCGACGTCACAACCCAAGCCCCCGTTCGGGCACTTCTGCTCGAGTCGACACCGCAGCACCACACTCTTGTCATCGTGATCCACCACATCGCGGCGGACGGGTGGTCGATCGCCCCGTTGATGAAGGACGTGCTCACCGCCTACGTCGCGAGAAGTTCGGGGCACGCCCCCGAGTTCACGCCCCTCGAGGTGCACTACGCGGACTTCGCGATCTGGCAGCGGGAAGCGCTGGGCGCGGTGAACGAATCCGAGAGCGTGCTCGGGGCACAGGCGTCGTACTGGCGGGAGAAGTTGCGGGGAGCACCCGAGCTGATCGACCTTCCCAGCGATCGGGCTCGCCCGCTCACCCAGTCGTTGAGCGGTGCCCACGCCGCGGTCTCGCTCCCGGCGCACACCCGGATCGCGGTGGAGGCCGTTGCCGCCGCGAATGCGGCGACGCCGTTCATGGTGTTGCACGCTGCATACGCGGTGCTGCTGGCCAGGCTCAGCCGTAGCACCGACATCGTGATCGGATCCCCGGTCGCCGGGCGCGGACACCGAGTTCTCGACGACCTGGTGGGGATGTTCGTGGGCACGGTAGGGCTGCGTACGACGATTGACCCCGGATCCACTTTCGTCGACGTCCTGCGTACAGTCCGGTCCGTCGACCTCGACGCGTTCGCCCACGCGGACATTCCGTTCGAGCAGGTCGTGGACGTCGTGGCGCCGACCCGGACCACCGACCGTCATCCGGTGTTCCAGACGATGATCTCGTTCCACGGCGCTCATCCGACGGCGTGGGATCTCCCGGGACTTACCGTTCGCGCCCACGAGATCACACCGGACATCGCCAAGTACGACCTGCAGTTCACCGTTGTCGAACAGACCGCGGAGGAGGGCGGTGGCTACGCGGCCTCCCTCACCTATGCACAGGACCTCTTCGACGCCGACACGGCGAACTCGTTTGCGGTGATGCTGGAAACGATCGTCGAGGCACTGACCGCCCAGCCCTCCGTCGTCGTCGGTGACGTGGACCTCGTGGGACATCGTCGGCGCGCGCTGTACGGACGTCCGGCCGGCGATGCTCTGACCTTGCCGGAACTGCTGCTTCGCGGCGCCGCCGATCCGCATTCCCTGGCACTTGTCGACGTCGCCGCATCCACCACGCTCACGTACGGCGAACTCGACCGCCGCTCCGACGCGATGGCGTTTGCACTGATCGCTCGCGGAATCACTCCGGAAATGGTTGTGGCACTGGCGCTTCCAAGGTCAGCCGACTACGTGATCGCGCTCTGGGCCGTGGCGAAAGCAGGCGGTGTGTTCCTTCCCGTCGATCCCGCGTATCCCGCCGAGCGGATCGAACACATGCTCACCGACAGTGGGGCAGTCCTCGGTATCACCAGAGGCCGGTATCTGGCCGAACTCCCGGATGTCACGTCGTGGATCGAACTCGACGCGGCCGAATTCACCGCCGAAATCGAGGCCGTCCATTCCGAGACTCTGCCCGACGCGCCACTCGAGCTCGACAATCCGGCCTACCTGATCTACACCTCGGGCTCGACCGGAAAACCCAAGGGCGTGTTGGTCACTCACGCCGGACTGGCAGCGTTTGCCGACGAACAGCGTGAACGCTTCGGGGTCACCACACACTCCCGCGCTCTGAGCTTCGCCTCGACGAGCTTCGACGCTTCGGTTCTCGAGCTGTTGCTGGCGTTCGGCGCCGGCGCAACGATGGTGATAGCGCCGCCGACAATTGTCGGCGGCGTCGAATTGCACGAATTGCTCGACGAGCAGGCAATCACCCATGCGTTTGTGACTCCGGCCGCGCTGGCAACTGTCGATCCCGCTGGACTCGACCATCTCGAAGCCGTAGTCGTCGGCGGCGATGCGTGCTCTGCCGACCTCGTATCTCGGTGGGCCCCGGGGCGTCGAATGTTCAACGCGTACGGCCCCACCGAGGCAACCGTCGCGGTCACCGTCAGCGATTCGCTCGCAGCGGGGGAGCCCGTGACGATCGGCGGTCCGATCCGCGGCGTGGACGCGATGGTTCTCGATTCCCGCCTGCACTCGGTCCCCGGCCGGGTCGTCGGTGAGCTCTACGTCAGCGGAGACGGTCTCGCCCGCGGGTACCTCGGCAACCCCGCGCTGACGGCGACGCGGTTCGTCGCCGACCCGCACGGACCCGAGGGCGCTCGGATGTACCGAACCGGGGATCTTGTGCGTGAAGATCGTGCGGGGTCGCTTGTCTACCTCGGACGCGCGGACCACCAGGTCAAGGTGCGAGGGTTCCGGATCGAACTCGGCGAAATCGATGCGGTGCTGGCGTCGGAGGCGTCTGTGCATTCGGCCGTGAGCGTGGTCGTCGGTGAAGGTGGCGACGCTCGGATCGTCGCGTACGTCGTCCCGGCCAACGGGGACGTCGACGCCTCCGCGTTACGCCGCCACGCAGCCATATCCCTGCCTGCGCACATGATCCCGTCCGCTGTTGTCGCGATCGACGCAGTCCCGACCACACCGGCCGGCAAGCTGGACCGCACCGCTCTCCCTGCTCCCCTCTGGGAGTCGCCCAGTGGACGCGGCCCGGAAGGCAGTGACGAGATCGCGATCTGCGCTGCTTTCGCGGAGGTACTTGATCTTGCCGACGCCGACACCTTCGCCGATTCGAGTTTCTTCGAACTCGGCGGAAACTCACTCATGGCAACGCGTTTGGTCGCTGCCATCAAGGAACGCACCGGCCTGACCGTCCCCGTCGCGTGGATATTCTCCGACCCGACTCCGGAGGCATTGGCGCGCAGACTCTTCGAACTCGAGGAAACAGTTGTGACAAGTGACGCGGATACGTCCGCACTTGCAGTAGTTCTGCCACTGCGGCCGGAAGGCCGCGCCGAGCCACTGTTCTGCATCCATCCGGCCATCGGATTGGCCTGGTGCTACGGGGCGCTCGATCGTTACGTCGATTCGAGCCGGCCGCTGTACGGCCTGCAGTCGCCGGTCCTGACGGACCCCGAATTCCGGGCGGAGCTGATCGAGGACTTCGCGGCGCGGTACGTCGAGGAAATCCGCGGCGTCCAGCCGCACGGTCCGTATCACCTGCTGGGGTGGTCGATCGGCGGATTGATCGCCCATGCGGCGGCGGTGCAGTTGCAAGCAGCCGGTGAGAGCGTCGCCGACCTGATTCTGCTCGACAGCTTCGTTCTCGAAGACCCGACGATGGCAGGTGCGCAGCCTTCTCTCGCCGAACTGATCGGCGGGTTGGGGATCTCGGTGCCGGACACCGACGAGCGCGATCTGACACCCGAGGACGCCGAAGAACTCTTGCGCGGAGCCATCGGCGATCATCCCTTGGTCTCGAGCGAGCGGATCGAGCGACTGTTCGAGGAGTACTCGGCCGGCGCCGAGCTGGCTCACCGCTACCGTCCGGGCAAGTTCGTGGGCGATCTGCTCTTCTTCTCGGCACAGACCGACACCTTCGACCCACTGCGGACTGCGTCGGCGTGGCGCCCGTTCGTGGCCGGGGTGATCATCGACCGTCCGGTGCCCACGTCACACGCCGAGATGTTCACCGAAGCAGGGCTGGACGCTGTCGGACCCGTGATCAACCTGGCAGTCGGAACGGGCCGTCACGCCGCCCCGGACGTCGACGCGGAACTGGATGCTCTGATCGAGGTTCAGGACGTGCGCGGCTGACTCAGGCGCGCTTCTTCGCTCGCGTCTTGCTTCCACTCGTTTTGCCGGCAGGGGTTTTGCTTGCGTTCGACTTGGCTTCGTCCACACTGCGCTGGAGCGCGGCAACCAGGTCGACCACTTCGGCGTCGGTGCCTTCCTGATCGACCTCGGCGGCAGGGATGACCTTCTTGCCGCCGTTCTCGATCATCTCGTCGAGCAACTGCCGCAGTTGGAGTTGGTAATCGTCGGTGAACTCGGTCGGATCGAAGTCGCCCGCCATGCTCTCGACGAGCGTCTGCGCCATCTTCAGTTCCTTGACCTTCGGCTTCTCCACGTCGTCGAGGGAGGGGAACTCTGCGGCGCGAACTTCGTCAGGCCAGAGGAGGGTCTGGATCACGAGGACGCCGTCGCGGGCGCGCATCGCGGCCAGACGCGTCTTCTGCCGCAGCGTGAAGTGCACGAGTGCTGTTCGATCACTCTCGGTGAGCACAGTCGAGAGCAGGACGTACGCCTTCGGTGACGCCGAATCCGGTTCGAGGAAGTAGCTCTTCTCGAACAAGATCGGATCGATCTGATCGTTCGGCACGAATTCCAGCACCGGAATCTCGTGCTTCTCGGCGGCTGGGAGCTTGTTGAAGTCCTCGTCGCTCAGGATGACCCGTGACCCGTCCTCCGAGTCGTACGCCTTGTCGATGTCCGCGAATTGGACCGTGTTGCCGCACTCGGAACACACGCGGTTGTACTTGATGCGGCCACCGTCTTTTGCATGGACCTGGTGAAATCGGATGTCGTGGTCCTCGGTCGCCGAGTACACCTTGACCGGAACGTTGACCAGACCGAAGGCTATCGAGCCTTTCCAAATCGAGCGCATGTCTCCCATGATGGTCGCCGCCGGCCGTTTGCGCGAGGCAAACGCTCTCGGTTGATCCCGAACCGTTGTGTCCGGGTGGGCCGGTTCGGGGCGCAGCGAGCGGGTATCCGCTCCGAGAATCCGACTCGCACACTTGGGGGCATACTCCGATGAGTATCCGAACCTTCCGTCGACGCGTCACCGCTGCGCTGGCGATTTCACTGGTTCCACTGCTGTTCGCACCTTGGCCCGCAACAGCCGAACAGGCACGCACCGTCAGGGTCACCGTTCATTCGGATGCGATGGACCGCGACATACCACTCGAGGTGATCCTTCCCGCCGACACCAGCGCCCCACGCCCGACGCTGTATCTGCTCAACGGCGCCGGCGGTGGCGAGGACAGTGCAACGTGGGAAGGACGGACGGATGTCCTGGACTTCTTCGCCGACAAGAACGTCAACGTCGTGACGCCGTTGGAAGGAGCGTTCAGCTACTACACCGACTGGCAGAAAGACGATCCCGTACTCGGACGCAACAAGTGGCAGACATTTCTCACCCGCGAACTACCGCCAGTGATCGACGCGCAGTTCAGCACCAACGGGGTCAACTCCATCGCGGCGATCTCGATGACGGCGACCTCGGTTCTCAACCTCGCGATCTCAGCCCCAGGGCTGTATCGCAGTGTCGGTGCCTACAGCGGGTGCGCGGAGACTTCCACCCCGCCAGGGCAGGACTACGTGCGGCTGGTGGTCGGCGCGCGGGGAGGCGCTGACCCGACAAACATGTGGGGACCGTTCGACGGTCCCGGATGGCGCGAGAACGATCCCGTCGTGAACGCGGAGAAACTGCGAGGAACCGAACTGTACGTCTCCACCGGTTCCGGGCTGCCAGGTCCACACGAAAACCTTCAGGCACCCGATGTGAACGGAAATCCCGGAGCGCTCCTGAATCAGATCATCGTCGGCGGCATCATCGAATCCGCGGTCAACGGGTGCACGCACGGACTGGCGGACCGACTGAACGCTCTGGGCATCCCCGCGACCTTCGACTTCAAGCCGACCGGAACACACTCGTGGGGTTACTGGCAGGACGACCTACACAATTCCTGGCCGATGATCGCCGGCTCGATGGGAACGCAGTAGTCGGTCCAGAGTGCTCACCTCAGAAACGGCGCGCGCATCAACGTCTTTCGGACGTGCCACGGTGATGACCGAAACAGGGATGCCATCACCTTCGCCGTCGCGGACGCGTCCCGCCGATCGGACAGGTAGGACCGCTGAGCCTCGATCGGTAGATCGAAGAACGTGTCGAAAAATGTCGCGACCTCGCCCGAGTCGAGGGAGAGAAGTGCATTCAGGCCAACGCGGCGAAGGGCAGACACCGCCCTGGCCGACTGCGGCCAGAGTGCCGCGTTGGGATCCCCACCGTCGGCGATTGCTTTCGCGACAGCGTCTGCCTCGGCGAGTGAGGAGGCAACGCTGTATCCGGTTCCAGGATGCATCAAACCGCCTCGCCCGCCGAACCGGAGGATGCCGTCCGGTGCGGACCCCCTCGGGCCTTCGACCGCAAAACGGACTCGCTCGACCGGCGCGTCGACGGGCACTTCGCAGCCCCGATTGTGAAGTCGGGTGCGCAGACGTGCTTCGAGTTCGCGGAGCCCCAACGCCGGCCGGCCGACGAGGCAGGTCTCCTCGAGGAGAACTCGCTCGTGATCGAGTGGGACCGCATAGAGGAACGACGGGGCGTCGGCGTCGGAAGTGCCGTTGTCTCTTCGCCAGTCCATGAACCAGGCTTCGCCATCGCCCAGAATCGGATAGGCCAGGGCGCGGTCGACGATCACTCCGAAGGCGGTCTGCTGCGCGGTTGTCACCGTCAAATCGGTGCCCCTGGCATCGATGACGATGGATCCCGTCAGCTGCGATCCGTCCACGCACACGACGGTGGTGGGGGACAGTGTTCGAGCGCTCAATGCTCTGAACTGCATGGAAGCATCAGAGAGAAATGATTGCAGTAACGGTGTATTCAATACGCAATATGCGCGATCAAGCGTTTTCTGTCCATCGGTCCACACGCTCGGACGTTGAATCCGGCTCGCGATCACCTCGTCCGGCAGCCACGACGGCAGCTCGTCCGCCCACGCCGAATACGTCGGAGTCCACACCCGATGGGGATGCGGATCGACAACGACGACGGTGAGTTGCCGGGCGATACAGCGGGTCGCGAGTGCCCGTCCGGCCGGGCCACCACCGACGATCACCACGTCGGCGGAGGAGTTTTCTGTGCTCACGACCGGCGCACTACATCGATCCCGTTGCGAGCAGACCGCCGTCGACCCGCACGGTTTCGCCGGTGATCCACGCCGCCGCGTCGGAGACGAGGAAGCCGACCAGGCCGGCAACGTCTTCGGGAGTGCCGAGTCGTTTCATCGGGTAGCCCGCCGACGCCTTGTCCTCGCCGGCAGCGACCAAGGCCGCCGCAAACTGTGTCTTGACGATCCCGGGAGCCACGGCATTGACACGAATCTTCGGTCCCAGTTGCCAGGCCAGTTCTTCCGTCAAACGGATGAGCGCAGCCTTCGACGCGCCGTACGCGGCGATCACGCCCGTCGATCGGATCCCGGCCACGCTGGCCAGATTCACAACCGCCCCACCGTGTTCTCCCATCCATGCCCGATGCGCTTGTTGGACGTAACCGAGGGCGGCAACCACGTTCACGTCGAAAATCTTGCGCACGGCGTCGAGGTCCGCCTCCATGAGCGAACCGAAGACGGGATTGATGCCGGTGTTGTTGACCAGAATGTCGAGTGAACCGAATTCGGAGACGGCGCGGTCGACGGCGCCGGAGCGGGCTTCGGCATCGGCAGCGTTGCCCGCGAATGCGACGACCTTTCCGCCGTGACCGAGAGCGGACAGTTCTGTTGCGGCGGCCTCGAGGGGCTCCGGCTTGCGGGCGGTGATCAGGACGTCTGCGCCGCGCGCGAGGAGTTCGGCGGCGACAGCTTTGCCGATCCCGCGACTTGCGCCGGTGACGATGGCGGCGCGGCCTTCGAGGTCGCGAGGACGAGTGCTGTTTTCGCTAGTCATGTCCCGAACGTTAGCGGACTCACACGCTGCTGGTCGGAACGACCGTCAGGTCACGGTAAAATCGATAGTTCTTGTGTCTGAAGTCAGGCATTGTTTACCCGTATTCGTCGTTTTTCCTGAGGAGTTTGCTTGATTACCGCCACTGACCTCGAAGTTCGTGCCGGTGTCCGCACCCTTCTCACGGCTCCCGGGCCCTCGCTGCGCATCCAGCCGGGCGATCGGATCGGACTCGTCGGACGTAACGGAGCCGGAAAGACGACCACACTGCGCATCCTGGCCGGTGAAGGTGAGGCATACGCGGGAAGCGTCGTACGCACCGGTGAACTCGGATACCTCCCTCAGGACCCCAAGGAGGGTGACCTGAGCATCCTCGCCAAGGACCGGGTTCTCTCCGCGCGAGGCCTCGACACGATGCTCCGCGAGATGGAGAAGCAGCAGATCCTGATGGGCGAGGTGCTCGATCAGGAATCCCAGGATCGCGCCGTCAAGAAGTACGGCCAGCTCGAGGATCGGTTCTCGGCCCTCGGCGGATACGAAGCCGAGAGTGAAGCCGCACGAATCACCAGCAGCCTCGGCCTCGAAGACCGCATCCTCGGACAGCCGCTCAGCACATTGTCCGGTGGTCAGCGTCGTCGCGTCGAATTGGCACGAATCCTCTTTGCCGCCTCGGACGGCAGCGGTGCCCGCTCGGACACGACGCTGCTCCTCGACGAGCCCACCAACCACCTCGACGCCGACTCCATCACCTGGCTGCGTGGATTCCTCCAGAACCACGAGGGTGGACTGGTGGTCATCAGCCACGACGTCGATCTGCTCAACGACGTCGTCAACCGCGTGTGGTTCCTCGATGCCGTCCGCGGTGAGGCCGACGTCTACAACATGAACTGGAAGAAGTACCTCGACGCACGCGCCACGGACGAGCAGCGTCGCCGTCGCGAGCGCGCCAATGCCGAGAAGAAGGCCGGCGCGCTGCGGATTCAGGCTGCGAAGATGGGCGCGAAGGCAACCAAGGCCGTCGCCGCGCAGAACATGGCGAAGCGAGCCGACAAGTTGATGGCGAACCTCGACGCAGAACGCGTCTCGGACAAGGTGGCGCGGATTCGGTTCCCCGAACCCGCAGCGTGTGGCAAGACTCCACTGATGGGCAAGAACCTCACCAAGGTGTACGGCTCGCTCGAGATCTTCACCGGTGTCGATCTCGCGATCGACCGTGGGTCTCGTGTGGTCATCCTCGGACTCAACGGTGCGGGTAAGACCACGCTGCTCCGCATCCTCGCGGGCGCCGAGAAGGCGGACGCGGGCGAGCTGATCGCCGGTCACGGACTCAAGGTCGGATACTTCGCTCAGGAGCACGACACCCTCGACGACGACGCATCCGTGTGGGAGAACATCCGCCACGCCGCGCCGGACACAGGGGAGCAGGAACTGCGTTCGCTGCTCGGTGCCTTCATGTTCACCGGCCCGCAGCTCGAACAGCCGGCCGGAACGCTCTCGGGTGGTGAGAAGACGCGTCTGGCTCTGGCCGGTCTGGTGTCGTCGGCCGCCAACGTTCTGCTTCTCGACGAGCCCACCAACAACCTGGACCCGATCTCACGCGAGCAGGTGCTCGACGCGCTCCGCAGCTACACCGGCGCCGTCGTTCTGGTCACTCACGATCCGGGTGCTGCCGAGGCACTCAACCCCGAGCGCGTCATCCTCCTGCCCGACGGCAACGAGGACCACTGGTCGCAGGAGTACCTCGAGCTGATCCAGCTCGCCTAACCCCCTGTGAGTGGTTAGGGAGTCCCCGCACTCCTCAACCACTCACAGGGGCGAAGCCCCTCAATCCCTTCGCCGCACAGACTCCTCGACCAGGTCGAGAACAGCCGAAAGGTTGTCGACGCCGTGGCCGGAGGCGATTCTCGCGACCAGGCCGTCCATCACCAGATCCAGATACCCGATCAGGATTTCGGTGGGAACGTCGTCCCGCAGCCGGCCGGCCGATTTCTGTCGGGCGAGGCGCGCACTGGTCGCTTCCGTCAGTTCTGCGGAGCGCTGCGACCATTTCTCACGGAAATCGGCGTCGTTGCGTAGTCGACGCGCTATCTCCAGTCGCGTTCCCAGCCAATCGAATTGATCGGGCTGCGCGAGCATGTCCCGCATGACCTGGACGAGGCCCTCTTCGGCGACGACATCGGCCATCCGGCTCGCATCCTCGCTGGCAAGCGCCAGGAACAAGCCGTCCTTGTCCTTGAAGTGATGAAAGATCGCTCCCCGGGACAAACCGGTGACTTCTTCGAGACGGCGAACTGTGGCGCCGTCGTAGCCGTATTCCGCAAAGCAGCGGCGGGCGCCGTCAAGGATCTGACTGCGCCGTGCCGCGAGATGGTCTTCACTGACCTTGGGCACGGGCATCCCTCCTTTGTCGGGTTGCCTGTGAGCATTTTCGGCTGTAGGCGCTGAATGTCGACTCAGTGCACAAAGCGCTCACGACCACCGATGAAACATGGTTCGCCTTCCGGCGAAAGTGGTCGTGAGCGCTTTGTGACCCGTCATGGGCCGAAAGTGCTCACAGGCACGTAGTGCCTACTAGCCCCGGATCATGTTGCGAAGCACGTACTGCAGGATGCCACCGTTGCGGTAGTAATCCGCTTCGCCGGGGGTATCGATGCGTACGACTGCGTCGAACACGACCTTCTCGCCGTTCTCGCGCGTCGCCGTGACCTTCATGGTCTTCGGGGTGACGCCCTCGTTGAGCTTCTCGACGCCTTCGATGTCGAAGGTCTCGGTGCCGTCGAGCTTGAGCGAACCTGCGGACTCGCCGACCGGGAACTGCAGCGGGACAACGCCCATGCCGATGAGGTTGGAGCGGTGGATGCGCTCGAACGACTCGGTGATGACGGCCTTGACGCCGAGCAGGCTGGTGCCCTTGGCTGCCCAGTCACGCGAGGATCCGGAGCCGTACTCCTTGCCGCCCAGGACGACCAGCGGGATGCCGGCTGCCTGGTAGTTCTGCGACGCGTCGTAGATGAATGCCTGCGGTGCGCCTTCCTGCGTGAAGTCGCGGGTGTAACCACCGGAGACGTCGTCGAGGAGCTGGTTGCGCAGACGGATGTTCGCGAAAGTACCGCGAATCATGACCTCGTGGTTACCGCGACGCGAGCCGAGCGAGTTGTAATCCGCACGCTCGACGCCGTGAGAGTCGAGGTACTGCGCAGCGGGGGTACCGACCTTGATCGGACCTGCCGGGCTGATGTGGTCGGTGGTGACCGAGTCGCCGAGCAGCGCGAGGACGCGGGCGCCCTTGATGTCCTTGACCGGAGCCGGATCCATCGTCATGCCGTCGAAGTAGGGTGGCTTCCGCACGTAGGTGGAGTTCACGTCCCACTCGAAGGTGTCACCCTTCGGGGTTTCGAGGTTCTGCCAGCGGCTGTCGCCCGCAAAGATGGTTGCGTACGACTTGCGGAACATGTCCTGGTCGATCGAGGACTTGATGGTCTCTTCGATTTCCTGCGTGGACGGCCAGATGTCCTTGAGGTAGACGGGGTTTCCGTCGGTGTCGTTACCGAGCGAGTCGGTCTCGAAGTCGAAGTCCATGGTTCCGGCGAGGCCGTAGGCAATCACGAGCGGCGGGGAAGCCAAGTAGTTCATCTTGACGTCGGGGGAGATACGTCCCTCGAAGTTACGGTTACCCGAGAGCACCGCGGTGACCGAGAGGTCGTTGTCGTTGATCGCCTTGGAGACTGCCTCGGGCAGCGGTCCGGTGTTACCGATGCACGTGGTGCAGCCGTAACCACCGAGGTAGTAGCCGAGCTTCTCGAGGTACGGCCACAGGCCGGCCTTCTCGTAGTAGTCGGTCACGACCTGCGAACCGGGAGCCATGTTGGTCTTGACCCACGGCTTGGTGGCAAGGCCCTTTTCGACGGCGTTACGTGCGAGCAGTGCAGCGCCGAGCATGACCGACGGGTTGGACGTGTTGGTGCAGGACGTGATGCCGGCAACAACGACGGCGCCGTGGTCGAGAACGAACTCACCGGCGTCGGACTTGACGACAACCGGCTTGCTCGGACGGCCTTCTGCACCGTTGGCAGCGGAGAGAACGTCGACTGCTCCGTCGTCGGCAAACGACAGAACTGCGGGGTCGGAAGCCGGGAAGGATTCCTCGACTGCCTCGTCGAGCTGGGTGTGCTCGGTCGGGTAGTTCTCCTCCACGTAGTTGTGGATGTCCTTGCGGAACGCAGTCTTCGACTCCGACAACAGGATTCGGTCCTGCGGGCGCTTCGGGCCGGCGATCGAGGGAACAACGGTTCCCAGATCCAGCTCGATGTACTCCGAGAAGACGGGTTCCTTGTCGGGGTTGTGCCACAGGCCCTGTTCCTTGGCGTACGCCTCGACGAGAGCGAGCTGCTCGTCGCTGCGGCCGGTGAGGCGCAGGTATTCGATGGTCTCGGCGTCGATCGGGAAGATCGCTGCGGTGGAACCGAATTCGGGGCTCATGTTGCCCAGCGTTGCGCGGTTCGCGAGCGGAACCTCGGCAACACCGTTGCCGTAGAACTCGACGAACTTGCCGACGACGCCGTGCTTGCGGAGCATCTCGGTGGCGGTGAGCACGACGTCGGTTGCGGTGACGCCGGGCTTGATCTCACCGGAGAGCTTGAAGCCGACAACGCGGGGGATCAGCATGGAGACGGGCTGGCCGAGCATTGCTGCCTCGGCCTCGATGCCGCCGACGCCCCAGCCGAGCACGCCGAGGCCGTTGACCATCGTGGTGTGCGAGTCGGTGCCGACGCAGGTGTCGGGGTAGGCCTGTCCGTTACGGGACATGACGGTGGGAGCCAGGTATTCGATGTTGACCTGGTGAACGATTCCCATTCCCGGGGGGACGACCTTGAAGTCGTCGAATGCGCCCTGGCCCCAACGGAGGAACTGGTAACGCTCGCCGTTGCGCTCGTATTCGAGGTCGACGTTGCGCTCGAGTGCGTCGGCCTGGCCGAAGACGTCGAGGATCACCGAGTGGTCGATGACCATGTCGGCGGGGGAGAGCGGGTTGACCTTGTTCGGGTCGCCGCCGAGGGTGGTGACGGCCTCACGCATGGTGGCGAGGTCGACGATGCAAGGAACGCCGGTGAAGTCCTGCATGATCACGCGGGCAGGCGTGAACTGGATTTCGATGCTCGGCTCAGCTGAGGGATCCCAGCTCGAGATGGCGCGGATGTGATCCGCGGTGATGTTGGCACCGTCTTCGGTGCGGAGAAGGTTCTCGGCGAGAACCTTCAAGGAATAGGGCAATTTCTCGGTGCCGGGGACAGCCGAGAGGCGGAAGATCTCGTAAGAGTTCTCACCGACCTCGAGGGTTCCCTTGGCTCCGAATGAATCGATACTGGTGCTCACGTCTGCTCCACTCGTCTATGAGGGTCGCTACCGACGGGGCTGTGTCGGCAGCTGAAGCGAGGTACTTCGGCTGGTAGATCCTCCGTAGCTCACGCCAATCGCACAGTTCACGTGAGAACTGTCCGAACATCGGAGCTGCAGTAGAACCTGTCCTGACCGGTGGTACCTCTCGGTCCAAGTCTAACAGTACGCTTGTCCTGTGAGAATTCAGGGCAAGTTGACCGAAACAATCTTCATGCAGACTGCGGGCCTGCGCAACGCAGGCTTGGCTGGGTGACCGCACCCACAGTTGCCACTCGGGCGGCACGCGCGGCCGTTGTGTGTGACGCCGGGTGGCAGTCGACCTGAAGTAGGGTGCAAGCAGGCCCGTCGCGGGTCGGCCGCCGACAAACGACCTCGGACCAACTCCCCGCAACTCAGCGGTGGACGGAATCCGAACAGCACCCGGATGAGAGATGTCTGCTCCTACCAATCACGCTTTCGCGCCCGTGCACGTGAAGTCCCCGTCGCACACCTCTGTTCCGTCGCACACCGCAGTTCCGTCGGACGTCGATCTCGACGACGTATTCGCGGATCTCTCGACGGACGGCGTCTCCGCCCCCGAGTCCGATGTTGCCGGGCTGACCGCGGTGGTGACCGACGCTCGCGAACGTGGTGTCGACTTGAGCGTCGTCGTCGTCGATGCGAATCCGGGCCGGCCGTCCGATCTTCGGGACCTGGCCACGACGGTCGGCAAGTCCGAAGGCGGCACGGTCCTTGTTCTGAGCCCGGACTGGATGGGCAGCTACAGCGACTCGATCTCTCGCGTTCAGCTCGAAACTGCACAGGACCGATCATTCGGTGAAAGCGCGAGTGTGACCGCGGACCGTTTCTCGCACGAGATCGTGGCGCCTGGTCCGCCGTGGACGTTGTACACGGTTCTTGTCATCGCCGTGGTGGCGGTAATTGCCGGAATTACCTTTGCCGTCAAGTGGCGGCGAGAGCCGGAAAATACGCAAACCAGACATATCGCTTCTACTTCAGAGATTGCGACATCTTCCGACCACCGGGCCGATTCCGTCTGACCTTGGTCCTTTTGCGAGATTTTCAGTAACTCGTCGAAAACAGGTACTCACCGCTGTTTGCGGTGAGTACCTGCCCTTTTTGGTGCCCGCATGCCGTTCGACCAGCTCAAATACCGTTTGTGTTATTTGTGGCTAAAGTTTCCAAAGAACGCTTGAGTGTCGTACGGTACAACTGGCACTTTTTGGGGAAGAAGTGTCGCAGACAGGCTGATGTTGTTCGACGCGTACTTGTCGGTTGCCTTGTTCTCGAGGTTCCGGCGGTGGCGTTCTTACGGCACGTCCGTGTCAACCGTCAGCTCTCGGGCTGTGGGCGACCGGTGCTTGGTCTGCGCATTCCCTCCCCGCACGGATCGGCGACCCAGCGGGCCGTGGCGTTACACGCGAGGGAGAGTTATTTGTGAGGCAAGTAACACGTGGCGGCAAGTCCCGTCGTGGTCCTTCCCGTAAGTCGATGCGCCTGGCGCAACTGGTCATCGGGTTCGGCGTCGTCGGATCCCTGATCGTCGGAACGCCGGCCATGTCCTCGGCCGTACCGCCGCCGCCTCCGAATCCGAGTGACTCGGACATCGCCGCGGCAGATTCGCAGGTCTCGTCGAGCGTCGGCACCGTCAGCGCGCTCATCAATCAAGTCGCATCGGCCAACGAACAGTTGTCGGCACTCGACAACGAAGTTGCGATCAAGCGTGAAGACGTCAACAAGACTCTCGTGGATCTGCAGAACGCCCGCGGCGCCGCAGACTCCGCAGCGCAGGCCGTCGGAGTCACCAAACAAGCTCTCAAGGACGCGTCGGCGCAGATCGAAGTCGCTCAGACGGACTTCGACAAGTACGCACGCTCGAGCTACGTCAAGGGCACCAATACTGCGTCGATCTCGTCGTTCCTCGACGCCAAGGGGCCGGGCGACGTTCTCGACCGTGCCCAGGTCCTCAAACTTCTCGCCAATACCCAGAGCGCAGTGCTCGACGGTCTCCAGCGAGCACGTACCGAGCAGGCGAACAAAGACTCCGCGACCCGCCAGGCCAAGCAGCAGGCCGACGCCGCAGCAGAGGTCGCCGCGCAGCTGAAGGATCTGGCGGAGCAAGCGATTCAGATCGCGCGCAACGCCCTCGATCAGCAGGTAGCCAAGAAGGCGTCGATCGAAGCCGAGCGTAACTCCGCTCAGGCTCAACTCGACGCCGCCCGCAATGCCGTCGCCGGCTTGCAAGGGCAACGCCAGGCGTACGCGACGTGGGACGAACAGCGCCGCGCCGAGGAAGCTCATCAGAAGGCTCTCGAAGCCGCTGCCAAGGAAGCAGCCGCTCAGGCCGCAGCCCGTGCCGCTGCCGACCAGGCAGCCAAGGACCGAGCTGCAGCACTGGCAGCAGCCCAGCGTCCGCACACCGCTGTCGAAGACCCGACTCCGACCGTCATCCCGGACGACGACGACACCTGGACTGACGAAGAAACCGGGACCGACGAAGAAACAGGCACGGACGAAGAGACCGGCACCGACGAGGAAACGGTCACCACCCCCAAGCCCACCACCCCCAAGCCGACGACGCCGAAACCCACCACGCCGAAGCCTTCCGTCACCGGAAGCGCTGCAATCGAATCGGTCATCGACCGCGGGATGTCTCAGCTCGGCGTGCAGTACGCCTGGGGCGGCGGCGACGAGAACGGTCCGACGCGAGGCATCCGTGACGGCGGCGTCGCTGACAGTTACGGCGACTTCAACAAAGTCGGGTTCGACTGCTCCGGCTTGATGATCTACGCCTTCGCCGGCATCGGGATCTCGCTGCCGCACTACACCGGCTATCAGTACACCGCGGGCACGCAGGTTCCGTCCTCGGAGATGAAGCGCGGCGACATGATCTTCTACGGCCCCAACGCCAGCCAGCACGTGGCGCTCTACCTCGGTAACGGGCAGATGCTCGAAGCACCACAATCCGGTTCGAGTGTCATGGTCTCCCCGGTTCGCTGGGGCGGAATGACGCCGTACGCCGTCCGACTGGTGTCCTGACGGTCAGAGGAAATTGTCGCTGACACCCGCATAGTCAGGAGAAGTATCAAGTTCCCGACGTGGTGTTACGGCATCGAGCGCAACTACCTGGAATAGTTGACGGGGAACACGTTACTGTCGGTACTTTTCTAGGTGAAAGCGATGGATTCTTGGTGACCTCACGTGAAGATTCGGTCGGAACGGTCGACGTAAGCAAGGCGGGCGGAAGTGCGGACGGAGCAGCACCTTCCCTGACAGCCGACGTTCAGACCTTGGAACGAGCGATCTACGAGGTCAAGCGAGTCATCGTCGGGCAGGACCGGCTTGTCGAGCGCATTCTCGTCGGTCTCCTGGCCAAGGGGCACGTCCTCCTCGAGGGTGTCCCCGGCGTCGCCAAGACGCTGGCCGTCGAGACTTTCGCGAAGGTCGTCGGTGGTTCGTTCTCCCGCGTGCAGTTCACCCCTGACCTGGTGCCCACCGACCTCATCGGTACGCGCATCTACCGTCAGGGTCGCGAAGAGTTCGACACCGAACTCGGACCCGTCGTCGCGAACTTCGTCCTGGCCGACGAGATCAACCGCGCCCCGGCCAAGGTGCAGTCCGCGCTCCTCGAGGTGATGGCCGAACGCCACGTCTCGATCGGTGGCAAGCGGTACCACATGCCCGATCCGTTCCTGGTGATGGCGACGCAGAACCCCATCGAGAACGAGGGCGTCTATCCGCTCCCCGAGGCGCAGCGCGACCGCTTCCTGTTCAAGATCCTCGTCGATTACCCGACGGTGGAGGAAGAACGCGAAATCGTCTACCGGATGGGCGTCGCAGCTCCGGAGCCGCACCAGATCCTCGGTCCGGAGGAGTTGGTCAGACTCCAACGCGTCGCCAGCAACGTCTTCGTCCACCACGCCCTGGTCGACTACGTGGTCCGAGTCATCGCCGCTACGCGCACGCCGCGTGAGGTCGGACTCGAGGACGTCGCAGGCTGGATCGCCTACGGTGCCTCACCCCGTGCGACGCTCGGCATCATCGCCGCGTCGCGGGCCCTCGCACTCGTCCGAGGCCGCGACTACGTCGTGCCGCAGGACGTCATCGAAGTGATCCCGGACGTGTTGCGTCACCGTCTCGTTCTCTCGTACGACGCCATGGCCGACGAGGTGACTCCCGACGCCGTCATCGCCCGGGTACTGCAGACCGTCGGACTGCCGCAGATCGCCGCGCGACCGGTTCCCACCGTTCCCGGACCGCCCCAGCAGGGCGCACCGCAAGCACCGCAGTTCAACGCACAGGGCGCCGTCAATCCACAGGGCACAGCTAATCCGCAGGGCAACGGCGCGCCGATCGCGACCGCTGAGACGATGAGTCGCCCGCAGTGACCGAAGGCCGCGACGGTGGCCAGGCGACACCCGCCGGATCCACCGGTTCTCCGCCGTCGTTCCGATCCGGCGAGCTCAGTGATCCCAAGCTCACCGCTGCGCTGCGCACCCTCGAGCTGACGGTTCGTCGCCGCCTCGACGGTGTGCTGCACGGCGACCACCTCGGTCTGATTCCCGGCCCGGGTTCGGAACCGGGGGACGCTCGCGAGTATCAGCCGGGCGACGACGTGCGGCAGATGGACTGGTCCGTCACCGCCCGTACGACGCACCCGCACGTGCGTCAGTCGGTCGCAGATCGTGAGCTCGAGACGTGGCTCGTCATCGACCTGTCCGCGAGTCTCGATTTCGGGACGGGCGGATGCGAGAAGCGTGACCTGGTCGTCGCCGCGGCCGCAGCGATCACCCACCTGACCAGTTCGGGAGGTAATCGCGTTGGCGCCATCATCTCGACGGGCGCACAGACAACACGAATTCCGGCCCGTGGTGGGCGAATTCACGCACAGGCGATGCTCCGTAAGATCGCGACGACCCCGCACGCTCCGGACGGGGTACGTGGCGATCTGGTCGGGGCGATCGAAGCGCTCAGACGCCCACAGCGTCGGCGCGGACTCGCGGTGGTCATCAGTGACTTCCTCGGGCCGATCGACTGGGAACGCTCGCTGCGCGCCATTTCGGGACGGCACGACGTGCTCGGCGTCGAAGTGGTCGACCCGCGTGACCTCGAACTGCCCGACGTCGGCGACGTGGTGCTCCACGATCCGGAGTCCGGTCGGACGAGAGAATTCACCACGACGCCGCAACTGCGAGCCGACTTCGCCAGAGTCGCCGCTGAGCACCGCGTCGAGGTCCGACAAGCTCTACGTCGTTGCGGCGCACCGCTGATGTCTCTGCACACCGACAGAGACTGGATCGCCGACGTCGTGAGATTCATCTCGGCACGCCGCCACAGTTATGGTGCCGGCGCCGGAACTGGGGGCGTTCGTTCGTGAGTCTTTCTCAATTCACCGCACCGTGGTGGCTGCTGTTCCTCGCTGTCATCGCCGCGTTGGTTGTCGGTTACGTTTTTGTCCAGAAGCAGCGTGAAAAGCACACACTTCGGTTCACGAACTTCGCGCTACTGGAGAAGGTCGCGCCTTCGCGGCCCGGGCGGTGGCGTCATATTCCGGCGATTCTGATGGTCGTCGCGTTGGTGTTCTTCACCGTCGCCCTTGCCGGTCCGACGGCAGACAAGAAAGTCCCGCGAAACCGCGCCACCGTGATCCTCGTGATCGACGTGTCGCTGTCGATGCAGGCCACCGATGTCGAGCCGACGCGATTGGCAGCAGCGCAGGAAGCAGCCAAGTCGTTTGCCGACGGTCTCACTCCTGGAATCAATCTCGGGTTGGTCGCATTTGCCGGAACCGCCTCGGTTCTGGTGTCGCCCACCACGAATCGTGACGCCACAAAGGTCGCCATCGACAACCTCAAGCTCAGTGAGCGGACGGCGACGGGCGAAGCGATCTTCACCTCCTTACAGTCGATCGACACGCTGTCGGCTGTTCTCGGTGGCAGCGATCAGGCGCCACCGGCGCGCATCGTGTTGCTGTCCGACGGTAAGCAGACCGTTCCCGAGAACTCGGACGATCCGCGGGGTGGGTTCACCGCAGCCCGTCAAGCCAAGGACAAGGGCGTTCCGATCTCGACCATTTCCTTCGGAACGACATACGGACGCGTCGAGATCGAAGGGGACCGAATCCCCGTCCCGGTCGACGATGCGTCGTTGAAAGAGATCGCCAACCTGTCCGGCGGAAGTTTTTTCACGGCATCGAGCCTGGAAGAACTGCGCCAGGTGTACGACACGCTCGAAGAGCAGATCGGTTTCGAGACGACTCGAGGCGACGCGAGTCGACCATGGTTGATCCTCGGCGTCGTGTTCGCGACCGCAGGTCTGACGATCGCCCTGGTACGCAGGCAGCGTCTGCCTTGATCGAGAGCAGTTCCGAATTGTCCAAATACCGCTGGTACGCGGCCCGCAGAGAATTGATAGGTTGATCGCCATGTCTACCCCTCCCACGACAGTGGTTTCCGAACGGACCGTCACCACACCGCGCTCGGTGCTCGTCACCGGCGGCAACCGCGGAATCGGCTTGGCCGTCGCTCAGCGACTCGCTGCAGACGGTCACAAGGTAGCCGTCACGCATCGCGGTTCCGGTGTCCCTGAAGGTTTGTTCGGCGTTGTCTGCGACGTCACCGACACCGAGTCGATCGACCGGGCGTTCAAAGAGGTCGAGGCACACCAGGGCCCGGTCGAGGTCATCGTCGCCAACGCCGGCGTCACCGACGACACACTGATCATGCGGATGAGCGAAGAGCAGTTCACGAGCGTTGTCGACGCAAATCTGACCGGAACCTTCCGCCTCTCCAAGCGTGCGACCCGTTCGATGCTGCGCGCGCGTTTCGGACGGTTCATCTTCCTCGGTTCGGTGGTGGGTCTGGCAGGACAGGCCGGCCAGGTCAACTACGCCGCGTCCAAGGCAGGCATCGTCGGTATCGCGCGTTCCCTGACCAGGGAACTCGGCTCGCGCTCGATCACCGCCAACGTGGTCGCTCCCGGATTCATCGAGACCGACATGACGGCCGCCCTGGGCGACGACGTCAAGGACAAGGCCACCGAGTTCATCCCGTTGCAGCGGACCGGAAAGCCGGAAGATGTTGCAGCAGTTGTCAGTTTCCTCGCCTCGGACGATTCGGCATATGTCTCGGGTGCGGTCATCCCCGTCGACGGCGGACTCGGCATGGGGCACTGACCCGCTTTTTCGAACACGCACACCTTTCTCGTACGTCTGAAATCAGGAGGACATCTCATGGGCGGTTTGCTCGAGGGTAAGACCATTCTTGTCACCGGCATCATCACCGATTCGTCGATCGCGTTCCACGTGGCCAAGGTCGCGCAGGAGCAGGGCGCAAAGGTGCTCATCACCGGGTTCGATCGTCTGCGCCTCATCGACCGTATCGCCCAGCGCCTACCGCAGCCCGTGCCGCCGGCAATCTCGCTCAACGTCCAGAGTTCGGAGGATCTCGCCTCCCTCGCCGAGCGTGTTCGCGAGCTGGCTCCCGAGGGTATCGACGGCGTCGTCCACTCGATCGGCTTTGCCCCCCGTTCCTGCCTGGGAAGCCCGTTCATGGACGCGCCGTGGGAGGACGTGGCGGTCGCACTCGAGGTGTCCGCATACTCGTACAGCGCGCTGGCCAAGGCGTTGCTGCCGGTGCTCAACGACAACGCGTCCATCGTCGGTATGGACTTCGATCCGGCACGCGCAATGCCGTTCTACAACTGGATGGGCGTCTCCAAGGCGACGCTCGAGGCCGTGAACCGCTACGTGGCCAAAGAGGTCGGCGTTCGTGGCATCCGCTCGAACCTGGTGTCCTCCGGCCCGATCAAGACCCTGGCCGCCAAGGCCATTGCCGGTGACAGCACCGGTCCGGGCGCGGAGTTGGACAAGCTCAACACCGCATGGGACGGCGCTGCGCCCATCGGCTGGGACGTCGACGATCGCGAGCCCGTGGCCAAGACCGTCTGCACCGTCCTCTCGGATTGGTTGCCCGGCACGACCGCGTCGATCATCTACGTCGACGGCGGCTTCCACGCGATGGTCGGCTAGTAGCACTAGTTCTACTACGCAGGTGAGTACCCGGGTGACCCCCGCCGAACGGCATCGCGCAAGATTGAACTCATGACCGTAAGTATGGACATGCAGTTCGATGCTCTTCTCGTTTTGTCGTTCGGCGGTCCCGAAAAACCCGAAGACGTACGACCCTTCCTCGAAAACGTCACGCGCGGTAGGGGAGTGCCGGCGGAGCGCCTCGACGCCGTCGTCGAGCACTACATGCATTTCGGTGGGGTTTCACCTATCAACGCGCTCAATCGGGACCTGATCGACCGGGTCGAGGGTGAACTGGCAGCAGCCGGCCTGGACTTGCCCGTGTACTTCGGCAACCGCAACTGGCACCCGATGGTCGAAGACGCCGTTGCCAAGATGCGCGAGGACGGTATCCGCAACGCCGCCGTGTTCGCCACGTCGGCGTGGGGCGGTTACTCCGGGTGTCGGCAGTACCACGAGGACATCGCCCGTGCCCGTGAGGCGGTCGGTGACGGCGCACCGACGCTGACCAAACTTCGCCAATACTACGACCATCCGCTTGTCGTCGGCGCATTCGCCGACGGGGTCCGAGCTGCCCGCGCCGAGTTGCCCGAAGCGACTCGCGATACCGCGCGCCTGGTGTTCACAGCGCATTCGGTACCGATTGCCGCAGACCGCAATGCGGGTCCGCCGACGGAGGGCGGAAACCTCTACAGCCGACAGGTCGCCGAGGCCGCGAAGCTTGTTGCCGAAGCCGTCGGCGTCGAAGATTTTGATCTGGTGTGGCAGTCGCGATCTGGCCCGCCGCAGGTTCCGTGGCTGGACCCTGACATCTGTGATCATCTGGATACGTTGTCCGCCAAGGACGTTCGCGCTGTGATCGTGTGCCCCGTCGGTTTCGTCTCCGATCACCTCGAAGTGGTGTGGGACCTGGACACCGAGGCCAAGGACAAGGCAGCCGAACTCGGGATGGATTTCGTTCGTGCAGCGACACCCGGCCGCGATCAGCGTTTTGCGCAGCTGGTGCCCACGCTCGTTCAGGAACTGGCCGAGGCCGAGCAGCCACTGCGACTGGGGGTCGAGCCGCTGCTCGGCTCGACCACCAACGGACGCTCGTGCGCAGTGAACTGCTGCGCGGCCGTTCAGCGTCCCCGCTGACGGCCCGACGCTCAGGTGTTCGGCTGCTTGAGCTTTCCGCAGGGCCCCGGAACGGTGGACGTGCTGCGCGAGGTGAGGAGCGTCTCGACGATCTGTCGGTCTTCCGGGCTCAGTGACGGGTCGATGTAGTTGAGTTCGGGCGCTCCCAGTTCGCGGACTCGTCCGGCGAGGGTCGCGACAAACGAGACCCGTTCCTCGTCGTCGTCGTTGACGTCGTGGATCTGCAGAACCGACACCGGGAACTTGCGGAGCGTCACGGGCAGGAAGCGGGCGCTCAACACGTGGTCGACGTTAAATCCGGCCCATTGTCCCTGGTTGGCTTCCACGCATTCGGCGTCGGAGTGAATTGCGCTCTCGCCGATGTACTTACGGGCGGGCAGCATCTTCTTCGGTGCAAGTTCGGATGCGCCTTGCTGAAGGACGGGAAAGTCGCCGTCCGAGTACAACCACGGTTGGTTGGCCATCGAGATCAACCGGCCGGCGTCCAGATCCGGGAGATAGCGAGACTTGAGGAGAAACGCGACGCTGTCGACCGAGATGCCCAACAGTTCGGCAGCCTTCTGTCGGCTCATCGCAAACGTCGGGGCATTCTTCGGGGCGATCTGGATCAAATTGACCATGCGAACTCCTGTGAGTGTTCAATTGTTGCGGGCTTGGTACAGCTGACATGACAATTCGCGGATTATCAACCTCTAGCTGATTTCCGACTTGTAGATGAGTCGGTTGTCACCATCCGAGTTCGCGCAACCGGGGATCCCCGATCCCGAAGTGGTGTCCGATCTCGTGGATCACGGTTCGGCGAACCTGCTCGATCACCTCGTCTTCGGTGCTGCAGATCGCACAGATGGCCCTGCGGTAGATCGTGATGCGGTCGGGGAGTACGCCTGCATACGTGGTGGTTCTCTTGGTCAGCGGGATACCTTGATACAGCCCGAGTAGCCCTGGTCGTCCTCCTTCGAGTTGAACGGTCACCGCGACATTGGCCATCTCCGCACCCAATTTGGGCGGCAGACTGTCGAGCGCCCGTTTGACCATGTCCTCGAACTGACTGTCGTCCACGTCGATCATCTGCCCATTGTGCGTGCGAGGGTGGGATCCGGGTGTGTCCATGTGGAAACAGTGCAGCTTACGGCTATGTTCATTGCGTGGCCGAAGACCTCTATCACCGTTACGAATTCACATTCATCGTTCAGATGCTGACAGTCTCGCAAGAGCAGGCGATCGAAGAGAGCTTGGGCGGAAGAGTCGAGGATCGACGTGGGTTGCAGTTGCTGACGCTCACCTCGGAGGGCATGCGCGCAGCGACGACGGCCATCACCGTGGTGGACCAGTTGGTCGCCGCGGGGGTGCGCCCACAGCGGACACATCCTGACCTGGTGTCACGCCAGGACATTGCCGACCGCGCGGGCGTGACTCGGCAAGCCGTCGGACAGTGGGTGCGAGGGGTCCGGCAGGCCGCTACTCCTTTTCCGACTCCGTACAACTCGGTGGCCGGTGGTATTTGGTTCTGGGGCGATGTCCTGGATTGGTTGCGCCGTCAGGGCTACAGCCAGGACACCGGTCTGCGCTACCCGACGCTGGACGAACATATTCGAATCGACCGCCACATCGCGATCAATCACAAGCCCGGGCGTTGACCAGGCGAACTGTTTGCTTGAAAATAGCTATTGAAACAAACCGACGGTAGGTATAAAGTCCCTAAATACCTCAATCAATCTATCGGTGCGTCGGCCCGGCTCTGGGGGGAGCCGGGTCTGCGCTGCGGATACTCGAGCATGCGAGCAGGAATCCATGGTTTCAACCCCCGAAGTCACACCGATGCCCACATCCGCTGCCCTCGCGACTTCTGTGGCCACTGCGGGTGTAGGAGCTACGGTGAAGCTACGCGAAGGTGGATCGGCCAAGGGGCGCTTGCGGGCGGCCACCGCGGCGCTGTTCCGGCGCTCGCGCCCACACGTCGCTTCCGCGCCGCCGTTGAGCGTGCTTCTCCTCGTCACCTCCGACAACGGTCTTTCTCAGCGGGCCGCTCTGGTTCTTCGGGAGGCAGGACACCAGGTCCGCACCTCCGTCGTAGCCGACGCAGAAGCGGCGCTGGCCGCAACGGCGGCCGGGGATTTCGATATCGTCATCTGCCCATTTCTGAAAGCCTATGTACCGGAATCTATTTGGCAGCGGTGGACGACGATCATCATTCACCCCGGCCCACCCGGAGATCGCGGACCGTCGTCGCTGGACTGGGCAATTGCAGACGACGAACCGATCTGGGGAGTCACCGCATTGCAGGCCGCCGAGGAACTCGATGCAGGAGCGGTGTGGGCGTGGCGGACCTTCGAACTTCCGAGCGGGGCAACCAAATCCTCGGTGTACAACGGGGCGGTCACCGACGCGGCGATGGAGTGCATCGCGGAGGTCGTCGAGCATTTCCGTACTCCTGATTTCCAGCCGATCCCGTCCGAGCGGGTTGCCAGGCCCGTGGCATCGGCCCGATCGAGGCCGAGCATGAAGCAGTCCGATCGCGTGTTCAGTTGGGCGGAGGACGCATCGAGCATCGTCCGCGCCGTCAACGCCGCCGACGGTTTTCCCGGCGTCGCCGTTCAGCTCGGGCTCGACCGTGTCTACGTCTACGACGCTTTCCTCGACACCCACGTCGATGCGGCACCCGGCACCATCGTCGAGTACTTCCACCAGGCAATACGTGTTGCTACCGGTGACGGTTCGGTGTGGATCGGACATGCGCGGCTCGTCGGTGCGGGCAATGTCAAACTTCCGTCGACCGCTGTCGTGCGGCCGGACGTGTTCGTTCCGCAGGTCTGGGAGAGCCGTTATCCCGAGACCGACTATCACCGGGACGGCGATATCGGATATCTCTCGTTCCGCTTCTACAACGGCGCGATGAGTACCAAGCAATGCGCACGCCTGGTGGCCAGGCTGCGCTGGGCGATCGCGCAGGACACCAAGATCCTTGTCCTGACGGGCGACTACGACAGATTCAGCAACGGCATCCACCTCAACGTCATCGAGGCGGCGTCGGATCAAGCCGGAGAAGCGTGGGCCAATATCAAGGCCATCAACGAGATCGCGAAAGCGATAGTCACCTGTACGGAGCAGGTTGTGGTTGCGGCCTTCACCGGCAACGCCGGCGCCGGCGGGGTCATGCTCCCGCTCGGAGCCGACGTAGTCGTGGCCAGGGACGGTGTGGTTCTCAATCCTCACTACGCCACGATGGGCCTGTTCGGCTCGGAACTGCACACGTACACACTTCCGGCCCGCGTCGGCGAGGAGCAGGCACGCAGCCTGCTGACCGAATGCAGTCCTATCGGTATCCGTCGAGCCTTGGACATCGGACTGGTCGACGCGATCGGCCCCAGGCGGCCGGATCTGTTCGAGGCGTGGCTGGACAAGGTCGCCGTCGACTTACTCGAAGGAGATCGCGTGGAATCGATGCTGGAGCGCAAACGTCTTCGGCTGGAACGTGATCCGGTGCAGCCCTACGAGGAACGTGAACTCGAAGAGATGAAGATCGACATGTTCGGTGACCGCAACGGATTTGCCGAGAAACGCCGGAACTTCGTGCTCAAGCTCTGATCGACACGCTGTTGGCCGAAGCAACACGGGCGATGCGGACGACGTCCCACAGTCGACGCAGCAGGTCTTCACGCGTCTGCGCGGTGGACACGCTCGGTGCCTGGTTGGTCCCGGCCGACGCGGCGACGGCAAGAATTGCTGCCACGTTGTCGGCGGTGTCGATCACCTGCAGATGCCGCGGCGACAGCGTCGACGGCCAGCGATACCCGGCCTGCGCCTGCAGTGCTTCGGCGACCAGGGTGCGCGCGTCGCTTCCGGGCATACCCGTGGCAACAGTCGGAAGCCCGCCGAGGATCTCCGCTGCATCCCGAACAGCTTGACGCAGTTCGTATTCGGCTTCGCGGAGCCCGATCGTTTCGGCGCTGCCCGCCACAGTCGGGATGGAGAAGACCGTCCACCGCAAGACGTCCGGGCCTTCCTTCGACGGCACGAGGCCGACTCCGGGTTTGCCGACGGCGCCGATTTGTATCCCCTCACCCGCGTTGATCGCAGCGCGAGCGAACTCAGTTCCCGTAGGCAGGCCTCGCACGTCGCCGGCCGTGGGAAGGACCAGGCGGACTTCGGCGGCCTCCGAGCGCGCGATTTTCAGCAGCGTGGAGATACCGGATGCCGTGAGACCCGGCCACTCGAGATCGTGGCGGACTGCGGTTTCCGCATCGGCGGCCCCGATCAGGTGCATCGGTGCCCACGCGGCAAGGGCGTCGATGACGTCGTCCGGCGCAGCGTCGCCGGCGAGCCATGACGCTGCCCACACGGTGAGGGTTGCGCTGGGAGAACTCATGACCGTGAAGTTTAGTTCGGCGTGGCGAGATGCGCGGCCCCGGCGTTGTGACCTAGCGTGATCCGGCGTGAGCGGTGGCAACGGATACGGTGACATTTTTGCGGGTCATACCCGTAAACAGAAGCGCGTGACGCCCGAAGTGGCGGCCGAACGTGATCTAGTCGTCGAGGATGCGGCGACGGGATTCTGCGGGGCGGTAGTCGGTTTCGAGCGCACGTACGACGGCGATTTCGTGCGCCTCGAGGACGGGCGTTCCCGGACGCGGTTGTTCGCGATGCGCGAGGCGGCTTTCCTCGTCGACGGCTCACCGGTCACCCTCGTCCGGCCTGCACCCAAGCCCGCGTCCACCAAGCCCGCACGGTCGGCTTCGGGTTCGACGCGAGTCGAAGGCTTGCGTGCCCGCACGGCACTGCCCAGCCGGATCTGGGTGGAGGGAGTGCACGACGCGGCCCTCGTCGAGCGGGTATGGGGTCACGACCTTCGTGTCGAAGGTGTTGTCGTCGAACATCTCGAAGGACTCGACAATCTGGGGGAGCGGCTTGCCGAATTCGGTCCAGGTCCCGGCCGCCGCGTCGGGGTCCTGGTCGACCACCTGGTCACCGGTTCCAAGGAAACCCAACTGACGCAGGGCCTCGGACCGAACGTGCTGGTGACCGGTCACCCGTACATCGACGTCTGGGAGGCAGTGCGCCCCAAATCCGTCGGTATCGCAGCCTGGCCGAAGATTCCGCGCGGGGAGGATTGGAAGACGGGAATCTGCCGCGAACTCGGTTGGGGTACCCCTCAGGAGGGCTGGCGACGGGTCTACAACTCGGTGGAGAGCTTCCGCGATCTGGAAGCTCCGTTGATCGGCGCCGTCGAACAACTTGTCGATTTCGTTACCGAGCCGAACTGACGTAGCGGCGGCCTGGGTCACACATTCTGGTTAGATGGTGTTGTGGCTGCACTAATTTGGCTGATCGGAGCACTTGTGCTCGCCGGGGCCGAGGCGTTGGTGGGGGATTTCTTCCTGCTGATGCTCGCCGGTGGGGCGCTCGCTACTGCCGGTGTCAGTGCTGTCACCGACTTCCCGGTGTGGGTCGACGCCGTCATGTTCGGAGTTTTCTCCGCCGCTCTGGTCCTGGGCGTGCGACCGATCATGTTGCGTCGCTTCGGTAGTCCGCCGCCGACCCCGACCGGAATTCAAGCACTCGAAGGTAAGCACGCTCTGGTTCTGGAAGAAGTAGGCGAGCATTCCGGGCAGGTCAAGTTGGACGGCGAGGTGTGGACTGCCAGGCCGTACGACACCACCGAGGTGTACCCGCCGGGCACCAAGGTGACGGTGATGGAAATCAACGGCGCAACAGCAGTCGTCTGGAGGGGACCTTAATGGCAGCACTCATAGTGCTCGGTGTGTTGGTGCTATTCGTGATCTTGGTGGTCGCGAAGTCGGTGGCACTGGTACCGCAGGCAGAAGCCGCGGTCATCGAACGGCTCGGCAGATATTCGAAGACGGTGTCCGGTCAGCTGACGTTCTTGATCCCGTTCGCCGATCGCGTGCGCGCCAAGGTGGATCTTCGCGAGCGCGTCGTCTCCTTCCCGCCGCAACCGGTGATCACCCAGGACAACCTGACACTGTCCATCGACACCGTGGTGTACTTCCAGGTCACCAATCCCCAAGCTGCGGTGTACGAGATCAGCAACTACATCGCTGCCGTCGAGCAGTTGGCAACCACGACGCTGCGAAACGTCGTCGGCGGAATGACTCTCGAAGAGACGCTGACCTCGCGTGATTCCATCAACGGTCAGCTTCGCGGTGTCCTCGACGAGGCAACCGGTCGCTGGGGCCTGCGAGTGGCCCGCGTCGAGCTCAAGAGCATCGATCCGCCGCCCTCGATCCAGGAGTCGATGGAGAAGCAGATGAAGGCGGACCGTGAAAAGCGCGCCATGATTCTGACGGCTGAAGGTCACCGTGAGTCCGCTATCAAGACCGCCGAGGGTGCAAAGCAGAGTCAGATTCTTTCTGCCGAGGGCAACAAGCAGGCGTCGATCCTGAACGCCGAGGGCGAGCGTCAGTCTCAGATCCTTCGCGCTCAAGGTGACCGCGCGGCCAAGTACCTGCAGGCCCAAGGCGAGGCCAAGGCCATCGAGAAGGTCTTCGCCGCCATCAAGTCCGGTAAGCCGACTCCGGAATTGCTTGCATACCAGTACCTTCAGACGTTGCCGCAGATGGCGCAGGGGGATGCAAACAAGGTCTGGCTCGTACCCAGCGACTTCGGTGACGCACTGAAGGGATTTGCGAAAACGCTTGGCGCGCAGGGACAGGACGGTGTTTTCCGTTACGAACCGCCGGCCGCCGAAGAGAATCTTCCCAACCCTGAGGACGATTCAGCGGAGGTGGCAGAGTGGTTCGAGACAAAATCCGACCCGGCCATCGCAGAAGCAGTGCGCGCCGCTGAAGTTGCTGCGCGCACACCCGTCGAAGATCCGGCAGCTGCAGTCAGGCACCGCCGTGAAAGTGCGCCCGAGCAGCCTGGATTCACCGATCCCGCGCTACCGCAGCAGGGTGAAAATCCGTGGCCCGGTCAGCTTCCGCTGCCGTCCGAGCGTGAAGAATTCCAGCAGAAGTACCCGTACCAGGGTCAGCCGCCGGAAGGCGGCCAGCGCCAGTAGTCACCTTTCGTAGTAGTAATCGGGACGGGCACTCATCACCTACGTGATGAGTGCCCGTCCCGTTCCACATACAGCGATCGCCCAGAGGACGCTGACGAAGGTTCCCATGATGAACTGCTCGGAAGCGTGCGGTTCGCGAAGTTCCGGGTACCGTGCGAGTCCCTTGACTGCCAAGACGATCGCGATGCCTTCCGGCCAGGTCGCGAGAATCGACGCCGCTACCGCGAGTCGCTCGAGTATCCCGATCACACGTCCACCGCGAAGAGGTCCGGCATCCGGTGCCGGGCTTCCGTCCGGTTGGCGGCGGGCGATCTTGAAGGTGGCGAGCACCAACGGTGCGCCGGCCGTGGCGGCGGCAAGTACGCACAGGACAAGCGTCGCCCCGAGTGCAAATCCGGTGACCGGGCTCGTTCGGGTCGATGCCAGCGCGGCAACACCGAGCGCTGGTAGAGCCACCACGGACGACGCCCATTCGGGCACTTCCAGTCGACCACGACTGAGCGGTCCCAGCGCCGCTGCAACTGCTGGTGCGGCGGCGGCGACGGCGAGTGCGATCAACGCCAGAACGACCATGTATCCGAGCCCCCTGCTGTGTCGACGAGTTGTACTGGTGCGAGCGTGAGCAGTCTAGGGCTGGAGTCTGACCAAAAGCCGTTCTGCGAGTCTGCGCCCGGCGAGTTCTGCGTGCCATCCGGCGGTCAGGAGTCGCTTCGACATGGCCTGCTTGGTGATTCCGAGTTGGGTGGCCGCGCTGATCTGAGTGAGTCCGATGTCCATCAGAGCGATGGCTTCGCGCCCGTCCTTCGTCTGTCTCGTGACAATCGTGCCGAGCAAGGTGAACGCGGCGTCGACGTCGGCGGCAAGTTCGTCGCGCGATCTGTCGGCCGGTGCCTGCTCGACGGCTATTTTGGCCGGCGCTCGCTTGGCGCGCTCGACGGCGACCCGCGCAGCTTCGAACGCCGGCCCGCGTCCGGCGCGAGTCTGCCGTGGGAGAGGCTGCTCGACTGGGCCGATCCCGATCCCGACACTCCAGTGTTCGCGCCGAATCAGCTCCAGTACGACGGGGACGAGCAGTGCCGGGTCGTCGGTGACCGCTTGAATCTCGTCGCCTGCAGTGCGCTCGAACGGTCGAAGGAGTTTGTACCCGGACAGTGCACCGAGAATCTCCCCGACGCGATCGACATCCCGTCGGCTACCTCGTTGATCCACCGTCAGTACGAACATTAGTCAATGTTATGTAGTTGACTTTCAATAGTCAATCGTTTTGGGTTGACTCGATCAAATCAATCTCTTGAGGTTGACCTGTGTCGATGGTGGTTTCGCTCAACGGGGGCTGGCGGCGAGCGTCGAACACCAGACCGGCGATGCCGATTGCAATACAGACCCCCGAGAGGATCAGGAGACGAGGATCGGCTTCGCCGGAGAGTGCATCGCCCAGAACGACGATCCCCACGGTGCCGGGCAAAATGCCGACAACGGTGGCAAGGACGTAGGGCACGATCCGGATCGACGAAATGCCGCAGCAGTAGTTCACCACCGAGAAGGGGACGAACGCGATCAAGCGCAGAGAGCCGACGGCCAGCCACCCCCGCTTCTCGATCCGCTCGTCCACCCGCCGGATCGTCGGACTCGAAATCCGTTGCCAGACGACGTCGCGGCCGATGGCGCGCACCAGGTAGAGGGCCAGAACAGCGCTCACGGTCGTCGCCGCCACCGTAAGGGCGATGCCGGTCACCGAACCGAAGAGAACGCCCGCGCTGAGGGTGAAGACGGTGCGCGGGAACGGCGCGACGGTGACTATCGAATGAACCAGGAAGAACACGAGGGGAAACGCGGGGCCAACCGAGTCCGCCCACTCTCGCACCTGAGACACCGTGGGATGTGGGGCGAGGAGGGCTGCGAGGAACAAAGCGAGCACTACCAGGACTATTGCGATCAATCTTCGGTCCAGCAGGCGTCCCATCACAGGTCACAAGGCTACCTGTGAACGGTGAACCGAGTCGCTCGCGCGCTGGGAACGGTGTGCCGACGACCATCCCGAATGCCGGAAATTCACGTGCTCCAGGCGACAATGAAAGCTGAGCTGTGACGAAAACCACTACGCTTTCCAGGTGGTCCACACCTGCAGTCCCGGCCAGTGAAACGAACTCGCGAGTAACTCACATACATGCTGAACAATCGCTAGGTAAGGACCAGTTGCAGGTGCCCGAATCACTGAACACGCACGCCGGCGGACCGGTCGGGAAGTGGTCGTGAACGGCGTCGTGAACGGCACTGTGAAGAACCTGACGTGATCCTCACGATATCTGAGCTCAGACGCGGGTTAGCATCACAGAACTAACGAACAATTCCGATTATCGGTACAGCGCTCACGCTAAAAATGAGAGGGAGCGGACACAGTGTCATTAGCTTCAGAAGCCGAGGCTGTCGAGCAGGCATACGCGGAGTGGCAGCGCTCCGTAGCCGGTGTGCTCGCCAAGTCCCGCAGAGTCGATGCGGCAGAACTGGGCCCCGAGCCCCAGAAACTGCTCGAAACCGTCACCTACGACGGCGTCACTGTCGCACCGCTCTACAGCCCACGCGACGAGCGTCCCGAGCAGACCCTGCCGGGCACGTTCCCGTACGTGCGGGGTGTCGATGCTCACCGTGACGTCAATGCCGGCTGGTTGGTCTCCGCTGCATTCGGAACCTCCTCCGCAGCCGAGACGAATCGCAGCGTCCTGGACGCCCTCGAAAACGGCGTCAGCGCACTCTGGTTGACGGTGGGCGGGGGCGGCGTTCCGGTCACCGACCTCGCCGCTGCGCTCGAGGGCGTGCTTCTCGATCTCGCGCCGCTGACGCTCGACGCAGGCGCGGAGGCCGGCGATGGCGCCCGCGCACTCTTCTCACTCCTCGACGCGCGTGCCGAAGCCGGTGACGGCGTCAGCGATCGCGCCGGTATCCGCATCCACCTCGGTGCCGCTCCGCTGACCAGTTCGTTTTCCGGCTCAGCCGACGTCGAACTTGCCGACGCCGTCGAGTTGGCTGCCCTCGCTGCAGCTCGCGCGGAAACCGTGCACGCGATCACCGTCGACGGCACGGCGTTCCACAACGCCGGTGCCGGGGATGCCGAAGAACTCGGAGCCGCGATTGCCGCAGGTCTCGAATACCTCCGCGCACTCACCGCTGAGAGCGGCCTGACCATCGGTGCTGCGTTGTCGCAGTTGGCTTTCCGCTACTCGGCAACCGACGATCAGTTCCAGACCATCGCGAAGTTCCGTGCCGCACGTCTCGTGTGGGCACGTATCGCCCAGGTCTGCGGAGCTTCCGATTTCGGTGGAGCGCCCCAGCATGCGGTCACCTCCGCCGCGATGATGGCTCAGCGTGATCCCTGGGTGAACATGCTGCGCACCACCCTCGCCGCATTCGGCGCCGGTGTCGGCGGAGCAGACGCGGTGACGGTTCTTCCGTTCGACGTCGCGCTTGCCGACGGCACCCTCGGCGTCAGCAAGTCGTTCTCCTCACGCATCGCCCGAAACACACAGTTGCTCCTGCTCGAAGAGTCGCACCTGGGCCGTGTCCTCGATCCTTCGGCCGGATCCTGGTACGTCGAAGACCTGACACAGCAGATCGCCGCCACCGCGTGGGAGTTCTTCCAGGAAATCGAAGCAGCCGGCGGATATCTTGCTGCACTCGAAGCGGGAATCGTCTCCGGTCGCATCGCGGCCACCAAGGCCAAGCGCGACTCCGACATCGCACACCGCAAGACCACGGTCACCGGTGTCAACGAGTTCCCGAACCTCGGTGAAACCCCGCTGTCCGCCGAAGCAGTCGAGCCCGGTCAGGCCGTCGCCCGCTACGCAGCTGCGTTCGAAGCGCTTCGCGACCGTTCGGATGCGTTCCTCGACGCCGGCGGCGCCCGTCCCACTGCGCTTCTCGCGCCGCTGGGCTCGGTCGCAGAACACAACGTGCGCACCACGTTTGCGTCCAATCTGCTCGCTTCGGGTGGCATCGACGCAGTCAACCCCGGCCCGCTCGAGGTGGGCGCCGAGGCTATCTCAGCAGCCGTCAAGGCTTCTGGTGCCACCGTCGCCGTGCTGTGTGGCACGGACAAGCGTTACGGCGAGAGTGCCGCAGCAGCCGTCGCCGAACTTCGCGCTGCCGGTATCACCAAGGTGCTGCTGGCCGGCCCGGAAAAGGCAGTCGCAGACGCGACCGGCGATTCTCGCCCGGACGGATTCCTCACCGCCCGCATCGACGCAGTGTCGGCTCTGACCGAACTGCTCGACTTCATCGAGACGGGAAGCTCCAAGTGACGACACGAGAGGTCAAGCACGTGATCGGCAGTTTCGCCGAGGTCCCACTCGAGGACCCGCAGTCTCCGGCACCCACACCGCCGTCGGTCGAGCAGACACAGGCGCTCATCGAAGAGGGCGCCAACGCCAACAACTACGCCGCCGAGCAGGTTGTCTGGTCCACCCCGGAAGGCATCGACGTCAAGCCGGTGTACACCGGCGCCGACCGCACAGCGGCCGCCGAGTCCGGTTACCCGCTCGACAGCTTCCCGGGCGCTGCGCCGTTCCTGCGTGGTCCGTACCCGACCATGTACGTGAACCAGCCGTGGACCATTCGCCAGTACGCCGGCTTCTCCACTGCCGCCGAGTCGAATGCGTTCTACCGTCGTAACCTCGCGGCTGGCCAGAAGGGCCTCTCGGTCGCCTTCGACCTCGCCACCCACCGCGGCTACGACTCCGATCACCCGCGCGTTGCCGGTGACGTCGGAATGGCCGGTGTCGCAATCGATTCCATTCTCGACATGCGTCAGCTCTTCGACGGGATCGACCTCTCGCAGGTGTCGGTCTCGATGACGATGAACGGTGCCGTGTTGCCGATCCTCGCGCTGTACGTCGCAGCGGCAGGTGAGCAGGGTGTCACTCCGGACAAGCTGGCCGGAACGATCCAGAACGACATCCTCAAAGAGTTCATGGTTCGTAACACCTACATCTATCCGCCCAAGCCCTCGATGCGGATCATCTCGGACATCTTCGCGTACTCCAGCGCGGAAATGCCGAAGTACAACTCCATCTCCATCTCGGGCTACCACATCCAGGAAGCCGGAGCGACGGCCGATCTGGAACTGGCATACACCCTCGCCGACGGCGTCGAGTACATCCGCGCCGGCCTCGACGCCGGGATGGACATCGACAAGTTCGCGCCTCGCCTGTCCTTCTTCTGGGCCATCGGCATGAACTTCTTCATGGAGGTCGCAAAGCTCCGCGCCGGACGCCTCCTGTGGGCCGAGCTGGTTGCCAAGTTCGACCCCAAGAGCGCCAAGTCTCTGTCGCTGCGTACCCACTCGCAGACCTCGGGTTGGTCGCTGACCGCGCAGGACGTCTTCAACAACGTTCCGCGTACCTGCGTCGAAGCCATGGCAGCCACGCAGGGACACACCCAGTCGCTGCACACCAACGCTCTCGACGAAGCCATCGCTCTGCCGACGGACTTCTCCGCGCGTATTGCCCGCAATACCCAGTTGCTGCTGCAGCAGGAGTCCGGCACCGTTCGCCCGATCGACCCCTGGGGCGGCTCGTACTACGTCGAGTGGCTCACCAACGAGCTCGCCAACCGGGCACGTAAGCACATCGAAGAAGTCGAGGAAGCCGGCGGAATGGCTCAGGCCATCAACGAGGGCATCCCGAAGCTGCGCATCGAGGAAGCTGCCGCTCGTACGCAGGCGCGCATCGACTCCGGTCGTCAGCCGTTGGTCGGCGTCAACAAGTACGTTCCCGACGAGGTCGATACCATCGAGGTTCTCAAGGTCGAGAACTCCAAGGTGCGTAAGGAACAGCTCGAGAAGCTGGTTCGTCTTCGCGCAGAACGTGATCCGGTAGCCGTCGAGGCTGCACTCGCCGACCTCACGCGCGCGGCAGCGTCCACCGAAGGCGGCATGGAGAACAACCTCCTCGCACTCGCCGTCGTTGCGGCCCGCGCCATGGCTACCGTCGGCGAGATTTCCGACGCCCTCGAAAAGGTGTACGGACGCCACCAGGCGGAGATCCGCACCATCAGTGGTGTGTACCGCGACGAGGCAGGATCGGTGAGCAACATCAGCAAGGCGATGGAATTGGTCGAGAAGTTCGCCGAGGACGAGGGACGTCGTCCCCGCATCCTCGTTGCGAAGATGGGCCAGGACGGTCACGACCGTGGCCAGAAGGTCATCTCCACGGCCTTTGCCGACATCGGATTCGACGTGGACGTCGGACCGCTGTTCCAGACCCCCGAAGAGGTCGCCAACCAGGCGGCCGACAACGACGTCCACGTAGTCGGTGTGTCGTCGTTGGCAGCCGGTCACCTCACCTTGGTGCCGGCGCTGCGGGAAGCTCTGGCTGCGGCCGGTCGTCCCGACATCATGATCGTCGTCGGCGGCGTCATCCCGCCCGGTGACTTCGACGAACTCTACGAAGCCGGCGCTGCTGCCATCTTCCCGCCCGGCACCGTCATCGCCGACGCCGCCAGCGGATTGTTGGAGAAGCTCTCCGCCCAACTGGGTCACGACAACAGCTGAGAAGGGGTCACTGAAGATGGCACGTCAGCCCATCGACACGCCGTCGCCAGCGGCAAGGCCATCAGTTGATTCTCTCGCCGAGGCGGTACGTGGAAATCAACGTGCCGGCCTCGCTCGGGCGATCACCCTCGTCGAGTCCACTCGCGACGACCACCGGGCTCTAGCGCAGCAGCTTCTGCTGAAGTTGCTGCCCGAGGCCGGGGGAGCACACCGGATCGGCATCACCGGCGTCCCCGGCGTCGGCAAGTCGACGTTCATCGATGCGCTCGGAATGTACTTGCTGGAGAAGGGGCATCGGGTTGCGGTGTTGGCGGTCGATCCGTCGTCCACCCGCACCGGTGGCTCCATCCTCGGCGACAAGACGCGCATGGCTCGCCTCACGGTCGAGAAGAACGCATACATTCGTCCGTCACCGACGTCCGGCACCCTCGGCGGTGTTGCAAAGGCAACCCGCGAGACCATCGTGCTTCTCGAGGCTGCCGGTTTCGACGTCATCCTCGTGGAAACGGTGGGCGTCGGGCAGTCCGAGGTCACCGTCGCGAACATGGTGGACTGCTTCACGTTCTTGACCCTCGCTCGTACGGGCGATCAGTTGCAGGGGATCAAGAAGGGTGTACTCGAACTCGCGGATCTGGTCGCGGTCAACAAGGCCGACGGCAAGCACGAGCGCGAGGCGAAAGGCGCGGCCCGCGAACTGGCCGGAGCGCTGCGCCTGATCTACCCGCACGACGCGATCTGGAAGCCGCCCGTCATCACGATGAGCGGCCTCGAAGGTATCGGTCTGGACGAGTTCTGGGGAACTGTCACCAAGCACCGTGAGGTGCTCACCGAAGCGGGGCAGTTCGAGGAGAAGCGCCGACAGCAGCAGGTCGACTGGACCTGGACGATGGTCAACGATCAGCTGCTGCGCAGACTCTCCAGCAACGATCGGGTGCGTGCGATCCGGGCCGACGTCGAGCAGAGCGTGCGCGACGGTTCACTGACTGCGGCTTTGGCTGCGGGGCGGATTCTTGACGCGTTCGACGGAAGCAACTAAAGGCGAAAGCAGGAAATCCCGGGTATCCCAGCGCGGATACCCGGGATTTCTTCTGTGACGAGTTATCGTTCGCGCTTGGCTGCAGGCTCGGTGAGTTCGGTCTCGACCGCGAGTTCGACTCCCGTGAAGTCGCCTTCTGCTTCGGCCGGGGTGAGCGTGGACCGCTTCCACGCGTAGAACAGCAACGCTGCCCAGGCGGCGATGATGGTGAGGTATCCGGCCACCGTGACCGCGCCGGTGATGTCGAAGGATTTGAACAGCTTCTGCGCGTTGGTCAGCACGATCACGCCGCCCACTGCCGTTCCGAGCAACGTCGCGGGCACGCGGCTGACCAACCACGCCGCAAACGGTGCTGCGATCACACCGCCGAGAGCGAGACCGGCAACAACGAGGAGGTTTCCCATCGACTCGTGACCGAGCCCGATGAGAAATCCCAGCGAAGCAGCGGACGCGACCAGGAACTCCGACGCGCTGACCGAGCCGATCACCGTGCGCGGTGCGGTCTTGCCGCGGGAGAGCAGTGTGCTGGTGGTGATCGGACCCCAACCGCCGCCGCCGGATGCGTCGATGAAACCACCGAACAGCCCGAGCGGAGACAGGAAGCGAGCGGTGTGCGGGGTGGTGCGAGCATTCGCGACAGCTGGTGGACGGACCGAAAAGCGAAGTGCCACATAGATACCGATTGCCAGCAGAATCGTCGCCGTGATGGGGACTGCCGCTTCGGTCGACAGACCCGAGAGAACGGTGGCACCGATGAATGCGCCGACAGCGCCGGGCACGCCCAGCTTGGCGACCAGCTTCCAGTCGATGTTCTTGAACTTCCAATGCGACACACCCGAAGCGAGGGTGGTGCCGACCTCGGCCAGGTGAACCGCGGCGCTGGCCTGAGCCGGACCGAGCCCACCGATCATCAGCAGAGTGGTTGCGGTGACACCGAAGGCCATACCGAGGGCGCCGTCGACGAGCTGGGCGCCGACGCCGACAAGGGTGAACAAAAGAAGGTTGAACATGAGAAGACAGACTCCGAGCGAAGAAGCGACAAAGTCAGGGGTGCAGGCAGCGAGAAATCGCCGCTCAGCAACACGCCTGATCGAAGCATGCGCTACGACGAGTGGGCCAGAACGCCATCAATCCGAGCGCAAATGCCGGGGAGGCATCGTGGCTGGAAATCTGCACGTCAGGGTCCTTCGGTTCTCGTTCGTTGGTGTTCTGTCCATGCGAGCATAGCCGGTGCCGCGCTCGATCAACCCACGGCGCGGGCGTAATTTCCCACTCGGTGGACAAGTCGATCGAAAAATTCCGCCGGATCGGTGCTGACGGCGATGTCCGCGTTTGGTTCGCGTTTCCAGTGTCCGACCCAGTCCGCGATGGTGGTTCCGATCAAGAGTGGGCTTTCGGTTTCGACGTCTACCGTTGCCGGTTTCAGGGTCGCCAGGGTCGGGTCGAGCGCGACGGCAGCCGCAAAGGGGTCGTGCATGTGAGCAAGAAAGCCCTGGTCGTACTCGCGATGGAACTCCATGTAGAACCGGATCGCGTCGGACATGTGCCGGATCACGCTGTTGGAGGCGGAGCTGCGGACATCGGGGCCGTCGTCAGGAGAGATGATCTCTTCCGGGGTGCTCCCGGCAGCGTCGGCGAGCCGACGCACATGTTCTGGAAACATCTCGATGGATTCGGTGACGTTGAGGCCGCAGATGATCGGACGTCGGTGCGCGGGCACTACCGAGAACGCGTCGAACACTTCCTTGGCGGCGTGCGGATCGACCGAGACGTTCCACTCCGCAGTCGGCGTCGTGTTGCCCGGATAGTTGAACGACCCACCCATCACGACCAGTCGTTTCAGCAAAGAGGGAAGGTCGGGTTCGCGTCTGATCGCCAGGGCCAGATTGGTGAGCGGTCCCGTCACCAGTCCGGTGAGTTGTCCGGGGTACTCACGGACGAGATCCACCCAGAGGTCCGTGGCGGTACGAACCGAGAGCTCACGACCCGAATCAGGGAGCACGGCATGCCCGATCCCTTGCGGACCGTGAGTCTCCTCGGTGGTGCGCAACGGAATGACCAGTGGCTCGCGGGCACCGAGTGCAACTTCGATGTCCGGGGCCCCGCAGAGTGCGAGCCAGTTCAGGTTGTTGGCCGCGACCTGTTCCACGGGAACGTTGCCGGCGGTACTCGCAATTCCCACGATCTCGGCCTCGGCGCTGGCGAGTAGGTAGAGCAGTGCCAGCGAGTCGTCGATACCGGTGTCGACGTCGACAATGAGCTTGTGCACATCACTCATCGGTGGCCACCAGGATCGTCGGCGAGTGCAGGACCGGGAAGTTCACCGACCGAGCGATGAAGCACTTCGTGTGTGCCGGGCCGTGAAGATCCTCGGCCGTCTCGACCATCGACGCGTCGGCGACCAGCACCGTCGGATTCAAGGTCACTTCGATGAACTGCCCACCGCCGTCGGACTCCTCGATCATGCTGCCGACCGGCTGATCGCTGTAGTCGAGGACAACCACACCGGCGGCCGCTGCCAGGCCGAGGTACCAGAGCATGTGGCACTGGGCGAGCGAGGCTACGAGCAGTTCCTCGGGATTCCACCGCTGCGCGTCACCGCGGAACGAGGGATCGGAGCTACCGAGAAGCTCCGGCTTCCCGACCGCGGATATTGCGTGATTGCGCGAATATGCCTGTGTGCTGGACGTTCCGGATCCCAGATCGCCCGTCCACTGGAGGTCGAGTGTGTAGGTATGTGACTTCACAGGTCCATCTTGCCCTGAATGTGCCGTTCCCTCAGTGAGCCCACTCCGCCGGATCCGATCCCCACGAATGTGCCGTTGAGGGGTAGTCCTCGAACTCTGCCAACGCGGGTCGTGCGGTGGTCACGTCTCCGTGGTTGACAACAGCATCGAAGCCGGGGGCCGTCGGCAGGCCGGGGTGGATGGTTCGCCCCGGCGCGTCCAGCAGACGGGTGCAGGTACCTGCCAGCGACACGTCGACAGCGCGGCCTCGGCCGTCGTGCGAGCGCATTGTCAACGCGTCGAGGATCCCTGCTGCAAGGAAGTACCCGCTCGCGTGGTCGAGTGCCTGTGCGGGGAGGGTGCCGGGTTTCTCTCCACCCTCGAGGAACGAGATACCGGACGCGGCCTGCACGATGCTGTCGAAGCCGCGCCGATCCGCCCACGGACCTTCCCAACCCCATGCGCTGACACGCCCGTGAATCAGGTGCGCGGGAAGATCTTGCCCGATGAGCGCTTCGAGTGCACCCGGCCGGTAGCCGGTGACCAGCACGTCGGCAGTTTCGAGGAGTTCGCGGAACGCTGTCGCACCCTGCGAGGATTTCAGGTCGAGAAGCGCCGACCGCTTGCCCTGGCCACTGTCGAGGTGCTGCCATCCGATTTCAGGGATCGCCGGGGGATCGATCCGCAGAACTTCGGCGCCGACCAGCGCGAGGGCACGGGTCGCGACCGGGCCGGCGATGACGCGGGTCAGGTCGAGAACGCGTGGGCGCGTCGGAAGTGCGCGCGGTTTCCCCATCTCGCGTGCTCGGATGGATACCAGAGGCGCAGACCGCGCGGCTGCACACTGCTCACTCAGGCGCCATTCGGTCTCGGTACGCACGCGGACCGCGATGGCACCGACCTCTGCGGCTTGCTGTTCGATATCGATAGCAGAGAGTTCGGATATACGTTGCGCCACTGCTTCTTTGGACGATCCAGGTTCGAGTTCCAGAATGGTGAGCAGTCGGTCGCGATGGTGCGGATAGTTACCGTGCGTGCGGACCCAACCGTCACGGGCGGCGAAGAATCCCGAGTACTCGGAAAACCCGTTGATCGGTTCGCCTCCGGTGCGGAACAGGCGATCGCTCGAAAAGGACGCGGCGATGCGCTCGGGATTCAGGGTCCAGTGCCCGGATCCTCGATCAATCGCAGAGGCGAACGCCGCAACCGAACCCGCAGCGAGGTCGAACACCGGCAAGTGCGCCGCGAGAAAGCCCGCCGCGTCCGGGCATTCGATGTGCCCGCGCCGGTCGTCGGTATGCACCCCGACGTCGCGTTGGTATTCGTCGAGATAGAACCCGTACCCGTGATCCATACGACGCCTTTCGGGCAGTTCAGTGGTCGAGAAGCTCCCGGCACTTCTTTGCCAGCGTATCGCGGAGCGGCGCAGCACGATCCGCCAAGTGCTGTTGCTGACGCACGTATTCGGCGCGTCCGGCGGGAGTTTCGATGCGAATGGGGGAGTACCCGTACTCGGCGAGGTCGTAGGGGCTCGCGCGCATGTCGAGTTCGCGGGCCAGGAGCGCGTGTTCGAAGCACCGCATCACCAGAGCCGAATCGACGAGCGGCAACAACTTGAAAGACCACTTGTACAGGTCCATACCGGCGTGCAGGCAGCCCGGCTGCTCGTGGTCCGCCTGAGTCTCCCGGGCAAGGGGGAGCGAATTCTTGGGGGCCGCGTCCGGCGTGAAGAACCGGAACGCGTCGTAGTGCGTGCACTTGAGCGGCAAGGATTCGACGACCGCGTCGGTACCCGAGAATCCGAGCCGCAGCGGCACGGATTGGTGCCGGATCGCATCCTCGCCGCCGCGATAGACCATCGCCCATTCGTGCAGGCCGAAGCAGCCGAGCACAGCGGGCCGCGCAGACGTCTGGTTCAACAGATTCCACACGAATTCGACAGTGTGACGACGCCGCTCCAACACTGAATCGTCGACCGTCGCGGTACCCGAATCGACGCGGTACCCGGAGAAGGCTGCGTATTCACCGGCATTCTCGAGCGCGACTCCGTAGCCGGGGTGCCAGCGCCGCAGTTGCGCGGGCTTGAAGTTGTAGTACGTGAAGAGGAAGTCGTGCACCGGGTGCGAGATACCGGCGCTACGACGCGCTCGGTGCGGCTCGACGAGCTTCTCCACCTCCTCGAGGTGAAGTGCCCGCCGAGCCGTCCACTCGCTCTGCGCGAGTGCGAGTGCGAGTGAGTGCACCGAACGTGTCATCGATCAGCTGTTTCGTTGTCCGGGAACAGCATCCGTGCCGCGGTGCGTGCCGTCGCGAACCGTGCCGACGTACTCCTCGAGGAGATCCTCGAGCGCGACGATACCGATCACCACTCCGTCAGCGTCGGTGACTGCGCCGAGATGCGAGCTGGCCCGACGGAGGCCGGCCAACGCTTCGGCCAGCGGCGTGCTGAGCGGAACGATGGGCAGCGGGCGAATATCCGACGTCGGAACGACGGTGTCCGGTCCGGCGGCTTCGTCCAGAACCTCGTCGAGCACGTCCTTGAGGTGCACGTATCCAGCCAGGGAGCCGTCGCTCGCCCGCACCGGGTAACGCGAGTATCCGGTCTCGATGACTGCACGCTCGATCTCACCCAGTGTTGTTCCCGACGGTGTGAGGGGAATGGTCCGAACCTTGTCGAGGGTGATCAGAACCTCGGACACCGTGCGATCGGTCGATTCGAGAGCCTGCTTCAACCGCCGGTGTTCTTCGGCGTCGATCAGACCTTCGGATCGCGATTCACCGATCATCGCGGACAACTCCACGGCAGAGACCGTGACGTCGAGTTCGTCCTTCGGCTCGACGCGCAGGAGCTTCAGCACGCCGTTTGCGCACAGGTTGTAGAACGCGATGATCGGGCGGGCGATCTTGATGAAGGCCAGATGCACGGGAACGAGCAGCATGGCCGTCTTCTCGGGGCCGGCCAACGCGATGTTCTTCGGAACCATCTCGCCGAGCAGGATGTGCAGCACGACGACGAGCGAGAGCGCGATCGCGAACGAGATCGGGTGCAGCAGCCCGTCAGGCAGACCGACGGCTTCCATCGGCACCTCGAGGAGGTGCGCAATGGCAGGTTCGGCGACCTTACCCAAAAGGATCGAGCAGATCGTGATACCCAGCTGAGCCGCCGCAAGCATCAGCGACAGGTTCTCACCGGCCTTGATGACTGTGAGTGCCCGCTTCTTGCCTTGCGCGACCAGTGCCTCGAGACGATCACGGCGAGCGGAGATCAGCGCGAATTCCGCGCCGACAAAGAATGCGTTGCTCGCGAGCAACACGACGGTCAGGAGAACGCCGAAGAGGTTATTCATCGTCGGACTCCTTCTTGTCGTGGTCGGCGGATTCGGGTTCGACGTCCGCCGGGACCGGTGTGATGGTCACTCGGTCGATACGACGGCCGTCCATGCTGGTCACTCGGGCGATCCACTTTCCGCGGGAATCCCCGGACGAGTCCACGTCGGGCAACTCCACTTCGTCACCTTCCTCGGGGATGCGCCCCAATTCGGTGAGCACCAATCCGCCGAGGGTGTCGTAGTCGCCTTCGGGCGCGGTGTATCCGGTAGCCGAAGTGACCTCGTCGATACGCAGGAGACCTGAGCACGACCATCCGTCGCCGACGCGTTGCACGTCCAGCTCGGGCTCGTCGTGTTCGTCGCGCACATCGCCGACGATTTCCTCGATGAGGTCTTCCATCGTGACGATGCCCGCAGTTCCGCCGTATTCGTCGACGACCAGAGCGACCTGCATGCCGTCCGAGCGGATCCGCTCCATGACGGTGTCACCGTCCAGGCTCGACGGCACGACCGGAACACGTTGAGCCAGACTGTCGACTCGCGTCGTGCGCCTGCGCTCGGCGGGAACCGTGAACGCGTGCTTGATGTGTACGACGCCGACCGTGTCGTCGAGATCGCCGCGAACGACCGGGAAGCGCGAGTAGCCGGTCCGCGACGCCGTCACGATCAGGTCTGCGACGGTGTCCGAGAGTTCCAGCGATTCGATCTTCACTCGCGGGGTCATCAGTTCTTCTGCGGTGCGGTCACCGAACTGCAGCGAACGGTCGACGAGCATCGCCGTGCCCTTGTCGATGGAGCCGCGCTGCGCGGACGTCCGCACGAGGGATCCGAGTTCCTGCGGTGAGCGCGCCGAGCGCAGTTCCTCCGCGGGTTCGATGCCCAGGCGTCGCACGATCCAGTTGGCAGTTCCGTTGAGACCGTTGATTGCCCACTTGAAGATCAGCGAGAAGCCGGCCTGCAGGCCCGCCGTTGCACGGGCGGTGGGCATCGGCTTGGAGATTGCGAGGTTCTTGGGTACGAGCTCGCCGAAGATCATCGAGAACGACGTCGCGAGTACCAGCGCCAAGATCAAAGACGTTGTCGAGGCAGCGGATTCGCTGAGTCCGACGGCCTTTGCAACCGGTGTGATGAACCGCGCCAGAACGGGCTCGGCCAGGTAACCGGTGATCAGTGTCGTGATCGTGATGCCGAGTTGGGCACCGGAAAGCTGGAACGAGAGAGTCTTGTGCGCGTGTTGAACCTGGCGCGAGCGTCGGTCGCCGTCGCGAGCGGCTTCGTCGACGGTACTGCGCTCGAGCGCGGTCAGTGAGAATTCGGCCGCCACGAAGAGGGCGGTGCCTGCAGTCAGCGCGATGAAGCCGAAGAGGCTGAGAATGGTGAAAACGATGTCCATGTGTCATCGCCACCTGAGTTGTGCACGGGGGCCGCCGGGTTTGTCTCCCGGCTCGCTAGAGGAGCCCTCCGAACCGGCGGAATCAGACGATTCCTCGGATAAAACGACGGGTGTAGCGCCGGGTAAGTGTGTGGGTGCCTCGGGCACCGGGTTCCTCTCGTCAGAGCCGAGGATTTCTCGGCTGTAGCGGGCTCGGTCGGGTCGCCGAAGGGCACCCGACCGAGTTTTGTTTTCTGTTTACGGAACCAATGATACCGGCGGGTGCGCGGGAGTAGGGACCCGAGCACCCGCCGACTGTCACAGAACCCTGTTCACCAACCTGACGGAAGCGGCCGTCCTTCGGCGAATCCGGCAGCGGACTGAACACCGAGAACTGCCTTCTCGTGCAACTCTTCGAGTGAGCGCGCCCCCGCGTACGTGCAGGTACTGCGCACGCCGGAACAGATCTGATCGATCAGGTCCTCGACACCCGGGCGCTCGGGGTCGAGACGCATCCGCGAACTGGAGATGCCCTCCTCGAACAATCCCTTACGGGCGCGATCAAAAGCCGTTTCTGTGGCTGTGCGAGCGGCAACGGCGCGCTTGGACGCCATGCCGAAGCTCTCCTTGTACGCATTGCCCGCCTGATCGACCTTGAGGTCGCCGGGGGACTCGTACGTGCCGGCGAACCACGAGCCGATCATGACGTTCGACGCGCCCGCTGCGAGGGCGAGTGCGACGTCGCGGGGGTGGCGTACTCCGCCGTCGGCCCAGACGTGCTTGCCGAGCTCACGTGCCGCTGCGGCACATTCCGCGACGGCCGAGAACTGTGGGCGTCCGACGCCGGTCATCATGCGCGTCGTGCACATAGCGCCCGGCCCGACTCCGACCTTGACGATGTCCGCGCCGGCCGCGATCAGATCGCGGGTGCCCTGTGCCGACACCACGTTGCCTGCGACCAACGGGACGCCGAGGTCGAGCGCCTTGAGAGTGGTGAGCGCATCGATCATTCTCTGCTGGTGACCGTGCGCCGTGTCGACGACGATCACGTCGGCACCGGCGTCGACGAGTGCCTTTGCCTTCGCGCCCACGTCACCGTTGACACCCACCGCCGCAGCAACTCGGAGTGCGCCCCGATCGTCGACTGCGGGATCGTAGATTCCCGCACGAATCGCACCGGTACGGGTGAGGACTCCGGCAAGAGTGCCGTCTTCGTTGACGATGACCGCCAGCGGATCATGCTTGGCTTCGAGGAGTTCGAACACCTCGCGAGGTGTAGCGGTGACCGGGGCGGTGACGAAGTCGGTGATGGCGACCGAGCGCAGACGCGTGAACCGGTCGACGTCCGCGCAGGCGGCCTCGGTGACGACACCGAGCGGCTTACCGTCCTCGACCACCACGACGGCGCCGTGAGCGCGCTTGGGCAGAAGCGCCAGCGCGTCGGAGACGGCGTCGTCGGGGCTCAAGGTGACCGGCGTATCGGCGACGAGGTGGCGGCTCTTGACGAATGCCACGGTCTCGGCGACGGCTTCGGTGGGGACGTCCTGCGGAATGATGACCAGCCCGCCACGGCGGGCAACTGTCTCGGCCATACGGCGGCCGGCCACTGCGGTCATATTGGCGACGACGACGGGAATGGTGGTTCCGGATCCGTCGGAAGAAGTGAGATCGACGTCGAACCGGGAGGTGACCTCTGTCCGGTTAGGGACGAGAAAAACGTCGTCGTAGGTCAGGTCGTATGGGGGGCGTTGCCCTTCGAGGAACTGCACGTTTCACGAGCTTACCGTCGATTCCGCCGCAGCGCCCTCGGTATCGCGTGCCTGTGAGCGGGAGAGGGCGATCGTGGTCATGATCATGACGGCGACAGCACACCCGATGAGAGCAATTCCGGGGCCGTCGACGCGTAGGCGTTCGTCCAGAACCGTCATCCCCAAGAAGATGGCCGCAATCGGCTCGCCGATCGTGAGAGCGGGCAGCGACGCCGACAGCGGCCCGACCTGGAATGCACGTTGTTGCAGGTAGACGCCGATCGCGCCCGAGGCGATCAGAGCCCACGTCTGCCAGGCCGAAATCACCCCGACGACGCCGTGTCCGAGTAGGTCGGTGACGTACTTGGTGAATGCGACCGCAACGCCGTAGAAGATGCCGGCCGCGGAGCCGAGAAGCAGTGCGCGCCAGCCACCGTCGAGTTTGGACAAGCCGCCGATGGTCGCGACCACGGCGACTGCGACCGTGATCGTCAGGGGCACAGCCCAATCGGGCCAGGGAGCATTGCTGTCACCCTCGGTGGGATCGCCGACCACGAGGAAGATCGCCAACGAAATCGCGAGCATGATCGCCAGTGACCACGTCGAACGGGTGATGCGGATTCCCGAGAATTTGGCCGAGAGTGGCAGCGCGAACAGCAGTGAGGTCACGATCAGCGGCTGAACCACCAACACCGAACCCAATGACAGTGCAACGGCCTGCATGACGTAACCGCCGCCGTCGCCGATCAATCCGGCCCACCACCGAGGGCTCCGAATCAGCGACGCCACCAGCGCCTCGCCCTCGGGAACCGCCGACGCTGCCCGCTGCTGAGCGACGGAAGCGCACGCGAATAGCAGTGCGGCGACGAGTGCGCAGAGAACCGAGATCAGTGGAAGATCACCCATGTCCTCAGTGTGCGCGCTTGCCCGCCCGATTTCCGGCAGACGGCTTTCCTGTGCCCGGTGCACCCCGCCGCGGCGTCAGGCCCTTGGAGGCCAAACGTTCCGAACGGGTCGGGACCGGGGTGCCGTCGGCCCGGATCTTCTTCACACTCTTGGGATCGGTGACGCGCCGCGAGGAGGCGGCTCGCTTGTCGCCGTCCTTTTTCATGCGGCCACCGGCAGCCGTCCGACCTGCGGTGTCGTGTTCCTGGCGTCCACGCTTTGCGGTGTGCTTGACGGCGACGGTCGTATCGGGAGCCTCGACCGGAATGCCCGTCGGCTCCATTGCTCCGGTGATACGCGTGAGTTCCAGATCGTCGGGGCGGACCCGCACACCGTGAACCTTGATACCTGCCTGCTTGGTCAACTTCTCGACCGCGTCACGTTCTTCGTCGGTGACGATGGTGACGACGACGCCCGATTCCCCGGCGCGTGCCGTCCGGCCGGCGCGGTGCAGGTAGTCCTTGGCCTCGGCCGGGGGATCGACATGAACAACGAGGGTCACGTCGTCGACATGGATTCCGCGGGCCGCGACATCAGTGGCGACCAGGACGGGGGTTGTTCCGTCGGAGAACGACGCGAGGGTCTTGGTCCGGTTGTTCTGCGTCTTACCGCCGTGCAGAGCGCCGGCAGAGACACCGATCAAATGCAGCTGCTGCGCAAGCCGATCCACGCCGTGCTTGGTCTTGACGAACATGATGGTCCGCCCCGCGCGCGAAGCGATATGTGCGACAACGGATCTCTTGTCGTCGCGGTCGACGAAGAGCAGGTGATGCTCCATCGTCGAGACGGTGGCAACCGGGGGAGCAGTCGAGTGCGACGCCGGATTGCGCAGGTAACCCGCGACCAGATCGTCGACCTTGCCGTCGAGGGTTGCCGAAAAGAGAAGACGCTGACCATCTTTCGGGGTCGTGTCGAGAATCTTCGCGACCTCGTCGATGAAGCCCATGTCTGCCATGTGGTCGGCCTCGTCGATGGTCGTGATCACGACGTCGTCGAGCACGACCGACTGCTGCTCGAGCAGGTCGAGTAGACGGCCGGGAGTGGCGATGAGCAGGTCGACGCCCCTGGTCAAGATGTCGGCCTGGCGCTTGATGGGAACACCACCGACCGCGTTGGCCACACGCAATCCGATCTCGGTAGCGGCGTCGTCGAGTGCTTTGTGAATCTGGATCGCAAGTTCGCGGGTGGGAGCGAGCACCAAGCCGCGAGGACGATTCCGCTTGCTCGCCCCACCCTTGAGGCGCACCAACATCGGAAGCCCGAAGGCCAAAGTCTTTCCGGAACCCGTCGCGCCGCGCCCGAGCACATCCCGGCCGGCAAGGACATCGGGGATGGTGGCCGACTGAATGGGGAAGGGGGCATCGATGCCGCTCCGGCGCAACGCATGCACCATCAGGGCGGGGATTCCGAGGTCGACGAACGAACGCCCTTCGGTCGAGGTGGGCGAGTCGATCGTCGATTCCTGCATTTGTCCAGGCTACCGGGTATCGGTAGACGCAGATAACCGCATCTACCGATACCCGCTGTGAATCAGGCCTCGATTTCGCTGCGGTCACCGCTCCACAGCGTGTGGAACTTGCCGGGCTTGTCGATGCGCTCGTAGGTGTGCGCGCCGAAGAAGTCGCGCTGACCCTGTGTCAGGGCGGCCGGCAGACGCTCTGCGCGCAGACCGTCGTAGTACGACAGCGAAGACGCGAACGCCGGTACCGGAATGCCGAGCATCGTCGCGGTGGCGACCACACGGCGCCAGCTGTCGATGCCCGCCTCGATGGCCTCGCGGAAGTACGGCGCCAGAATCAGGCTCGGCAGGCTCGGATCCGCGTCGAACGCGTCCTTGATGCGGTTGAGGAACTGCGCACGGATGATGCAGCCGCCGCGCCAGATCGTTGCCAGGTCGGCAGGCTTGAGGTTCCAGTCGTACTCGGCGCTACCGGCAGCGATCTGGTCGAAGCCCTGCGCGTACGCCACGATCTTCGACGCGTACAGCGCGGCCTGGATGTCAGCGGCGAACTGCTCGGCGTCAACCGGCTTGTCGCCGAGCGAACCCGAAGCCAAGCCCTGCGCCTGGGCTGCGGCGCGCTGATTGCGGCTACCGGACAGTGCGCGAGCAAACACGGCCTCGGCGATACCGGTGACCGGCACGCCCAGATCCAGAGCGGACTTGACCGTCCAGCGGCCCGTGCCTTTCTGCTCGGCAGCGTCGACGATGACGTCGACCAACGGCTTGCCGGTCTCGGCATCGACCTGACGGAGCACCTCGGCGGTGATCTCGATCAGGTAGGACTCGAGCGTGCCCTTGTTCCACTCGGTGAAGACGTCGGCGACCTGACCGGCGTCGTAGCCCAGCGCGTCACGGAAGAGGTTGTACGCCTCACCGATGAGCTGCATGTCGGCGTACTCGATGCCGTTGTGCACCATCTTGACGAAGTGACCGCTGCCGTCGGGGCCGATGTGCGTGCAGCACGGTGTGCCGTCGACGTGAGCGGAGATCGACTCGAGAAGCGGGCCGAGAGCCTCGTACGACTCCTTCGGGCCGCCCGGCATGATCGACGGACCGTTGAGTGCGCCTTCTTCGCCGCCGGAGATACCAGCGCCGACGAAGTGCAGACCGCGGGCGCGGATCGCGGCTTCACGGCGGATCGTGTCCGTGTACAGCGAGTTACCGCCGTCGATGATGATGTCGCCGGGCTCCATGGCGTTCGCGAGCTCTTCGATGACAGCATCCGTCGGAGCGCCGGCCTTGACCATGATCAGGACGCGTCGCGGCTTCTGCAGCGCGGCAACAAACTCTTCGACGGTCTCGGTGCGCACGAAATCGCCCTCGGAACCATGCTCGGCGATCAAAGCATCGGTCTTGGCGATGCTGCGGTTGTGCAGGGCAACGGTGTGACCGTGGCGGGCGAAATTGCGGGCAATATTCGAACCCATGACGGCCAGGCCGGTGACGCCGATCTGAGCTCGGGGTGATTCGGTGCTAGTGGTTGACATGCTTACAGCTTTCCCTCTCGGTCCGCGGCTGTGAAATCCTGCGCTGTGCGCAGCCGAAAACTGTGCGGCCGCGACGCGCGTGAACATCAGACCGTGCATACAAAACACGGATGCAGATCACTTTAATTGCAGTGACCTGCATCCGTCTCGATACAGCTTCCGGCGCAGCCGGAAGGTTCTCAGTGTTCAGTTGTCGAGCCGCAGCTCAGCGCAGGTATTACCGCTGATCGCGCTTCGGGCCGTCGAATCCGTCATAGCTACGACGGTCGGTGCGGCTGCGGAAGCCACCACCGCTGGTCGAGGCTGCGCGGTTGTCGCCGCCGTCGCGGTTGCCCTGGTATCCACCGGATGAGCGGTTGCCCTGGTATCCGGTCGAGGGGCGGCTGTCGCGGTCTCCGTAGGACGGACGGCTGTCGCGGTTGCCCTGGTATCCACTGCCACCGGAAGAGCGGTTGCCCTGGTAGCCGCCGCGGCTCTCGCCGTCACGGCTTCCCTGGTACCCACCGGAAGAGCGGTTGCCCTGGTATCCGGTCGACGGACGGCTGTCGCGGTCTCCGTAGGACGGACGGCTGTCGCGGTTGCCCTGGTATCCACCGCTGGAGCGATCACCCTGGTAGCCACCCGAAGAGCGGTTGCCCTGGTAGCCGCCGCGGCTCTCGCCGTCACGGCTTCCCTGATATCCACCGGAAGAGCGGTTGCCCTGGTATCCGGTCGAGGGGCGGCTGTCGCGGTTGCCTTGGTATCCACCGCTGGAGCGATCACCCTGGTAGCCGCCGCGGCTCTCGCCGTCACGGCTTCCCTGGTACCCACCCGAGGAACGGTTGCCCTGGTATCCGCCGGAAGAGCGGTTGCCCTGGTATCCGCCGCGGCTTCCGCCACGATCGCCGAAGGAACGCTCGCCACGAGAAGAGCTCTCGCGCAACGGTTCTCCGGTCGGCTTCTTGGCGCCGGTGATACGAGTCAGTTCAGCAGAACCCGGGGTGACGGGAACGGCAGCGGCATTGACGCCGGCCATTCCGGTCAGACGCTTGAACTGACGCTTCTGGTTGGGCAGCACGATGGCGACAACGGTGCCCTTCTCGCCGGCGCGAGCGGTACGACCCGCGCGGTGCAGGTAGTCCTTGTGATCAGCCGGGGGATCGACGTGAACGACGAGGTCGATGCCGTCGACGTGGATTCCGCGCGCTGCGACGTCCGTTGCGACGAGGACCGGGGTGCGGCCGTTCTTGAAACGCTCGAGGACGCGGGTGCGCTGGTTCTGAGCCTTGCCGCCGTGAAGCGACTCGGCAGCGATGCCGACTGCGCGGAGGCGGTCGGTGATTCCCTCGCAACCGAGCTTGGTGCGGGCGAACATGATCGTGCGTCCGTCGCGGGCACCGATCTCGGCGAGGACGGAATCCTTCTGGCCGCGGTCGACGAGGAGGACGTAGTGCTCCATCGTGTCGACGCTCGCGCGGCCGTCTTCGGTGGAGTGCGTGACGTGGTTGGCCAGGAACTGACGAACGAGCGACTGGACCTCACGGTCGAGGGTTGCCGAGAACAGCAGGCGCTGTCCGTCTGCGGGGGTCTCACCGAGGATCGAGCGAACCTCGGGCAGGAAGCCCATGTCCGCCATCTGGTCGGCTTCGTCGAGTGCGGTGATTTCCACCGAGTCGAGGATGCAAGTGCCCTGACGCAGGTGGTCGCCGAGACGACCCGGGGTGGCGACGAGGACGTCGACGCCGCGGCGGAGCTGATCGACCTGCTTGGCGAACGGCGTTCCACCGACAGCGGGACGAACCGTGAGTCCGAGTGCGCCGGCGTAGGAGTTGAGGGAGTCGACCACCTGGAAAGCAAGCTCACGGGTGGGGACGAGCACGAGTGCACGGGGACGCTTGGCGGCCGGGCGATCCTCGTGGCGCGAGAGGCGGGTCAGCATCGGCAGGCCGAATGCGAGGGTCTTACCCGATCCGGTCTGTGCGCGGCCGAGAACGTTGGTTCCGGCGAGCGCGTCCGGGATGGACTGCGCCTGGATGGGGGACGGGACGGTGATGGAGTTGCGCGCCAATGCGGCAACAAGCTGCTCGGGCAGGCCGATCTCGGCGAAGGTGATACCCGGCTCGGTGGCGACTGCTTCTTCGGCAGCGGGGGTGTTGACGGTGGTGTCTTCGATGTTCTCGGAAGACGACATTTGGACAGCGTTGGTCACGCGGAAACCTCTCCGGACTACGGGCACGTCGCGGAGCGGAAGAAGCCATGCTGAAATACACGACACAGTTCGCAAAGGGACGAGCCAGGGCACATGTCACCTGGCAATCCGAACGCATACTGCGGGGAATTGGGCTGTGTGCCGTTATATGTTGACGGACCACGATGGTGGCCGTGGTCCACTCTACGCCACCGGCTAGGTCGAAGTCAGGTAACCCCGCCTGTGACCTGCACTACTACACGTGGTTGCGCTGGTCAAGACTCAGTAGGCGTTGAAAAGCAGGCGAAGTTCCGTGAGCCAGGGCACTGCCACAGCCACGGTGGGTACCACGAGAATGGCGACCGCCCCCAGATACGCAAAAATCGCAATCCGGGGATCGGCATCGTCAGCCGAGAGGCGCTGCACTCGAATGAGCGTTGACGGACCGCCCGCTGCCATCGCTCCGCGCGGTGCGGTGGATCCGGCACACGCGACCAGGGCTCGTGCCAGGGGAGTCGGTCCGGTAGCGCGGACTGCCGAATCGTCGGCGAGCAACTCCACCAGGAGCTGTACGGATCCGAGAGCCGACTTGCTACGGACGAAACGGGGGAACGCGTGGTTGACCGCGGTGAATGCCTCGAGGACGAGATCGTGACGAGCCCGCAAGTGCGAACGCTCGTGCGTCAGGATGGCCTTGACCTCGGCATGATCGAGGTTCTGCAAGGTGCCTTGACTGAGAACCACGCGTTGACGCAGACCCGGAAGGCAATAGGCGATCGGTTCGTCGACGTCGAGCACTCGCAGGTCGGGTGTGCGTTCGACCGAGGCGGGCATGGCGCAATCGTCGAGTAGGTCAACCAACACACGGTGACGTGCACGGCGACGCCTGGTCCTCACGGCGACCTGAATGACCGAGAAGATCAGCTTTGCGCCGATCAGAAGCGTCAGGGCAAAAACAACCACGTACAGAATCCACAGCGGCAACCCGAGGGCATCGATCTCGGCCGTCGGAGCCGTCGTCGGCCTTCCGTCAGCGCCGGGAACGAGCAGCTGGCTGGCAATGGCCAGGCCCGAGCTGAACGCCGACAACACCGCAGCGATTGCGACGGCTTGCCACAGAACCAACGCCGCGCGGGGAGCGCGGTAAGGCCACGTCGAGCGGCTCAGGAGTGCGGGTACCGGACCGGCCAGCAACAAGGCAAGCAGTCCGAAAACCAGTGCAGTAGTGGCGTTCATGTCCTACACATCATGCACGACGAATTCAGTTCGGCCTAGAAATTCCGGGCTGCGCAGCCTTTTTCGCGGACTCGCGCACCTCGAGGGCAGCGAGCGCTTCGCGGAGAGCATCGGCTTCGTCGGCATTGACCTGGCCCACGAAGTGAACGAGTGCCGCAGCGCGACCGCCGGACTCCGGAGCCTGGGCGAGAGCGTCGACCATCAGGCTCGCAACCAGTTCTTCGCGCTTGTTGACGGGAAGATAGCGATGCGCGCGATCGTCACGTTGCTGAATCACCAGATGCTTCTTCGCCAGGCGCTGCAGAACGGTCATGACCGTCGTGTACGCCAATTCGCGATGCGTCGCGAGTGCTTCATGCACCTGTCGCACAGTTTGCGGTTCTGATGTGGACCACAAATGATCCATCACCGCGCGTTCGAGTTCACCTAGACCTGCCATTCTTCGATTCTACGGACTTCCACGACGAAATACGTACTACTGGTAGTAGTAACCGCCTTGGTGGGGGTGTGGTATTGGCCATAGTGATCTGCATGACGGTTACGGTGGTGATCGCAGAGAGAAATGCCCGATACTGAGCAAGCCCCCAGTCGATCCGCAGAAAGTAGCCGCACGTAGATGACGATCGACAGTTCGCCGGGCACCGAAGAATCCACATCACGGGCACGGGCAGTCGCGCAGAAAGCTGCCGACATCGTTCGTTTCGGCATTCGCGACGCACCGTTGACGGTCGTTCTACTTCTCACCATGTGGATCCTGGGCGCTGCCACGGGCAGCCTGGTGCACGGACCGTCCCGCGATCTCGAGCACGCGATCGGCGCGGGAATGGGCTCGATCCAGCACGGACGCATCTGGACTCCGCTCACCTCCGCTCTGTGGGCGGGAAACCTGCTCGGGTACATCGGTGCGAGCGTGCTCCTGATCGCGGTCGCTGCGCCCCTCGAGCGGCGCATGGGGACGGTCAAGCTCGCAATTGCCGGAGCGAGCACCCAAATCCTCGGTGTGCTCCTCGGACTCGGCTGGGCATCGTTCGCGAAGGTGTTCGACTCCAACTGGGGATTCCGCCTACACGTCGGCTCCGCTGTCGGCGCGAGTGCATGGATCGTCGGCGCCGTCATGGCCGCCAGCTCGAACATGGGCACACTGTGGCGTCGACGCATCCGCGTCGGAACCCTGGCTTTGACCATCACCTTGGCCCTGTTCAGCGGCCAACTTCAAGATGTCATCAGGTTCTTCGCCGCCGTCGTAGGTCTGGTGATCGGCCAGTGGATCGTGGGACGGTCGGCTCGCGGTGAGCGAATCGCCGGGACCCAGCGGGAGGGCCGCGTCCTCGTGGCCATCGTCGTGGCGGCCAGTGCGATCGGCCCGATGATCGCCGCACTGTCTCCGCAAGCGGTAGGTCCACTTGCCGTCCTGCGTGACCTCTTCCGCGGAGTTCCGTGGACGGTGGCCGAGGTTCGAGAACTGTGCGCCGAGTCCGCGTCGGACCCGGATTGTCGACGAGGTCTCCTCGAGCTCAGACTCTCCGGTATCGGGCCGACCCTGCTCTCGCTGATGCCGTCCATTTTTGTCCTGGTGCTGAGCGACGGGCTTCGGCGTGGCCGCAGATTCGCCTGGATAGCGACGGTGTGCGCTCAGGTTGTCCTGCTCGTCCTCTCGATCGGGAACTTCGTCATCAGGTTCGTCGACGCCGTGGACAGCGACAGTCTCTTCTACGGAATCAGCGATCCGAACGTGTACCGGACACTAGTGCCGTTCCTGACGCCGCTGTTCGTGCTGATCCTCTTGATCTCCACACGCCGATACTTCGACGTGGCGGCCCCGGCCAAGACATACAGACGCTTGGGCGTCGCGATCGTGACGTTGCTCGGGGTCCTCGCCGTGATCTACGTGGGCGGCGGAATGCTCGCCAGGCACGGGTTCGACCGCGAGCCCACTGTCACCATGCTGCTCGCGGACTTCCCGCAGCGCCTCGTACCGCCGGTGTACCTGCAGTTGATCGACCCGCGCCTGCTTCCCGTGGACATCGAGTCGACGTTGCTGTTCGAGTGGACCGGCGTCGTGTTCTGGGGCGTTGCTGCCGTGCTGGTCTTCGTGAGCTTCCTCAAGCCCGTCAAGACCGCTGATCCGAAAGCCGCCGAACGTGCGCGATCGATGTTGCTCGCCGGCACCGGCAGTCCGTTGTCGTGGATGACGACGTGGAAGGGCAACACCTACTGGTTCAGTGCAGACGGTTCGAGCTATGTCGCCTACCGCGTCATCGCCGGAGTCGCACTCACCACCGGTGACCCGGTCGGTCCTCCTGATCGGATGCGCGCAGCGATCGAGGGGTTCGCCGAGTTCGCGTCGTCGAACGGGTGGATTCCCTGCTTCTACTCGGTGACCGACGACGCGCGCACCATTACCGATTCCATGGGCTGGAGCGGCCTACAGGTCGCCGAGGAAACAGTGCTCGATCTGGGCGGAATCGCGTTCACGGGCAAGCGGTTCCAGGACGTGCGCACGGCACTGAATCGGGCGAAGAAGTCCGGGATCACGGCCGAGTGGATTTCCTTCCCGCACGCGCCTCTCGCGATCAAGGATCAGATCGTCGCGATCTCGGAAGAGTGGGTAGCGGACAAGGGGATGCCCGAGATGGGCTTCACTCTCGGCGGGCTCGACGAGGTCGACGACGAGGCGGTGCGCTGCCTGATCGCCGTCGACGAGGATCGCACGGTGCACGGTGTCACGTCGTGGCTGCCGGTGCATCGCGACGGCCAGGTCGTCGGCTGGACCCTCGACTTCATGAGGCGACGCTCCGAAGGGTTCCGGCCCGCGATGGAGTTTCTCATTGCTTCTGCCGCACTGAAATTGGAGGAGGAGGGTGTCGAGTTCCTCAGTCTGTCCGGTGCACCGTTGGCAACAATCGCCGCCGACTCCACTACGGACACAGCCGAACCTGAGGCCACGACCTTCTCGGCGATGATGGACAGCGTCCTCGATCTACTCGGTCGCACACTGGAACCGGTGTACGGCTTCCGATCGCTGCTGGCCTTCAAATCGAAGTTTCAACCCCGATACGTACCGATGCACATGACATTCGCCGATCCGGCCGCGCTACCGAGCATCGGCAACGCGGTCGGGCGGGCATACCTGCCGACCGTGTCGATCGGTCAGGGATTCAAACTCGTTCGGACGATTCTGGGTCGCTGATTCGCGATCTTCAGGCGGGCTTGGCAGGCCCTCCGACAGCGCCGAAGACGTGTCGGGTGCCGATCGGGACGATCAGGGGACGATCCGAGACCGGATCGTCGATGACTGCAGCTTCGAGACCGAACACCTCGAGCAGAAGTTCCGCGGAAATGATGTCCTTGGGGACGCCCGAAGCGACGACGGCGCCGTCTCGCATCACGATCAGATGATCGCTGTACCGGACTGCGAGATTGAGGTCGTGCAGAACCATCACCACGGTGCGCCCCATTTCCTCGTGGAGTTGATCCACCAGGTCGAGGACTTCCATCGAGTGCGCAAGGTCGAGGTACGTGGTCGGCTCGTCGAGGAGCAGGATGTCGGTTCCCTGGGCGAGAGCCATCGAGATCCAGGCCCGCTGACGCTGGCCGCCGGACAATTGATCGACCGGCCGATCTGCAAGGTCCGAGACTCCGGTCAGCTCGAGTGCTTCTGCAACCTCGCCCTCGTCGTCCGCAGACCACTGCCGAATCCACGACTGATGCGGGTGGCGTCCACGTGAGACCAGATCGGCGACGGTGAGCCCTTCAGGCGCTACCGGCGTCTGGGGGAGCATGCCGAGGACCCGCGCGACTTCCTTGGTCTTCATCGAACTGATCGCCTTGCCGTCGAGAATGACCGATCCACCCTTGGGCTTGAGTAGACGGCCCAGCGCGCGGAGAAGTGTCGACTTGCCGCAACCGTTGGGTCCGATGACCGTCGTGATCACGCCGGTGGGGATCTCGAGATCGAGCCCGTCGACGATGATGCGATCCCCGTACCCGAGCGTCAGATTCTGCGCGACGAGACGCGAAGGAGCATCGGTGGACTGGGCGATGGTGGTCATGCTGTGACCTTCCGATTGTTACGAACCAACAGGTAGAGCAAGAACGGACCACCCAGTGCGGAAGTCACGATTCCGACGGGGAGTTCCACAGGCAGAATTGTTCGAGCGATGACGTCGCTGCCGACCACCAGTACAGCACCGGTCAGCGCGGAAGCCACGATGGGCGGGCCGGCAGAGCGCACCAGACGCATGGCGACCTGTGGCGCAGCCAGGGCGACAAAGCCGACCGGACCTGCTGCGGCGGTTGCGATGGCGGCCAGCGCCACGGCGGAGAGCAACAGTTTGGCCTGCGACGATTGCAAGCGAACACCGAGTGAGGTGGCGTTGTCGTCGCCCAACCGCAGCGCTCCCATGGTGAACGAGGCGATCACCGCGTAGCCACCGACCAGCGCGACAGCGATGGCTACCGGCCACATCTGATTCCAGGTGGCACCGTTGAGCGAACCGTTGAGCCACACCTGTGCTCGGGAAGCATCGTTGATGTCCGCCGAGATGAGGAGCCATCCCGTCGCTGCCACGAGCATGGCGTTGATGCCGATGCCGATCAGGATGAGGCGGAACCCCTCGACGCCTTTACGCCATGCCAAGGCGTAGATCACCACTGCTGTCAGCAGTCCGCCACAGAGGGCCGCCAACGGAATCCCCAGTGTGGCAAGCAGTCCCACGAACGACCCGCCACCGCCGAGCACGATGAGAGCAACTGCGGCAGCGCTCGATCCCGCCGTGATTCCGAGGATGTCGGGGCTGGCGAGGGCGTTGCGAGCAATCGTCTGGGTGACCGCACCGGCAATGCCGAGTGCCATACCGATGAAGAGTGCGGTGAGCGAGCGAGGAAGTCGGAGGTCGAAGACGATCAGGTTCTGTGTCTTGCTTCCATTGCCCAGCAGGACGGAAATGACATCGGGGATCGAGATCGGATAGTCGCCACGTCCGATGTTGATGCAGAGCAGAAGGAAGAGTGCGACCGCGAGTGCAATGCTCACCGACACCGCGAGTGGACGGTAGACCAGCGAGAATCCACCGATACGAATCGACTTACGGGAGGGGACGGTCCGGGGGAGCACCCGGAGTTCTTGCTTGAGCGTCACAGACTTGCCAACTTCCTGCGGCGTACGAGAGCGATGAAGAACGGGGCGCCGAAGAGGGCCAGGATGATTCCGACCTGCAACTCGCCGGGGCGCACGACTACGCGACCGATGATGTCCGCGGTGATCAGCATGACCGCACCGAGCAAGCCCGCGTATGGGACCAGCCAGCGGTAGTCGGGTCCGGTGATGGCCCGGGCCACGTGGGGGACCACCAATCCGATGAACGCGATAGGTCCACACGCTGCAGTCGCGGCGCCGGTCAGCAGGGTGATCGCGATGATGCCGAGTGTGCGACTGAACGCGATGTTCGTTCCCAATGCTTTTGCGACGTCCTCACCCAGGCTCAGGACGTTGAGACCAGGCGTACTTGCCAGGGCGATGACCAAACCGAGTATCAGGAAGGGGAGGACCTGCCAGAGAACGTCGAACCCGCGACCGGACACCGACCCGACCACCCAGAAACGGTAGGCGTCCAGGCTGGTCTGGTCGAGGATGATCACGGCATTGGTCATGGCTTGCAGGAAGAACGCGACGGCTGCGCCCGCCAGAGCCAGACTCAGAGGACTTGCGCCGCCGTTTCCGATGGAGGACAAGCCGAAGACGACGATGCTGGCGACGAACGATCCTGCAAACGCGAACCAGAGGTACTGACTCGGTGCGGTGAAGCCGAAGAGATAGATCGCCATGACTACGAAGAACGCCGCGCCGGCGTTGAGGCCGAGTAGCCCGGCATCTGCCAACGGGTTACGTGTGTGTCCCTGGATCAGGGCGCCGGCGATACCGAGTGCGATGCCGACAACAAGACCCAGGATGGTCCGCGGAGCACGCAACGTTCGCACGATGATGTCCGTCTGGGTGCCGTCCGAACTGAAGATGGCGTGGAAGATCTCGGCAAACGTCAGCGGCCGAGCGCCCACCGCGATGCTCGCGAGCATGACGAGCGCGAGAAGTACCGTGAGCACCGCGAGACCGATCAGCCGGCGTCGACGAGTTGCCCCGACGCTGTTGTCGCGCGCGAGTTCCTCGAACCCTTCTTCGCGCGCCGTGCTTTCACGGACCACCTCGATACCGGTTCGATCGAACGGCCTGCGCAGAGCCCGGCGAACACCGATGGGCTGCTTTGTCTTCGCGTCTCGCGTGACCAGGCCTACCCATCCCTTTCCCGAGGTCCGGCCCGTGGCACCTTCGCGGAATCCGAGGTTCCACACAAGGAGACCGACGGCAATGGCTATTGCCGTCCCACCGAACACGGCGCGGTCGGCTTCGCCGCCACCGTTCTCGTCTCGGAGCGACTGAACGATGTACCAGCCGACGAGCAACGGAAGCAGGAACACCCCCGCGTCGAAAATGCCAGCTAGAACACGCATTCGGACAGGAGCCGGGCCGCGCGGCACTATGCGCCGTCCGTACGTCTCGCTGGGTCCTCGGGGATGTCCGTTCCCGAGAGGTTTGATCATCGTCACTGGCGGTTCGAGCTCCTGGTCTTTGTGCGCAGGGAATTCGCATCTTAGGTTACGGAACCCTATGTGGGTGTGCTCCCCGCGGGGCAAGTTCCTGTGAATATGCGGTGCCCAGCGTCACAGTTCTTTACTCTTGAATTATGGTGAGGCTAACCTACATTAAGAACCACAAGACAACTTCGGCCGATTGGAGTGCACGGTGACAATCACCTTGACCACCCAGCATGCGGATGTTCGTGAATTCGAACTCCGGTCGAACGCATTGAGCCGCACCAGCGTTCGCCTACGAGCACTCAACCCTGACTATCCGCGTGTCTATGCGGTTGCCGCCATGGCAGGCGAAGGTAAACGGCGCTGGTGGCAGCTCAGTGAAGGCTTGTGCGGGGATCGGGTGCAACAGATGTTCGCCCGTTCACTTCAGGATCTCGACAGCGCTGAAGCTGCCGCGATACAGGTTGCGACGTCGCTCATTCATGCCGTGGTCGGCAGAGTTGCCGCATCCATCGTCTCCGAGGGGTCCGCCTGGGACCCGGGGCTCGAGAACCTGTTCATCCACATGGACAGCGACGGCGGAATCGACTGGGCAGGCGTGCTCGACGAAACGCTTCGTGTGGCACCCAGCGGGCGAGAGTTCGGAAGTGACGGCGTCGTCGACATGCCGTGTGAAGAGGCGCTCCTCATCTGGACTGCGCACCGTTGCCTGACGTCGCTGCGCGCCATCTACGACGCCGTGGCCAGATGTGCGCCCGTCGACCAGTTCAGATTCTGGGGACTGGTGGGGGAGTCGATCCTGGGTGCAGCTGCCTATGTCCCCATTCTGGCCGGTGAAGGCGAATCGGTAGCGCAGCGCCGTGGACAGGGCCTGCTCGACGCCTTTGTCGCAGCCGGGTTGCCGGTTCGCGCGCGCCGCAAGGTCTCGCTGCGCCCTCGCTGGAACCAGTTCGACGAAGGGCTTGCTAAATTAGGTCAGCCTTGCCTATGATTGTGGAACACCTCGCGGAGAGTTACACACCGCGAGAGTGGCGAAACTGCCGGACCGCGCCGGAGTCCTGAGGGCTGCAGAGACTCCCGGTCCTTCCCACGGCGGGTTTCACATCGATTGATGTGAAACCCGCCGGTTCTTTTTCCAGACCTGATTCCAAGCTCGAGTTACCTCTCGTGTAATCAAGTAGGGAGTGGCAGCCACACCGGCGCCGGAGAATCACAGATGGAGATGGCATGGTCGACACTGCTGAGACCGCAGAGATGATGAAACGGCTCGGAACGGGCTTCGACGCCACCATCGGCCTGGAATACACCGAACTGAGCCCAGATCGTGTGCGGGCGCAATGGACGGTCAAGCCCACGCTGCACCAGCCCGCAGGGATTCAGCACGGCGGCGTGTACTGCTCGGTGGTGGAGTCTCTCGCCAGCGTCGGTGGCACCGTGTGGCTGGGCGAGCGAGGCCACGTGGTCGGCGTCAACAACAACACCGACTTCCTGCGTGCAACGAGGGAAGGCACACTCACCGCAGAAGCCACCCCGATTCATCGCGGACGCACTCAGCAGCTCTGGGAGGTTCGCATCACCGACGAGAACGACAGACTCGTCTCCAAGGGACAAGTTCGCCTCGCGAACATCACCGAGGTGGCGAAGATCGGAAACTGAGAACACGGGAAAGGGCGGCAGTGGAGTTGAACTCCACTGCCGCCCTTCGCCGTTCAGTCAGGTACTGATCAGCCGGCAGCCTTCTGTTGCTTGCCCGCGGTCGTCTTCGACTCGCCGTTGGAAGCGCTGTTGGACTCCGTCGCTTCCTTGTTCTTCTTCTCCAATTCGCCCATCGCGTTTCGCGCGAAGACCTGCTGCTCGGTGGACGCCATCTGTGCACGGCCACGCCCGAAGAACGTCACAGCCCATGACAAGAGCGTCGAGGCGCGCGAACGGAACCCGACCAAGTACAGAAGGTGAATTGCCAGCCAGGCAACCCATCCGATGAAGCCACTGATCTCGAGCTTGCCCACCTTGGCTACCGCGCTGAAGCGCGAGATCGTTGCCATGCTGCCCTTGTCGAAGTACTTGAACGGAACTCGCGCCGAGGGGGACTGACCATTCAGTTCCGCCTTGATCTGCTTGGCCGCGTACTTGCCGCCCTGCATGGCGACCTGAGCCAAACCGGGAAGCTTGTCGAGCGACATCATGTCGCCGATGACAAAGACATTGGGGTGTCCGGGAAGCGACAGGTCAGGATTGACCATCACGCGGCCGGCGCGGTCGGTTTCTCCGCCGCTCTGCTCTGCGAGCTGCTTGCCGAGAGGGCTCGCCTGAACTCCGGCAGACCACACCTTGCACTGCGACTCGATACGGCGAAGCGTGCCGTCCTTCTCCTTGATGATCAGACCGTCGTTGTCGACGTCGGTGACCATCGCGTCGAGCTGGATCTCTACGCCGAGCTTCTCGAGGGTCTCGGCTGCCTTACGGCTGAGCTTGCCGCCGTACACGGGCAGGACTGCAGGAGCGCCGTCCAGGAGCACAACACGTGCCTCACGCGGATCGATCTTGCGGAAAGCGCCGTCGAGCGTTCGGCGGGAAAGCTCGGCGATCTGTCCGGCCAACTCCACGCCGGTGGGGCCGGCGCCGACCACGACGAAGGTCAGCAAGCGCGCGCGCTCGGCAGGATCGTCCGACAGCTCGGCTTGTTCGAACGCGCCGAGGATACGTCCGCGCAGTTCGAGGGCATCGTCGATTGTTTTCATACCCGGGGCGAACTCTGCGAACTGATCGTTACCGAAGTATGACTGACCGGCACCTGCTGCCACGATCAGACTGTCGAATGGCGTTACCGTGACGCGTTCGAGCAGGCGCGAGGTCACAGTCCGGTTCTCGAGATCGATCGTCTCGACTTCACCGAGCAGTACCTGGGCGTTCTTCTGCTTGCGCAGCACGAGCCTCGTGGCGGGAGCGATGTCCCCGACCGAGAGGATGCCGGTGGCAACCTGATAGAGGAGTGGCTGAAACAGATGGTGGGTTGTACGCGCGATCATCGTGATGTCGGCATCGGCTTTTTTGAGAGCCTGAGTGCCGAACAATCCTCCGAAGCCGGAACCGATCACCACTACGCGGTGGCGGTGCGGTTCAACCGACTGGATGCTCATTCCGTACTCCTCGAGTTCTAGGCGACAGTCCTACGGTAGTCCCACCGCGGCCGAGCTTCTCTGCGAGCAGCCCGTCGAACGCAGCTGGGTCCGAATCGATCAAGCGGCCCCGGAGGTGATCACTCCCGATGCGATCGGCTTCGCCGAACCGGGGGTGATCACCACTTTGTCGAGGTGTCGGCTACTGGCGGACCGACAAGATGAACAGTGCGATGCAGCCGCCGACGAAAACCAGGATCGACAGGGCCACCGACGCATACCCGACACCTACTCCAATTGCTGCCCAGTCCATGTGCCCAACCTCTCGTGTACTGCGATCCGGGATTCAGATCACATCTGCCTAGTGACATCACACCTCATTGATCCCTACTTCCGAAACCCGGCACGCCCAACCATTGACATGCAAGTAAATGCTTGCATATTGTGAGTTTGTGGTCGACCGAATGAATGCAGTGTTCAAAGCTCTTGCCGATCCGACGCGGAGGCTTCTTCTGGACCGCTTGTTCGTAGCCAACGGTCAGTCGCTCGGAGATCTGTGCGAGAGCCTCGACATGAGCCGCCAAGCTGTCACGCAGCACCTCACCGCGCTCGAGGAAGCAAATCTGATCAGCACGGTTCGGCAGGGGAGATCCAAACTTCACTATCTCAATCCCGTTGCGCTCGAAGAAATTCGAGAGCGATGGATCAACAAGTTCGAGGTACCGCGCCTGAATGCGCTCAGTGCCGTCAAAAAACTCGCGGAGGAAGCCATGACCGACAAGCCCAGTTTCGTGTATGTCACCTACATTGCCAGTACAGCCGAGAACGTCTGGAAAGCGCTCACGGATGCACAGGCGACTGCCGAGTATTGGGGACACAGCAACGTCTCCGATTGGCAGCCGGGATCGACGTGGGAGCATCGCCGGATCGACGGCTCGAACATCGCGGATGTAGTCGGCACCGTGGTCGAAAGCAATCCACCGTCGAGGTTGGTCACCACCTGGGCCGATCCGAACGGCGAACCAGGCGTCGACATATCGCGGGTGAGTTTCGACATCGAAGCCTTCGGCGCGATCGTGCGCCTGACCGTCAAGCACACCGATTTGGCGGACGAATCGGCTCGCATGGAGGTAGCGGGCGGATGGTCGGCGGTGCTGTCGAACCTGAAGTCCTATCTCGAGACCGGAAACACGCTTCCGGTGGCGCCGTGGGAGATGCCGGTCGGTTGACGGTTGGCAACCGGGGCAAACGAGCCCCCTGAACAGGAGGAGGTCGCCGTACTTTTGTCCGAACTGTCGGCCCAGTCCAGTCTCAAGTTCGCATAACCGTCAAAAATCGGCGCGTTCAGTCTGTAAAGTTGCCAGATGGATGCTAGCGTTTTCCCCGACATCGAGTGAGGACGACCTCGTCTCGGACGCATGGGAGAAACACTATGGGCGGCGACGCTTTTCAGAATGTTCCGGTTGATCGACGCAAGTTCGTCAAGACAGTTCTGGCGGCCTCGGCGGTAACTGTGCCGGTCGTGACGTCGATCAGCCTCGGTGGTGCGGCGCCGGCCTTCGCAGCCGGTGACACGCCGAATCTTTCCGGAGCGCCCAGTCGTGGCCAGCAGAATCCGAATCAACCAGGCGGTGAACAACCAGGCGGGAATCAACCCGGTGGCAATACGCCGGGAGGGAACCAGCCGGGCGGAAACGAGCCGGGCAACCCCGGATCTTCAGGAAGTTCAGGATCGTCGGGAAGTTCGGGGTCCTCGGGTAGTTCCGGGAGTTCGGGATCGACTGGAAGTTCCACAGGCTCTGGATCAACTGGTAGCTCTTCAGGTTCGGGTGGAACGACGACCGCAAAGCCCACCGGGCCCACAGAGCCGACGGAGCCGACCGTCCCGACTGTGCCAACGGTGCCGACCACTCGCACCGAGCCGACCCTCCCGACGGTCCCGACCAAGCCGACGAATCCCACGGAACCTACGTAACCGACAAGACGCGACTGGTTCCGAGGGAGCACACCGACGATGACAGAGTTCGACGTCGCGCTACACCGCGCTCTGAAGAAGTTTCAGAGCGCGGGGTCAGTTCAGGTGAAGGAGACGCCTCCACACGGAGAACCGGCCGATCTGACTGTCGCAATCGCGACCTACGACGATTTCGACGGGGCGTACTTCACGATCCATTCGATCCTGGTCCATCATCGCGAGATTCTGGACAGAGTCGAATTCGTCTTGTTGGACAACAACCCCGAAGGGTTGCCGGCACCGATGCTCGAATCGTTTGCCGGGTACATCGATCGATTCCGCTACATTCCGTTCACCGACGTTCGATCCACGGCAGTGCGGGATGTCCTGTTCCGCAAGGCAACCGGGAAGTACGTCCTGGTCCTCGACTCCCATGTGATCCTGGCGCCGGGATCCTTGTCGGCGTTGTTGGCGTATTTCGATGCAAATCCGGACACCGACGATCTGATCCAGGGACCGATGCTCTCCCAGGATTCCTCGCATATCGCGGCCACCCACATGGACCCACAATGGCGCAACGGAATGTTCGGCTCCTGGGGTGTTGATCCGCGCGCGAAGCAACACCCCGACGTGCCTTTCGAAATTGTCATGCAGGGCCTCGGCTCATTTGCCTGCAGGCGCGAGGCGTGGCCCGGATTGAACTCGCATTTCACCGGATTCGGAGGTGAAGAGGGGTACATCCACGAGAAGTTCCGAATCAACGGCGGCAAAGTCGTCTGCCTTCCGGCATTCGGTTGGCACCATCGATTCGAGCGCCCGGCAGGTGTCCCGTATCGAATAAATTGGGAAGATCGTGTTCACAATTACCTGCTCGGTTGGAGTGAAGTCGGTTGGGACCTCGGCTCACTCCATCGTCAGTTCTCCAGGTACCTCGGTGATTCGTATCCCGAGATTCGCCGCCGTGCCGAACTGAACGTCCAGCGACCGGAACTGATTTTCGGTGGGGTGATCGTTCTCAGCGATGACAGCCGAGTCGCTCCGTGGCGTTCATGCCTGGCCGAGGCCGAGTCGATCGAACTGACCGTTCACCGTGCGATTCCGTCGCAAGAGGACGGTCCGGATGTGTGGAGGACGGCGTCCGCGTTGCTCGCCGGAATCGACAAGGCAATTCTGCTGGGATGGAAGTCGGTGGTTTTCCTGGACGAGGATCGCGTGATCGAACCAGCCCTCGCGTACAAACTGCGGAACATAACCAACGATCTCCCCACCGAGGCCGATACGGCCGTTATCCACGCACACGGCGACAACCTGCCCGGGGCCACACTGATTGTTCGCGCGGCGGCGTACCGAGCCCTGCGGGACGAACTCTCTCGTCTCATCGACGGACCCGCGCCGACCGACTTTTCACTGGCGGCGTATCTGCTCGAGCGGGGCGCAGTCGACGTTGTGCTCAATCGTCCCCTGTCGCCCGCCCGGTCAGTGGGAGAACATAACCCGGATATCGAGGATTCGAACTCGGAACTCGGCGTTGTCGTCGTTAATCTCGACCTCGACATCGACAGATGGAAGGCGTCCTGGCATAGATTCATTCGCCTGCCGGGCGTAGCCGCGGTGGAGAGGGTCTCAGCTTTCGAGGACATGCTGAATCAGGAAGCGGCCTTTGCCGTCTCGTGGCGTCGCGCGGTCTCTCGGGCGACCGAGAATGGCTGGGATTCGGTCCTCATCGCAGCTGACGACGTCAGTTTGCTCGATGCGGCTGCCTCGATCCTGGACCATGCACGCGAAGAGCTCGATCACCGCGATTGGGATGTCGTCCAACTAGGACACGACCCGAAATCGAGGGACGGAGCTCTGCTCGACGGTTCGGCACTCTTGCGCACCAGCCCCGAGAACCGTGGTGTCCACGCCGTTCTCGTCCATTCGCGCGCCTTCGAGCGAATTCTCGACGAGATTGCGGATCCGGAGTCAGATCCCGAAGCATTCGGAAAATGGGCGGGTCACTACCGAACTCTGGGCGACTACCTGGTGGATGCGAGTGCCGGGGGAGCGCTCACGTGCCTGACGGTGGCACCCGGAATCGCCTCCACACGCAGTCTGATTCGTTCGGGCGCAATCGAATCCGAATACTCACGACGCTTCGCGCTGTGAGACCACCACCAAAACGAAAATCGGATTCGCTGAATCAAGGAGATATCTTGACCGAACTACTCGAAGATGTGAGACCGCAACGCTCTCAGACGGTGGAGAGCAACGATCTCACCGACGGGGTTGTGCTGTACGACAGTTCCAGCGAGGTTGCCCATCACCTCAACCCGGTCGCGACGTTGGTGTGGGAACTGTGTGACGGCCGGACCGTCAGCGAGATCGTCCAGGCTGTGGCAGAGGTGCTCGAGATCCCTGACCACGACGCGCAGTCGGTAGTCACCGAGACATACGGACAGCTGAGCACCTCGCGTCTGCTGGTGTGAGAATTCCGTGATCGGGAACGACGTACCGCACTTCCGGGCGCACTACCTGTGGGTTGACGCGATTGTGCGCGGTTTCGGCATACCAGAGGTCGGCGTCGTCGAGCATCGGATTGCCAGCCCCTGGCCTGCGGACAACAACGTCGACGTTCGGATTCAGCGGAATCGCGCGACATTCGGTCGCTGGGACGTCACCATCGAATCGACCATCGGTGGGGGCAATGAAACGCTGATCGGTCTGGACGGTCTACATCTCGCGGAGAACGTGTATCGGACGGTGCACCGGGATGTCATGACAGCCGCACAGGCCCAACAGTGGACACGGCTGCACGCCGCTCTGGTCGACTGCGACGGTGTGAGAGTGGCGATCGCCGGGCATTCCGGGGCGGGCAAGACAACCTTGGCGCTCGCCCTTGCCCTGCGGGGTGCTCGACTACGCGCTGACGAAGGCGTCTTCATTCGTGGCACCGACGCTGTGGGCCTACCGCGGCGGGTTCACCTCAAAGCCGGTACGTTCGACGTCCTCCCGGAGATCAAAGCGCACGATTCGCTGTATCTTCCGTACGTCCCGCCGGTGTGGGCGTTGGACCCGTCAATCTTGCCGGCTGAACCGAACGTCGACTCGGCGATTCGCGGAATCGACCTGGTGCTGATCCTCGACGGATGGGACGAGGGTCCGACTCGACTCGCTCCGATGCCCGTATCCCAGGCGATACAGTCGCTGGCCGAGCAATCCGCATTGTGGTCCGACAATCACGGACTGACCCTGAGAAACATCGCTGCCCTACTATCGAATGCCCCGTGCTACAGACTGATTCGGCACCACGGCGACACCGGCGCGGACACTGTGGAGGAACTGGTGGCGTCATGCGTGACACCCGGTATCTGATTTCCATGTTGGAACCCGAGTGTGGGGCCGACGTCATCCGCTTGTGTTCACAGCAGGATTGGCCCAGAGTCATCGACGCCGCTGCAAGGCACAAGGTGTTGCCGCTGCTCGCCTCCCGAGCAGTCGAGGCCGGCTTCGCATCGGTCCTGCCTGCGAGCTTCGCGGAAATGCTGTCGGAATCCTCGGCCACCGCATCGAGTCCGGAATTGACGCTGAGCCTTGTCCATCACCGAAACACCATTCGGATCTCGGACCTCGACGCGCAGCGAGTGGAACTGCAAGAGTTGTTACACAGCAACGGATTTCCGACGGTTGCGCTGAAGGGTGCCGCCCTTCTCGAGCGAAATGTCTGGCCGAACCCGGCAGCACGCCGGATGACGGACATCGACCTCTTGGTCGTCGACCCTGCACACGCCGTTCCGGCCAACGAAGCGATCCTCGATTTCGGCTATCGAATGGTCCGCCCCGACGAAGTGGACTCCGACGCCATCGATCACGACGATCATCAGGAACCGGCACTACTTCGCGACGACCGTCATGGCTCCGTCGAAATCCATTCGCACTTGCTTCCGCGGTTCGCCCGTCACGCATTGACCCGAGAGGCCGCGGTCCGAGGAATCAGCGCAGAGGCGAAAGGATCCCGGCTTGCGATTGCCGACGTGACTCTGCACGTCATCGCTCACGCGCGGCTGGCCGATCGGGCCTTGATTCGAGCCGATTTGTCGATGAACAGCGTTTTCGACGTGGGGTACCTGCTCGCTTCCGAACCGGCACTCGCTGTGACGCTATCTCGGCGCCAGTTGCCACGAGATGTCCGTCGGGCGGTGAACGTCCACTGGGCCGCCGTGGAATCGATCTTCGGCGTGAGCACCGGAGTGAGCACCACCTCCGCGCGTTGGTGGTGGCGATGGACGTTGTGGTTGGCCGATCGCCCACGTCTGCACTCTCTCTACCGCGACCTGGTTATGGTGCCGCTCTTTCTCGACCGTGATCGGCTCTCGATCCGGGACGGGCGGGACCTACGGGGATGGGACTTGGCGCGCGCACGCGTGTCTCACTTCGTCCGTCGTGCGAGGACTGCTGTCGAAGATGCCGGGGGAGCAGCATGAAAGTCCTGATTACCGGCGGAGCGGGATTCATCGGAAGCACCGTGGCGTCGAAGTGCGTCGACGCCGGGATCGATGTCGTGATCCTCGACAACCTGCTGACAGGCCGTGCCGAATTCGCCCATCGATTCCCGTTCTACTGTGGCGACATTGCGGACGACAAACTACTCGACAAGATATTCACCGACCATCCCGATATCGGTGCCACAGTTCATTGTGCTGCTCTGATCGTGGTCGGAGATTCCGTCAGTAGCCCGGCGCGGTACTACGAGAACAACGTCTCCAAATCACTGGCGCTGGTTTCGAGTGTCCTTCGGAACGGGTGTGGGCGCTTCGTATTCAGTTCCTCTGCCGCGGTGTACGCGCCGGGCGAGGGCGGGTGTGTCGACGAATCCTCGCCGATCGAACCGCAGAGTCCCTACGCGCACAGCAAAGCTCAGTTCGAAACCATGCTCGACGACATCGTGGCAGCAACAGATTTGTCGGCGATATCTCTCCGATATTTCAACCCGGTCGGAGCAGATCCGGAACTGCGAAGCGGAACACCGTCGGCACACCCGACGCACGCACTCGGAAAGCTCTTCGAATCATATTCGACAGGAACACCTTTCAAAGTGACCGGGACGGATTGGCCGACGCGCGACGGGTCCGGAGTGCGTGATTACGTTCATGTCTGGGACCTTGCAGATGCTCATGTTCGAGCACTGCAACGGTTCGACCGGATCACCGCCGATTCATCGGGAATGACTGTCGTCAATCTGGGCAGTGGGCGGGGGACCACGGTGTGGGAGCTGGTTCGCACATTCGAGAATGTGCTCGGTGAAGATATCGACGTGGTCGTTGCCGACCGACGCACCGGTGACACTGCCGGCGCTTATGCGTCGAACGACCGTGCGTTGCGACTACTCGGGTGGGTTCCGACATTCACCCTGGAACAGGGGATCGAGGACACCGCACGGTGGCTGGCCGTGCGATCCCACCTGCTGAATTCGGTGTCGCCGAACGTCACCCTGTCGGGTCGTCGTCGAGGGTGATGTTGTTGCTGCGTAGCCAGAAGGTGGTGTCGGGATTCCACCCGGCGAGCACGGTGGCACCCGAGTTGGCCGACAGCGGTATCGCGATGCCTGGAGTGGTCAGGTACGCCATCATCGTCAGGTGGACGGCGTCGTAATCGTCGGCCACCGAGACCCAATCCGGGATGAACCAGTTGCGGAATTCACCGGTCGTGTCGTACCACACGGAGCGACGTGAAGCGGGCACTGCCAGGGGATAGGTGTCGACCAGTTTCGCCCAGTCCGATGGACCGGCGATTTCATAGATGCGGGGCGTGCCATGGATCCTTACAGGCTGCACCCGAGCCTCGTTCGACGAGCTGTCTTCTTCGAGAAACACTCCGAGGGCTCCGATACCGTCGCGAGCCCTGGTCGTTTCAGTTGTGCCGTTGGCAAAAGGGGTGGACCACCATTCGCCTCCGATATGACGGTCCGGATCTGCGTTCTGATACTCCAGAAACTGACGTTCGGTAGCGAGCGCCTCAGCGCGCCACTGTTCGAGGCCGTCTTCCGTACGGTAAATCCGCACGGGTAAGTCCGACCAGCCGTAGATGGGATTTCGCTTCTCAACCAGATGCTGGTTCAGGAGGTCAATCGGCTCGGTCCACCAGGCAGAGTGCGGCGAGGCGAGAAGGGCCCGGGCAATCGGCCGCAATGCCGCAATGACCGCGGGGCGCACGAAGATCACGTCTTCCTCGTCGGGCGGCTCCCAGTAGCGCGCAAAATCGACGGCATACGCGAGACAGTGCAGAATCTCGAGTTCCGACATTTCGGTGATTGCTCGGACGTCAACAGCGTCGAGTACTTCGAGCGCATGTTCGGCGAGTTCCGACATTTCGGTGATTGCTCGGACGTCAACAGCGTCGAGTACTTCGAGCGCATGTTCGGTCGATTGAGGCCAATGTCTACCGGAGCGTGCGCCGGCGTGGCTCGCGTACCCGACGTTGGCGCAGAACCGACGACCACGCGGTGAGCCGAGGACGAGCGCCACAGAATCCATGTGGATAAAGCTAGCGGACGAGTTGACGGGGGACGTTCGAATATCCATTACTTGACATAATGTAGATTATCGGCAAATTGTCGACCTGGCGATATTCGGCTTACGTGCCGTTTCTTGCATTCGTCTTCGACGTCGCCTGCCCATGTCGATCTGTGGGTTTCATCTGCCGTCTGTTCACACATTTCCGTCCGAGATCACTGACTGCCTTGGGCTTACTTGATCTGATCATTGCGACTCGACTGTCGTTGGCCGAGTCGCTACCGATCGACATCTGGCTTCGCCGGCGACTGCGGCCACGCCGAGTGGCTTAATTGCTCACGAAGCAAGATCGTCCAATAAGCGCTCTGATGTGGAGTGATGTTGATGAATGCGGTTCGCCCACTTCCGACCACCCGCCCTCAATTCGTCACTGTGACGTATTAAGGGCGACAGGCTGGACGCGAGTGCAGGTCCATTGTCATTGCCACGGACTACTATCGCCGCATGTGTTGTATTCGACCGGCCGCTTCTCATGGTCAGTGGCCGCGATGAGCGACACACCCAAGGTCGTGCACCGGTGGCTCGCAGTGCCAGACCAGTTCGACCGATTCACGCGATTCTTGCGCGACAACGGAATTCTGATGCCGACTCGGATAGGCATCGGCGTATTGGTTTTCCTCCTGGGTGTCACGATTCTGCTGAAGCGACTGGGCACCCACTCGGTACAGACCATCGGATTTCCGTTGGACGTCGTCGTCGCAGTGCTTGTGATGATCGGTGGAATTGCCCTGCCTGTCATTGCGACCAGCCGTGAAAGGTCGTATTTCTTAGTCGTTTCCGGGGACTTCGCTATTGCAGTGATCGTGCTGGCCGAGGCGAATCCGGATCAGCGATTGCTCGGATGTCTCGTCTTCGGGCTCGTCGGCTCGTATGTAGCCTTCTTTCACAACCTTCGAGCCCAACTGTGGCACCTCCTGTGGTCCGGGGCGATTATCGTTGTCGCCAGCATCGGGGTTTTCACGGACGCGCCTTCGTCAGCCTCAGACGTACTGGGACGCATCGCCTTTGCCATCCCTGTCATCACTGTCATACCGGTCGTCACACAGATTGCGCTGGCGCTCCTGAGCAACGACGCACAAAGCTCCGAACTCGATCCATTGACGGATCTGCTGAATCGGCGTGGACTGGCGCGGCGGACTTCCGAACTCCTACAGGCGAAATCCAGCCTCGATCAGTCTTTGCTGGTTGTGGTGATCGACATCGACAATTTCAAACACTTCAACGACACCTACGGTCACGACGTGGGTGACCGCGTCATCTTGCGGACCGCGTATCGACTCCACGACTGGGCCAGATCGGACGCAGCGATCGCTCGTATCGGCGGAGACGAGTTCGTCGTCGTTCAGATGATGCCGTTGCCCTATGTCGGCGACTTGCTCGCGCGGATTCACCCCGTCATGAACTCCCCTACGGGCGAACCGCTCTCGACGACGAGCATCGGCATAGCCGTACACAACGGCGGCTGGCCGGACGTGCAGGCAGCAGAAAGCGGCCTGCACGATCTACACCGCCTAGCCGATTCAGCGATGTACGAAAGTAAGAGGTTGGGCGGAAATCACGTTCATTCCATCGTCCTCACCGATCAGCAGCCACAACAGGTCGGCGGTCGTTCAGTCCTCTGAGTCGTCGATCAGATGCATCGCGGCTTCCTCTGCCGACGCTGCGCCGCCGTCGATTCCGACGTCTCCGGCGATGAGTTCGCTTTCCTCGTCTTCGTATCGGCCCTCGTCTTCGGCAACGAGACGCCCGACGCGGCGGTTACCCACTTCGTCACCGTTCGGGAATTCTTCTTCACGTTCGAATTCGTCGGCATCGGCGGGATCCTTCAGCGGATCACCCAGCGACGCGTACGGATCGGGTTCTTCCTCGGCCAGGCGCTCGTCGAGGGTCTCCCCCGCGGATTCCTCGCTGCCGGTCAACCCGTGGGCATCAAGTCCCAGTGGGCGTTCCGGTGGTGAGATTCCCTCGTCGAGAATGTCGTCGACGCCTCGATCGATCAGAGTGTCTTCAGGTTGAAGCTGGTCGTCGGGATCGAGACTGTAATCGCCATTGCCGGCCGCGCCGGTGTCATCCGTGTCGCTCATGCACTCAACGATGCCACGGGCACACGGAGTTGGCCACGCGCCGCGCCTGCTCGATACATCACGCCGGAGATCTTCAGCACGACCGTGGCGCGGGCATTCCGTCGAATCTGTCCTGCAGATACTCGAAAGCGGTGGGCAGACCGAGGACAGCGGTGGTGAGGTGGTCCGGGCTGGGGAACAGTTGGGATTGAATCGTTGCTCCCGCGGCGCAGTACCTCGAAATGGTGTTGACCACCGAATCGATGGGAATCAGCACGTCGTCGGGCGTGTGCCATTCGAACACGGGGGCGGTCGGTACTCCTGGATAGAGTTCGACGCTGTTGTCGTCCATCACCTTTCGCACTTCAGGACTGGACAACAGGGAAGTCGACGTCGACACCTGGGAAGCGCTGCGCCCGGCGCCGACTCTCAGGATGTCGTTGGTGCAGGCATTGGTGAGTTCGGACCGCATCGACCGACCGAGGTCGTTGAGTTGGTTACCGAGTGGCAAGAGGTCGGGATACTCCCGCTCGAGGCCCATCGCTGCGGCGAAGGCGAGACCGAATGCCGGGTGCGGATCTTGCCCGAGCCCATTGGCCATCTTGGACAGATTCATCGGAACGCCGCCTTCGGCAACACCTACGAGGTTGACCTCGGGTGCGTAGGTCGGCGCCAGTGCAGCTGCCCACGCGGTGGCCATACCGCCACCGGAGTATCCAGCGATGCCGACTGGGCTGGCGCCGCTACGCAATTCGGGGACTTTCTGGACGGCGCGTATGCCGTCGAGCGTGATCTGTCCGCCCAGTCTTGCGGCGCCGTATGCGCTGTTGGGTCCGAGATGGTCGGGAAGCGCGATAGTCCATCCGCGCTGCAGAGCGACGTTGAGGATGGGTGCTTCACGGATGACGATGTTGGGATCCGATGCGTAGAGCGCTCGCGACGGCGCACAACCCGTTCCGAGTGCGTTGACGATGTGCTGATAGGAGAGCAGGGGGCCGTCCTGCGTTTGATTCGGCGGGACCAGGATAGTGCTGACCGCGGCAATCGGCTTGTTCTCGGAGTTCGTGGACCGATAGCTGACCTGCCAGATCGCGACGCCCGGAAAAGTCATCAGATCGGGGGCTCGCCGTACGGAGATCGGCGTGCCGGCACTCCCCTCGGCTGCTGCTTGCGAATAGAACGGGTCCGGGTCCGGTGCGGGATACGCGGGATCTGCCTGTGCAGTCCACCCGGAGAGCAGTGTGGCGGTCAGCGCCGCGGCAGTCAGCATCGATCCGGTAAACACGCGTTTGGTTCGCAGTTTCAACGTTTTCCCCTCGTCCGGACCCACGCGGGATCCATCACCCTGTGTGTTTCACTCATACCCATGTCGAACCTGGTTCAGACACCCCACTGAGCGATAACTTCTCGCAATCGTACAGCTATGGACATCGCCGGTGTCGGTTCGATCATCTGGTTGTGTTCGCAGTCGACTTCGACGACGCGGATGTCGCCCGAAACGAAGCGGCGCCATTCGGCCACATCGTGTCCGTTTGCGGTAGATCTTCCGGCTACGAAGAACTCGATGTCTCCGGAGTGAACCGGCGGTTGGTGCTGATTCGTCAATTCGACGGAGTGGGAGTAGCCGCGACTGATCCGCTCCAGATGCTCCGCTTCGATTCCGATCCCGGCACCCAGGGTCCGCTCCAGCAATTTCGCCGCTTCTTCGAAAGTCTCGACTGTCTTGGATCCCGCAGGCATCGCGAGCCCCGCCAGTAGTTCGGAGACCGAGAGTTCAGCGGGCTGATCGGAATCCGACGACGGATAGCTGTCGAGGATCGACAGCGTCACGTCACGTCCGCTGCGAGTGAGATTGTGCGCCACGGCGTGTGCGATGACGCCGCCGAGCGACCAGCCGGCCAGATGGATCGGGCCGGTCGATGCCACGGCTGCAATGCGATTCGCGTAGTCGTCGGCGAGTTCGGTCAGCGAGTCGAAGCTGGGCCCGCCGCTCAGTGACGGTAGCTGAAGACCGTATACGGGTTGATCCAGCTCGAGGTGCTTGACGAATTCCGCGTAGCCCCACGACAATCCGATACCTGGATGGACGAAGAACAGTGGTGCGCGATCGGATCCGGCGCGCAGCGTGATCATCGGAGCGAGCAGATCCGACGAATCATCCGGCGAGTGTGCGTCCATTCCGTCGGCCGCGCGGGCGACACCGCCAGGCGTCGGATCCAGGAACAGTGCCTGCAACGGCACTCGCATCCCGAGGCGCTTCTCGAGTTCGATGGTGATCCGGGTGGCCACGATCGACGTTCCTCCCAGTTCGAAGAAGTCGTCGTCCACGCCGATGTGCTCGTGACCGAGCACGGTCTCGAAGATGTCGACGACCGTTCGTTCGGTGCCGTTGGTCGGCGGTGCGTACGGGACCGTACGACGCTCGAAGCTCGGCGTGGGCAGTGCTTTGCGGTCCAGCTTGCCGACCGGTGTCACCGGAATACGGTCGACGACTACGATCGCGCCGGGAACCATGTGCGCAGGTAGGCGAGAAGACAGGTGGCGTCGGAGCTCCCAGTCGTCGACGGTCTGTCCATCCACGGGCTGGATGTAGGAGGCGATCATCGTCTCCCCCGACGGCGCTTCGTGCCCGAGTGTCGCGGCGAAGTAGACGGAGGGGTGTGCCATCAGGACGGAGTCGATTTCGCCGAGCTCGATGCGGAATCCGCGGACCTTGATCTGGAAGTCGCTGCGGCCCAGGTATTCGAGGGTGCTGTCGGAGCGCCAGCGCACCAGGTCGCCCGTGCGGTACATCCGCTGGCCTGGTTCGCCGAACGGATCGGCGACAAATCGGTCGGCGGTGAGGTCGGGACGATTGTGGTACCCGCGGGCGAGTCCGGGGCCGGTCACGTACAGCTCCCCGATGACTCCCACGGGCACGGGCTTGAGGTGCCCGTCGAGGACCAGGCCGGCAAAGCCGATGGCGGGACGACCGATGTTGATGTCCTTGCCCGGTCGCATGGGTTCACTGACGCTGGCCTGGATCGTGGATTCGGTGGGTCCGTATCCGTTGAACATGCGACGGTCTCGGCCCCAGATGTCCACGAGTTCGGGTGGGCAGGCTTCACCGCCGACGGCGAGCACGCGGAGTTCTGGCAGCGCGGAGCTTTCGATGGAGCTGAGCGCGGTCGGTGTGATGAACGCGTGTGAGACGTGTTCGTCGGCAAAGATTTCAGCCAACTCGGATCCGCCGAAGACGGTGGGTGGGATGACGACGAGGCAGGCGCCACTGCCGAACGCCATCATGAGTTCGAAGACGGAGGCGTCGAAGCTCGGTGATGCCAGGTGCGAGATCCGCGAGTACGGCTGGACGTTGAATCTCTTGTGTTCTTCGGCGTTGAGGTTGGACAACCCGAGGTGGGTGACGATGACGCCCTTCGGCTTTCCGGTCGAACCCGAGGTGTAGATCAGGTACGCGGGATGCCCGTGATGCAGGGGGATCGTGCGGTCGCGATCGGTGATCGCGGCGACGTTCTGGCGCTCGATCTCGTCGACGGTCTCCGCTTCATCGAGGACCATCCACTCGACCGTGTCGGGAAGTTGACTGCGGTGAGCGTCGTCGGTGATGCCGAGTACGGCCCGCGAATCGTCGAGCATGTGGTTGATGCGGTCGTCGGGATAGTTCGGGTCGACGGGCAAGAATGCTGCCCCGGTTTTCGTGACCGCCCAGATGGCGACGATCTCCGCGGCGGACCGCGGCAGACCCAAGGCCACAAAATCTTCGGGTCCGACACCGCGCCGGCACAGCGCTCTCGCCAGCTTTGTCGATTCCTCGTCGAGTTCGCGGTAGGTCATCGACCTCTCGCGACTCGAGAGGGCTGGGGCATCCGGGTTCGATGCGACTGCTTCGGCGAGGATCTCCGGCCACACCCGCGCTCGAGTCGCGGCTGCACCGGATGCCGGCACCAGAGCGGCTGTTTCGTCGGCGGCGAGGATACCGATGTCGGCGATACGTGTTGCCGGTTCACGCCCGACAGCGCCCAGGATCAGGCGAAGTCGGTCGGCAAACCGCCGAATGGTGCCGGGTTCGAAGAGATCTGTCGCGAAGTCGAAGGCGGCGGACATCCCGGCAGGGGCGCCGGTCTCGTCGAACTTCTCGTCGACGATCAGCTCGAGGTCTTCCTTCGCGAATTTGGTTTCCACGGTCAGCCCGTCGATGTCGAGGCCGGGCAAGTGGAAGTGCGCGGGTTCGTTGTTCTGAAGTTCGAGGGCTACTTGGAACAGCGGCGAGTACGACGTGGATCTGGTCGGGTTGATCACGTCAACGAGCCGCTCGAAAGGTAGATCCGAGTTCTGGAATGCGGCCAGATCGATTTCGCGGATGTGTTCCACCAGTTCGGCAAACGTGATGTCGGGATCGACGCTGGTTCGCAGGACCAGCGTGTTGACGAACATTCCGACGAGGTGGTCGAGCGCTGCCTGACCGCGGCCGGCGATCGGGGTGCCGATGGTGACCTCGTCTGCGCCGGACAGTTTCGACATCAGCACGGCCAGTGCGCCGTGCAGTGCCATGAACATCGTGACGCCGTGGGACCTGGACAGGTCCGCGAGCGCGCGGTGAGTGTTCGCGTCGATCTCGAAGGTGAATCGGTCACCGTGGAAGGTCTGTTGCACGGGCCGCGGGTGGTCGGTGGGCAGAGCGATGACATCGTCGAGTCCGGCGAGTTGCTCACTCCAGTAGCGCAATTGGCGGCTGATGACAGATTCCGGATCGTCTTCCGATCCGAGGACCTGATGCTGCCACAACGTGAAGTCCGCGTACTGCACTTCGAGTGGTGCCCACGTGGGCTCGGTTCCGGCCGTACGCGCCAGATAAGCCGCCATGACGTCGCGTGCGAGCGGCGCCATCGACGAACCGTCGGCGCAGATGTGGTGGACGACGACAAACAGAATGTGAACGGGTTCGTCGGTGTCGAGTCGGAAGAGTGCCACGCGCAGCGGCAGGTCGACCGACACGTCGAAGCCGGTGGTGGCGAGTCGTTGCATGCGCTCTGCGAGGTCGTGCTCCCCCAACGTCATTTCACGGACCGGAGGTATTGCCTCGTCGGCGGTGAGGACTTTCTGAATCGGATCGCCGCCGACGGCGGGGAACACGGTCCGCAGTGTTTCGTGGCGCTCGACGACGTCGGCGATCGCCTGTTGCATGGCGGTGACGTCGAGGTCACCGGTAAGGCGCACTGCCAGTGGGATGTTGTATGCGGCCGATCGTGTGTCGAATTGGTTGAGGAACCACATGCGCTTCTGCGCCAATGACAGCGGGACGTTGCCGACGCGCTCCATGGGAGTGAGCGGCACGGTGCCGACGGCAGTGACGGCGCTGGAAAGCCGCTCGGCGAGCTGGGCGGTCGTGGGCGATTCGAACAGCACGCGTACCCCGACGTCGATGTCGAGAGCGGAGTTGAGCCGCGAGACGACGCGAGTGGCGATCAGCGAGTTGCCGCCGAGTTCGAAGAAGTTGTCGTCCATCCCTACTCGCTCGACTCCGAGTACATCGATGAAAGCGTCGGCTATCCGACGTTCGAGGCTGGTACCGGGGGCCCGGAATTCCACCGCGGTTCCGGTGAACTCCGGGGTCGGCAACGCTTTTCGGTCGAGCTTGCCGACCGCGGTGCGCGGAAGCTCGTCGACGATCATGATGCTGGCCGGAACCATGTGCGACGGAACGCGGCCGGCTAGATGCGCGGTGATCTCGGTACCTGTCAGCGTCGATCCTTCCTCGACGGTGAGGTAGGACGCGAGGACTGTTGCTCCGGCCGGTCCGTCGACGCCGAGTGTCACGCAGTTCGTGACAGTCGCCATTGCGGTGATCTGGGCGTCCACCTCGCCGAGTTCGATACGGAATCCGCGAATCTTGACCTGGAAGTCGCTGCGCCCGACGTATTCGATGGTGTGATCGCTTCGCCAGGAGGCGATGTCCCCGGTGCGGTACATCCGGTCACCGGGCTTGCCGAAGGGGTCGGCGACAAATCGCTCACCGGTCAGACCGGGACGCCGGTGGTATCCGCGAGCCAAGCCGATTCCGGCGATGTACAGCTCACCGGGAGCTCCGACGGGTACCGGTTGCAGGCGCGAATCGAGGATCATCTCGTGCACACCGCGGATCGGGCCACCGATAGTGATGGGTGCGCCCACCGTCATGGGTTCGCTGATGTCTGCCATGACGGTCGTCTCGGTCGGGCCGTAGGCGTTGACGAATTCTCGTCCGGGAGCCCACAGACCGACGAGATGCGGTGGCAGTGCCTCTCCCCCGACGACGACGTGCCGGAATTCGTCCAGGCCGGCCGGGTCGACGGTGGCGAGTGCCGCTGTGGTGACAAACGCATGAGTGACGTGTTCGCGACGGATCAGACTTGCCAGTTCGGCTCCGCCGTAGATGTCGGTCGGGACGATCACCATGGTTGCTCCGACACCGAATGCCTGCAGGTACTCGAAGATGGCTCCATCGAAGCTCGGGGTGGCGAAGTGCAGGGTCCGAGAGTGGTGATCGGCGTGGAATCGGCGTTGCTGATCGAGTGCGAAGCTGTCGAGTCCGGTGTGGGTGACGACTACTCCCTTGGGTCGTCCGGTAGATCCCGAGGTGTAGACCACGTAGGCGGCGTTGTCCATGGCCACCGGTGCGAGCCGTTCGTCCTGGGCGATCGGGAGGGTGCAACTGGTGGCGACGTCGTCGTCGAAGGCTTCTTCTCCGAGCACCAACCAGGACACGATCGGTGGCAATGTCTCGATGGCGTCGACGACGGTCAACCCGAACAGCACTTCGGAATCGCTGAGCATGTGTTCGATTCGGTCGGCCGGATAGGTGGGGTCGACGGGGACGAAAGCTGCGCCGGTCTTGGCGACCGCCCAGACCGCGAGAACCGATTCGATGGACCGTTCGATGCCGATGGCAACCGACGTTTCGGGTCCGGCGCCGCGGCGGATCATGGCTCTGGCCAACTGGTTCGAGCGCCGGTCGAGTTCGGCGTAGGTCATGGAGCGATTGCCGGACGAGAGCGCGATGCGGTCGGGATATGTGGCGGAAACGTCGGCGAGTATCTCCGGAAGCGTTCGAGCGGAGCGACCCGGGGATCCGAAGACCGGCGCAAGATCGCGGCTTTCGAACTCGGTGAGTACCTGCAGGCGGGCGAGCGGCTGATCCGGTGCAGAGGCCAGATGTTCGAGGACGATGCCGACGCGCTCGGTGATCTTCGCTACTTCGCGCGCCGAGAAGTGTGTGGGCAGGTACTCCATTTTCAGATTGAGTGTGTGACTTTCCGACGCGACCACGGCGATCGGGTAGTGAGCCGAGTCGCGTCCGTCGATGCCGAGAACGTGCATACCCGCGATGTCGGTTTCGGCGGTCAGGGCTGCCTCGTCGACGGGATACGACTCGAACACCGTCAGTGTGTCGAAGGATCCGGCGGCGCCGACTGCTCCCGCGATGTCCGACAGACCGATGTGGTGGTGGTCGAGCAGTGCCGCCTGCTCGGATTGGACGCGAATGGCCAGTTCCGCGAGGGTTTCTCGGGCGTCGAGGCGGACTCGCACCGGGACGGTGTTGATGAACAGGCCGACTATCGATTCCACCCCGGACACCTGGGGTGGGCGTCCTGAGACGGTTCCGCCGAAGACGACGTCGTCGCGGCCGAGGAGTTCGGCGAGCACAATTCCCCAGGCCACTTGGACCAGGGTCGCCATGGTCAGACCGCGGCTTCGCGCGAATGCCCGAAGAGTCTCGGCTCGTTCGGTCGGCAGTGAGTACGAGTGAATGTCACTCGCCACGGTTTCGGCGGCGGTGCTTGCCTGCGAGAGTTGGGTGGATGTGTCGACGCCTCGTAGCGCTTCCTGCCACGCCCGCAGCGAAATTTCGGGTTCCTGCTTCGAGATCCAGGTGAGGTAGTCGCGATACGACTGAACTCTGGGCAGAATCTCGGGGTCGCCGTCAGTTGCGTAGAGAGTGAGCAGGTCTCGAAGCAACAGCGGAGTGGACCAGCCGTCGAGCAGGATGTGATGGTTCGTCACGACGAAGCGTGCCGCGTCCGGTCCGTTTCGCACGAGCATGAACCGGATCAGTGGGGCTGTTTCCATGTCGAAACGCTCAGCGCGATCACTCTCGAGGAGCTGAGCGAACGCGAGTTCGCTGTCCTCGGCCCCGGACAGGTCGATTTCGGTCCAGCTGATCTCGACTCCGGACCGGATCACTTGCAGCGCCCGACCTCCTGGCGCGGAGACAAATCCCGCGCGCAGGCTCGGATGACGATCGACCAAGGCCTGCGCGGCGCGGCGCAATCGCGGCGCTTCCACCAGTCCCCCGAGCTCGAGGGTCAGTTGCACCATGTACGGGTCGATTTCTGTTTCGTCGAACTGGGCGTGGAAGAGCATGCCCGATTGCAGAGGTGACAGTGACCAGATGTCGGTCAGGTCGGGGAATCTGCGCTCGAGTTGCTCGATGCTCTGCTGGTCCGCGGTGACGAGATCGAGATCGGTGGGCGTGAGCTCACGCTCGGAGTGTTCGTCGACGTACGAACTCAGCGCGCCGAGTGCAGTGGCCCAGAGCTCCGCCAGTTCGGTGACTTCAGCCTCACTGAGGATGCCGCGGGGGAAGGACCAGGTAGCCCGCAGAATGGGACCGCGTGCGGTGTCGGTGGTGACGGCGTTGATGTCGAGTACCGACCCGGCAGCAAGCTCTCCGCTGTGCGCTTCGTCGAGTGTCACTTCGGAGATCGGCAGCCACGGCACTTCGCCGTGCTCGGGATCCGAGCCGGCAAATCGTCCGAGGTAGTTGAACGAGATCTGCGGTGTGGGCAGCTCCCGCAGGTCTTCGTTTCGATCGAGGTACTTGAGCATGCCGAAACCGATTCCGTTGTCCGGAATGTCGAGCAGCGTTTCCTTGACGAGCTTCACGGCCGAGGCCGCGGTTGTTCCACCGGACAGAGCATCGACGACGTCGAGTCCGGTCAGGTCGATCCGCACGGGGAACAAGGTGGTGAACCAGCCGACCGTGCGCGAGAGGTCGGCACCCGGTGCGGCGTTCTCCTCGCGGCCGTGTCCTTCGAGGTTGAGAAGCACTTCGCCGCTGCGCTGTCCGCGCGATCGACGCCAGGCGGTGACGGCAATCGCGAGAGCTGCGAGCAACCCGTCGTTGACCGAGCCCCCGAAATGTTGAGGCACCGTCGAGATGATGTTCTCGGTCACCGTGGTCGGAACGTCGACGCTGACGCGGTCGACAGTGGAACCGATGTCCATGGCGGGGTCGAGTCCGCGCGTTCCGAGCGGTGGCTCGTCGGCCCGCATTCTCGACCACAATTCGATCTCGTCACGTCGATTCGCGGCGGTCTCGGCGAGGGCTGTCGCCCAACGGCGTATCGACGTTCCGCCGGGCGGAAGCATCGGCGTTTCGCCGTCGAACGCCGAGGCGTACGCGGTGACCAGGCCGGGGACGAGCATTCGCCAGGACACACCGTCGACCGCGAGGTGGTGAAGGACCAGGAGCAACCGGCCGGCCTCGGCCTGGTTTCCGTTCGCGCTGACGGGATCCAACCAGAGTGCGCTGATCATCTTTCCGTGCTCGGGATCGAGACGGCTGGATGCGTCCTGCATCGCGGCTTCCGCGGCGGCCACGAATTCTTCGCCGCTGGTGGACACGATGGGGGTTCGGCGCAGGACGTCGGAGGCGGCGACGGTGCCGGGTTCGCGGATCTCGAGTTGGTGAGTCGCGGTGTCCAGACGCGCTCGCAGTACATCGTGACGATCGAGGATCGTTTGCAGTGCGCGCTCCAGCGCGGGGCCGGACACATCGGCTGGCAGTGCGATGAGCGCACTCTGGCTGTAACTGCGGATCGTGCTCAGGTCTCCGCGACTGCGTTCGACGAGCCACTCCATGATCGGAGTGAGCGGTAGGGTGCCGACTCCCCCGCCGGGTAGCTCCGCGAGAACCGGTGCAGCTTCCGCTGATTCGACGAGGAGGACCTTCGTCAGGCCGGCAACCGTCTTCGCTTCGAAGACGTCCCTCGGCGTGAAGATGAGGCCTGCGGACTTCGCCCGTGAGACGAGTTGGATCGACATGATCGAATCGCCGCCGAGACCGAAGAAGGAATCGTCCACTCCGATACTGCCCCGCCCCAGCACTTCCGCGAACAGGTCCGCGAGGACCGCCTCGGTAGCGGTGGCCGGTGCCCGCGTCGCCTCCGTTGTTCCCACGACGGCGAAGTCCGGTGCCGGGAGGCCGCGTCGGTCGAGCTTTCCGTTGACGGTCAGCGGAAGTGATTCGAGGACGACGATCGCGGTGGGCACCATGTACTCCGCGAGTTCGACGGAGACGTAGTCGGTCACCGTCGCGGAATCGACGGCACTGCCTGTCTCGGCGACCACGTACCCGACGATCCGGGGTGAGGCGCCGTCGGTGCGCACGAGCGCCACGGAGGCCGCGACGCCGGGGCAGCGGAGCATCGAGGCTTCGATCTCTCCGAGTTCGATGCGGAAACCACGCACCTTCACCTGGAAATCACTGCGGCCCACGTACTCCAACTGCCCCGCGTCGTTCCACCTCGCCAGGTCCCCGCTCCGATACATTCGATCCCCCGAACTACCGAATGGATCGGGAAGGAACCGTACCGAAGTCAATGCGGGTTTCCCGAGGTATCCCCGAGTCACCTGATCACCGGCGACGTACATTTCGCCGACAACGCCTGGTGGTACCAGGTTCAGTCGCCGATCGAGTACGTAGACGGACAATCCTGGTACCGCTCGCCCGATGATGCTCGCCGACGCGTGCTCGCTGTCGTTGCGGTCGAGCGCGATTCGACTGACGTGCACTGTCGTCTCGGTGATCCCGTACATGTTGACCAGCGTCGGCGCCGTGTCGGCGCGCCGGTCGTACCACTTGCGCAATTGGCCGAGATCGAGAGCTTCACCACCGAAGACGACGTAGCGCAGTGCAAGGTCGGGGTCCGCGCCGCTGGGTGTGTACGCGCGGTCGGCTTCGGCGAGTTGGTAGAAGGCGGTGGGTGTTTGGTTCAGCACCGTCACTCGCTCGCGGCGAAGCAGTTCGTGGAACATGTCGGGCGATCTGGTCGTGTAGTAGTCGACGACGACCAACCGGCCACCGTGCAGCAGCGGACCCCACAGTTCCCAGACGGAGAAGTCGAATGCGTACGAGTGGAACATCGTCCACACGTCCGAGTCGTCGAACCCGAACGTGGGGGACGTGTTGTCCATCAGAGTCAGGACGTTTCGATGGCTGACCTGGACACCTTTGGGGCGCCCTGTGGATCCGGAGGTGTAGATGACGTACGCGACAGCGTCGGGCAGAAGTGGTGTCGTCCGGTCCGCGTCGGTGATGCGATGTGGCGCGGAGTGATCGAGGCGTACGGCGATCTCCGACGATCCGAGTTCGACGATGTCGATGCCGGATTCGATGATCTCCGACGGCAGATCGTTGCGGAAGTCTCCGGTCGTGACCAGGCATACCGGCCGCGCGTCGTCGAAGAGGAATCGCATGCGCTCCGCCGGATAAGTGATGTCGACCGGCAGGTATGCCGCGCCGGTCTTGATGACGGCGACAAGGGTGAGCACGAGGTCGGTCGTTCTGGGCATCGCAACGGCCACCACGGATTCCGGACCGATACCGCGATTGATCAGAAGCCGCGCCAGGCGGTTCGCACGCCCGTCCAGTTCGGCGTACGTCATTGCGCCGTCGCTGTCGTTGACCGCGGTCGACGACGAATGCGCTGCAACAGCCTCGAAGAAGCGGTCCGCGATGTTGTCCGCTGGAGCCGGTTCGGCGTGAGTGTTCCACTCGGTCAGCATCTGTCGACGCTCGTCGGCGCCGACGACGTCGATGTCGCCGGTAGGAGTCGACGGGTCTCGGGAGACCGCCGCGAGGAGGGTGATCAGCCGGTGTGAGAACGATTCGATCAAATCACCGTCGAACAGGTCTGTGGCGTAGACGAATTCGGCGTCGATACCATCCGAATCTCCGTCCGCGTCGTACCGTTCGGTGACCGCGAGTTGGAGATCGAACTTGGCGACAGGAAGGTCGAACTCGACTCCCGAGACCGACAGCCCCGGCAGTTCGAGTTGCGGTAGTGCGTTGTTGCGGAACTCGATGAGTATCTGGAACAACGGAGTGTGTGACGTCGAGCGTTCCGGGTCGAGTGCGTCGACCAACCTTTCGAAGGGCAGGTCAGCGTGTTGGAATGCACCGAGATCACCTTCACGAACCTGGGCGAGTACGTCCTCGAACGATGCGTCGGGCGTGATCTGCGTTCGAAGCACAAGTGTGTTGACGAACATTCCGACCAGGTGATCGAGTTCGGCCTCTCCGCGGCCGGCGACGGGTGTACCGATGGCGATGTCCTCGGTTCCGGCCAGACGCGCTGCGAGCACCGCCAGCGCTGCATGTATGACCATGAACATGGTGCTGCCGTGCTCGCGTGCCAGGTCGGTCAGCGCTCGATGAATCTGCGGTGAGACAGCGAACCGGTGCACCGAGCCCGCCATGGAGGGCTTCGCCGGACGCGGGAACGACGTCGGCAGCGCGATCGGTTCACCGAGTCCCGCGAGACGGTCCTTCCAGTAATCGAGCTGACGGGTCAGGGCGGAGTCCGGATCTTCTTCGGAGCCGAGTACCTCGTGCTGCCACAACGCGAAGTCGCCGTACTGCACGGCCAGTTCCGACCAGCTCGGCGCGCTGCCGGCGCTGCGGGCCGCATATGCCGCTGCCACGTCCACGGCCAGGGGGTTCATCGAGAACCCGTCGGCGACGATGTGGTGGACGACGATCACGAGCACGTGTCTGTGTGTGTCCCCGTCCACGCGAAGGACTGCGCAGCGGATGGGGACATCCGCCGAGGCGTCGAACCCTTCCGAGGCCAATCCGAGAATTCGATCGGAAACTTGTGCAGCAGCGACGATCTCCGGTTCCAGGATCGGCATGACCGCCTCGGCGGAGACAACCTGCTGTACCGGTTGTCCGTCGATCGAAGGGAACTTCGTCCGCAAGCTCTCGTGGCGGCCCAGTACGTCCGCTACGGCCTCCTGCAATGCGGCGAAGTCCAGATCGCCGTCGAGGCGCACGGCCAGGGGAACGTTGTAGGCCGGTGACGTCACGTCGAACTGGTTGAGGAACCACATCCGCTTCTGCGCCAGCGACACGGGCAGTGGGTCCGGGCGAGACCGTCGAGTCAACGGTGGTCGGGGGTTTTCGCCGCGGCCGACACTCTCGGCCAGACGAGAGAGCTGCCGAACTGTCGGAGACTCGAACAATCCTCGTACGCCGATGTCGGTGCCGAGGAGCGCGTTGACGCGGGCGATGACGCGCGTCGCGGTCAGTGAGTTTCCGCCGACGTCGAAGAAGTGGGTGTCGATACCGATCGGGGTCACTCCGAGCACGTCCTCGAAGACGCCCGCCACCAGTCGTTCCAACTCGGTGGTCGCTGCCGTGAACGTTTCGGCATCGGTGTCGAAGCGAGGCTTCGGGAGAGCAGTCCTATCGACCTTGCCGACGCCGGTGAGTGGCAGTTCGTCGAGCACGACGACGCTCGCGGGCACCATGTGTGCCGGCAGCACCTCTCGAGCCGCTGCCCGGATGTCCTCGGCGGTCACGGGGTGTTCGTCGTCGCAGACGACGTACGCCGCCAGAGCCTGCTCGTCCGACGGTCCGCGCACCGCCAGCGTGACCGCGTACTCGACGCCCGGCAGCTGACCCAATGCAGTGTCGACCTCGCCGAGTTCGATGCGGAAACCGCGGATCTTGACCTGGAAGTCGCTGCGTCCGAGGTACTCGATGGTGCGATCACTGCGCCAGCGCACGACGTCGCCGGTGCGGTACATCCGCTCCCCCGGCTCGCCGTACGGGTTGGCGACAAACCGTTCGCTCGTCAGTGGTGAGCGCCCGTGATAGCCACGCGCGAGTCCGACTCCCGCCACATACAGCTCCCCGGGAACACCGACAGACACCGGTTGGAGTCTGCGATCGAGGACAACCTCGCTGAATCCTCGGTTCGGCGGCCCGAGATAGACCTTGTCGCCGGCCGGAATGGGGTCACTGAGATTGCAGGAGATGGTGGTTTCGGTGGGACCGTAGACGTTGACGAACGATCTTCCCGGCGCCCAGGTGCGCACCAGGTCTGCCGAGGGGGCCTCGCCGCCGACCGTGATGGTGGTCAGTTCGTCGATTCCCTCGGGATCCACCGATGTCAGGGCCGCGGGCGTGATGAAGGCGTGGGTGACGTGTCCGTCCCGGAGAACGTCGGCAAGTTCGGTTCCTCCGTAGACGGTGGTCGGAGCTACCACCAGTTCGCCGCCGACCGCAAAGGCGAGCAGATATTCGAGAACTGACGCATCGAAGCTCGGTGAGGCGAAGTGCAGTGCGCGCGAATTCTCCGTGAGACCGTAGCGATGGCGCTGTTCGTCGGCGAAGTTCTCGAGGCCGGTATGGGTGACGACAACACCCTTGGGTCGGCCGGTCGAGCCCGAGGTGTAGATGAGGTAGGCAGTGTTCTCCAGCCGGGTGGGTCCTCGGCGCTCGTCCTCGCGTAGCGGTGCCGTGGACACTCCGGAGAGCCGAGCGATGCTCGACGGGTCGTCGAGTTCGAGCCACTGCGTCGCACCAACTTCGCCGGGTCGGTGGGCTGCAGTGGTCAAACCGAGCGAGGATGCCGAGTCCTCGAGCATGAACGAGATCCGGTCACTCGGGTAGCGCGGATCGATCGGCACGAAGGCGGCGCCGGTCTTGGTGATCGCCCAGACGGCTGCCACGGATTCGAAGGAACGTTCCACACAGATCGCCACCCGTGAGTCCGGGCCGGCACCTTCGGAGATCAGCACGCGTGCCCACTGATTCGAGGCCTCGTCCAGTTCTCGGTAGGTCATCTTTCTCTCACCACAGGACAGTGCGATTCGTTCGGGGAATCTGCTCGCCGTGTCCTCGAAGATGCGAGCGAGTGTCCTGACCGAGCGCCCTTGCTTTCCTCGCGCGGGAACCAGTTGCTGCACTTCGGAATCCGGCATCAGACGCAATTTTGCCAGCGGAAGATCCGGTTGCGCGGTGATCAGTTCGAGGGTGCGCAGCAGCCGGTCCGCAATCGCGTCGATGTCGTGATCGCCGAGGACTCCCGGGAAATACTCGAACTTGAGCCGCAAGCGTCCGTCTGCTGCGGAAGCGACGATCGCGAGCGGATAGTGCGCCGCGTCCTCGGCATCGTGGACGTCGAGGACGTGCATTCCGGCGATGTCCGTGCCGGACGAGAGTCCACCGCGGTCGACGGGATACGACTCGAAGACAGTCAGGGTGTCGAATGATGCAGCGCCCCCTACTGCCGATGTGATGTGGGAAAGACCCACGTGGTGGTGATCGGACAGCCGCGCCTGCTCGGTTTGGACACGAACACACAGTGCTGCCAGAGACTCTCGCGGGTCGAGGCGAACTCGCACGGGGACGGTGTTGATGAACAGGCCCACCATCGACTCGACGCCCGGAACCTGGGGTGGGCGTCCGGAGACCGTTCCACCGAAGACGACGTCGTCGCGGCCGAGGAGTTCGGCGAGCACGATTCCCCAGGCCACCTGGATCAAGGATGCTGTCGTCAGACCGCGGGAGCGGACGAATCCGCGCAGGAGTTCCGTCTCACGTTCGCCGAGCGCCGTGGTGGTCGAGCGTGAGGTTGCACCGTCCTCGTCGACTGCGTGGGTTCCGGTGAGCAGTGTCGGATCGTCGAGTCCGCGAAGCGCTTCGTCCCAGGCCTCGATCGACTTGCTCTCGTCGCGAGTGCTGATCCAGCTCAGATAATCCCGGTACGGATGCGCACGCGGGATGGCGCTGTGATCACTGTCCGTGGCGTAGAGGGTGAGTAGATCGCGGACCAGCAGCGGCATCGACCATCCGTCGAGGAGAATGTGGTGGTTGGTCAGGATCAACCGGTATGAGTCGTCACTGGTTCGCAGAAGCAGGAACCGCAGGAGGGGCGGTGTGTCCATGTCGAAGCCGCGCACCCGATCCGCATGGAGGAGTTCGCGTATCTCGGTTGCCTGTTCGGTGGGAGCCAACGGAGAAATGTCGATCTCGGTCCACGGCACATCCACGGCGGCGCTGATCACCTGCACCGATCGCCCACCGATGTCGGTCGTGAACGCAGCGCGTAGGTTCTCGTGTCTGTCGAGCAGCGCCTGCGCGGCACGGTGCAACCGGGACGCGTCGACGCCGTCGAGTTCGAGTGTGAGTTGGACGGTGTACGCGTCCACGGTGTGTTCTGCGTATCGGGCATGGAACAGCAGTCCGGATTGCAGCGGTGAGAGGGACCAGATGTCGGTCAGCGTCGGGAACTCGAGCTCGAGGCGATCGATGGACTCCTGGTCCAGGTCGATCAGGTCGATGTCCGACGGTGTGAGTCCACCGCGTTCGCTCTGCTCGGCGTACGTGGCCAGAGCGCGCAACGCCTGTACCCAGAGTTCTGCGATGGCGCGCGCATCACCGTCCGCCAGCACGGCAGTGGGATAGGCGATAGTGGCGCCGATGTGCGGTGCACCCGAGATTTCGGTGGTGACGACATTGACGTCCAGTACCGAACCCACGGGCATGTCGGACTGAGCTGCCGCTTCCAGATCGACGTCACGGGCCAGTGCCCAGTCCCCCAGTGACTCTCCGGCTTCGGTGCCGGAAAAACGCCCCAGATAGTTGAACGAGATCTGCGGTTGGCGGAGGTCTTCGAGTTCCGTTCGGCCTACCTCGTCGAGGTAACGCAGAACTCCGTACCCGATACCGCTGTCCGGAACACCCAGTAGCTCTTCCTTGACGCGCTTGAGCACCACCGCGGCGTCGGGGCCGCTGCTCATCACGTTCGCGATGTCGATGTCGGCGAGGTCGATCCGCATCGGGAAGACGCTCGTGAACCAGCCGACGGTGTGCAGCACATCCGCTCCGGGGACCACGTGAGCTTCGCGTCCGTGGCCCTCCATCGAGACGAGCACGTTGTCGGTTCGTATGCCTTGTGCCTGCCTCCACTGCGTCAGTGCCAGCGCGAGAGCAGCAACGAGGCCGTCGTTGACGGATCCACCGAACAGCGCCGGAAGCGTGGTCAGGACTGTTTCGGACAGTTCGACGGGTACGTCGGCGACAACTCGGCCGACCGAATCGAACGTGTCGAGCCTCGGGTCCAGCGGGCGGGTTCCGATCAGCGGATCGGCACCTTCGAGTATCGAACGCCACCTGGGCAATTCGACTCTTCTATCGGGCGCGATGTCGCGGAGCGCGTACGACCAACGACGAACCGACGTGCCCGAGTACGAAGGCTCCGGTTCCTCACCTGCATCGATGCGGTGGAATGCCGACGCAAGTTCCGGTACGAGGACGCGCCAGGAGACACCGTCGACTGCGAGGTGGTGGATCACCAGGAGCAACCGGCCGGTGTTGCGCACGCCGGCCAGCCAGACGACACGGACCATCACACCCCGGCTGGGGTGCAGTTCTCGGCGTGCACCGCCCAGGGCGTCGACGATCGCCGCGTCGAACGCTGCGGTGCCCGGCTCGGCCTCCACCTCGAGTACCTGGCAGATGTCCTCGGCTGCAACAGATCCGGGCTCGTCGACGACGAGCCTGCGCTCGCCGTCGAGTTCGAGGCGCGCGCGAAGGATGTCGTGACGATCGAGAACAACTTGAAGAGCCGCGGTCAACTGCTCCACACTGCGAAGCCCGTGCGGCGCATTGAGAAGAGTCGCCTGGGAGAACGAATCGAGCCCCTGGAGATCGGAGCCGAGCCGGTCGAGCCACCACTGAGCCACCGGCAACAAGGGCACGTGGCCCACGCCGCCTCCGGGAAGTTCCTCGAGAACCTCGGGTTCGTCGTCCTTGGTCGACGACAGCAATACCGCAAGACCGGCGACCGATTTCACCTCGAAGACGTCACGCGGGGTGAACACGAGTCCCGCGTCGCGGGCGCGGGCGACAAGCTGAATCGACATGATCGAATCGCCGCCCATCGAGAAGAACGAGTCGTCGACGCCCACCGATTCGACACCGAGGACGTCGACGAACAGGGCGGCCAGCGTGCGCTCGGTATCGGATTCGGCTGCCCGTGAGCGTGCCTGGGTTACCCGGAAGTCGGGAATCGGCAATGCTCGACGATCGAGCTTTCCGTTGGCTGTCATCGGAAGTTCGTCGAGCACGACCACCACTGAGGGAACCATGTACGGGGCAAGAGCCGAACCCGCGAACGCGATGACAGCCTCGGGATCCACAGTCTGAGCGTCGCTGGCAGGCACTACATATCCGACGATCCGTGCGGCGCCTCCCTCACGTTCGAGCGTCGTCACCACGGAATGTGCAACGCCGGGATAGCGAGCCAGAACTGCCTCGATCTCGCCGAGTTCGATGCGGAATCCACGAATCTTGACCTGGAAATCGCCACGGCCCTGGTACTCGAGTTCTCCGTTCTTGTTCCACCGGGCGAGGTCGCCGGTGCGGTACATCCGCGTACCGGCACCGCCCGTGGGATTGGGTACGAACCGTTCGGCGGTGGTGCCCGCGCGGTTGCGGTAGCCGCGGGCGAGTCCATCGCCGCTGACGTACAACTCCCCCGTCACTCCGACCGGGACGCGGTGTAGGCGATTGTCGAGAACCCACGCGGTGATGCCTGTCGACGGCCGTCCGATGGTCACCCGATCGGTCGGTGACATCGGCTCGGTGATGCTGGCTACGACCGTCGATTCGGTCGGTCCGTAGGCATTGATCATGATCCGGTGATCACTGACCCAGGCAGCGACGAGATCGGGCGGGCAGACGTCGCCGCCGGTTCCGATGCAGACCAACTCGTCCAGTCCACTCGGGTCGACCGTGGCAAGAGCGGCTGGCGTGATGAAGGCGTGAGTGACGTGTTGATCGGCGATCAGGCTCGTCAGTTCGGTTCCGCCGATGATGCTTGGTGGAGCGATGATCATCGTGGCCCCGGCACCGACCGCCATGAGTAGCTCGAGAATCGAGGCGTCGAAACTCGGTGAGCTGAAATGCAGCGTGCGGGAGGTCGACTCGACTCCGAAGCGACTGCGCTCCTGCTCGGCGAGCGCCGAAAGCCCACGGTGAGTGACCATGACGCCTTTGGGGACGCCGGTGGAACCGGAGGTGTAGATGACATAGGCCGGATTGTCGACAGACGCGGTTCCCAGCAGTTCCGAAGCCTCTATCCGGTGATCACCGGTCTGTTCCAGGGTCGCGAGGATCTCGGCCTGATCGAGCAGAATCGCGTCCGCCTCGTTCGGGACGACACCGGCATGCTCGGCGGTGGTGAGAACGACGCCCGATCCCGAGTCGTTGATCATGTGGTGCACACGATCGACGGGATACGCCGGGTCGACGGGTACGAACGCAGCGCCGGTCCGAGCAACCGCCCAGATCGCCACCACGGATTCCAGGGAGCGCGGCAATGCCAGAGCGACAACGGATTCCGGGCCGGCCCCGCGGCTGATCAACAGTCTCGCGAGCCGGTTGGCGCGGCGGTCGAGTTCGGAGTACGTCAGATGTCGGTCGCCGAAAACCAGCGCGGTTCTCTGCGGTTCGCCAATGTAACTCCGCTCGAGCAACGTCGAGAAGTGAACCTGCTCGGGAAGTTCCGGTGCGAGGGTGCGGATCGTGTCGAGATCGCTCACGAGATCGATGTCTCCGACCGGTGTGTGCGGCGATTCCGTCACGGCATCCAGAATCCGAATCAGATACCGAGCAAAACCGTCGACGGTCGCCTCGTCGAACAGCGCTCTCGCGTAGGTGAACCCGGCCTCGATGCCCGCCGGCTGACCGTCCTCGTCGAAAGTCTCGGCCAGAGTGAGCTGCAGATCGAAATTCGAGACGGCGGATTCGAGTTCGAGAACTTCGACGTCGAGATCTGTCAGACGAACAACTGGTCGAGCGGTGTTCTTGAACTCGAGCATCACTTGGAACAGCGGTGAATGCGACGTCGACCGCTCCGGAGCGAGCGCATCGACGACGCGCTCGAAGGGGACGTCTGCGTGAGCGAAGGCGTCGAGGTCGGTGCTGCGAACCCTGGCCAGGAGATCGGTGAAGGAGGCCGAGGGGTCCACGTCGGCGCGCAGGACCAATGTTCCGACGAACATGCCGACCATCGGATCGAGCAGGGCATTTCCGCGCCCGGCGATCGGTGAGCCGATCGTTATGTCTTCCATGCCGGACAATCTGGCCAAGAGCGCTGCGTAGGCGGCGTGAATCGCCATGAACATACTGCTTCGATGTTCGATCGCGGTTTCGCTCAGACGACGGTGGATGCCGGCATCGATGTCGAACCGGACGACGCCACCCGAGAGATCCTGCACACGCGGACGCGGACGATCTGCAGGAAGCGCAAGAAGCTCAGGCACACTTGCCAGCTGACGTGTCCAGTACTCGAGCTGACTGGCGAGCGTACTGTCCGGTTCGTCGATCCGACCGAGCGCCCGTTCCTGCCAGATCGCGAAGTCCGCGTACTGGACCGGGAGCGGAGCCCAGTCGGGGCTCGCACCTCGATGTCTGGCCGAATACGCGCTCATCACGTCGAACGCCAACGGTGCCATCGAGAATCCGTCGGCGCAGATGTGATGGACGACCACAGCCAGGACGTGATCTTCGGCGTCGACCTCGATCAGTTCGGCCCGGATCGGCGGGGCCTGCGTCACGTCGAAGCCCGTCGAGGTGACGCGCTCGATCTCCGTGAGTACCGCTTCGGCGTCCGCGCTGACAACCGGCATCGTGCCCAACGCTTCACCGGGTTCCACGATCACCTGCGCCGGCACTCCCTCGATCATGGGAAACAGCGTGCGCAGCGATTCGTGTCGAGCAAGTACGTCGGTGATCGCGCTCTCCAACGCGGCAACGTCCACCCTGCCTCTGAGCCTGATCGCTATGGCGACGTTGTATGCCGCGGACGTGACGTCGAATTGATTGACGAACCACATGCGCTTCTGTGCCAGCGACAGCGGAATCGACTGTGGCCTCGGCAACGCTTCGAGCCGAAGGACGGCCGGTCCCCCTCGCGCCGTGGCGCACTCGACCGCCAACTGAGCAACGGTCGGCGCGTCGAACAACTCTCTGATCGACAAGTTCAGCGACAGCGAATCGTTCACTCGCGCCACGGCGCGGGCAGCGACGAGACTGTTCCCGCCGATCTCGAAGAAATTGTCGTGCACACCGACGGCACCGGATTCCAGGAGTTCTTCGAAGATCGACGCCAACTGGGCTTCGATCGGCGTTCGCGGCGCCAGATACGTCTGCGAGCTGTCGAAGCTGGGCGCGGGCAGGGCCTTCCGATCGAGCTTGCCGGTCGAGCCGAGTGGGAACACGTCGAGGTCGATGACCACCGCCGGAACCATGTAGGCCGGGAGGAGGCCTCTCAACTCGGTGCGCAGGCTGTCCGTGTCGATCGAATTCCCGGCTTCGGCGATGACGTAGCCGACGAGACTGTCACCGACCACATTGTCGTGATGGACGAGAGCAGCAGCTTGCGCGACACCTGTGAGCCTCAGCAATGCTGCTTCGACCTCGGCGAGTTCGATGCGCTGGCCGCGGATCTTCACCTGGAAATCGCGTCGGCCGACGTAGTCGAGTAGCCCGTCGGCGCGCCATCGGACGACGTCGCCGGTTCGGTACATCCGTGCGCCCGCCGGGCCGTACGGATCTGCAACGAATCTGTCGGCAGTGAGGTCACTACGCCCGAGGTATCCGCGCGCCAGTTGCACTCCCGCCAGATACAACTCGCCGTGCACGCCGACCGGGACGGGGTGCAGCCTTCCGTCGAGGACATAGAGCTGGGTGTTCCACACGGGCGCACCGATGGGAACTGTGACGGTCATGTCTGGGGTGAATTCGGCGGCGCTCACGTCGACGGCCGCTTCCGTGGGTCCGTACAGGTTGAACAACCCTGCAGGACTCAGACGAGTGAACGCCTCCGCTGTGGTGGGCACAAGAGCTTCACCACTGCAGAACACCTGGCGCAAGCTCGCGCACTGCTCGGGAGACGCAACGGCGACGAATTCCGCGAGCATCGACGGTACGAAGTGCGCCGTCGTGACTCCCTTTTCGGCGATCAACGCCGACAGGTATCCAGGATCACGGTGCCCCTCCGGTTCCACGATCACCAACTGCGCGCCGGTCTGCAGGGGCCAGAAGAGTTCCCACACCGAAACGTCGAATGTCACCGGAGTCTTGTGCAGCACCACGTCCGACGCGTGAAGTGGATACGCGTCCTGCATCCACAGAAGGCGATTGACGATCGAACGGTGCGATACTGCAACGCCTTTCGGTCGACCGGTCGATCCGGACGTGAAGATCACGTATGCAGCATTGTCCGGACGGAGGGGCGCGACCCGATCAGCGTCCGTGATCGGCGCCGTCGTGGGAACCGGATGATCGACATCGACGTCGACGATCGGCACTTCTGCGGGAAGAGCGCCACGGTCCTGGGGTCGGCTCAGCACGCAGATCGGTTCCGCGATGTCGAAGACGTAGGCGATGCGCTCGGCAGGATGATCGGGGTCCACCGGGACGTATGCCGCACCGGCACGGATCACGGCGTGGACGGCGATCAGCAGTTCGGCCGACCGGCGAATCGACACCGCGACGCGCATGTCCGGGCCGACGCCGCGGCCGATGAGGGTTCTGGCAAGTTCGCTCACCCTCGCATCGAATTCCGCATACGTCAGCGTCCGCTCACCGAAGATCAGCGCGGCCCGCTCGGGTGTCCGGGGTGCCTGCTCCGCCGCCAGGTCGGCCAGAGCGGTGATCGGTACTACGTGCTCGGTGGAATTCCAACGCTCGAGGACCAGTTCCGCCTCGCCCGGGGCTGTGAGGTCGACGTCGCCGACGACGGATTCCGGGTCGGCAGCTACCGCGTCGAGGAGCATCGTGAAGCGATCGGCGAGGCCCGACATGGTGTCCGAGTCGAACAGTTGGCTGGCGTAGTTCAACTGGCCGTCGAGATGGTCGCCGCGGTCGGTCAGAATGACCTGAAGATCGAACTTTGCTGCACCCGTGGAAAGTTCGTCAACCGTGACGTCGAGTTCGGGCAAGGTGACTTCGGTGGGAGCGGCGCCCTGCATCACCAGCATGACCTGGAACAGCGGCGCCTGGTTGTCGGCGAGGGACTCCACGAGTACGTCGTACGGCACTTCGGTGTGCTGCAAGGCCGCCACGTCGACGTCGCGCACACGGGTGAGAACGTCGCCGAAGGTGAGTCCCCCGTCGAGAACCGTCCTCAGCACCACCGTGTTGACGAACATTCCGACAACGTCGTCGAGGGCTCGCTCGCTACGTCCGGCCACCGGGGTGCCGATCGTGATGTCGTTCGCTCCACATTCTCGGCTGAGCAGGACGGCCAGCGCGGCGTGGATCACCATGAAGACGCTGACATCGCTGCGCGCCGCGATCTCGCCGACCCGGCGGTACGTCGCGGAGTCGATACGGAAATCGAGATCGTGACCGCGCAGCGAGACACCGGCCGGCCGCGGATGATCCATCGGCAGTTCCGCAAGCTCGCCGCGTTCGGTGAGCGTGTGCGACCAGAACCGCAACTGCTCGGCGAGTATCGAATCCGGGTCGGACGCTTCGCCGAGCGCTCCGCGTTGCCATTCGCTGAAATCGCCGTACTGCACTTCCAGTGGCAGCCACGCCGGTACACGTCCGCTCGCCCTCGAGGCGTACGCGACCATCACGTCACGGGCCAGCGGGGCCATCGACAGGCCGTCCGCGGCGATGTGGTGCACGACGAGGACCAAGGTGTGTTCGAGTTCGTTCACTTCGAGCAGAGTCGCGCGGATCGGCACCGATTCGCTGACGTCGAATCCCGTTCGCGCCAGTTCGCTCGCTCGTACGGAAGCCGCTGCGGCAGGAACGGTTTCCACCTCGAGGTGATCGAACATCTCGTCCACACCGAGAACGTGCTGTACCGGACCGCGAGCGCTCTCGGGGAAAACGGTCCGCAAGACCTCATGCCGGACGATCACGTCCCGCAGGGCGGCGAACAGGGCATCGACGTCGAGAGCGCCGGTCATTCTCACCGCGATCGGGATGTTGTACGCCGGCGAGTTCGGATCGAGTTGATTGGTCAGCCACATTCGTTGCTGCGCCAGAGATACCGGTATCCGATCAGGGCGATCGATACGCGTCAGTGCAGGCGCGCGGGTATTCCGCGAGTCCGCGAGGTCGGCGCGTGCAGCCAGAGCGGAGACTGTCGGTGCCTCGAAGAGGTCGAGAACGCTCAGCGTCGTCCCGAGCGCTCCGTTGACCCGGGACACGACGCGGGTCGCGATCAGCGAGTCACCGCCGAGGTCGAAGAAGCTGTCGTCCGCTCCCGCCCGGGTGATGCCGAGCAGATCGCAGAACACCGCCGAAATCCGCTTCTCGGTCGAGGTCTCGGGTGCACGGTATTCGGCCGAGCCGCCCGCCGAATCGATGTCCGGCAACGCCTTCCTGTCGATCTTTCCTGCCGGAGTCAAGGGAATGGAATCGAGTACGACGATCCGCGACGGAACCATGTGAGCTGCCAACGAGGATCCGGCGTGGGCGATCAACTCGGAGTTGTCGATGTGTGTACCCGCAGCCGCCGTGACGTACGCCGCCAACAGTGTTTCCCCGCTCGGGCCCGCAACTCCGGCGGCGACGGCCTGGGCGACGCTCGGATGGCGGCGCAGTACGTCGTCGATCTCACCGAGTTCGACGCGGAAACCGCGGATCTTGATCTGGAAGTCGCTACGGCCGAGGTACTCGAGTTCACCGGCACCGTTCCACCTCGCGAGGTCGCCGGTGCGGTACATACGTTCTCCCGCAACACCGTTGGGGTCGGCAACAAATCGTTCGGCCGTGATCGTGGCACGCGCGTGATACCCGCGCGCCAGACCGATGCCGCTCACGTAGAGCTCGCCGGCGACACCGATGGGCACCGGCTGAAGCCGTGAGTCCAAGAGGACGGCCGCGGCGCCGCGCATCGGCTTTCCGATGGTGACGGGAACATCGCTGCTCAGCGGTCCGGTCAGGGTGGCGACGACGGTGGTTTCGGTCGGTCCGTACGCGTTGAACATCGAGCGTCCGTGTGACCACTGATCGACCAGTGCGGGCGAGCAGGCGTCGCCGCCGGTCACGACCACCCGAAGATCCGGCAGGCCGGCGGGATCGACGGTTGCGAGCGCGGCCGGGGTGACGAAGGCATGTGTCACCCGGCCGACGCGCATCACCTGGGCCAGTTCGTCGCCGCCGTACACCGTCGGTGGCGCGATCACCATCGTTGCTGCGCCGCCGAAGGCAAGGAGAAGTTCGAGGACCGAAGCGTCGAAGCTCGGCGAAGAGAAATGCAGTGTGCGGTCTCCCGGTTCGACTCCGAACCGGTCTCGCTCCTCGTCGGCGAAGCTGCTCAGCCCGCGGTGACTGACCACCACGCCTTTGGGGACACCGGTCGAGCCGGAGGTGTAGATCAAGTACGCCGGATCGTCGTAGTGCACGCGTGAACGACGTTCGGCATCGTCAACCGGTGCATCCGAGCAGTCGGCGTTCAATTCGTCGAGAAGAAGCCAATCCACCGAGTCGGCGAGCCCGCCGTGGTGCTCCCCCACGCTGATTCCGACAACAGCTCCCGAATCGGTGAGCATGTGCCGAATACGGTCCTCGGGGTAGTGCGGATCTATCGGGAGGAAAGCTCCGCCGGCCTTGGCTACCGCCCACGTCGCGGTCACGGATTCGATCGACCTCGACAATGCCAGGGCGACGTAGGTGCCGGGGCCAACCCCGCGGGCGATCAATTCGCGGGCGAGCTTGTTCGACTCGGCGTCGAGTTCCCGGTAGCTCACCTCACGACCGCCGAACACGAGCGCTGGGGCATCGGGGTTCACAGCTGCGGCTCGGCGGAGGATGTCGGGGAGGGTCAGCGGGTCGGACGCGACCTCTCCCCGTGCCGGTACCAGGGACTCACGTTCGAACTCGTCGAGGAGATCGAGGTCTCCGATCGGCGTTTGCGGGGCTGCGGCTGCGCCGGAGAGGACCCACACCAGTCTCGAGAGGAAACCTCGGACCGTGGAATCGGCGTAGTGCTGTGCGGAGTACGCCACCTCGAGGGCATTGGCGTCCGCGTGGACCTCGATCGCCACGTCGAGGCCGGCTATCGTCGTCTCCCGCGATCCGTCGTTGAGACGGACGTGCAGCGCGGGCAGCTCGGGGACACCTGTCGCCGATCGAATCAGCAACGTATCGTGTTCTTGCGCAAGTGAACCCACGAATTCATCGAACGGTGCTGCCGGATCGACCTCGCAGCGTAGGGGCAAGGTCCCCAGCTCGGTCCTCGTCCCGATCAACACGTCCCGGCGCTCGGTCGATCTCGACAGCAACGCAGCAAATCCCGCATGGACAACGTCAAAGAGCGAGACACCTTCCGAGCGTGCGAGTTCGGCGACCGCAGGATCGAGCGGGACGCTCAGTCGATTCGTACCGGTCGGCTCCGATTCGGCGTCGATTCGCCCGAGATCCAGTGTCTCGAGGCCCAGGGTCGAGCCCTCGTCGGCGTCCCCCAGGTATCTCGCCCAGAACCGCTCGTGTTCCCTCCGCTGTGCACTGCGTGCTCCAGCCTCGGCACTTGCCGGATGAATCCGGTTCATCGGCGTACCGGCGGGCGCTGCTGTCAGTTCAGCGACCAACTCGGTGAAGGCTCGGTGGTGATCAGCCAGTTCGTCGTGACCGTAGCGATTGGGGTTGCCACGAAAATCGATCAACGTCTGGGCCGGATCGCCGCTCTGGTACACGTTGACCAGGAGATCTTCGACCGGCCCCGACGTGACGATGTGGAACTCGCCGGTCAGTGATCCCAGCGTGATCTCCTGCCGGAAGAGCATCACATTCATCATCGGACCGGACAGACGCGCGTCGCCGACCGCCAGGCCTGCATCACGCCGGATGTCCTCGAGACTGCACCGCTGATGACGAAGCGCACCGAGAAGTTCGAGTTGAACCCGCCCGACCAGATCGTCGACGCTTTCGCCTGGGTCGACGTGGATGTGAAGCGGCGCGACGTTCACCAGCATGCCGCCCGACCGTTGCAGCGGCGCCGTGGTCCTCGCCGAGACCGGCAGGTTGATCAGAACGTCGTCGTAGCCGGTGTTGCGGGACAAGTAGCACGCCAGTGCCGAAATCAGCACCGCCGCCGCAGTGGCACCGGAACGTGTATTCCACTCGTCCAACGCGGCAAGACTGTTCGCCGACATCGCGGCACTGACGAGTTCACTCTGCGCGGTCGGCGGTCCCTCCCGCGTGGCCAACGTAGAACCGTGTTCGACGCCGGACACACGCTGGGCCCAGTATTCGCGGTCGGCGTCGAATCGGCTTGATTCACGGTACTTCTGGTCGAGTTCGGACAGTGTCGTGACGTCGAGCGCCTTGTTCACCGCAGGCTCTCGACCCTCGACGGCGGCGGTGTAGATCGCCGCGATCCGATTGACGATCGTCATTCCACTGTATCCGTCGAGTGCAACGTGGTGAATCCTGGTGTACCACAGGTAATCTCGATCACCAGTTTGGAGGATTGTCATTTCGACAAGGCGATCGCGCGTCAAGTCGAGCGTCGTCGCGTAGTCGTTGTCCATCCACTCCGACGCCGCGAGCCTCGGATTCTCGCGCTCACGGAAGTCGAAGTAATCGATGCCCGGATCGATCGTGAAGTCCACGATCTGGCACGGTTCCCCGTCCGGGTACATCAACCGCAGAAATGGCGATTCGAACTCGTGGGCAGCCTCCACCGCAGCGCGGCTGAGCAGTTGCATGTCCAGGTCCCCGTGGAATTCGATGTACTGCGCGATGAAGTACGGGACCGTCGGGTGAAGCTGCTGCGCGAACCACATGCTGCGCTGCACGGCCGAGAGAGGAAACGCCCCGGCCGGCAGACTCCGTGATCCGGTCAGCGGATCGATCCTCTTGTCGGTATCCATCACGACCACCCCCACACAGCGTTACCGCGATCAGCGGTGCCACGATCGGCGTTGCCACGATCAGCGCTGGGAACTGTGGTTCGGGGATTGAAGAGAAACATCGCACCGCCTCGATATCGAGTGGAAACCATGTGGCGATCCTGCGAGAGCGCAGCCGAAGGTCATCGACCTCGACGAAGGGTCGCTTCGAAGTCCGAACCTCCCCGAAGGTCCGAACTCAGGATCAGAATTTGTCGTCGTCAGGCGTCAGGCGCACCGCAGTGCTGCGGTGCTCAACGCAAGGCTAGAAACCGGTTGCCCACACCTGCTTCACCGGAAACGTTCGGCTTCGCGGGCAAGTTCGGTCAACCGTTCACACAACTGTGTGAGTTCCGAACTTTCGGCGCCCTCGGCAACAGCTGTCGCCACATCTTCGGCGGCGCAGCGGACCTCGAACATCCGATCCACCAGTTCGACAGCCTCGACGGCGGTCAAGATGACGGCGTCAGCCGGGATGGACGTGCCTTTGACAGCACTGCGTTGTTCGTAGGCGCGCTGGCGACAGGACTGGCTGCAGTACCGGCGACGACGACCCACTCCCGTTACCGCGACCTCGCGGCCGCACCACACACACGGGTTTCCGGAACGCGCAGTCTGCGGTGATCCGACGCGTGTGCTCTCAGCCATGAGTCGACACTGTACTCGAGATTCGGACGCCTTCGATGAACGCGCACGGTACCCGGTAAGATGGAGAGGTTGCGTCTTCTCGCCACACGGGAACCAATCGGGTGCTCGTGGCGTTGTAGATGAGTGTGAGCGTCTACTCCCCAAGTCAGGGCGCCCACCAGCGGTGACGAACGAAGAGAGGACACCACCATGGCAGATCGCGTACTTCGAGGTAGCCGACTCGGAGCTGTGAGCTACGAGACCGACCGTGACCATGACCTCGCGCCCCGTCGTATGGCCAAGTACAAGTGCGAGAACGGCGAGATCTTCGACATCCCGTTCGCGGACGAAGCCGAGATCCCCGGTACCTGGTTGTGCCGTAACGGCCTCGAAGGCAGCCTCATGGAGGGAACTGCTCCCGAAGCCAAGAAGGTCAAGCCTCCCCGTACCCACTGGGACATGCTTCTCGAGCGTCGCTCGGTCGAGGAACTCGAAGAGCTCCTCAAAGAGCGTCTCGACTTGCTGAAGGCCAAGCGTCGCGGCGCATGAACTAGCACTTCGATCAAGACCGTCCGGTTCTACACCGGGCGGTCTTTCTCGTTCTTCGGGGAGTGATCGTTCACAAGTCGACGTCATACTTCGGCCCTTCTTCGACGTGGCAACTCCAGATGCTTCGCCCTACTGAAAGATATTTCAGTACAACGTCATTCAGCATCCAGGCGCACTCGCGAGCCGACAGTGCGCGAATGCTGGATTCGCGCTGGAGAACCATCGGCACTGCTTCGTGCACCAGTGTGAGCTGTATCCCCCACCCTGCGACACACCAAACTTCGGTGCACCAAACTTCGATACGGCATGAAACTTCGATACGGCATGAAACTTCGATACGGCATGGGGACACCTCGGATACGGTGTCGAAATGAGACCGTCAGGAATGTTTGTCGGCGCGGGCACACTGCTTCTCCTTGTGGGCTGCGGAAGTGCCGAGTCCCCGGTGCTGGGCTCCGCCCCGGCTCCCCCGACAGCCGATCTTTCGATGCTCGAGCCGGCGACCTGCCTCGCCGACAATCTCGGCGCGTCGCTCGGCACCGGAGTGCTCGTTTCCGAACCGAAATCGATCCCCGACGGATTCACCCCCACTCACGTGATCACTTGCGACTTCGGTACTGATGGCAATGACAATGGCGATGGCGATGGCGATGGCAGGGGCGATGGCAGGGGCGATGGCACGATCGGTTGGGTCGAGCAGCATCGTAGGGGCGATCTGTCGGCGGTACTGTCCGCCTTCAGAGTGCCCTCCGACCCTCGGGATCCTTCTTGCATGACAGACCAGCTAGTTCCGCCGACCGTGTGGCTTGTGGACGATCAGGGGTACGGTATGCGGCCGCTCGTTCCCCAGGGCACATGCGGCCAGTACAAGTGGGATGCGATCGAGGCGGTCAACACTCTGCCGGTCACCGAAACAATCGTGCACCGGGTTTCCGTCGGCGCGCGATGACTGCGACCTTCTAGTCGACCGTGAATCTTCGCATCGCCAGATATCCGAAAACGCCGACCAGGATCAACGTGACGCCTGCGGTCACGGAAACGGAGTCGGTCACCAGCCCTGCGATTCCGGTCACGGCTATGAACACCGGCAGAAAGTCGAACAGTCGGAAAATCGACTGCGGGGGTTCGGTATCGAGGCCCTGCGCCTGAGCGGCCTTGTTCGGCGCGTACTCGGGGTACCACTCGGTGAACGAGATCGCGAAGAAGGTTCCGAGCAACTGCAGAATCCATCCGGTCCAGAAGTTGTCACCGTCGTGCAGCCGTGCATCTCCGAACAGGCCCACCGCAGCCGACCAGGTGAAGGCGAGCGCCCATACTGCCGTGATGACGTAGTTGATGCGCAGAAACAAGGGCGTCGTCCAATACTCCTCGGGCGTCGACTCTTTCGCGTACTGCAAAGTGAAAGGATTGCGGAGCAGGATCGACCCGAAGGCGAAGACCACCAGTGCGATGTTGGTCAGTTCGCCTCCCCAGAGTTCGAACCACCGAATCGTGTTCGCCGACGCGAGTAACCCGATGGCCGCCAGAACGCCGAAGAACGCGACGTCGAAGACCTCCAACAGCTTCACGGTGCCACCGCGCCGGTGACTGGCCGCCAAAATCAGCAGTGACAACCCCAGCGCGGCAGCTGCGGATTCCTCGAACCTTCCCGGCCCGGAGAGTAAAGACAGCAGGATCCACGGCGACAGGCCCGCGAGCGGTGATTGCAGAACCGCATCGACCACGCTCGTTTTACGAACTGCATTCTGTCGCTCGGCTTTTTCGGGCTCGGTCTTCTGTGGCTGGGTCTTCTCGGGCTCGGTCACGGAACGCCGCCTTTGCGCTGGAACGGGTGGCACAGCGAGTACCCGCGAAGACGGCCCCTGAAGCGTCAGGACGAGTCGCGGTAGCTTTCCGCCACTGCGGCGGCGCGGCTCAACAGGGCAATGCGCAGCGACTGCGGGGCCAACGCCTCCGCATCGACGCCAAGCTGCCACAGCGCCCATTCGGCATGTCGCGAATCTTGGAAGGTGACCTCCATCCGCAGCCATCCGTCGTCTCCGGCATTTACGGCATGCACGCCCAGCGCGGTCTCTACCAACTCCTCCCTGCGTGCCGGATTCAGCCGCAGCCGCACGGCCACCTGGTCTCCGCCCGCCCGAAAGCGCGTACTGCGTTCCTGCCAGATCTGTTCGAGATCGACACTGGCCGGCCGCTCAGCGAGTTCGGCGAGTTCCTCTGCGGCCAGAATCCGAGACAACCGATAAGTCCGGTCAGCGCCAGAGGTCACGGTCAACAGGTAGCCTTTGCCGCGCACCGTGACCAGGCCGACCGGATCCACCGTGCGCCACTTCGGCGCCCGGTTCACCGCTGCGTAGTGGATCCGCAGCTTGTGCCCGGCAAGCACCGCACGCCGGACCTCGATCAAGATCGCGTCGGGCACTTCCTCGGTGACTTGTCGCCGTGAGAGCAGATCCTTCTCGGGGTCGATCAGAAACCGCTGGGCGGCAATGTCCGCGAGAACTCGATTGCTTTCGGGTAGCGCGTCGACGACCTTGCGCATGGCTGAAGCGAGCTCCGAGCCGAGTCCGAAAACCTGCTCGCCACGCGCCGATCCCGCGGTCAGCAGTGCAAGTGCCTCGTCGTGGTTGAGTCCGGTCAGTTCGGTTCGGAAACCGGGTAGCAGCGCGAAACCTCCGTTTCGACCGCGTTCGGCGTAGACCGGTACCCCGGCCGCAGACAAAGCCTCGATATCGCGCAACACAGTACGTGTGGACACCTCCAACTCACGTGCCAGTGCGTCCGCGGACTGTCGGCCCCGTTGGCGCAGTATCAGCACGAGCGAGACCAACCGATCAGCGCGCATTCCGAAAATGTACCGAAATACATGACATAGGGTGTCGTGATTTATTGACAGGCTTCTTCCACGACGGTGGAGACGGGGGCTGTCGAGCCCTCGCCCATACGTTTTTCGAACAATCGAATGGAGTCGACGTGGCAATGGAGCGAACGGCAGTCAACCCGGTGACGTGGTCGGCGGAAATGGGATTCAACCAAGGTGAAATTGTCTCCGGGCAGACTCGGACCCTGTTCATTTCAGGCCAGACGTCGATGAGCGAAGACGGTCGACCTCGGAATGAAGGCGACATGGCTGCGCAAGTAGCGCTCAGCCTCGACAACATGGAGGCAGTGCTCGCCGAGGCCGGCATGGGTCTGGCAAACCTGGTCCGTCTCAACGTCTACACCACAGATGTGGACCTGTTGTTCTCGCACTACGGCATGTTGGCCTCACGGCTGGCCGCCGCCGGGGTCGCACCAACCACGACGATGCTCGGCGTGGTTAGGCTGGCAATCCCGGGTCAAATGGTCGAACTCGAGGGGACTGCCGTCGCGTGATGCGGCCTTCCCTGTTTTCCGTCCCTGTTGGTGGGGAGTGATTCCCGAGGCTCAGGTTGCTACCGTCTTTTCGGCAGGTAGCTCGGCCTTGTCCCGGCGTCTGGCGATCACTGCCAAGGCAATCGCGCCGACAGCGATGATGCTGAGCACGATTTCCGGCGCCGGGCCTACTCGGGTGGCGAGGGTGATGCTGGTCGAGAGCGGCACCTTCGCCACCAGTGCGGCAGGCACGAACAGTTCGGTCTGCGAAGTCACCGCGCCGTCGGGACCGATGATCGCGCTGACACCACTGGTCGCAGCAACGACCACCGCGCGACCGTGCTCGACTGCCCGCACGCGCGACATCGCCAGCTGCTGATACGTCATCTCGGTGTCGCCGAACGTGGCGTTGTTGGTGGGTACCGCGAGAAGTTGTGCACCGTTGCGGACCGACTCCTGGAAGGCTCGGTCGAACGCCACCTCGTAACACGTTGCGACGCCGATGGGTACGTCCGCTGCGTGGACGACCCCGTTGCCTTCGCCGGGCACGAAGTTGCCCGCGCGATCGGCATAGGACGAGAAGTTCCGGAAGAAGCTCCGGTAAGGCAGGTATTCGCCGAACGGCTGGATGATCTTCTTGTCGTGTTGTTCCTGAGGACCATCCGCGCCGTCCCACACGATCACCGAGTTCGTGGTCGTGCGATCGGCATTGACGAGTACGGTGCCGACAAGAATCGGCGCCCCGATCGCTTCGGAGGCTCGGGTGATGTCGGCCGCGGCATCGGCGTTTCGCAGGGGGTCGATGTCCGAGGCGTTCTCCGGCCAGATCACGACGTCAGGCTGATCGATGCGGCCCGCGTCCACCTCGGCGGCAAGTTTCACGGTTTCGCTCACATGATTGTCGAGGACCTGCTTGCGTTGCGAATTGAAGTCCAAGCCCAACCGCGGAACGCTTCCCTGAATCGCCGCGACGGTGATCGTTCGGTCGCCGGAATCCATGGTGGCCAGGAACGGCGACGCCACAAGGGCAATGATCACGGGCACGAGGGCAGCGGCAACAGCTCCGAAGAATCCTCGGTCCCACCGCTTGACTGCGACAGCGACGGCAATTGCTGCCAAGCCGGTACCGGTCAGGGCCACCGCGAAACTGAGCAGCGGCGCACCGCCGACACTCGCAAGGGGAAGGAGCCACCCTTCGGATTGACCGAATGCGAGCCTGCCCCAGGGAAATCCGCCGAAAGGAACGCTGGAACGAAGCCACTCGGTGAGCGTCCAGGTCGCGGCAATCCACAACGGTGCCCACGGCAACCTCGCCACCAGGACAGCGAGCAACCCGAACAGTCCGATGAACAACGACTCCACCGCGGCCAACGCGATCCACGGGACCGCGCCTACGAACACACCGATCCACGGAAGCAGCGGCACCAGGAATCCGAGACCGGCTAGGTACCCGTAACCGAAGCCGGCACGCAGGCGAAGTCCGCCGCGGCCGAAGTTGGTCAAGACACACGTCAGAAGAGCGATCCCGACGGGCGCCAAGAACCACAGTGGGCGGGGTGGGAACCCGGCAAAGATCAGGAATCCACCTGCGGCTGCGTAGAGCGAACGCAGCCATGCCGAACCGGTGAGCACAGCGTTCACGCGGGAGCGATCGTTGCCGGGCGCCTCGGCGCTGCGCTCACTCACTCGTCGAGCTGCGCTGATAGACGACGCGTCCGCGATGCACGGACTCGATGCAGACCGGAATCGGCGCATCTTCCGCCAACCTCGGCAGAGCGGGTACTCGCGAGCGCGGATCGGTGGACCATCGCTGAACCGAGTCGGCCGGTGCACTCACTTCGAGTTCGCCTGCCTCCCACAACACGTAGGACGCCGGCGCGCCCGGATTGAGCGTTCCCGCGGCGCCGTCCCGCACGCCGCCCGCGCGCCAAGCACCGCGTGTTGCTGCGGAGAAGGCCGCACGCGGCGAGATCCCACTTCCGTCGGTGCGGTGCTGAACAGCGGCGCGCAGCATCGCCCACGGCTCGATCGGGGTGACCGGCGCATCGGAACTGAATGCGAGTGAGACGCCCTTACCGGCAGCGGGTGCAAACGGATTCAGAGCTGCCGCGCGGTCGAGGCCCAGACGTGTCGCGTACAGGCCGTCGGTGCCGCCCCACAGTGCGTCGAACACCGGCTGGACACTCGCGATGACGCCCAAGGCGGCAAAGGTTTCCGCGTCGGCCATCGACATCATCTCCGCATGTTCGAGGCGGTGACCCAGCGCGGCGACCTTGGGGCCACCCAGTTCGTCGGCCACTTTCCGGAACGCGGCAGCTGCCGACGACACGGCGCCGTCACCGATGGCGTGGAATCCGGCCTGGACACCCGCGAGGGTGCAAGCCCGGATGTGTGCGGCGATCGCGTCGACGTCGAGGTAGGCGTTTCCCGTCGAATCAGGTTGGTCTGCATAGGGTTCGAGCAACCAGGCGGTGTGTGAACCGAGAGAACCGTCGATGAAGAGATCCCCGCCGAGTCCGTGTGCACCGGTCTTGTCGAGGAGCGCGCGCGCGTCCTCCTCGCTGTCGACGCGTTCACCCCAGTAGCCCCGAACCTCCACGCCGTGATCGTGGGACAGGAGTTCCTGAAAGTCGGTCAATCCCGAGATGTCCGGTCCCCCGCACTCGTGAACGGAAACGATTCCGCGTGAGGCGCAGAGATCGAGCGCAGCGGTACGAGCAGAAGCGCGCTGCGTTTCCGTCAGCAGATTCCGAGCGGCATTGCGCGCCAGGTGGTGTGCGTCGAACGTCAACGGGCCCTCGGCTGAGTATCCAGCGGTGTCGGCGAGGCCGGAGATGCCGTCGCGCAATGCGCTCGAGCACGCGGCCGAGTGAACATCGATCCGCGAGAGATATACCTTGCGGCCAGGTGCCGCGGCGTCGAGATCTGCGGTCGACGGCGGCGTCTGCTCGGCCCACTCGGTGTCGTCCCAACCGTGTCCCCAGATGACTGCGTCGGGATGGGCAGTTTCGGGGTTCGCGGCTGCGAATGTTCGTACTCGCGAGAGGCATTCGTCCAGAGAGTTCGCGCCCACGAGATCGAGGCCGACGAGATTGAGTCCCAGTGCGGTGATGTGGACGTGGGTGTCGACGAACCCTGGAGTGACAAACGCACCGCCCAGGTCTTCGATCTCCGCGGCGGGGTGCAACGCCCGTCCGGCGCGCTCGTCGCCGACCCACACGACGGTGCCGTCGGTGATGGCGATCGAGGTCGCGTCAGGTGCAAATGAACTGTAGATCCGGCCGTTGACCAGCAGACGAGTAGTCACGAGCACCCAGTCTGCCTGTTAGTACTGCGGCCCCCGCGAACGGGTGGGTGTATCCGTGTCCAGAATCTCACCCTCGAGGACCAGTTCCTTGCCGTTGCTGGCTACGTACTCGGTGGTTTCGGGTGTCTCGACGATGATCTCGCCGTCGATCACCTCGCCGTTTCGGCGCATCCGCGCCGCGTAGCCGACGGTTCCGGCAAAGGCGTCACCACCGGCAGCAAATGCTGTTGCGCGCTTGCCTGCCAGGAGGACGGCAAGCGGGCGCAGTGCCCAGCGGGTCGGCGGAATCAGAAGCAGCAGGCCCAGAACGGAAGTCACGAGTCCGGGCACGAACATCAACGCGGAGCCTGCCGCGACCAAGGCGCCGTCGGCGACCGCCAGTGACGGCGATCCCTCACCCCGCGTGGCCTTACGGAATCCGTCCATGACCCGTCGCCACTGCGAACGCATGAGGATCAATCCGACAAGCGATCCGGCGAGAAACAGCAGCACGGTCCAGGCGACACCGATGGCGTTGCCCACGATGACCAAGGCTGCGATCTCGACGATCACGTAGAGGAGGAATACGGCGGCGATCATGACGTCCCCTTTCAGACGGTCTACCCGTTCAACGCTCGAGGGGCCGGTTTTTCTCCCGACAACGATGTAGACCTGCAAAACAGACGGGTGCCGTGAGTCACATGGGGCCTCTGCGGGGCGCCGTCGGCTTGCCTGGCGTTAACTAACGCTCCGCTAACGATTCTAAACCTCAAGTTGACGTTGAGAGTCTGGACGTGGTCAAGTCACTTCGGGCCGCATTTCCCGGCCTCATGAAATGAAGGAGCCCGACATGAGCCGACTCCCCGGCAAGACACTCGCCCGACGCATCCCGGCTGCCCTCGCCGGCACTGCCGCCGTCGTGGCACTCACCGCCGGCAGCACGATGATGAGCGCCGGAACCGCCACCGCAGAACCGGTTGCACCCGAAGGTATTGCTGCGCTGATCGCCCAGGCCGCAGCCATCTCCCCCGAAGCGTCCGCCGCTGTCCAGCAGCTGATCGGCGCGGCAGGGGCCGACCAGATCACCGCAGCCCTCGATATCCCCGCCGTCGGCGTCACGAAGCCTCAGTCGTTCATGTACCCGGCACCGACGATCGGGTGCGGCATCGCCGGCGAGCCTGTCACCGTCACGCTCAGCTCCGCGCAGGCCGGTCCGAACTTCCCCTTGCCGCCGTGGGTCGAGGCCGATCACCTTCGTTTCCAGGCAATCCCGGGTTACGTGGGCATCCCCAAGACATCAGGGTTGAGTGTCGCCTGGATCAACGTGGGCACGTTCAAGGGCGGCATCGTCCCGTTGGACGAGAAGTTGCCGGTACTCGATACGCCGTTGCTCTCGAAGGTCGTCGACACCGGTGACGGCAAGGTATTTGCCGCACTGTTCGGCAATGTCGACTACGCCGACGGAAAGTCCTGCATCGTGCTCCCCACAGTGGGCGCCTTCGATGCCTGACCAGAGCGAAGCGCTCGATGCCTGACCAGAGCGAACCGCTAGCCGCTTGACAGGTGGCCGGCCTACGCGCCCGGAGTCACCAATCCGGTCTCGTAGGCCAGCACCACCGCCTGCACACGATCGCGCAGGTCGAGTTTCGTGAGAATGCGTCCGACGTGCGACTTGATAGTCGATTCGGACAGGTACAGCTGCTGTGCGATCTCGATGTTCGACAGGCCAGTGGCCACGTGTCCGAGGACTTCGCGTTCGCGTTCGGTCAGGACGTCGAGAACAACCGGATCGCGTCGCGGCGCCGGACCGTCCACGATGAACCTCGACAGCAGACGACGAGTCACCTTCGGGGAGACAACCGCATCACCGGCCGCCACGCTGCGGATGGCCGACACCAGATCCTCGGGCGGGGTGTCCTTGAGAAGAAAGCCGCTCGCTCCGGCTCGCAGGGCGCCGAGCGCGTGTTCGTCGAGATCGAACGTCGTCATCACCAGGACTCGCGACTCGATCCCGGAGGCAAGAATCTGCTCCGTGGCTTTCACTCCGTCGACAATCGGCATCCGCACGTCCATCAACACGACGTCAGGCTTCAGCGCCACCGCCGCTGCGACCGCCGCGGCTCCGTCGCCGGCCTCACCGATGACCGAGATGTCTTCATGTGCTTCGAGCACCATGTTCAGGCCCATCCGCATGAGTTCCTGATCGTCGACTAGCAGCACGGTGATGGGCACGGCGTAAACCTATCGGGCCTGAGACGTCGGTGCCAACGCGATTGCTCCGACACCTGGTTACAGAGACATCGCCTGGATCAGTCGTGGATCTCGAGTGGTAGTTCCGCATAGACACGCCAACTGCCGTCGGGGCGTCGTCCGGTCTCGAGTGTCCCGTGCAGTACCGCCACCCGCTCGCGCATGCCGACCAGTCCGTTCCCCGAACCGTGAGAGAAGGTCGAACTCGACGTTCCGTTGTCGACCACCTCGAGCAATACCGCGGTCTCGGTGCGGCGCACGGTGACTCGTGCCTTCGGATTTGCGCCGGCGTGACGGAGGACATTGGTCAGGGACTCTTGGACGAGGCGATGAATGCCCAGGCTGACCGACGGACTGACGTCGTCGAGTTCACCGGTCAGCTCGAGCCGCACGCCGAGTCCGGCGGCACGCATCATCTCGACGACCTTGGCAATACCAGCCGTTCCGTGTTGCGGCATCGCGTCGCTGCTTACCTCGGTGCGCAGGAGCGAGACGGTCCGGCGAAGTTCGGCAAGCGCGTCGCGTCCGGTGCTGGAGATATTGCCCAGCGCCTTCTTGGCCAACGCCGGATTGGATTCGACCGCGTACGACGCTCCGTCCGCTTGAACGATCATCACGCTGACCGCGTGGGCAACGACGTCGTGGAGCTCGCGGGCGATCCGGGTTCTTTCCGTGGCCACCGCATCCTCGGCGCGCCGATCCCGTTCGTACTCGGCCACTTCGAGTCTGGCTGCCACTTCCTCGTCGTACGCGCGCCGCGCGCTCAAGAACTCGGCGGTGATCCAGGCGAGCGCATAGAGCAGCGTCGCGATGATGATCGTGAGGATCACGTCTTGACGGATCACGAGCAACGAGAGAGTCATGTCGAGGGCCAGGAAGCACGCGAAGATTGCCCCGGTGCGCCGATCTACGTACGCAACGAGTGTGTAGAGCGAGACGCCGAGTGCCAGCAGTCCTGGATGTTCCGCAGCCGGGTCCCCTGTCGCCCACATCATCAGGGTCGCGAAATACGACATGGACAATATGGCCGCTGCGGAGGTGCGGGGAAATTTGCGACGCCATACGACCGGCAGGCAGATCAGAAATCCGACGACGAGCTGAGGCCATCGTTCCTCGCGAGGTGAGCTCACGAACGTGACAACTTCGAGCGCGAAGAACACGAGCGCCAGAGCGCTGTCCGCGATCATCGGCTTTCCTCGCAGCCACAGGCTGAACCTCCGCATGTGCTCAAGAGTGTCACAGCTGTGAAAGAGTCACCGCCGTGGATATTGCTGATTGGGGACTGCTGATGACGGCAGCGACGGCGGCGGGTTGGGTGGACGCCGTCGTCGGCGGCGGCGGATTGATTCTGTTGCCCGCGCTCTTTCTGGTCGCGCCCCAATTGACCCCGCAGGCGGCCCTGGCCACCAACAAACTCACGGCCTTCACCGGGACGAGCGCCGCGGTGTACACGTTCTCCCGGCGAATCCCGATGGAGTGGCGGCAGCTGGCTCCGGCAGCTGCCTTGGCTGCGGTGACAGCCGCGTGCGGAGCGGCGGCCGTTTCACTGATCGACAAGAAGTACTTCATTCCGATCGTGATGGTCGTCCTCGTCGCCGTCGCCGTCTTCGTGACCATGCGTCCGACGCTGGGCACCACCATCGCCACTCATCGTCCGACGCAGCGCAGGACCGTTCTCGTCCTGCTGCTCTCCGCCGGACTCATCGGCCTCTACGACGGTCTGCTCGGACCGGGCACCGGCACGTTCCTCATCGTCAGCTTCGCGACCTTCCTCGGAACCGAATTCGTCCGCAGCGCAGCGATGGCGAAGGTGATCAATCTCGGTTCCAACTTCGGGGCGCTCGCGTACTTCGCCGTCACCGGACATGTCTGGTGGAGTTTGGGTTTGGCGATGGCAGTCTGCAACGTTCTCGGCGCGGTCATCGGTTCGCGGATGGCGTTGAGCAAGGGATCGGGGTTCGTGAGGATCACGCTGTTGGTTGTCGTGATCGCCATGGTGATCCGCCTCGGATGGCAGCAGTTCGGCTGAGATCGGCGGTCGTCGACTAGCGTCGTGTGCGTGACCGTCACCCGAGATGTCGATGCAGATTTCCTCGCCCTCCCGCTGCGAGCCGTCGCCGACGCGGCGCTGTCGGCAGCAAGAACCGCCGGAGCCCAGCACGCCGACGTTCGTGTCCACCGCGTGCTCACACAGTCGATCAGGTTGCGCGACGGCGTAGTTCAAGCCGTGTCCGACGGAGACGAGATCGGGGTCGCCGTCCGCGTGATCGTCGACGGCACCTGGGGGTTCGCCTCCCACGCCGAGGTGTCCCCTGACGTCGCGGCTGCGCTGGCGCGCCAAGCCGTCGAAGTTGCGAAGGCATTGCGCTCGCTCAATCGTGATCCGGTCACCCTCGCCGACGAGCCCGTCTACGCCGACGCGACGTGGGTGTCGCCGTACCTCGAAGATCCTTTCGCGACACCGACGTCCGACAAGGTAGCTCTGCTGGTCGACTATTCCGGGCGGCTTCAAGCCGCTGACGGCGTGGATCACGTCACGGCGAGCGTCCTCCAGGTCAAGGAACAGACCTTCTACGCGGATCTGGCCGGTTCGTCGATCACCCAGCAACGGGTGCGTCTGCACCCCGAATTCGAAGCCACAGCCGTCGACAAGTCGGCCGGCAGCTTCGAATCGATGCGTACCTTGGCTCCGCCGGTCGGGCGCGGATGGGAGTATCTCGGGGCGGAGAGCACGTGGAACTGGGGCGACGAGCTCGCCCGGATACCGGAGTGGCTGGCCGAAAAAACGAAGGCACCGACCGTCGAAGCGGGCCCGACCGACCTCGTGATCGATCCGACCAATCTGTGGCTCACAATCCACGAATCCATCGGACATGCCACCGAATACGACCGGGCAATCGGCTACGAAGCGGCCTACGCCGGTACGTCGTTCGCGGTGCCGGACAAGCTGGGAACGCTGAAGTACGGAACATCGCTCATGCACGTGACCGCCGATCGAAACCAAGAGCACGGTCTGGCCAGCGTCGGATTCGACGACGACGGCGTCGCCGCTCAGCGGTGGGATCTGGTCGCCGACGGAACACTGGTCGGGTATCAACTCGATCGCGTGTTCGCACCGAGGCTGGGACTGACGCGTTCCAACGGATGCTCGTACGCAGACTCCGCACATCACGTTCCCATCCAGCGTATGGCCAACGTCTCGCTCTCCTCCGACCCTCACACGGACACGTCGACCGAAGACCTGATCTCACGAGTCGAGAACGGCATCTACGTCGTCGGTGACAAGTCCTGGTCGATCGACATGCAGCGCTACAACTTCCAGTTCACCGGTCAGCGGTTCTTCAAGATCCGTGACGGAAAGCTCGACGGTCAGGTGCGTGACGTGGCATATCAGGCGACGACAACAGATTTCTGGGGCTCGATGGAAGCCGTCGGCGGAGAGTCGACCTGGCGACTGCAAGGCGCATTCAACTGCGGCAAGGCGCAACCCGGTCAGGTTGCGGCGGTCAGCCACGGCTGCCCGTCCGCTCTGTTCCGCGGAGTCAACATCCTCAATACCCGTTCGGAGGCTCAGCAGTGATCGATCCGCAGCAGGTCGTCGAGCGTGCACTGGCCGCGAGGACGGTAGACGAATCGTTGGTGATCGTGACCGACGCGAGTGAAGCGTCGCTCCGGTGGGCCAACAATTCGATGACCACCAACGGAGTCTCACTGTCCCGGACGTGGACTGTGATCTCGATCGTGCGCGAAGGTGACATCGCGAAGGTGGGCACCGTCAGTTCCAGCAGTGTCGATCCGGAGCAGATCTCCGCGCTCGTGCAGGCAAGCGAAGAAGCTGCTCGCACAGCCACTCCCGCCGACGACGCATCCGACTTGATCACCCAATCGGCGGCGGAGACCGACTGGGACCTGCCGCCCGACTTGACCGACATCGGTGTCTTCGCTCAGTTGGCTGCCGACCTGTCGAAGGCCTTCGACGGCGGCGACCAGTTGTTCGGCTTCGCCCACCACCAGTTGCACACCACCTGGCTCGGAACCTCGACGGGCGTGCGACGCAGAACGGCTCAGGCCACCGGCTCAGTGGAAATCAACGGCAAGCGCGGCGACGCGAGTGCCTGGGTCGGATCCGGAACTGTCGATTTCAGCGACATTTCAATACCGAAGCTCTTGTCACAGTTGACCACTCGACTCGACTGGGCGGGCAATTCCGTCAGCCTGCCCGCCGGCCGCTACGAGACGATTCTTCCGCCATCTGCTGTGGCGGACCTGATGATCTATCTGATGTGGACCATGGAGGGCCGCGGCGCCGAAGAGGGGCACACCGCACTTTCCTCCACCGGTGGCACCCGGATCGGCGAGAAACTCGGTGCCTTGCCACTCACGCTGACCTCCGACCCCGAGGCCGAGGGCTTGCAGTCCGCGCCGTTCGTGATCACGACGTCGTCGAGCGAATCCGTCTCACTGTTCGACAACGGCATGGAGATCGAACCCGTCGACTGGGTCCGAGACGGGGTTGTCAATGCGCTGGCATACCCGCGCCACGCTGCCCGAGAATTCGGTCGACCAGTCGCAGTTCCCGGCGACAATCTCATCCTGACCGGTGGTGACGACACCTCGATCGAGGACATGATCGCAGGTACCGAGAAGGGACTGCTGCTCACGACCCTCTGGTACATCCGCGAGGTGGATCCCACGACGCTGCTGTTGACCGGACTCACGCGTGACGGTGTGTATTTGATCGAGGACGGCAAGATCGTCGGCGCCGTCAACAACTTCCGTTTCAACGAGAGCCCCCTCGATCTCCTGCGACGGGTCACGGAGGCGGGCCGAACCGAGATCACGCTCCCCCGCGAGTGGAAAGACTGGTTCACTCGAACGGCTATGCCGCCGATGCGCATTCCCGATTTCCACATGTCCTCGGTCAGTCAGGCGCAGTGATGGCGAAGGTCGTGATCGCCGGCGGCACCGGCGCTCTCGGCCGCCGGATCTGCGACGATCTCGCCGGCCGCGGGTACGACGTCGTGGTCCTGACTCGGTCACCGCAACCCGGCAGGCACAGGCAGGTTCAGTGGGACGGCGTCACGGTGGGCGACTGGGCAGGAGAACTCGACGGCGCCGCGGTGATCAATCTGGCCGGAGAGTTGGTCGATCGCCGACCCACACCGGCAAACATCGCACTGCTCACCCGCTCCCGAGTCGATCCGACCCGTGCGCTGGTCGAAGCGTCGAAACTACTGCCGAGCCCTGTTTCGGTCTGGATCCAGGCGAGCACGCTCGCGATCTACGGCGATGCGGGTGAGTCCCGTCTGGACGAGGATTCTCCCCTCGCTGACGGGCCGCCTCAGATGACCGACGTCGCCAAGGACTGGGAGGCAGCGGTCGAGGGCGCCAACACGTCTCGAGTAGTGATCCTGCGGACCAGCGTCGTGTTGGAGAAGGGCACACCGGCGCTCGAGCGACTGCTGTTGCTCGTGCGTTTCGGCCTGGGCGGCCGCGTTGCCTCGGGTAGGCAGTGGACGAGTTGGATTCACATCGAGGACTGGCTGTCGATCGTGCGTTGGGCCCTCGAACCCGATTCGGCCGCCTCGGGTGTGGTCATCGCGACTGCCCCGGATCCTGTCCGAAATTCAGAACTGATGGCCGGGCTGCGCAAGCACCTTCACCGGCCACCTGCCCCGCCGACACCCGCTTTCATGGTCCGCCTCGGCGCGTTCCTGCTGCGCAGCGACGCGGCCCTGGGCCTGACCGGTCGACATGCCGTGTCGAAAGTGTTGACGGACAACGGCTTCCCATTCACCTATCCGCAGTTCGACACAGCCTTGGATGATCTGCTCGGCAAGTGACGCCGGGTCAGGCCGAAGTGATGGCAAGGCCGATCGTTCCGGTCTTGCCGCGGCGAAGGAGACTGCCTTTCATGGTGATCCAGCCGAGGATTCCGTACCGACGTGCTATCGCGTCGCGAGCATGATCGGTGCCCGGTCCGTCGAGGATCTCGGCGACGGCGGCAACCGGTTCACCCTTGGGATTTCCCCGAGCGTCGCACGCAGCAACGGTGACCGACGGGTTTCGCCTGATGCGCTTGACCTTGTAGGAATCGGTGACTGTCCACATCAGGAGCTTGTCGCCGTCCGGCGCGGCCCAGAGCGGAGTCGCCACCGGCGTTCCGTCCTTGCGGAAGGTCGTGAGTAGGACGTACTTGGCCTCGGAGACACGCTTGAAGTCGGGGTTCACTCCTCGAGGATAGGTGCGAGCGCCTCCCGCTGAACACCGACAGGCTTCCGCGACTATCTGGCGACTGCTCGTCCTCGACTGAACTTTGCCTCCTATGCACGTTTTATCCGGTTTCAATAGGCATTTGACACACCGTTTCGTCCCCAAACTCCATCTCGAGTTATTCTGAGGCAAACCGTCGAACTGGGGAGTCGAACTTACACATGCAGCGCCGTGACATGCAGCGTCGTGACTTTTTCAAAGCGGCCGGGGTGGGAGTGGCAGTTGCAGCCGCGGCACCGCTCATGTCGACGTCGATAAGCCACGCAGCCCCCGCACCTCTGCGGGCGCTACCGATGGGTGCTGATCACTACCGCGCGCTGGTCCCCGAGTTGTTCGTACCCTCGCCTACTCCCCCGGAGCATTCCGAAGCCATCGTCATCGGCTCCGGATTCGGCGCAAGCGCCACCGCCCTCAGGCTGGCGCAGAGCGGCACCCAGGTCACCATCCTCGAACGCGGACTTCGGTGGCCTCACGATCCGCAACGGGAGATTCACACCTCCGACATGCTGGCCGACGGCCGCGGAGTTTTCCGGCGAACATCGTTCACCAACCTCACCGGACTCCCCGTGGCGTGCGACTACTTCAGCGGCGTCCTCGATGCCACCGACTACGAACACATCTCGGTCTGGCGCGGCGCTGCAGTCGGCGGTGGGTCCATCGTCTTCACCGGCGTGATGATCGCCCCCGAGCGCCGATTCTTCGACGCGGTCTTCGGCAACTCCCTCGACTACAACGAGATGACGGCAACGTGGTACCCCAAAGTGCGCAAGATGCTGCGCCTGAGTCCGTTGCCCGAAGACATCTACCAAACCCCGAACTTCGGTCACTCGCGCCGCTGGGATCAGGACGCTCGCCGTGCGGGCTTCGATCCGCAGCGAATCGACGGGATCTGGAACTGGGACGTCGTTCGCGCTGAGCTCGCCGGCCGCACCCGCGCGTCGGCCACCGCTGGTGACAGCAACATGGGCAACTCCAACGGGGCGAAGTTCGACCTCACGCAGAACTACATTCCCGCCGCCGAAGCCACCGGACGAGCCAGCGTGTGTTACGGACATCAGGTGCTCGCAATCAGTCGCGAACGCGATGGACGATACGTCGTCGACGTCGAATCGACGGATCCGACGGGCGGCGTTCTGGCGCGCAAGACTCTCACGTGTGACCGGTTGTTCCTCGGCGCCGGCTCCATCGGCACGTCCGAACTGTTGGTACGCGCCCAGGCGACCGGCGCGCTGCCGAACCTCAACGAACACATCGGCAAAGGCTGGGGAACCAACGGCGACGCCGGAATGGTGCGCTCGTTCGGCTTCAGCGACGGCAACGCACAGGCCGCGCCGTCGGCGTCGCGCATCGTCGACGAGTCGGGAATGCCGCTCTCCCTCGAGAATTGGTACGTTCCCGGCTTGCCCGTGAACATCGGCATGCTCGGAACCTTGGGTATGACTCTCGACTCACAGCGCGCCGACTTCGCTTACGACGGCGGCAACGATCGGGTCGTGTTGAACTGGCCGAAGAACGGCAACGACGCCACCGTCGAGGCCCTGCGCGCCGTTCAAAACAAGATGGCGTTTGCCGGGACCACCCTGCCGTCCGCGTTGCCGTTCGCGAAGGACGTCAATTCCTCGTTCACCGCACATCCCCTCGGCGGTGCGGTTCTGGGCAAGGCCACCGACGGCTACGGGCGAGTCAAGGGCTACGACGGTCTGTACGTGATGGACGGCGCCGCAATTCCGGGAAGTACCGGCACTGTCAATCCGTCACTGACCATTACGGCTCTGGCCGAGCGGAACGTCGCTCAGATCATCAAGTCCGGACGCTGAGACACTTCAGCGCCCGGACCCGCCGGTGATCTTCGAGATCTACTCCCCCTCGAGTTCGCCTTCGGTTTCGAGGTACACCTGACGCAAGCCGTCGAGTGTCTTCTGCTCGGGGTGCTCCCACATGTTGCGCTCGGCGGCTTCGAGGAGTCGCTCGGCGATTCCGTGCAGGGCCCACGGGTTCGACTGGGTCATGAACTTCTGGTTCTGCTCGTCCAGAACGTAGGTCTCGGCGAGCTTCTCGTACATCCAGTCCGCAACCACGTTGGTGGTGGCGTCGTAACCGAAGAGGTAGTCGACCGTTGCCGCCATCTCGAATGCACCCTTGTACCCGTGACGGCGCATGGCGTCGAGCCAGCGGGGATTGACGACACGCGCCCGGAAGACGCGGGCGGTCTCTTCCGAAAGTGTGCGTGTGCGAACCGATTCCGGCCGGGTGCTGTCCCCGATGTACGCCTCGGGTGACTTTCCGGTCAGCGCGCGCACGGTGGCAACCATGCCGCCGTGGTACTGGAAGTAGTCGTCCGAATCGGCGATGTCGTGCTCACGCGTGTCGGTGTTCTTGGCCGCCACGTTGATTCGACGGTATGCGCTGCGCATGTCGTCGGCTGCCGGGATTCCGTCGAGCCCACGGCCGTACGCGAAGCCGCCCCAGTTGGTGTACACCTGGGCGAGGTCGTCGTCACCGCGCCAGGTCTTGGAGTCGATGAGTTGCAGCAGGCCGGCGCCGTAGGTTCCGGGCTTCGAACCGAAGATGCGGGTGGTCGCACGCCTGGCGTCGCCATGCTCGGCAAGGTCGGCCTGCGCGTGAGCGCGCACGTAGTTCTGCTCGTCCGTCTCGTCCAGCGCCGCCACCAACTGAACAGCGTCGTCGAGCAATGCGAGCACATGCGGGAACGCATCACGGAAGAATCCGGAGATGCGGACGGTGACGTCGATGCGCGGTCGGCCCAGTTCTTCGAGATCGATGACTTCGAGGTTGACCACGCGTCGGCTTGCTTCGTCCCAGACGGGGCGAACACCGAGGAGCGCAAACACTTCGGCGATGTCGTCGCCGGAGGTACGCATGGCGGCGGTTCCCCACACGGACAGACCCACCGAGCGCGGGTACTCGCCGTGATCGGCGAGATAGCGAGCAGCGAGCGACTCGGCCATGGCCTGACCGGTCTCCCACGCCAGACGCGACGGAACTGCCTTGGGGTCGACCGAGTAGAAGTTGCGACCGGTGGGAAGCACGTTGATCAGGCCGCGCAGCGGCGAGCCGCTCGGACCGGCGGCGATGAAACCGCCGTCGAGCGCATGCAAGACCTGCTTGATCTCGTTGTTCGTCTGCCGCAGACGCGGAACCACTTCGGTGGCGGCGAACTGCAGGATCTTCACGACGGTCTCGTCGTCGCTGAGGTCTTCGGCGGCAGCGGGTTTCCAGTCGGCGTCGTACATGCCGCGAACGAGAGCGTGCGCCTTTTCCTCGATGTCGTCGACACGGTTGCGGGACTCGTCGCCGTCTTCGCTGAGCCCGAGGGCCTCACGCAGACCGGGAACGCTCTGTTCGCCGCCCCACATCTGGCGGGCACGCAGCATCGCGAGTACCAGTTCGATTTCGGCGTCGCCCTCGGGAGCGCGGCCGAGAATGTGCAGGCCGTCGCGGATCTGGACGTCCTTGATCTCGCACAGCCAACCGTCGACGTGCAGGAGCATGTCGTCGAAGACGTCTTCTTCGGGACGCTCCGCGAGGCCGAGGTCGTGGTCCATCTTGGCTGCCCGCATCAGCGTCCAGATCTGCTGGCGAATGGCCGGCAGCTTGGACGGGTCCAGTGCGGAGATGTTGGAGTGCTCGTCGAGCAGTTGCTCGAGACGGGAGATGTCGCCGTAGCTTTCGGCGCGGGCCATCGGTGGGATCAGGTGATCGACGAGCGTCGCGTGGGCACGACGCTTTGCCTGTGTTCCTTCACCCGGGTCGTTGACCAGGAAGGGGTAGATCAGCGGCAGGTCGCCCAGGGCTGCGTCGGTGCCGCAGTTGCTGGACATGCCGAGTGTCTTGCCCGGCAACCATTCGAGGTTGCCGTGCTTGCCGAGGTGCACAACCGCGTCGGCGCCGAATCCACCAGCATCGGGCGTCGCCGCGATCCAGCGGTAGGCCGCAAGGTAGTGATGGCTCGGCGGCAGATCCGGATCGTGGTAGATCGCGACGGGCTTTTCGCCGAATCCCCGGGGCGGTTGGACCATGAGCACGATGTTGTTGAATCGCAGTGCCGCGATGACGATTTCGCCGTCCGGATCCTGCGAGCGGTCGACGTAGAGCTCGCCGGGCGCTGTGCCCCAATGCTCTTCGACGCCGCTGCGCAGCTCTTCGGGCAACGTGGCGAACCATTCGCGGTACTTTGCTGCCGAGATTCGGATCGGATTTCCCTCGAGCTGCTCGGCAGTGAGCCAGTCGGGATCCTGGCCGCCGGCCGCGATCAGGGCATGGATCAGCGCGTCGCCGTCCTTCGCCGCCAGGCCGGGAACTGCGTCCGGACCGTCGACCGGACCGAGGTCGTAACCGGCAGAACGCATTTCAGTGAGCAGGTCGATTGCGCTCGCCGGAGTATCGAGACCGACGGCGTTGCCGATGCGGGCGTGCTTGGTCGGGTACGCCGAGAGCATCAGAGCAACGCGACGCTCGGTGGTGGGAATGTGGCGCAGCTTGCCGTGACGGACCGCGATCCCGGCGACACGGGCAGCGCGCTCGACGTCGGGGACGTACGTGGACAGTCCGTCCGAGTCAATTTCCTTGAAGGAGAACGGGACGGTGATGATGCGGCCGTCGAACTCCGGCACCGCGACCTGGGTCGCGACGTCGAGTGGCGACAGTCCGTCGTCGTTCTCGTCCCAGGTGGCGCGGCTACTGGTCAGGCACAGCCCCTGCAGGATCGGGACGTCGAGAGCAGCGAGTGCGGCAACATCCCAGGCTTCGTCGTCGCCACCGGCGGACGCCGTCGCGGGCTTGGTGCCACCGGCAGCAAGAACTGTCACGACCATGGCGTCGGCGCGGCGGAGAGTGGTGAGAAGTTCGGCTTCTGCGGTTCGTAGTGATGCGCAGTAGATCGGGAGCGCGGTGCCACCGGCCTCGGCGACGGCGTCACACAGCGCCTGGATATACCGGGTGTTACCGGCCAGGTGCTGAGCGCGGTAGTACAGAACGGCGATGACGGGACCGGTCGCCGAGTCGAGATCGGGCGCGAAATCCGCGATCCCCCAGGAAGGCAGGTGTGCCGGCGGCTCGAAACCGTGACCGGTGAGCAGGACGGTGTCGGACAGGAAGTGGTGCAGCTGTGCCAGATTCTGCGCGCCGCCCTCGGCCAGGTAGTTGTGGGCCTCGGCAGCGACGCCGGCGGATACCGTCGAGCACTCCATCAGGTCGGCGTCCGGTGCGTGCTCGCCGCCGAGCACGACTACGGGGAGTCCGGAAGCGAGGACCATCTCCAAGCCGTCCTCCCAACTGCGACGGCTGCCGAGGATACGAACGATCACGAGATCGGCGCCGTCGAGCAGCGGCGGCAAGTCTTCCGAGACCAGCAGGCGCGAGGGGTTGGCCCAGCGATAGGAGACGCCGTCGCCGGCTTCCTGGCTGGCGCGGGCGCTCAGCAGATCGGTGTCGGACGTGGAGAGCAGAAGAATCACGGGTGAAGCCTTCCTGGGGTTTCGCGCCCCGTGGCACAGATCTGTCATCGACGGCGGTTGAGGGTCTGACTCGTGTTTCCGAGCGGAAACACATTCCGTTCGAAAGAACACTCACAGTGGCGCGACCGCACCGGACTTTCACCGGTTTCCTCAACTGCCGTCACTGGTGGTGGTGATGCTACCGGTCCGCAGAAGGCACTCATGACAGGTCGTACCCTGGAGCCATGCCCACGGACCGTTCACAGCCAGACGCGTGCCCGGGTGCACTGCAAGTTCACCACGCCGCCGACGGCGCACTGGCACGCGTGCGCCTCCCCGGCGGCATCCTCAACCCGGCCCAACTCCAGACGCTTGCAGACGCGGCGCGCGATCTGGGCAACGGGCAGATGGAACTCACCTCGAGAGGCAACGTTCAGTTGCGCTCGGTCTCGGATCCCGAAGCCTTCGCGGCGCGCATCGCGTCGGCCGGTCTCCTGCCGTCAGCGACGCACGAGCGAGTACGCAACATTCTCGCGTCCCCACTGTCCGGCCGTATCGGGGGCGTCGCCGACATTCGTGAACTGGTCCACCGTCTCGATTCGGCCATCCAAGCGGATCAGGCATTGGCCGATCTGCCGGGGCGAACCCTGTTCACCCTTGACGACGGGCGCGGAGACATCACCGGGCTGCGGGGCGATTTCGGACTCCATGCGCACAGCGCCACCGAGCATTCCCTGGTGCTCGCCGGTCACCACACCACTCACCGCGTACACGCAGATGACGCCGTCGAATTGCTCCTCGAGGCGGCTCGATCGTTCCTCGACGTTCGCGACAAGCACTGGCGCCTGGCCGAGGTTCCGGACGGAATCGAGCGCACCCTCGAGCAGTTGGGCCTGAGCGCCGAGGCCATCGTCGAGCCAGACCTCACGCCTGAAGCGCGGCCCACCATCGGCTGGCTCGAACAGCGAGACGGAACGGTTGCCCTGGGCGGCGGCCTGCGATTCGGGCTGCTCGAAGCGCGGCTGGCCGAGTTCCTCGCCGCCGTCGACAAGCCTGTCGTCGTGACGCCGTGGCGATCGGTGCACATCTTCGACCTCGAGGAATGGGCGGCCGAACAGGTAGTCCGAGTGCTTGCCCCCATGGGGCTGATCTTCGACGAGAACTCGCCGTGGCTCGACGTCACCGCGTGCACCGGAAGTCCGGGATGCGAGAAGTCACTCGCCGACGTGCGCACCGACGCGATCAACGCCGTCGAGCAAGCAGAGCTACCCGTCGTCGGACGGCAGCACTGGGCCGGGTGCGAGCGCAGTTGCGGACGTCCCCGCGGGGACGTAGCGGATGTGGTTGCGACGGGTGACGGTTACCGGGTGAATCCGGCCAATCGGTGATGCCTCTATCGTGTGGCACATGATCGAGTACATCCGTGACGGCGCGGAAATCTATCGCCAGTCCTTTGCCACCATTCGGGCCGAAGCCGACCTGAGCCGTTTCCCGGCGGATGTCTCGCAAGCTGTAGTTCGCATGATTCACGCAAGTGGCCAGGTCGATCTCGTCGACGACGTCGCCTTCACGCCCGGAGTCGTCTCGGCCGCGCGTGCCGCTCTGCGCGACGGCGCGCCGATCTTCTGCGACGCCCAGATGGTGGCGGCCGGCATCACACGCAAGCGTCTGCCCGCCGGCAACGACGTCATCTGCACCCTCGGCGATCCTCGGGTTCCCGTGCTGGCGTCGACCATCGACAACACTCGCTCGGCCGCTGCCCTCGAACTGTGGGGAGCCAAGCTCGAGGGCGCTGTTGTCGCGATCGGAAACGCACCCACCGCACTGTTCCATCTCCTGAATCTCATCGAAGCCGGAGCGCCCCGTCCCGCCGCGATCGTCGGAGGTCCGGTCGGCTTCATCGGCGCTGCCGAGTCGAAGGAAGCTCTCATCGAACACGCCAGCGGAATCGATCATCTCGTGCTCCGCGGCCGACGCGGCGGCAGCGCGATCACTGCGGCGGTCGTCAATGCGATTGCGAGCGAAGTCGAATGAGCGCAGGCAAGCTCTGGGGTGTCGGAATCGGCCCCGGTGATCCCGAACTGGTGACTGTCAAGGCCGCCCGCGTCATCGGCGAGGCAGACGTCGTCGCGTTCCACTCTGCGCGGCACGGCAAGAGCATCTCCCGCGGCGTTGCAGCGCCGTACATGCGCGAAGGGCAGATCGAAGAACACCTCGTCTACCCCGTCACCACCGAGACCGTTGATCATCCCGGCGGATATAAGGGCGCGATGGACGAGTTCTACGAAGCAGCTGCCGAGCGGTTGGCAGTTCACCTCGAGGCCGGTCGAACCGTCGCGTTGCTCGCTGCCGGCGATCCGCTCTTCTACAGCTCCTACATGCACATGCACAAGAGGCTGGCCGATCGCTTCGACGCCGAGGTGATTCCCGGTGTCACCTCCGTCAGCGCGGCATCGGCTGCACTCGGAAAGCCGCTGGTCGAGGGTGAAGAAATCCTGACGATCCTGCCCGGCACGTTGCCGCAGGCCGAGCTGACCAGGCGGCTCGAGGGAACCGACGCCGCTGCCATCCTCAAGCTCGGACGCACGTTCCCGCCAGTCCTGCAATCGCTCGCGGATTCCGGCCGCCTCGGCGAGGCCCACTACGTCGAGCGCGCGAGCACCACACGTCAACGCGTCGAATCTGCTGCCGACGTCGACCCGGACGGAGTTCCGTACTTCTCGATCGCCATCGTTCCGAGCCCGTCGAACAACCCGCGACCTGCAACCGAGTCTCGCGGCGAGGTGGTCGTGGTCGGACTCGGACCGGGCGATACCGCCTGGACCACACCTGAAGTGGCGCATGAGCTTTCGTTGGCCACCGACCTCGTCGGCTACGGCCCTTACGTCGATCGCGTGCCGACGCGTCCAGGTCAGCGTCGCCATTCCAGCGACAACCGCGTCGAAGCGGAACGCGCCGCGATGGCGCTGGACCTCGCGAAGAACGGCGCCCGCGTAGCTGTCGTCTCGTCGGGAGATCCCGGCGTATTCGCCATGGCTGCAGCAGTTCTCGAAGTTGCCGCCGAAGACCAGTGGAGCGGCGTCCCGGTCCGCATCCTTCCCGGCATGACGGCGGCAAACGCTGTCGCCAGTCGCGTCGGCGCTCCCCTCGGGCACGACTATGCGGTGCTCTCCCTGTCCGATCGCCTCAAGCCGTGGGATGTCGTCGCACGCCGGATCTCGGCAGTTGCAGCCGCGGACATGGCATTTGCGGTCTACAACCCGGCGTCGAAGTCCCGGACCTGGCAGGTCCAGGCCATGAAGGACCTCATGCTCGAGCACCGCTCCCCCGAGACTCCCGTTGTCATCGGGCGCGATGTTGCAGGCGCCGAGGAATCCGTTCGGGTCGTTACCCTCGGTGAACTCGAGCCTTCCGAGATCGACATGCGGACTCTGCTGATCGTCGGCTCCTCGATGACGACGGTCGTCGAAACCGGTTCGGGCCGTCAGGTGTTCACCCCGCGGCGCTACCCGGAGTGAACACCGCACGGCGATAGCATGGCGTCATGCCCGTCAACCGGACCCGGAAAGCCAGATACGCGCGCAAACGCAAACGCCGAATGGATCTGGTGGAGCACGACCTGTCCGTCGAGCAGTGGTCCGCGCTCAAAGCGGCCTGGGGTGGCTGCGCGTACTGCGGCGAGCCGGACGAGTCGCCGCAGCGTGACTGTGTGCTGGCGATCTCCCGCGGTGGGCGCTACACGCTCGACAACATCGCACCGGCGTGCCGCTCGTGCAATGCGAGCAAATGCAACAGCGAGGTCACTCTCTGGTTGCGGCGCAAGGGGTATGACGAGAAGGCCTTCCTCCTGCGCCACGCGGAGATAGGTATGGAGATGAGGGCGCAGTTCTCGGAGCAGTCGTGACGACTCCGCACGAGTTGCGCCCGATCCTCGACGAGTTGATGGAGTTCGAACCTCTGTTTCACCGAACTCGAGTAGCGATGTCACGAGACGAGTTCGATGCGGTCGTCGACCCGGAGTTCCGGGAGATCGGAGCCTCCGGTGCGCGATACACCTGCGATTACGTGCAATCGGTAGTCGCGAGCCGGCGACTCCGCGGCGAAGTGAACGACGCCGCCGAACTCGGGTGGACGGTTGACCGGCCAGCGCTGAGCCGGATCGCGCCTGACACGTATCTGGTGACGTACCGGCTGGCGCAGGCGCATCGTGTCACCGAGCGATCATCCATCTGGCGGTTCGCCGAGAATCGATGGAGCGTGTTGTTTCATCAAGGCACAGTCGTCGAAAGTGGTTTGGAAGCGTGAACAGCTCCACCTCCGCCTCGGGAGAGAGAATTGCACGGTGTAGGCACTTACACCTTGCGCACTCCGCTGACCCACGGTGATACTAGATGCAGTATCAATATTGCATGGGGAAGAGAGACAAGCTGCTCGCGCAAATGCGGACCGCGCCGCAGAACGTCACCTACGACGAACTGTTCGCACTCTGCATCGATGTCTTCGGCCAGGCCAGGCAGAACGCTGGGTCTCACGCCAAGTTCCAGACGCCGTGGCCGGGACCACGCATCAACATTCAAAAGGGTTCGGGCGGTAAGGCCAAGCAGTACCAGGTAGGGCAAGTTCTGGCAGCAATCGAACGCATGGAAGGAGAATCGCCGTGATCCCCGCAGTGGAGCACTACACATACCGAGTCGAGTGGTACGAACCCGACGGAGAGTTCCTGGGAACCTGCACGGAGTTCCCTGGCCTGTCGTGGCTCGCGGATACCCAAGCAGCCGCGCTCGACGGCATCCGTACAGCGGTGGCCGAGACGCTCGAGGACATGGCAGAGACAGGTGAGCAGATCCCCGAACCGCTGAGCGAGCGCGGATATTCGGGCAAGTTCCAGGTCCGGATCACCCCGACTTTGCACCGCAAGCTGGCACGCGCCGCCGCCGAGGAAGGGGTTTCCCTCAACGCGTTGATCTCCGAACGTCTCGCGTCCGCGTGATCGACGGGGTACCGAGGGATCGTCGATCTCGCAGTAAGCCCAAGAGTTGGAGCGTGTTATTCCAATCAAGTCGCAGAAGTTGAAAGGGGTCTGGAAGCATGAACGAATCGACCCCCAACTCCACCATTCCGCTTTGGATGGACATCACCTTCACCGCCTTCGTTCTTGCCTGGATCTTCATCACGATTAGCGCGCTCGTGGCGATCGTGCGCACTGACTTCGAACGCTCGGGCGGCAAATTCTGGTGGTCGGCACTGGTGATCGCGGTGCCTGTACTCGGTGCGCTCGTCTGGTTACTGTTCGGTCGACCCCCGCGTGACTCCAGGTCCCGAACCTGATCTACACCGACGGCCCGGCAGTAGTCTGAGTGCGGTCCGATGCAAACGCTCTGCGCGCATCAAGGGAGAGCAGTGAGATGAGACCGCTTCGATACTCGATTAACGTCACCCTCGACGGCCGCTCCCAGAGGGGTCGGTTGGAATGCCGAGCTCATGCAAGGGTCTGCGCGAGCGCATCCAGCTCGAGCTTGTCGATCGCCACGAGTTCCGGTCGGGCGCAGTCGCCATGCGATACCAACCAACGCAGGTATCGACTCGAGTACTCAAGTAGCTGCGCACATTCAAACAATCTCGGTAACACTGGCGCTTACCTCCGCATGCCGCTCAACCTTTGTGCTGCCCACGAGCGGGGTATGGCGAGGATGCGACACATATGGCAGCGCCGAGATCGAGTCAGCACCGGCTTGTTCGGTGTTCGGTATTGACCGAACACCGAACAAGCTGAGACGATACACACGTGAACAACAAAGCTTCCGCCGTTGAGGCTTTCGTGATCGACGCCTTCGCAGAATTGGGCATCGACGCCCAATCGCCCATCGGCGAACCCGACACCGGCATCGACCTGGTTCTTGATCCAGACGGCCTTGCCGTCCCGATCCAGATGAAGTATCGGTCCCTGGTCACCGACCAGGTTGCCGAACGTCTTCTCACCGAAAACCAGTCCCCGGAGACGACATTGTTCGTCGTATCCGACCGACTCACCGAAACCGCGCGCAGAATCCTTGTCCAGCGACGCTGCGGCTACCTCGACCTCCGCGGACGCCTCGCCCTACGCACAGGCAGCGTGGTCATCGACGCCGAAGTCAAAGCGCTCCAGAAACGACTTGAACGGTCGGAAGCACTCAGTGGCAAGGCAGGCCTCGAGGTCGCAGCTTCAGTACTCATGCGTCCCGAGCGAACTATCGCGGTGCGTGAGCTCGCGCGGGAGTTGGGCCGTTCCCCCAGCACGGTCTCGGAGATACTCGCTGCCCTGCGCCGCGACAATTTCGTCGACGCGAAGAACATGCCGACGAGCACCGACCTGTTCTGGCAGGTCGCCGAGCGCTGGCCGACACCACGCGTTCATCTGGCCGCGCTCCCGTCCCCGGGCGATGCAACTTTGGTGCGACCGCTGCGGCTCAATCTCGACACTATCGAGAACGAACCGGGTTGGGCTTTGACCGACTCCGCTGCTGCCGCTATGTACGGCGCGCCTTTGGCATTCCGCTCAGACCAAACCCTCGACTTCTTCGTCCCCGACTCCTCGATCGTCCGGCGCGCTACTACCCTGCTGGGAACTGCAGCCTCTGCTATGCAGGCGAAGGCCACCTTGCGGGTCGCGCCTGTACCCGCGGTCGTAAACCACCGCGTCGATTTCGACGCCAACCCGCTCGAATGGCCCCTCACACATCCGTTGTTCGTCGCACTCGATCTCGCCCAAGACGCCGGACGCGGCCGGGAGATCTTGGACGCATGGACACCCGACGACCGGTGGACCCGTGTCTGGTAGCCGAGTTACGTTTGCCGGTGATGCGATGGCCGCCGTAGTTCAGGGTGTTGTCGAGGTCCGCGCACTGCTCGGCGGGCCACCTGTCATCGTCGGCGGACTCGCTCGGCGACATCCCCCAACTCGAAGTCCTGCGTGCTGCCGACGGCGCCCAGGCTGTCGAGCCGGCAGCCGTTCTACTTCCCACGCCATACGGGTCAGTGAAAGTAGACGTGCTCGAAGTCCGTCAGATCGAGATCGACCACCCCAGCGACGATCCTGGTGATCGTCTCCACGCTTCAGCGCACGCGTGGGCCAACGACAGCGCCAGTGACATGACCATTGCGGTGATCCGGGCCCACAGCAATATCGTCGAGGTCACCACGCCAGTCGCCGAGCCAGGTCCACTGATCGCGATGAAACTTCAGGCGGTGATGAATCGTTCCGGAGACAAGCAAGGCACTGATCTTCTCGACATCGTGCACCTCGCGCTGGACGCAGCCACCCGGCCCGCCGCGATGGCGCAAATCAGCTCCATCGACACTTCCATTGCCCGCGACATCGCCCTTCACGTCGATCTGTGGTTCAAGGAGAGGCGAGAGCAATCTCTCCAGCGGATCCGAGCAGCGGGCGACCGAGATATCGCCACCGACGACCTCGATCTGGTCGCCGAATTGCTAACTGATGCAACAGATCATCGACGCTGACGGCGATCGTAGTCTACTCACCGAGTGGGGTGTTCTCCCGGTTGGTCAGCGTCTAGTGGGTCGGGGTGGTCACGGCGGATTGGTCGGTCCCGTATCGGCGTCCGACACCGCCGGGCGCCGATACGTGTTCACGTCAGCTCACGGAAGCGCCAACGCTCCCGCCGAGGTGGCGAGCGAAGAACCGTGCCGAACTGTCGCGCTCGTAGGCGGGCACCGGATAGTGCCTGCCCGAATAGGCGTGCAGTGTCTTCTCCTCCGAGCCGAAGGCATCGAACAACGCGACCCCTGACGCGCGGTCGTAATCCTTGTCGTCCCAAGGGATCCGGTACTCGACCGGGACAGTAAGCCTTCGTGCAGCCTCGAGGAGGAAGACGTCGACAAAAACTCCACCGAAGCTCACGGCAGCGATCCTGGGTTCGACCGGGGCCAACATCAGCCCGGTCACGACCCCTAACGACACGCCGCCGAAGCCGATCGGAGCATCGGCGTTGATCTCGGGCAGCGCTTGCAGGGCGTCCAGGGTCGCCTGCCATTCGGGCACTGCACGCTCCGCCAGCGACCGGTTGTACTCGACGATGATCGGGGCGATCGGCTCGCGGGCCGCCCGGGCCTGATGGATCGCCTCAACCCACTGTTCATCCTGTGTGTTCCGCAGCCGGTCGCCATGTCCGGGCGCGTCGATCGCGGCGACCGTGAACCCGTGCGAACTCACGCTGTGGAGCGCACTGGCAACCAATCCTGGTGCCTTCTTGTGCATGCCGCCGGAGTGCCCGGACAGCAGTAGTGCTGATGCGACAGATCCGGATGCGGGTGACCAGAGGACACCGGTGATGTCGTCCAGAACGAAATGGCGTTCGACGACACCGTTCGACGTTGTCTCGGAAATGAATTCGATGGTCTGAGAATTGGATTGCATGGTGTTACCTTTCGGGATTGCCTACGCGAGGCGCTCCCGGCGACACCTACGTCAATCGCCGATCCGTGAACACGAGTGGGAGCACCCACATGGTTACTGCGTTCATGGGTCTCACCTCCTGGCGTGTTGTCACGGTCTCGCACAAGCTATCAACCCGAACCGAAGCCCGTCCAATCATTTTCCGACCCACCGATCCGAGGGTCATACTCGTGATCGGTCGACGCTCTCGCGGACGGCACGGATGTAGCGGCGCGTGACAAACGCCTGTACTCGACGTCCGATCGGAGCGCCGAGACGCACCCACCACGTTCCAGGCTTGGAGAACGCCACGATCTCGATGCGAACCTCTTTGCTGCTCTCGTCGAACTGGACGACAAACAGTTCTTCGCCGCATTCGGGGTGGCCGGCGCGGGTTCCGTACGCGAATCCCTTGCGATTGGGTTCGTCGATGACGTAGACGATTCGAACTGGGATCGACACCGGACCGAGTCCGAAAGTCGCATCTTGACCCGCCGCCGCGGTCGGGGCTGCCGCCCGGACGGTCAAACCAGCTCCGCGGTGCATTCCCCAATTCGAGACGGTCTTGGCTGCGACCTCGAAATCCTCACGTCCGAATCCGACCGTCGCACTCTCGTGAACGTGGTGATAGCCGGCGGGGAGAACGCCGGACGTTGCGCCCACCTCGAGGTACGTCAGCCCGCCCGGGCCGGAAGCCGTCATTGGTCGCGTCGGTGGCTGAGGATGTTGATCACGTGGCCATCAGGGTCGGCAGCGAAGAACCTGCGCACACCCCACGGCTCCTCGGTGACGGGATAGACGATGGTGTCGCCGCGCTGCACCGCGGCCTCGTACGCCGCGTCGAGATCGTCCACCTCGACGGAGACGTCCGGTACTACGGGCGCGTGAGCGTCGTGCGTCATGACGCTGATCTGCAATGACGGATCCGTCGGCGAAGCCAACGTCACGATCCAGCCGTGATCCATCACAACTTCGAGGCCCAGCACTTCGGTGTAGAAGCGCTGCGCGGCCTCGAGCGAACTACTCGACAGATCCGAAACAATCCGCGTGACGGTCATGTCCCGCAGGCTACGCCGCCGCCGGAGTCCACCGCGACTTGACGAGGCGCTCGATGTCGCCGGAAAGTTCGTCGCTGACGATCCCCGGAAGCAGGATCTGCCACATCTCGTCGACGCGATCCGGAAGATCCGAGCGTCGGGTGAGAACGTTCGAAACCAGCTGTACCCCGGTGAATGCCGAGGGCATGAACCTGCCGAACGATTCTGCACTGACCGATTTTCGGATTTCACCTTGCGCCTGAGCTCTGGCGGTGAGATCGGTGATTGCCGAGATCCATTCGGCGTACGGTTCCACCGGCCCCTCGTACGTGCTCAGTTCCAGCGTGAGGCGAATGCCCGCGCGAACGATCGGCTCGTCGACAATCTGGCGTGCCATTTCGTGCGTGAGCATGATCATCTGTTCCAACGGGTCCTTGCCCGTCGCGGAAATCGCCTGCACCGATTCGATCGAGAGTCGATGCTGTTCGGCAATGATGAATTGCGCGAGCTCGTCCTTCGACGCGAAATGGAAATACAACGCGCCCTTGGTAGTACCGGCCCCCGAGACTATGTCGGCCATGCTGGTGCTGCCGTAACCAGTCTTCTCGAACTGCGCGGCCGCGCCGGCAACGATTTGCTGCCGAGTCAGCTCGGCGCGTGCTTGCTTGACCACTGAAACCCTCTCGTCCCTCCAAAGGCCCCCACCCAGCAAACCCCACGGTTCGCGCCACACTCCAGCTATACCCAGAAACTTCGCAATTGCCCCACATTACCAGTGCTCCTTCTGCTGCATCAATTCCGAATGCAACAAAAGTGCTGGTCAGACGTCCGATTTAGAGGGAATCTCCTCTCCCCAACGTACTTTCGTCAACCCGCGCACGGTCCACCAACTCTCCGACGAGGAGCGTCAACTCCATCATCTGGTCGGTGATTTCCTCACGCAACTGCGTTGCATCTGCTTCGGAAATCGCGCCGGACTTGGTATCGAAGGACATCAACAACTCGATATTGGTGCGCAGCGCAGTCAACGGAGCCAGAAGGTCCTGGCCCGCTTCGGTGATCAGACTTCTCTGACGTGCCCGCGATTCCGACAACGTCCCGAGCATCCGATTGAAACTAACTGTCAACGACGCCAACTCGTCGTCACCGGTCACCGGGATCGGCGCAAGATCATCCGTTTCGGCAACCCGCCGCGTCGCCGCAGTGAGTCGCGCAACCGGCCGTAATCCTGTGCGAGCCACCGCATCTCCGGCAGCGTAGGCCAGCGCGATCCCAGCAGCACCCAGAGCCGCCAACACCACCGCAAGCCGCTTGAGCACCGAACGTGTCGGCCCCAAGGATTGGGCGACAACCAAAGTCTGCCCGGCAACCGAGGGCTCGACAAGAATTCGATACGCGTCGACGGTTGCGATTGTCTGCGACGAATTGCCGTCGGCGATCGACCTGATGGCGTCCGCGCTCGTGCTGAACGGCGGCAGACCCGGAGTTGCCGTCACCAAAGCACCGTCAGCAGTGAGAAGCCCCACCGCCTGGATAACCGCTGTATCCGCGCCGGCCGTCAATCCCAGAACCGGTGTGACACCGCCGAAATTGACGGTGTCGGTGATCGCATCACTCGTGCGCTCGAGTTGCCGGTCGACGTTGCCCTGCAAATACGCGTTGAACACGATGTACACCGCCGACGCCGACACGATCACCGCGATCGCCACCAGGCCTGCGGTCAGCAATTTCACGCGGGCATGGAGCGTCCGCACATGAATTCCCGATGGTTTTCGACGGCTCATTCCGGGAACCGACACTCTCATGCGCGGTCCCGCAGTGCGGCGTCGAAAGATCCCAACATCCCTCCAGTATGGGCACGGAACCTTAGACGAACCTGAAGCGAACGCGAAGCTCGCCTCATGGCCCCGATCCCCCGCCGAAAGCCGTGAGCCAGTTCACCGCCGCGGCTTCGGTGTCGAATGCCTGGGCGGCCGCCGGGATCGGCGGTCGCTCGACGACGATGACCGGGATCGACAGTTGCCTGGCTGCGGCGATCTTTGCGTACGTCTGCTCGCCGCCACTGTTCTTGGTGATCACGACGTCGATGCCGTGAGTTCTCATCAGGTCGACTTCTGCTTCGACGTCGAATGGGCCACGTGCGAGCAGCAATTGCGAGCGAGGCGGCAAGGTCCCAGAAGGCGGATCGATCGAGCGCACGAGAAACGAGACGTCATTCACGCGGTCGAACGCCGCGACACCTTGCCTCCCGATCGTCAAGAATGCGCGTGAGCCGAGCGTCGGCACCAAGTCTGCGGCGTGATCGAGATCGCGTACCGGAAACCACGTGTCGCCGGGACGTTCACGCCATGGCGGGCGTCGGTACATGGCATACGGAACGGAATTCGCGAGGCACGCTTCGAAAGCATTTTGAGTGATGCGAGCAGCAAACGGATGCGTGGCGTCGAGCACTGCACCAATATCATTGGCCGACAACCACTCCGAAAGCCCTTCGGCTCCCCCGAACCCGCCGATACGCACTTCGCCCTCCGGCCAGCGAGGATCACGAACCCGGCCGGCCAGCGATGTAACAACCTCGAGGTCGGCTGAACCGGCCAACCGAGATGCGATCGCTCGGCCCTCGCCCGTGCCTCCGAGTAGGAGTACGCGACGACTCGTCGGGGTCAGTGTGTGCTTCTCTCACGCGCCGCCGAGTAGAGGTAGCTGTCCGGAAATCCCTCCGCCGTCAACACTCGGCCGACGATCACGACGGCTGTCTTCGTGATGCCGGCCGCATGAACGAGTTCGACGATCGTCTTCAAAGTGCCTCGAACAACGATCTCCTCGGGCCGCGAGGCGAAGGCGACCACCGCAACCGGGCAGTCCTCGCCGTAATTGTCGGCCAACTCGGATGCGATCTGTTCGATGCGATGAGCGCCGAGGTGGACCACCATCGTCGCGCCGCTGCGGCCGAGGGACCGCAGATCCTCGCCCTCCGGCATTGCCGTCGACAAGGTGGAGACTCGGGTGAGAACAATGGTCTGCGAGACGCCTGGGACAGTCAGCTCACGCCCCAGCGCGGCTGCTGCCGCGGTAAATGCAGGAACACCGGGAATCATGTCGAAATCGACTCCTGCGGCGTCCAGACGACGAGCCTGCTCGGCCACCGCACTGAAGATCGACGGATCACCGGAATGCAGGCGCGCGACGTCCAGTCCGGCCGAATGCGCTTCGACAAGGATCGCGGTGATCTCGTCCAGGCTCAGGCGAGCAGTGTCCACGACCTGAGCGCCTACCGGGCACCACTCGAGCAACTCCGCTGGAACAAGGCTGCCTGCGTACAGGCACACCGGGCTCGCCGCGATGATGCGCTGCGCGCGGACAGTGATGAGATCTGCCGCACCGGGGCCCGCACCGATGAAATGGACGGTCATTGTGTGGATTCCTCCGGCGTATCTGTGTCTGCGCCTGCAGACGGCTGACTTTTTGTGACGGACCATTGGACCACCGGAAGTTGCGGTCGCCAAACGTTGAACGTGCCCAAAGGCTCGGCGCGCTGCACCTGAAAGCGTCGCAGTGTCCCACCATGGCGACTCATCCAGCCGAGCAGCAACGACTCGGACTCGGCGGTCACGGCGTTGGCGACCAGACGGCCACCCACGCTCAACTGTTCCCAGCATGCATCGAGCATTCCCGGTTGCGTGACGCCGCCGCCGACGAACACCGCATCGGGTCGGCGGATCTCATCCGCAAACGCCTCCGGCGCAGCCCCTTTCACGTTCAACGCTGGAACGCCGAGATTGCGCGCATTGGTGCCGATCTGTGCAACGCGGCTAGCTACCTTCTCGAATGCTGTTGCGCTACAACGCGGGTGGGTCCTCATCCACTCGACCGCAATGGTTCCCGAACCGCCGCCCACGTCCCAGAGGTGTTCTCCCGGCGCCGGAGCGAGCGCACACAACGTCAACGCACGGATCTCCTGTTTGGTCATCTGACCGTCTCCGATATAAGCAGCATCCGGTAGACCCGGGATTCGAGTCAGCCGTATCGGAATCTCCGCCGAGATGCACTCGACGGCGAGAACGTTCAACGCGTCCACGTCCTCGTCCGCGTGATCCCACTCGTCTGCGACGGTGACGGTCCGCGATTCGTCGGCTCCACCGAGCTGGGCCAGCACGGTCACGATCGATCGACCGAACCCCGCGCCGGACAACAGCCTCGCCACCTCCCCCGGAGTCGAGCGCCCGTTGCTCAGAACGAGCAGGCGCGCACCGTCGGTCACGGCGGCCAACACGGTCGCCGAGTCTCGGTTGACCAGGCTCACGACGTCGATCTCGGCCGATGCCCATCCCATCCGCGCGCTCGCCAATGCCACCGACGACGGGTGGGAAATCACCCGCACGTTGTCCGCGCCGAGCAGCCGCACCAAAGTCACCCCGATCCCATGGAACATCGGGTCACCGCTCGCGAGTACACACACTCTGCGATCGGCGCTCTCGGCGAACATCGACGGCAAGGCCGGAATCATCGGAGACGGCCAGGTCAGTCTGGTGTGCGCTCGCCGTGCCCCGAGATGTGTCGTCGGGACCAAGTCCAACTGGCGAGGTGACCCCATCAGGACCTCCGCGCCCAGAACCGCGCCCTTTGCGCTCTCGGACAGCCCTTCCCAGCCGTCGGCACCGATACCGACGATCACCACCGGGTGTGTGGTCATCGCGGCATCCGGCGCCAGATCGTCTGAGGCAGAAGCCGCATGACGAAGAACACCGGCTGCAGAATTCGCGGTACCCACACTCGCGTCGCCCCGGAATTCAGTCCCCGTACGACGGCGTCGGCGACCTGCGACGGGGTGCTCGACATCGGGGCAGGCGACATTCCCTCGGTCATCTTGCCGGTGACAAAACCGGGCCGTACCAGCATCAATTGGACACCCGAACCGTGCAGTGCGTCGCCGAGGCCACTGGCAAACCCGTCCAAGCCGGCCTTTGCGCTCCCGTAGACATAGTTGGCGCGGCGAACCCGAACGCCGGCGACGGACGAGAACACCACGATTTTTCCGCTTCCCTGTCGGCGCATGATCTCCGCGAGGTGAGTAAGGATGCTGATCTGAGCCACGTAGTCGGTGTGCACCACTGCTACCGCGTGCGCCGCGTCGGATTCGGCACGCGCCTGATCGCCGAGAATTCCGAAAGCCAGCACGGCAACCGAAATCCGGCCGTGCTCGGCGACCACGGCGCCGAGGAGGTCTCCGTGAGTGTCCACGGCGTCGGCGTCGAACTCGACGGTGGAGACGTCGATCGCGCCGGCGTTCTCGAGCATCTGCTTCTGCTCCGACAGCTCTCCGCTGCGTCTGGCAGCCAGAACGATGTTGCGGCCCGGCGCGAGCCTCACCGCGATCTCGAGGCCGATCTCACTTCGTCCGCCGAGGAGCAGCACTGTCTCGATGTCATTCACGTTCGCACCCGCAGTCACCGCTCCAGTGTCCTGGATTACCGTCGTGGCATGACGCTCACCCCCTCCACCACGCCATCGTCGCAGCAGACTCTCACCGAAGACGGGTTGAAGTTCGTCGGCGAATACCACCTCGCGACACTCACGACGTTGCGTCCGAACGGCACCCCGCACGTCGTCGCCGTCGGATTCACCTGGGATCAGGAAGCCGGAAAGGCGCGCGTGATCACCAGCGGTGGTTCGCAGAAGGCGATCAATGCCGCCCGGGGTGGATACGCCGCCGTCAGTTCGGTCGACCGTGGCCGCTGGCTCACGCTCGAGGGGCCGGCACGCGTGCTCACCGACGCGGACTCCGTGGCCGACGCCGTTCGGCGTTACGCCGAGCGGTACCGCCAGCCACGGGTCAACCCCGCGCGTGTGGTGATCGAAATCGACGTCACACGCATACTCGGGTCCGCGGCGTTCAAGGAAAGCTGATCAGTCGAGGACCGTCAGGCCGTGCGGACGGTTGTTGAACGACTCGCAACCGTCGGCGGTCACGACGACGATGTCCTCGATACGGGCGCCCCAATTGCCGCGGAAGTAGATTCCCGGTTCGATGCTGAACGCCATACCTTCGACGAGTTCGATGGTGTTGCCCTCGACGATGTAGGGCTCCTCGTGCACGGACAACCCGATACCGTGACCGGTGCGGTGGACAAATACCTCCGCAAGACCCTGTGCGGCAAGCACTTCGCGGGCGGCAACGTCCACGGATTCTGCGGATACTCCCGGCCGCACCGAATCGACAGCAGCCTGTTGCGCCGCTTCGAGTACCGCGAACTGTGCTGCTACCTCGGCGGACGGCTGCCCCATGCTGTACGTGCGGGTGGAGTCCGAGTTGTATCCAGGCTCGACCGGTCCACCGATGTCGATCACCACGACGTCACCGCTCTCGATCACCCGGTCCGAAACCTCGTGGTGCGGATCGGCACCGTGTGGGCCCGATCCGACGATCACAAACGCGGCCTCGGTGTGCCCCTCTTCGAGGATCGCGGCCGAAATCGCCTCACCTACTTCGTCTTCCGTGCGGCCGACGATCAAGAACTCCGCCATGCGAGCGTGAACCCGATCGATCGCCGCACCAGCCCGTCGCAACGCCTCGATCTCGGCGTCGTCCTTGACCATCCGCAATTCACGCAACACTCCGGTGGCGAGGATCGGCAACGCACCCAACGTGTCTGCGAGCGGGATCAGATGCAGCGCGGGCATCGCATCGGTCACCGCAACCTTGGCGCCGGCCGGAAGTTGCGCCGCCACAATCGCATACGGATCGACGCCGTCGACCCAGTCGAGGACGGTCAACCCGAGATCGCCCACCGCCGATTCCTTCAGCGACGCCAACTCCAAGCGAGGAAGCACAACGGACGCCTTCGCCGTGTCCGCGGCGATGACCAACGCGGTCAAGCGCTCGAACGAGTCAGCCCGAGAACCCGTCAGGTACCGCAGATCCGGACCGGGAGTCACCACCAGACCGTCGAGACCTGCTGATCGAGCCAACTCGGCGGCACGAGCGATACGTGCGCCGTACACGGCGCTGGAGAATCGGGAATCCTGTTCGGCTGGAGACGTCATGGCTTACAGGTTAGTGCCGACTGGCAGGATGGTGACCATGAGTGGGCCATTGCTTCTCCTCGACGGTGCCAGCCTGTGGTTTCGTGCGTTCTACGCACTGCCCGAGTCATTCGTCGACCCCGACGGCAGACCTGTCAACGCGGTGCGCGGATTCACCGACATGGTTGCTTCCCTGATCACCAAACACCAGCCGAGTCGTCTCGCGGTGTGCCTGGACTTGGATTGGCGACCACAGTTCCGCGTCGACGCCGTTCCGACGTACAAAGCGCATCGCGTCGAGGAAGGCTCTGACGGTTCGTCCGAGGAAGTTCCGGACACGTTGACACCTCAGGTCGACATGATCATGGACGTGCTCGCAGCAGCGGGTATCGCGACGGCGGGTGCTGTCGGCCTCGAAGCCGACGACGTGTTGGGAACGCTTGCCGCTACCGAGCGCGAGGATCTCACCGTCGTCGTCAGCGGTGACCGCGACCTTCTGCAGGTCGTCACCGACGAGTACGTGCCCGTTCGTGTCCTCTACGTCGGCCGCGGTTTGTCCAAGGCGGAACTGTTCGGACCGGTCGAGGTCGCCGAGAAGTACGGGGTACCCGGAGACCGTGCGGGCGAGGCATACGCCGAACTCGCGGTACTGCGCGGAGACGCCTCCGACGGTCTACCCGGCATCAAGGGTGTCGGTGAGAAGACTGCGTCGACGCTGATGCTCCGCTACGGCTCGCTGGCCGGACTTCGTGCGGCCGCGGCTGACCCCGAATCCGACATGGCCAAGGGAATTCGCGCGAAGCTCACCTCACCAGAGGCAATGGCATACCTCGACGCTGCGTTGCCGGTGGTACGAGTCGTTCGCGACGCGGACGTTCAGTTTTCGAAGGACGACCGACTCCCGGCGACCCCCGTCGATCCCGCACGCTTCGAGGAAGTGGCCGCTTCGCTGAACATCGAACGCTCGGCCGGCCGACTTGCCGCCGCGCTGAAGGCTGCGGCGGCAGGCCGTTCCGACCAGTAGAGCGTCAGCTCGGGCGGCTGACCTCGTACGTGCCGTTGTCGTCGACAAACGTCACGGTCACGTTCGACTTCACGCCCGCGATCGAGAGCGTGCAGGTGAACTTGTTGCCTGACTTGACTTCCTGGTCCGCGGGGCACTGAACATTGCTCACGTTCTTTGCCCCGTAGGACTCGGTGACGATCTTCTCGACGCCGGCCTGAGCCGCGCTCTGATCGAGTGTGTTCTTGCCGAATACACCGAACACCAGGGCAACCACGACAGCCGCCAGAACAACGAGAACACCGATAGCACCGAAGATCAGGGGCTTCTTCGACTTACCCGCCTGGTTTCCGGGCGCACCGGGACTCGGGAACGGCTGAGCCTGGTTCCACTGGTTCTGTTGTCCCGGAGCTTGGCCGGGTGCTGTGGCGCCCCACGCCTGCTGAGGCGCGGCAGCAGGAGGCTGACCCCACGCCTGGGTTGCATCCGGTGCCTGCTGTTGCCCGGGCTGACCCCACGGCTGAGCCGGAGGTTGTTGCTGAGGCTGGCCCCACGGCTGTTGCTGACCAGGCTGCCCCTGGCCTGGTTGCTGGGGCTGGCCGTACGCAGGCTGACCACCCGGCTGACCAGGCTGACCGTAGGCAGGCTGGCCCCAAGGCTGTTGCTGACCGGGCTGCTGTTGCGGCTGACCCCACGGCTGTTGCTGGCCGGGCTGCTGACCAGGCTGCTGTTGTCCGCCCGGCTGCTGGGGATTCTGCCCCCACTGCTGCTCGTTCGGCTGCTGCTGATCACCAGGACCCCATTGCCGATTCGGATCGTTCGGTCCGTAAGGCCCGCTCATGTTCGCCTCCCACTCGAAATACCAGTCTGCGAATCAAACCACATAGTTGCGGTCATGCTGCGTCGACAGCAACTACCCCGCGACGAATCGCAGCTACCGCCCGCGCCGCGGTCTTCGCCACGTCGGCGTCCGTCGATGTCAGTCGGACCTGATCGAGGAGATCGATCACCTGACGACACCACCGGACAAAATCACCCGCAGACAGCGCGCGGCCTTGCACTCCGGCTGCGATCAGAGCGTCGACCAGCGAATTTTCACTAGCCCAGTGGTAAACGGCAGTGACGAATCCGAGATCGGGTTCGCGCGTCGGCGGCAGTTTGTGGCGAATTTCGTCCGACCGCAGTTCACTCCACAGTCGTTGAGTGTCGTTGAGCGCGTGACGAAGTGCCGCAGTCGGCACCCGATCGACCGTGTCGCCGTCTCGACGTGATTCGTAAACCACCGAGGACACGACTGCTGCCAGTTCGGCCGGGCTGAGACCTGTCCACGCACCGGTCCGCAGGCACTCGGCGACCAGAAGGTCGCTTTCCGAATAGATGCGACTGAGTCGTCGTCCGGATTCGGTGACTTCGGGCGCTGCTTCGGCAGTCATGTACTCACGCTCTTTGAGTAGCGCGATGATTCGGTCGAACGTGCGCGCCAACGAGTTGGTGGTGGCCGCGGCCTTTTCCCTCATCGCCTGTGTTTCGCGGGCCAATCGGTTGTAGCGCTCACTGATCCGGCTCAGATGTTCGCGATCGGGCCAGCTGTGGCACGGATGCGAGTGAATAGCGCGTCGCAAAGTAGCGACCTCGGCGTCTTCGGACGCGCCCGCCTTGTGACGCTTCTTCCGCCGAGGGGCGCTGATTCCGGTGCTACGCAACGCCGAGGCCAGATCGCGCCGAATCCGGGCGGTGTGGTGATCTACATGCTTGGGTAGGCGCATCTTTCCCAGGACCTCGGCTGCTTCCGGGAAATCACTCGAGGAGAGTCGGCCGGCCCACTGATCGGCAGTCAGAACCAGCGGACGGGGGTCTTTCGGATCGTTGTCGGGGACGAGGACCACGGCCACTCCGGAATGACGACCGATGGGAATCGCGATCACGTCACCGCGGGTGAGTGCACGGAGGGACTCCACCGCATCTTCGCGGCGATCCTCGCGGCCCTTACGTTCGAGCGCCCGCTCGCGCGCACTGAGCCGCTCACGCAACGACGCGTATTCGAAGTACTCGCCGTCTGCACCACCGAGTTTCTCCTGCAAACCCTTCAGTGCTTCTTCGTTCCGCTCGATGCCACGCACCAGGCCGACCACCGAGCGGTCCGCTTGGAACTGAGCGAAGGAACGCTCGAGCAGCTTGCGTGAATCGGCCGCTCCCATGCGCTCGACGAGGTTGATCGACATGTTGTACGAGGGGCGGAACGAACTGCGGAGCGGGAACGTCCGTGTCGACGCCAAACCGGCGACATCCGTCGGCTCGACCCCGGGCTGCCACAGGACCACAGCGTGTCCTTCGACGTCGATACCGCGTCGGCCGGCTCGGCCGGTCAGCTGCGTGTACTCGCCCGGCGTCAGTTCGGCGTGTGACTCACCGTTGTACTTGACCAGGCGTTCGAGCACCACCGTGCGTGCCGGCATGTTGATACCGAGCGCCAACGTCTCGGTCGCGAAGACTGCTCGCACGAGGCCCTTGACGAACAGTTCCTCGACTGTCTGGCGGAATGCCGGCAGCATGCCCGCGTGGTGGGAGGCGAGACCGCGTCGCAGTGCCTTGCACCAGTCCCGATATCCGAGGACTTCGAGATCTTCCTCGGGTAGTTCCCCGGTGTGCTTCTCGATGATGGTGTCGATCTCGCGAACCTGCTCCGGCGAAGTGAGATCGAGTCTGGACCGCAGGCACTGTGCAAGTGCCGCATCACAACCGGCGCGGCTGAAGATGAAAGTGATCGCCGGGAGCAGTCCGGACTGATCGAGTTGAGCGATGACCTCAGGTCGCGGCAAGGGCCGGAAATCGTTGGAACTCTGGTAGCTGCCACGCCGTCCACGGCCACGCGGCTGCCAGCTCTCGACGCGTTCGAGCGCCTGACGCTGCTTGACGTGGCGAACCAGATCCTGGTCGACGAGTACGGTCTTCGGCCCAGCGGCGGGATGACTACGACTGTCGAAGAGATCGAAGATCCGTCGACCGACCATGATGTGCTGCCACAGCGGGATCGGCCGCGTCTCGTCCACGACCACGGTGGTGTCGCCGCGGACGGTTTCCATCCAGGCGCCGAACTCTTCGGCGTTGCTCACGGTCGCCGACAAGCTCACCAGGCGAACATCCTCGGACAGGTGCAGGATCACTTCCTCCCACACCGCCCCGCGGAACCGGTCGGCCAGGTAATGCACTTCGTCCATGACGACGTGCGAAAGCCCGCGCAGTGCCTCGGAGTTGGCGTAGAGCATGTTCCGCAGGACTTCGGTGGTCATGACGACCACCGGTGCGTCGGAGTTGATGCTCGAATCACCCGTCAGCAGGCCGACCTCGCTCGCGCCGTAGCGCTCGACGAGCTCTGCGTACTTCTGATTGCTCAATGCCTTGATCGGCGTCGTGTAGAAACACTTGCGGCCGGCCGCGAGAGCCAGGTGGACAGCGAACTCGCCGACCACGGTCTTGCCTGCGCCGGTTGGTGCACAGACAAGGACACCGTGGCCCGCTTCGAGCGCAACGCATGCCTTCACCTGGAATGGATCGAGTTCGAACTTCAGGCTGGACGCAAACGTGCTCAGTTCACTCTTGTTCATAACCACCTCGTCAGGGTTTCATACGCCGCCGACGTGGTGGCACGGCGCTCAGAGAGTGTCAGTGAAATCCTGGCCTGGTGCGTTGTCGCCGGCGGTGTCGGATTTCTTCGCGGCCGGAGCCTTGGGCTTGGACTTACGTCCGAACAATCCACTCGATTCGGCCTTGGGTTTGGTCGGATTGTCGAAAGCCTCGTTCAGATCGGACGGAGCCGAGATGGAGGAAGCTTCCTCGTCGGAGATTGCTCCCCAGTCTTCACCGGATCGCTTGGCCTTACGTTTGTCGTTGAGGCGAGCGATCTGGACCGCGACCTCGAAGAGAAGCGTCAGGGCCAATGCGAGCGCCAGCATCGAGAACGGATCCGAACCCGGGGTGGCAACTGCGGCAAAGACGAACAGCCCGAAGATCAATCCTCGACGCCAGGCCTTCAAACGCTCGTACGTCAGAATGCCGGCAAAGTTCAGTACGACCACGAGCAACGGAATCTCGAAGCTGACACCGAAGATCAGCAGCAGATTGATGATGAAGCCGAAGTACTCCGAACCACTGAGCGCGGTGATCTGGACGTTGTCGCCGATGGTCAGGAGGAAGTGCAAAGCCTTTGCCACGACGAGGTACGCCAGGATCGCGCCGAGGATGAACAGGGCAGCACCGGCGGTGACGAATCCGACCGCGTATCGACGTTCCTTTGCGTAGAGGCCCGGGGTGATGAATGCCCACAGTTGGTACAGCCACACCGGGCAGGCAAGGACGATACCGGCGGTGAGCGCCACTTTGAATCGCAGCATGAACTGCTCGAACGGCCCGGTCGCCAGCAATCGGCACGCGTCGTCGGTGCTGAGGTTGGCGCGACTCTCGGACGGAAGCTCGCAATACGGTCCGCGAAGCAGGTCGCCCAGGCTCTCGAAGCCGAGTATCGAGTGTGAGTACCAGAAGAAGCCGAACGCCGTGGTGATGATCACGCCGAGGAATGCGAACAACAAACGAGTCCGCAATTCGTACAGGTGGTCGACCAACGACATGGTGCCGTCTGGATTGACCTTCCGCTTGCGGTTACGCGGGTCTAACGGAATACGCACTGTGCATCCTGGTCTTGGTCAGCAGACAACCGGGGTGAACGAATATTTCACCCCGGCTAGAACGCAGTGTGTACTAGAGCGGCTTGACTTCGGTCGGCTGCGCAACAGGTGCTGCTGCACCGTTTGCGACCACCGCGGTGTTGGCCGTCGGCAACTGTGCCGGAGCAGGCTGTGCGACCGGCGCGCTTGCAGGCGCCGAATCGTCGTTCTGCATTTCCTTGACTTCGCTCTTGAAGATGCGGAGGGAACGACCCAAACCGCGTGCTGCATCGGGAAGCTTCTTCGACCCGAACAGAATTACGACGACAACAGCGACAATCAGCCAATGCATCGGCTGCATTGCACCCATAACGACCTCCCATGATCAGATTCCTCGATGCTACCGGACACAACCGGCGCTCGGAGCTGTCAAAGCACTTACTTCAGCTACCTTTTACCTGTTTGTTTCCTGCGAACTCACTGAGGGTGAAGTTTCCTGAAGTTTTACGAACCGATTACGTCGTACGCGTCGAGTGCCGCAACGGCCCGATCGTGTACTTCGGAGACCAATTCCGGCGGATGCAGGACCCGAACACCCTCACCGAACCCGAGGACCAGCCTTGCCATCCATTCGAGAGTTCCGAAACTCATCGTCGCCTCGACCGACCCGTCGTCGTTCACGTGCACGACGTCCATCGGGTAGTAGTCGAGCATCCACACCCATTCTTTGGTGATGAACAACCGTGCTTCCGGAAGCGAACCGTCGCCGCTGAACAACTCGAGATTCGAATCCTCCTCGAGGGCTTGTGGCGGAGGATCGGCAGGTTCGTCGAGTTGGACTGCTGCGTCGATCCGATCGAATCTGAACAACCGCACCCCCTCGGCTTGGCGACACCAGGCCTGGAGGTAGCTGTAGTTGTCGACCAACACGATACGAACGGGATCGACGATGCGCTCCGAGACCGCGTCTCGCGAAGCCGAGTAATACGTCAATCGAAGGGCGGTCTTGTCAGCGAGCGCGGCTCTGACCGTCGCGGCGATCGGGTCTTCGGCGATATCCGGAGCCGGCGAAGTACTGCGATCTTGGCCGACGGCTCGCGCCGCGGCCGAGCCTGCTGCGTCCTCGATCTTCGCGATAGCGCGCTGGGCCGAAGACGGATCGACCATGCCCGGCATTTCCACCAATGATCGAAGCGCGATCAGCAATGCAGTCGCTTCCGTGGAGGTGAGGCGCAACGGGCGATCGATTCCGGCCGAGAACGTGACCTCGATGCTTTCCTCCGAGAAGGACAAGTCGATGAGATCGCCCGGACCGTAGCCGGGCAGTCCACAGACCCACAGCTGATTGAGGTCGGTCATGAGTTGCGTGGTGCTGACACCGAGTTCCTCGGCAGCCTCGACGGGACTGATGCCCGGATTCGCGATGAAGTACGGCACGAGGTTGAGCAGCCGCGCCAACCGAGATGACAGTCGATTGCTCATCAGTTCTCCCCCTGTCCGTCATTGCCGATGATCGGGCTCGCCGCGGCGCGCAGCTTCGCGACGACTTCCGCACGCAAATCCGGTGGGTCCAACACCAGTGCATCCACCCCATGTCCGGCGATCAACCGAGCGGTCCACTCCCAGGATCGGACGGGGATGGACAGCACGCTGCCGTCGCGATCGGTCAACCGCCGATCGGACGACGCCGTCGCAAGCCGGCGAAGCTCGTGTGCGCGACCGTCTGCGACCCACACCGTAGCGGTCCCGGTCACCACGCCCGACCCGGTCACCCGGTCGACGACCTCGCGAAGATCGACACCCTCGGGTTTGTGGACCGATCCGGCGGGCCCGAACTCCCTGACGTCGTCACCGATCCGGGAGAGCCGGAAGGTTCTCACCGCATCACGGTCGACGTCGTGCCCGACCAGGTACCACTTGCCGTTGTGCGTGACGACGCCCCACGGTTCCACAGTGCGTTCGGTGAACGGTTCGTTCAATGCGCCGCGGTGCTGAAAATGAACTGCTCGGCCGGCGTCGACCGCTGCAAGCAGCTTTCCGAGGGCGGGCTCCGAGCCGCGGGTGCGTGCGGGAATCGCAGTCACCGGTGCGGCACTGACTTCTGCGTCGACCTGCACGCCGGCTGCTCGGAGTTTGAGCAGCGCACTCTGGGCTGCCGAAATAAGTTCCGGAGATTCCCACAACTGCACTGCGACGGCGACGGCCGCAGATTCCTCGCTGGTGAGGTCCACGTCCGGAAGCTCGTAGGCATTGCGATTGATCCGGTACCCCTCGACCGTCGAGAACCGTCCTGCCAGACCGGTTTCCAAAGGGACACCCAGGTCACGAAGTTCGTTCTTGTCGCGCTCGAACATGCGACTGAACGCTTCGTAGTTCGCGGAATCGTTGTACCCGGCCACACTGTCGCGGATTTTCTCCGCCGTGAGGAACTGTCTGGTGGACAGCAATGCGATCACCAGGTTCATCAACCGCTCGATTTTTGATGTCGCCACGCCGAAATCCTAGTGGCTATCCGATAACCGAACGCGCGCCGGACACTTTCGTGCCCGGCGCGTCGCCGCAAAACAGACCTGCCGTCTTGTACATCTCGAAAATGAGTGACCTACATCGAAGCGATCAAACGCTCGACACGCTCGTCGACAGAACGGAACGGGTCCTTGCAGAGCACAGTTCTTTGCGCCTGATCGTTGAGCTTGAGGTGAACCCAGTCGACCGTGAAGTCCCGGCCGGCGGCCTGGGCTGCGGTGATGAAGTCCCCCCGCAGCTTGGCGCGGGTGGTCTGCGGCGGATTCTCGACGGCCTCGTCGATCGTCTCGTCCTCGGTGACCCGCTTGACCAAGCCTTTGCGCTGCAGCACGTCGAAGACGCCGCGGCCACGTTTGATGTCGTGGTAGGCCAAGTCGAGCTGCGCGATCTTGGGATCGGACAGATCGAAGCCGTGACGGTCCTGGTAGCGCTGGAACAGCTTGCGCTTGATGACCCAGTCGATCTCCGTGTCGACCTTCGCGAAATCCTGAGCTTCGACGGCGTCGAGGGTACGACCCCAGAGATCGACAACCTGCTCGACCTGCGGGTCCGGTTCGCGGTTACGCAGATGTTCGACTGCCTTGGAGTGGTACTCGCGCTGAATATCGAGAGCACTGGCCTGACGTCCACCGGCCAGCCGGACAGGCTTCTTGCCGGTCACGTCGTGGCTGACCTCGCGAATGGCACGAATCGGGTTGTCCAGGGCGAAATCGCGGAACGAAACTCCGGCTTCGATCATTTCGAGTACGAGTGCTGCAGAACCGACCTTGAGCATCGTCGTCGTTTCGGCCATGTTGGAATCGCCGACGATCACGTGCAGACGGCGGTACTTCTCGGCGTCCGCGTGCGGTTCGTCGCGAGTGTTGATGATCGGGCGCGAGCGAGTGGTCGCCGACGAGACGCCTTCCCAGATGTGTTCCGCACGCTGCGAGAGGCAGAACGTCGCAGCCTTCGGTGTCTGCAGCACCTTGCCGGCGCCGCAGATCAACTGGCGCGTGACGAGGAACGGCAACAAGACATCCGAAATCCGGGAGAACTCCCCGGCGCGCGCGACGAGGAAGTTCTCGTGGCATCCGTACGAGTTTCCGGCCGAGTCGGTGTTGTTCTTGAAGAGGTAGATGTCGCCACCGATCCCCTCCTCGGCGAGTCTCGCCTCGGCGTCGATCAGCAGTTCTTCGAGCACACGCTCACCGGCTCGGTCGTGATTGACCAACTGGATGAGGCTGTCGCACTCGGCCGTCGCGTACTCCGGGTGCGAACCCACATCCAGGTACAAGCGGGCTCCGTTGCGGAGGAAGACGTTGGAGCTGCGACCCCACGACACGACACGACGGAAGAGGTAACGAGCAACCTCGTCGGGGCTCAGTCGCCTGTGCCCGTGAAAGGTGCAGGTAACGCCGAATTCCGTCTCGATACCCATGATTCGTCTCTGCACACTTCGACAGTACAACCAGAATGCGAGGTTCACCCCTGTACTTCGATCGCGTCGTAAGTCACGACTCGACAACGTCGGGCGGCGGCATAGTGTGACGGTGTGAGCCTTATTCGCCGAAAAGTTGTCCGAAGCGACGTCAAAGTCATGGAAAGCACTGGAGCACTGCGCCCTTCCGTGCTCGACCCGACCATGCGGTTTCTCTCCAGAGCGGCCGATCACGGCGTTTTGTGGATGGTCGTCGCCGCCTTGCTCGCGCTGATCGGTGGCCGGCCCAGGAGGGCCGCGGCACGTGGGATGCTCGCACTTGCCGGTTCGAGCGCGCTGGCCAACGGCATACTCAAGCCCCTGTTTCCCCGGCGGCGCCCACCGGCGCGTGTCTGGCTGAGCCCGAAGCGAGGAGTCGACATTCCGACGTCGTCCTCGTTCCCCTCCGGTCATTCGTCATCAGCGGCGGCATTCACCGCGGCAGTGGCCATGGAATCCCCGGTGGCGGGCGCGGCCATCGCACCATTGGCCGCAGCGGTCGCGTACTCACGCGTTCACAACGGAGTGCACTGGCCGTCCGACGTGTTCGCCGGCCTCGCGGTTGGCGGCGCAATCGCTGCCGGCACACGACGTTGGTGGGCGGTGCGCGACGAAGAGCCAGCCGAACTCGGACCCGAGTGCGTAGTTCCCGCACTCCCTCGGGGAGAAGGCTTGTTGGTCTTCACCAATCCGGGTTCCGGCTCCGAGGACGACGGGATCGTCGAATCGATTCGAGAATCACTACCGGCAGCGGTCATCTACGAATTCGACGCCGACATCGACTTCGACATGCAGATCGACGCCAAGATCCCCGAACTCTCGCCGAAGGCGTTAGGCGTATGCGGAGGCGACGGAACAGTGGTCACGGTCGCGACCGCGGCAACAAAACACGACCTACCCCTTGCGGTTTTTCCCGGCGGAACGTTGAACCATTTCGCCCGTGACGTCGGCGCGGTGAACGTCGAGGAGACCGCGCAGGCAGTCGAGTCCGGGCAGGCCGCATTTGTCGACCACGCTGTGGTGCGCACGGATTCCGGCGTGACTGCACGCTTTCTCAACACCGCCAGCCTGGGTGGATACCCGGACGCCGTGCGGCTGCGGGAGAAGTGGGAACCGCGATTCGGGAAGTGGCCGGCCGCGGGCGCCGCAATGATCCGTGTTCTCGCGGCGGCGGAGCCGATGACTGTCACCATCGACGGGAAGCGGAGCACCATCTGGATGCTGTTCGTCGGAAACGGGCGATACTCCCCCGCTGATCAGGTGCCGATGTCGCGTCCGGAGATGAACCGTGGACTACTCGACGTCCGCTATCTGCGCGCGGACAAGAAGTTCTCGCGCTCACGTCTTCTGTTTGCGGCTGCCACAGGAACATTGGGCAGCTCGCGGGTCTACGTTCGTGAACTCGTGTCGTCGATGTCGGTGCGGGTGGCCGATTCACCGGTAGCCATCGCCACCGACGGTGAAGTGGTGGCAGACGCGCGCCGGTTCGATTTCGACACCGAACCGGGCGCGGTGGCCGTCTACAGAATCACGCAGTAACTCCCAGACCTGCAGTAACTACGAGGGTGCGTCGCCCTTAGCCGGCGGCGCATCCTCAGTCGCTGCCGGAGCTGGAAGCATCTCTTCCAAAACCGTTCCAGCGATTCGTTTGAACGCGCGGCGTGGACGGTTGCTGTCGAGGACGGCCACCTCGAGCGCACTCACATCGAGTGTTCGTGGTTCCGCCTCAGTGGTTCCGGCCGGTGCCGGGCCACCCTTTTGAAGCGCCCCTACCGCGATCCGCACTGCGGATTCGAGGTCGAGGTCTCGCTGGTACGACTCACGCATCGCCGTCACGATCGGTTCGGTTGTACCGCCCATGACGACAAATTCCTGCTCGTCCGCGATGGAACCGTCGTACGTGATCCGGTAGAGCTGAGCCGGCGTACTGCTTCCGAAGCGGCCGATCTCGGCAACGCAGATCTCGACCTCGTACGGCTTGGGCTGCTCGGTGAAGATCGTTCCCAACGTCTGCGCGTACGCATTGGCGAGGGAACGCCCCGTGACATCCCGACGGTCGTACGAGTACCCGCGCATGTCCGCGTGCACGATGCCCGCACGGCGCAGATTCTCGAACTCGTTGTACTTGCCCACTGCAGCAAATCCGAGACGGTCGTACAGTTCGCTGACCTTGTGCAGCGCCCGCGACGGATTCTCCGCGACAAAGAGAACTCCGTCGCGGTAGGTGAGAACGACGACGCTGCGTCCGCGGGCAATTCCTTTGCGCGCCAATTCCGAACGATCGCGCATGATCTGTTCGGCTGATGCGTAGTACGGCATCGTCATAGCGCAGACTCCCCTTCCGGACTCGCGGTCGCAGTGCGAGCCGCGACGATCTCCCTGGCAATCTCGGCAGCCCGCGTGGTCGACAACTCCACCGCGCCGGCGGAGGTGATGGTGACCGCTGTCGGATAGATCCCGCGTGTCAGATCGGGACCACCGGTAGCCGAATCGTCATCTGCTGCGTCGTACAGCGCTTCGACTGCGAATCGAAGTGCAGTGTCCTCGTCGATTCCCGGGGAATACAGCTTCTTGAGCGCCGATTTTGCGAACAGAGAACCCGACCCGACTGCGTGATATCCAGCGCGCTCCTCGTATCGCCCACCGACGACGTCGTAGGAGACGATCCGGCCGGCCGTTGACGGATCGACCGCGTCCAAGTCGTAACCCACCAGCAGCGGCACGACCGCCAATCCCTGCATCGCTGCGCCGAGATTTCCGCGAACCATCGACGAAAGTCGATTGGCTTTACCGTCGAACGTGAGTGGGACGCCTTCGATCTTCTCGTAATGTTCGAGTTCGACTGCGAAGAGCCGAACCAGTTCGATTGCGATCCCGGCCGTTCCGGCGATACCCGCAGCCGAGTAATCGTCGGTGACGTACACCTTCTGCACGTCACGGCTGGCGATGAGGTTGCCCATCGTCGCTCGGCGATCACCGGCGAGCAGAACACCACCCGCATAGCTGATCGCGACGATGGTGGTGCCGTGCGGAGCTACGTCTCCCCCGCCCATGACAACACCTCCTGTGTCGGCGAAGCGGTTCTGCGGAAGGTGCTCCGGCGCATGCACCCGAAGGTATTCCGAGAATGACGACAGATTCGAGCCGAAGCTCAACCGTGTGTCCCCGTCTGTGATCCGGGGCGCGCGATCCACCGTCACTGGCCGCCCTTCTGGACATAGGCGCGGACGAAGTCCTCGGCGTTCTCTTCCAACACGTCGTCGATCTCGTCGAGCAGGTCGTCGGTTTCTGCAGCCAGCTTCTCGCGACGTTCCTGGCCGGCACTGCCGTCGCCACCAGTGGTTTCGTCGTCTTCGCCGCCACCGGCACGCTGCGTCTGTTCTTGAGCCATCGCCGTCGACCTCCTTGTGTGAAGGGAGCTCTCGCGAGCATCCTGTTCGGCCCAGCAGAGTCGGTAACTGATCCCGCTCGGACCTTCACCCTACCGAGCGGCACCGTCAGGTGTGGAGAGACGCGACGGCGAGCCGCATCGGCTGATTTCAGTGAGTGAGCTGATCAACCAATTCCGCGGCGCTGTCGACGGAGTCGAGCAACGCTCCGACGTGCGCTTTGGTGCCTCGAAGCGGCTCGAGGGTGGGGATTCGGATCAACGACTCGCCCCCGAGATCGAAGATGACCGAATCCCAGCTCGCAGCCGCAATATCGGCACCGAATCGACGTAGGCACTCGCCGCGAAAGTATGCGCGAGTGTCGGTGGGAGGGTTCATGACCGCGTCGAGAACCTGCTGTTCGGTGACAAGCCGCTCCATGGAGCCTCGAGCAACCAGGCGGTTGTACAGCCCCTTGTCGAGCCGCACGTCGGAGTACTGCAGATCCACCAGATGCAACCGCGGCGCCGACCACGCGAGTCCCTCACGATTGCGGAAACCTTCGAGCAGACGCAGTTTGGCCGGCCAGTCCAGGATGTGCGCGCACTCCATGGGATCGCGCTCGAGGAGGTCGAGAACCATCGCCCACTTGGCGACGATGTCGTCCGCTCGCGGATCACGATCGGTCTCACGGTCCAGGAACTTCGAGACACGCTCGAGGTAAATACGTTGCAGCGCAAGTCCTGTCAGTTCACGTCCGTCAGCCAGCGCCACGGTCTTGCGCAAAGTCGGGTCGTGGCTGATGTGGTGGACAGCGGTGACCGGACGTGCCAGTTGCAGATCGGTGAGGTCGACACCAGCCTCGATCAGGTCGAGTACCAGCGCCGTTGTTCCCACCTTGAGGTACGTCGACATCTCCGCGAGATTCGCGTCGCCGATGATGACGTGCAGCCGGCGGTACTTGTCCGCATCCGCGTGCGGTTCGTCGCGGGTGTTGATGATTCCGCGCTTGAGCGTGGTCTCGAGGCCTACCTCGACCTCGATGTAGTCCGATCGCTGCGAAAGCTGGAATCCGGCCTCGTCGCCGGACTGACCGAGACCCACACGACCGGAACCACAGATCACCTGCCGGGACGCGAAGAACGGCGTCAAGCCGGTCACGATCGAGGCGAACGGGGTGTCGCGCGAGCACAGGTAATTCTCGTGCGTGCCGTACGAGGCACCCTTGCCGTCGACGTTGTTCTTGTACAGCTGCAGCCGTGGCGCACCCGGCACGCTGGATGCGTGCCGCGCAGCAGCTTCCATCACTCGTTCGCCGGCCTTGTCCCAGATCACTGCGTCGAGCGGGTCGGCGACCTCGGGGGCCGAATACTCGGGATGGGCGTGATCGACGTACAACCGTGCCCCGTTGGTGAGAATCATGTTCGCGGCGCCGATCTCGTCCGCGTCGATCACCGGTGCGGGGCCGCTCATTCGCCCCAGATCGAAGCCTCGGGCGTCACGGAGCGGAGATTCGACCTCGTAGTCCCAGCGTGTGCGCTTGGCTCGTGGCACGCCTGCTGCGGCGGCGTAGGCAAGCACCGCCTGGGTTGAAGTGAGAATCGGATTCGCCGACGGCTCACTGGGTGAAGATATTCCGTATTCGACCTCGACACCGATGATCCGCTGCATGACACAAGAGCCTATGTGATTGAGGCGCGGCGCCTACAGGCGTGGCACAGTTGGAGGAATGCACCAACCTCTCACCGCAGACCTCAATCCCGCGGACGAGGTAGTCGCCGTGTACGACCGGACGGGTAATCCGATCGGCCGAGCGTCACGTTCCGTCGTCTACTCGGGCGGGCTCTGGCACGCGAGCGCAGGAGTCCTCGTTCGCACCGGGGACGGTTCGCGGATCTACGTCCATCGCCGAACCGACACGAAGGCAGTGTTCGGGGGCTATCACGACTGTCTTGCCGGAGGTGTCGTGGATCCAGGTGAGACGCCGCAGGAAACTGCGATCCGTGAAGTCGGTGAAGAGCTCGGAATATTCGGAACGGCAGATCAGCCACTCCAACTGACGGAGATCGCTCGAAAATCCTGGGACGGCGAGTGGAACAACTCTCCGCTGCGCTGTCACCTGTTTGCGTTCGAACTCAGGTACGACGGTCCGATGGCTCATCAGCCCAGCGAGATCGCCGAAGGTTGGTGGTGGACGCCGAAAGAACTCGGCGCCCACCTGCAAGACCCGTCATGGCCGTTCGTTCCGGACTCACGCGCTCTGCTGGCCGACTATTGCTGGAGTTGAACACCACTGGGGCTGAACAGCACTGGAGTTGAACACCACTGGGACGGTGATCAGCCCGGGGTGATCGCCGAGAGCCACGCCGCAAACGCACTGGGGTTGCGGGTCTGCGCGAGAACGCGTCCGGGGCCGGTGAAGTCGAAGACAAATCCTTCGCCGGACTTCATCGACTGAATGGTGCGTCCCTGAACGGCGCGCCGCATGTTGAAGTTCATTCCGAGGTCGTAGGCGACCACGTGACCGGTGTCGATCGTGATCGTCTCGCCCGGCTGCAAGTCGATGACGTCGATCGCGCCGTAGACGGCCAGCACTACCTCACCGTCGCCACTTGCCCGCAGGCCGAACCCGCCCTCACCGCCGAAGAGGTTGGACATGCCTCCCCATTTGGACTCGACCGTGACGCCGTAGGAGTTGGCCAACCAGGTTCCACGGTTGAGGAAGAACGGGCGATCGGACGTGATGGTCAGCGGGATCAGATCGCCGGGAAGAACGCCCGTCACATCGACCCAACCACCTTGCGGCGGAGCGGTATACGTCGTGACGAAAAACGATTCTCCACTGAGCATCGACCGCTTGAGGCCTTGCAGGACGCCGCCCTGCGCCTTCGCTTCGAGAACCACGCCGGCAGAATGCGCGAGCATTGCCCCGCTCTCCACGCGCAGCGGTTCGCCGGGCGCGAGGTAGCAGCGAGCGACTGTGGACGACGGATTGTGTCGAAGATGTATCTGCACGGCGGGACTCTAAACCAGCGCGACCGACCGGTCCAATCGCAACGGAGGGAACAGCAGCGACGCACCGATCGGGCCGACGACTCTCGAGGAGTGGCCGGCCCGATCGGTGTTGGTTTTCGCTACAGGTACTGGCCCGTGTTCGACTCCGTGTCGATCGCGCGGCTTGCACTGGCGTTCTTGCCCGTGACGAGAGTGCGGATGTAGACGATCCGCTCCCCCTTCTTGCCCGAAATACGTGCCCAGTCATCAGGATTGGTGGTGTTGGGCAGATCCTCGTTCTCGGCGAACTCGTCGACGATGGAATCGAAGAGGTGCTGCACACGCAAGCCCGGAGCACCGGTGTCGAGCACCGACTTGATCGCGTACTTCTTGGCGCGGTCGACGATGTTCTGGATCATCGCACCCGAGTTGAAGTCCTTGAAGAACAGAACTTCCTTGTCACCGTTGGCGTACGTGACCTCGAGGAAACGATTCTCTTCGCTCTCCGCGTACATGCGATCGACGACGCGAACGATCATCGCCTTCAAGCATGCAGTGCGATCTCCACCGAACTCGGCTAGGTCGTCCGCATTGATCGGCAGACCGTCCACCAGGTACTTCGAGAAGATGTCCTGAGCAGATTCCGCGTCGGGGCGCTCGATCTTGATCTTCACGTCCAGTCGGCCCGGACGCAGGATGGCCGGGTCGATCATGTCCTCACGGTTGGACGCACCGATGACGATGACGTTCTCGAGCCCTTCCACGCCGTCGATCTCGCTGAGCAACTGCGGAACGACCGTAGTCTCCACGTCGGAGGAGACTCCCGAACCACGGGTACGGAAGATCGAGTCCATCTCGTCGAAGAAGACGATCACCGGAGTACCCTCGGACGCCTTCTCGCGAGCACGCTGGAAGATCATCCGAATGTGACGCTCGGTTTCGCCGACGAACTTGTTCAGAAGTTCCGGGCCTTTGATGTTCAGGAAGTAGGACTTGGCGTCTTTGCTGTCCTGACCGCGGGCTTCGGCGATCTTCTTGGCCAACGAGTTGGCGACTGCCTTGGCGATGAGCGTCTTACCGCAACCGGGAGGACCGTAGAGCAGTACTCCCTTCGGCGGTCGCAGCGAGTACTCGTGAAACAGGTCCTTGTGCAGGAACGGAAGCTCGACGGCGTCACGGATCTGCTCGATCTGACGACCGAGACCGCCGATGTCGTCGTAGTGAACATCCGGAACTTCCTCGAGAACCAGATCCTCGACCTCGGCCTTCGGGATGCGCTCGAAGGCGTATCCGGCCTTGGTGTCGACGAGCAACGAGTCGCCGGGACGCAGTTTTCTGGTCGGAGAATCAGCGTCGTACGCGATGATGTCGGCTTCGGGATCGGCGAAGACGGCCGCCAACGGTGCTGCGAGCCAGACGATGCGCTCTTCGTCGGCATGCCCGACCACCAGCGCGCGCAGTCCGTCGTCGAGTACCTCACGGAGCGTGCTGATCTCGCCGACCTGCTCGTAGGTGCCCGCCTCGACGATGGTGAGTGCCTCGTTGAGGCGAACCGTCTGTCCGAGGGCAAGGGTGTCCGTGTCGATGTTCGGTGAGCACGTCAATCGCATCTTGCGACCGGACGTGAACACATCGACGGTCTTGTCCTCGTGTACCGAGAGAAGAACTCCGTAACCGCTCGGCGGCTGACCGAGTCTGTCGACTTCTTCACGAAGTGCGATGAGCTGCTGACGGGCCTCCTTGAGGGTGTCCATCAGCTTGCTGTTTCGGATGGACAGCGAGTCCACCTTCGACTCCAGCTCACGCACCTGCTCCGGCGATTGTGCGAGTTGTCGGCGCAGTACCTGTGCTTCCACTCGTAGCGCGTGGAGTTCTTCTGCTGCCGCAACCGAATCCGGGTTCTCTGTCGAGCTCATGTGCGTCTCCTCCCAGTGCGATCCATCAACGCTACCGGCATAAGGCCCCAACTGTCGCCAGACACGGTGCGCGAGTGCGAATTCACACCCGCACGGGGACCGTGCCGACTGGTCTCGAGCCAGAATTTGGTCATGTTAGCCTTGCCTACAAGATGGAGACAGCGCCTGTCTCTCTTTACAACGAAAGGTAACGCTGTGATCATCCGCAAGACTCTCATCAGCGCTTGTGCCGTCGCTGCCGTCCTGACCATGGGTGCATGCAGCTCGGACGACAACAAGGATTCGACGGCTGCCAGCTCGACTTCCGCCGCCGCCTCGAGCACCACGGCCAAGTCCTCGGCTTCCGCCACGACGTCAGCTGCCGCTGCCGCAGCGGCTCCGACGGCCGAGGAGCTCAACGCTTCGCTGGTCGCTCTGATCGATCCGGCCAAGCCGATCGAGGAGAAGACCGCTCTGGTGGTCGACGGAACGAAGCGTCAGGCCAACATCGAGACGATGAGTGCTGCGCTGGGCGGTAACCCGGCCTACGCGATCACGTTCAACGTGGACAACGTCAAGGTCGACGGTCAGACCGCAACTGCAGACGTCGCCGTCGTCAGCCCGCACGGCGCCGCACCGGCCACCCCGTGGACCTGGGAGCTCGAAGACGGATCCTGGAAGCTGTCCGATACCTCGGCTTGCGTGCTCCTGGAAATGGGCCGCGCTTCCTGCACCGCATAAGTTTCAGGCAACACGAAGAGCGGCGATCCGGATACCGGATCGCCGCTCTTGTTGTTTTCCAGTGACTACTTGGCTGCGGTATTCGAGCCCTTGCCCGCACGCCGCTGGGGCTTCGGGGTGACAGTTCCTTCGGCCAGACGACGAGCGCTCACGAGGAACGCGGTGTGACCCTGCATCCGGTGCTCGGGGCGCACCGCCAAACCGACGACGTGCCAACCGCGCACGATCGATTCCCACGACCGGGGCTCGGTCCAGCATTCCTGCTCGCGCATCGCCTCGACGACCTTCGAGAGCTGAGTAACGGTCGCGACGTAGACGATCAGAACGCCGCCAGGCACGAGCGCCTTCGAGACGGCGGGCAGGACGTCCCACGGAGCCAGCATGTCGAGTACGACGCGATCGACCTTGCCGCCGTGCGCTTCCGGATCGAACTCCGCGAGATCGGCGATGGTCAGTTCCCAGTTCGGGGGACGCTCCCCGAAGAAGGTCTCGACGTTGCGGACCGCGTGTTCGGCGTGATCGTCGCGGACCTCGTAGGAGATGACCTTGCCCTCGGGGCCGACAGCACGCAGCAGGGAACACGTCAGTGCGCCGGAGCCGGCTCCTGCTTCGAGCACGCGCGCTCCGGGGAACACGTCGCCCTCGTGGACGATCTGAGCCGCGTCCTTCGGGTAGATGACCTGGGCACCGCGCGGCATGGAGAGCACGTAGTCCACCAGTAGTGGACGCAGAGCGAGGTAAGGCGTGCCGTTGACCGACTTGACGACGCTGCCCTCGTCGGCACCGATCAGGTCGTTGTGAACGATTCCGCCCTTGTGGGTGTGGTACTCACGATTCGCCTCGAGGACGATCGTGTAGTGGCGTCCCTTGCCGTCGGTCAGCTGGACGCGATCGCCGACGCGGAACGGTCCCGACGGCCGCTTACCCGGCGCGGTGAGATCAGCGTCTGGAAGCTCTGGTTCGGGAATCTCGGCGACAGCGGACTGCACAACCTCATCCACTTCGGTCGTGACTTCTTCTGGTTGCAGCTCGTTCGCCATGCGCAGATGATCCCTGTTCGCTTGTTTCCGGTGTCCTCGCCACCGGCTCCGACGGAGTTGTCGGACCAACCGCATAGCCTGCCAGGTGTGAGCTCTGTCGAATTGCCAACCCCCACTCCAACGGGTGCCACATCACACGAGCGCCCGCGTAGTCGGCCGGCGCTCTCTCCGTCTCGGGCGGGTGACTACAAACAATGCCCCCTGCTCTATCGGTTTCGAGCGGTCGACAGAATTCCGGAAACACCCACCAGAGCGCAGGTCAGAGGCACCGTCGTACACGCGGCACTGGAAGCGCTGTTTGCGCTCCCGACCGGTCACCGGGTTCCCGATCGCGCAGCCGAACTCGTCCGGCCCGCGTGGGAACGTGTCAGTGCCGAGTCTCCCGAGGCCGCCGATCTGATTCCGGACGACGAGCTGGACGCGTTTCTCGGTGAAGTCGGCAAGCTCGTCGCGACCTACTACACGCTCGAAGATCCCACTCGATTCGATGCCGAGGCATGCGAGGTGTACGTCGAGACCGAATTGGACAACGGCGTTCGACTCCGCGGTTTCGTCGACCGGATAGACGTTGCACCGACGGGCGAGGTGCGGGTGGTCGACTACAAGACCGGGAAGGCTCCTCGTGAGTTCACCGAGTCCAAAGCGCTCTTCCAGATGAAGTTCTACGCGCTCGTACTGCTGCGCACTCGCGGAATCGTTCCCGCGCAACTGCGCCTGATCTACCTGGCCTCCGGCTCGATTCTCACGTACGCCCCGGACCACGACGAGCTGATCAGATTCGAACGAACCCTCTCCGCCATTTGGAAGGCGATCCTCGCAGCAGGTGCGACCGGAGACTTCAGACCCAAGCCTGGCAAACTGTGCGACTGGTGCGATCACAAGTCACTGTGCCCCTCGTTCGGCGGAACACCACCGCCGTATCCAGGTTGGCCGGATCTGTTGAGCGCCGAACCTGTTGTCGCAAAGGAGAATTCATAACATGACGGACAGTTCGTACTACCGCTACCTCGGAACGACGGAGGAAGGGCACGAGCGGTTCGCGAGCACGCAGGCAACTGTCAGCATCTGGGGCCCGACGCTGCAGCACGGCGCTCCCCCGTCGGCGCTGTTGGTACGAGCCCTCGAGCGGTGCGGTGCGCGCGACGAGACCCGTCTGACGCGTGTCGTCGTCGAGATTCTCGGACCGATTCCGATCGCCGACCTCGAAGTCCGGTCCTGGATCGAACGACCCGGTCGCCGTATCGAATTGATCGTCGCCGAACTGTGGGCGACCACCACCGACGGATCTGCACGCGCTGTTGCACGAGGGACGGCATGGCGGATGGAGACAGTGGATACCGGTGACGTCGTCCACGTTGTCGATCCCCCGCTCGAACCCCGCGACAGTGGAACCCCGGGCGTTCTCGAGGGTCTCTGGAGCGTCGGCTACCTCAAGACCCTCGACTGGTCCTGGATTGCTCCGATCGGGTGCGTGGGCACCGGAAAGGTGTGGGCACGCCCCAAGCCCGAACTGGTCGAGGGCGAGAAGATGTCTGCCCTCGAGCGCTTGTTCGCGGTGGCCGACATCTCCAACGGCGTCGGCGCCAAGCTCGACCCGGAGCACTGGACGTTCCTCAACACCGATCTCACGGTGCATATCTTCCGCGTGCCCGAGGGCGACTGGGTCGGTGTCGCCGCCGAAACCACAACCGGTCCGGACGGCGTCGGCATGTGTGCGGGTGTGCTCTACGACGAGCAGGGTGCCGTGGGCCGTATCGCCCAGACTTTGCAGATTCGCGCCCGTCCCTGACTTCCAGGAACGGGCGCGAATGCGCGTAGATCTATTCAGGCAGTGATCAGAAAGCGCGTACCGAGCGGATGTTCGACGCGAGGATGGCCTTGGCACCGAGTTCGGCCAAGGCATCCATCACCTGGTTGTGTCCCTTGATCGGGACCATCGCGCGAACCGCGACCCAGTCAGGATCGGCCAACGGTGAGAGCGTCGGCGACTCCATACCGGGGGTCATCTTGATGGCGTCGTCGAGGATGGTGCGCGGGCAGTCGTAGTCGATCATCAGGTTCTGCTGAGCGAAGACGATTCCGCGTACGCGTTCGATGAGCTGGTTGCGGGCGGGATCGTCCTGCGGAGCGCCGGTGCGCTCGATCAGGACACCCTCGGAATCGCAGAGCGATTCGCCGAAAGCCACGAGGTTGTGTTGACGGAGAGTGCGACCCGATCCGACCACGTCGGCGATCGCGTCGGCGACACCGAGCTGAATCGAGATCTCCACGGCGCCGTCGAGACGGATGACGGTGGCGTCGAGTCCGCGATCTGTGAGGTCCTTGCGGACGAGGTTCGGGTACGACGTCGCAATACGAAGGCCGGACAGATCCTCGACCGTCCAATCCTTGCCGGCCGGTGCTGCGTAGCGGAACGACGAACGGCCGAAGCCCAGCGACAGACGCTCGGACACGGGAGCTCCCGAGTCGCCGGCGAGGTCGCGACCGGTGATGCCGAGATCCAGTTCACCGGAGCCGACATAGATCGCAATGTCCTTGGGGCGCAGGAAGAAGAACTCGACCTGATTGGCAGGATCGAGGACCGTCAGATCACGGGAATCGGTGCGTCGACGGTAGCCCGCCTCGCTGAGAATCTCGGCGGCTGACTCGGACAGTGAGCCTTTGTTGGGAACTGCTACGCGCAGCATGGTGGATGTCCTTTCGGAAGGTGTGGTTGACGTGAGACGACGTGAATCGGAAGCCCTGGACGAGCGAAATGGCGAACATCTCGCTGGTCAGCTCCGATCACAGATGTCGGTACACGTCCTCGAGGGTCAGTCCGCGACCGACCATCAACACCTGCGTCCAGTACAGCAGCTGGGAAATTTCCTCGGCTAGCTGCTCATCGCTCTGGTATTCCGCAGCGATCCACACTTCACCGGCTTCCTCGATGACCTTTTTGCCCTGCGCATGCACACCGGCGTCGAGGGCGGCGACAGTGCCGGACCCCTCGGGGCGAGTAGCAGCACGCTCGGTCAATTCGGCGAACAAGGATTCGAAGGTCTTCACGGGTAGACATTCTTTCACGAGGACGGAAGCGGTTTTCACACGCCCACGAACAGCGGTGTTCACAGCCCTGCGTCGAGGCTGCGCGAACTGACGAACCTGCGGGTCTGCCCGGTGATCGGATCCGGGTACTCCAGCGCCCGCGCCAACAATCGCAACGGCGTGGAGAAGTCGCCGGGCACCGCGGGGAGGTACTGGGGGTAGTAATTGTCGCCGACGATCGGGATACCGAGAGAGTTCAGATGCAGGCGAAGCTGATGGGTCCGGCCGGTCCGTGGGAGCAACTTGTATCGCCCAAGTGTCCGGCCGACAGAGTCGGTGATCACCTCGATCAGTTCGATCGAGGTCTCACTGTTCGGCTCACCCGCGATCTCGGTGGCCGTCATCTCGCCGTGAACCTTGTTGATGCGACTGCGCACTGTGCGCGGGAAAGTCAGTTCCGGATCGAAGCCTGCAATCGCCTCGTATTCCTTGACGATCCGCTGCTCGGCAAAAAGTTCCTGGTACGGCCGTCGTAGGTCCGGTGTCATGGTGAACACGATGACCCCCGCCGTCATCCGGTCGAGGCGGTGAACTGGCGCAAGATCCGGAAGATCCAGGTCGCGACGCAGTCGCACGACCGCGCTTTCGACAATGTGTGCTCCCCGCGGAATGGTCGCCAGGAAGTGTGGTTTGTCGATCACGAGAATCAAGTCGTCGCGGTACAGGATCTCGATCTCGTGCGGGACCGGAATCTCGGGAGCTGGTTCGCGGTAGAAGTACACGAAACGGGTCGGCGGATAAGGCGTTTCGCCGGTGATCTTGCGCCCGTGCTCGTCGACGACATCCCCGGCGTTCACGAGGTCCGCCCACAGATCCCGCTCCCCCGGATTTTCGGCGATCAGGTGCTCGAGAACGGTACGCGCGGACGACTCGGCCGGCATCCGCAGCCGATCCGGCCCGAGACCGTTTCGGATCGGCAACGGAGCCTTGGGCACTGCTCAGTCCTGCTCGAGGTCTGGTGAACAGCTTTCGCAGAGCAATTCGAGGGTGCGACCGTCACCGTCGATCCGATTGCGGAACCGCGGCGTCGGAGTACCGCAATCGACACAGACGCCGAGCGTCTTGGCTTCGGATGAGAACTCGATGTTCATCCGCTTGTCGAACACGTACAAGGAACCGTCCCAGAGACCGCGGTCGCCGAAAGTTTCGCCGTAACGGACGATTCCGCCGTCCAACTGGTAGACCTCGTCGAAGCCACGTGAGCGCATCAGTGAAGACAACACCTCGCAGCGCACTCCCCCGGTGCAGTAGGTGACCACGGCTTTGCCCTTGAGATGGTCGTACTTGCCGCTGTCGAGTTCGTCGACGAAATCGCGAGTGGTGGCCACGTCCGGAACCACTGCATCTCGGAAACGGCCGATCTCGGCTTCGAACGCATTGCGCCCGTCGAAGAACACGACCTCGTCACCGCGACTGTCGACGAGTTCGTGTAGTTCTTTGGGCGCCAGGTGAACTCCGCCGCCGACTACACCGTTCTCGTCGACCTTCAGCTCGTCGGGGGCACCGAACGTCACGATCTCCGACCGAGCCTTGACGCTCAGGCGAGGGAAATCGTCGCCGAGTCCGTCCGACCACTTGATGTCAGCGGTGCGGAACGGCTCGTAGCCACGCGTACCTCGGACGTATCGCTTGACATCCTCGATGTCTCCGCCGACCGTCGCATTGATCCCGTGAGGCGAGACGATGATCCGACCCGTCAAGTTGTTCGACTCCGCGAGGCTGTGCTGCCACAGCTTGATCGCTTCCGGGTCCGCCAAGGGCGTGAACTGGTAGAAGAGAACAATTTTCGGAATAGCCACAGCAAATCCAGCCTAACGTGCCGCGCTCGAGTGAACGTCGTGAAGATCGTGAATGGACAAGTCCACCAGGGACTCTCGGAACACGCGGCCAGGACCGCCCAGGACGTCGACCTCACACGGAACGACGAGCACCGCGCAACCCGCGGCGCTAGCCGACGCCGTACCGGTCGGTGAGTCCTCGATCGCGAGGCACTGCGCCGGCTCGAGTCCGAGCAGATGCGCGCCGCGCAGGTACGGATCCGCTGCCGGTTTCCCGTTGGGGACCTCGTCGCCGCACACCGAGTGGTCGAAGAACTCACGGCCGAGCATGCCGAGTGCCCGATCGACCAGAACTCGCTCGGTGTTGGTGACCAGTGCAGAACGCAGTCCGCCGTCACGCACGGTCGACAGAGCATCGCGAGCGCCCGGTCGCCAGGTCACGCCGTCCTCGAACAGATCGCCGACGCGGGTGTACATCCAGTCCTTCGCCTCGGCGATGGCATCGGGATGCTTCTCCAGGCCGAGCGCGTCGAACACCGTCGCCAGGGCGAAGGGGCTCGACGCACCGATGACGGCGATGCGAGTCGCTTCCGTCATCGGTCCGCCCAGGCGTAGGGACAGCTCACGTAGCGCGATGTCCCACAGCTTCTCCGAATCGAGCAGGGTGCCGTCCATGTCCCACAGGACACCACCGAGGGTCGTTTCGGATACTTCTGTCAACAACTCAGACATTGAAATACTTTGCTTCCGGGTGGTGCAGGACAAAAGCGTCAGTGGACTGCTCGGGATGCAGCTGCAGTTCCTCGGACAGTTCGACGCCGATCCGCTCGGGTTCGAGCAAAGCAACCAACTTGGCACGATCCTCGAGGTCCGGGCACGCACCGTATCCGAACGAGTAACGAGCGCCGCGGTACTCGAGATCGAAGTACCCGGCAACCTCGGTCGGATCCTGCTCCGCGACGGTGTGGCCCTCGGGAAGCACAAGCTCTTCACGGACGCGTCGATGCCAGTACTCGGCCAGAGATTCCGTGAGTTGGACGCCGATTCCGTGTACTTCGAGGTAATCGCGGTACGAGTTCGACGCGAACAACTCGTTGGCGAAGTCCGCGATCGGCTGACCCATCGTCACCAGTTGGAACGGAAGCACGTCGACCTGGCCGGTGGCTTCGGCGTCCTTGCGCGAGCGGACGAAGTCCGCGATGCACAGGAAGCGGTCGCGGTGCTGACGCGGGTAGGTGAACCGGAACCGTTCGGGTGCATCCGGTTTCGGCTCGGTGAGCACGATGACGTCGTCGCCCTCCGAGATCGCCGGGAAGTACCCGTACACAACCGCGGCGTGCGCGAGGATGCCCTCGGACGTCAGGCGATCGAGCCAGTATCGAAGCCTCGGACGGCCTTCCGACTCGACCAGTTCCTCGTACGTCGGACCGTCGCCCTTGCGCTGACCGCGAAGACCCCACTGGCCGAGGAAGAGAGCGCGCTCGTCGAGCAGGCCCGAGTACTCGGACAGCGAGATTCCCTTGACGATGCGCGAACCCCAGAACGGAGGTGTCGGCACCGCAATGTCGGTGGCAACGTCGGAACGCTCCGGCAGGATGACGGGAACCGCTGCAGCCTTACGCTTTTCGGCGATTCGCTTGGAACGCTCGTGACGGGCTTTACGCTCGGCCGCCTTCTCACGCGCTGCGATGGCCTCCGGGCTGTCCGGCGCTGGGCCGCCACCACGCTTGGTCGTCATGATCTGGTCCATCAAGTTCAGACCCTCGAAAGCGTCGCGGGCGTAGCTGACATCGCCCTCGTACACCTCCTGCAGATCGTTCTCGACGTACGAGCGCGTCAGCGCCGCACCGCCGAGCAGAACCGGGAACTTCTCGGCGACACCGCGTGCGTTGAGTTCCTGCAGATTCTCCTTCATCACGACAGTGGACTTCACGAGCAGTCCGGACATGCCGATTACGTCGGCCTTTTTGTCCAACGCGACGTCGAGGATGGTCGCGATCGGCTGCTTGATGCCGATGTTGACTACCTCGTAGCCGTTGTTGCTCAAGATGATGTCGACCAGGTTCTTGCCGATGTCGTGAACGTCGCCCTTGACGGTCGCGATCACGATACGGCCCTTGCCGTCCTCGTCGGTGGCTTCCATGTGCGGTTCGAGGAAAGCAACCGCAGCCTTCATGACCTCGGCCGACTGCAACACGAACGGCAGCTGCATCTGACCGGAGCCGAACAGCTCACCGACGGTCTTCATGCCGGACAGCAAAGTCTCGTTGATGATGGCCAGCGGCGGCTTGATCGTCATCGCCTCGGTGAGGTCGTCGTCGAGGCCGTTGCGCTCACCGTCGACGATGCGACGCTCGAGGCGATCGAACAGCGGAAGTCCCGCGAGTTCCTGTGCGCGGGACTCACGCGCCGATGCAGCCGAAACGCCCTCGAAGAGAGCCATCAGCTTCTGCAGTGGGTCGTAACCCTCGCGACGACGGTCGTAGACCAGGTCGAGTGCGGTTTCACGCTGCTCGTCCGGAATGCGGGCCATCGGCAGAATCTTGGACGCGTGAACGATCGCCGTGTCCAGACCGGCCTCGGTGCACTCGTGCAGGAACACCGAGTTGAGGACCTGACGTGCGGCCGGGTTCAAACCGAACGAAATGTTGGAGATACCCAGGGTGAAGTGCAGTTCCGGGTAGGCGGCCTTGAGCTGACGGATAGCTTCGATGGTCTCGATGCCGTCGCGTCGAACCTCTTCCTGACCGGTCGAGATGGGGAAGGTCAACGCGTCGACGATGATGTCGGACTCGGCGAGTCCCCAGTTGCCCGTGATGTCCTCGATCAGACGCTTGGCGATGGCAACCTTGGTCTCGGCGGTGCGAGCCTGGCCTTCTTCGTCGATGGTCAGGGCGACAACGGCCGCGCCGTGTTCCTTGACCAGCGTCATGATCTTGTGGAAACGCGATTCCGGGCCGGCGCCGTCTTCGTAGTTGACGGAGTTGACGGCGCAGCGGCCACCGAGGTGCTCGAGACCGGCCTGCAGCACGGCAGGCTCGGTGGAGTCGAGCATGATCGGGAGCGTCGAGGACGTCGCCAAACGGCTTGCCAGTTCTGACATGTCGGCGGCACCGTCGCGGCCCACGTAGTCGACGTTGAGGTCGAGCATGTGTGCGCCGTCGCGGGTCTGGTCCTTGGCGATGTCCAGGCACTTCTGGTAGTCCGCGGAGAGCATTGCCTCGCGGAAAGCCTTGGAGCCGTTGGAGTTCGTGCGTTCGCCGATCATCAGGATGCTGGCGTCCTGCTCGAACGGCACCGCGGAGTACAGCGAAGAGGTGCTCGGCTCGTGGATCGGAGTGCGCTGGGCCTTCTCGACCTGGCGGACCGCCTCGGCCACCGCGCTGATGTGCTCCGGTGTCGTTCCGCAGCAGCCACCGACGAGACCGAGTCCGAACTCGGAGACGAAACCACTGAGGGCTTCGGCCAATTCGTCGGCGGTCAGCGGGTACTCGGCGCCCTTGGGGCCGAGTTGCGGCAGGCCGGCATTGGGCATGACCGACACCGGCAGCGTCGAGTACTTGGAGAGATGTCGGAGATGTTCACTCATCTCGGCCGGCCCGGTGGCGCAGTTCAGGCCGATCATGTCGATACCGAGCGGCTCGAGTGCCGTCAGCGCCGCACCGATCTCACTGCCCAGGAGCATCGTTCCGGTTGTCTCGACCGTCACGTGCGTGATGATCGGCAACCGCAGTCCGAGTTGCTCCATCGCGCGCTGGCTGCCGAGGATTGCAGCTTTCACCTGAAGCAGGTCCTGGCAGGTTTCGACGAGGATGGCGTCGGCGCCACCGTCGATCATGCCGAGCGCAGCTTCGGTGTACGCGTCACGAAGGACTGCGTACGGTGCGTGTCCGAGACTGGGAAGCTTGGTTCCCGGCCCCATCGAGCCGAGTACGAATCGGGCCATTCCGTCGCGGCCGGGTCCCATCTCGTCCGCCACTTCGCGGGCGAGAGCAGTGCCTTTTTCCGAGAGTTCGCGGATCCGGTGAGAGATGTCGTAGTCGGCGAGGTTGGGCAGGTTGCAACCGAAGGTGTTGGTCTCGACGGCATCGGCACCAGCGGCGAAGTACGCACGGTGGATGTCTTTGAGCACGTCGGGACGGGTGTCGTTGAGGATCTCATTGCACCCCTCGAGGCCGAGGAAGTCGTCCAGGGTGAGCTCCGCGGCCTGCAACATGGTGCCCATCGCTCCGTCGCCGATGACAACGCGCTGTTTCAGCGCATCAAGCAGGGCAGAGTTAAATGGGGCAGACATGCCGTCCAGAGTAGTGGGCGCACCGACAAGCTCTGGCCGTAGGCTGGGTGGGTGAGTCCAAGTGAGTTCCCCGTCACTCCCGACGGCCCGGTCGATTTCGACGATTCCGCGGCCTTCGAGAGTCCTGACGGCTTTGCCGTCGACAGCAGCGACCGCCTCGAGGGCGACATCCCTGTCCTACGTGATCCCATCCTCGTTGCAGCTTTCGAGGGCTGGAACGACGCCGGTGACGCGGCCAGTGGTGCGGTCGAACATCTCGAGTTGATCTGGGATGCCCAGCCGCTCGCCGAACTCGATTCCGAGGACTACTACGACTATCAGGTCAACCGTCCCACGGTCCGTCAGGTCGACGGAGTCACCCGCGAAATCGTCTGGCCGGCAACACGTTTGTCGGTCTGTTCGCCTCCTGGCAGCGAGAGCGACATCGTCCTGCTGCGCGGGATCGAACCCAACATGCGGTGGCGCAGCTTCTGCGAAGATCTGCTCGAATTGATCGACCAACTGAACGTCAAGACCGTGGTCATCCTCGGTGCACTGCTTGCAGACACTCCGCACACACGCCCGGTCCCGGTCACCGGCACCGCGTACAGCAGCGAATCCGCCGCCCGGTTCAATCTGGAACAGACCCGCTACGAAGGACCGACAGGCATTACCGGAGTCCTTCAGGACGAGTGCGTTCGTGCTGGTGTACCCGCTATTTCGTTCTGGGCAGCGGTTCCGCACTACGTGTCGCAGCCACCCAACCCGAAGGCCACAGTGGCCCTCCTTCAACGCGTCGAGGATGTTCTCGACATCGAGGTCCCCCTCGGGGAGCTCCCAGCTCAGTCGGAGGACTGGGAGGAAGCGGTCAACGAAATGACCGCGGACGACGAGGAAATCGGCGAATACGTGCGCACCCTGGAAGAACGGGGCGACGCCGAAACCGACATCAGCGAAGCCATCTCCAAGATCGACGGCGACGCCATCGCCGCGGAATTCGAGCGCTACCTCAGACGGCGAGGCCCCGGCAGCTTCGGACTGTGAGCAAGAACACTCCAGAGGAAGAAGGCGGAAGTACACAGCGCCCCGTGCGTCTCCGGCTTCAACTGATCGCGCTGTACGCCGGCGGGTTCCTCGGCCCGTTCGGCGGCGGCGTGGTTGCTTCGATCCTCCCCGAGATCGGTGACGATCTCGGGGTCGGGCCGTCGGCGGCCGCGTCCTCGCTCACCGCGTACCTGCTCCCCTTCGCCGCACTGATGTTGGTGTCCGGGACACTCGGGACACGGTGGGGCAAAGTCCGGACCGTGCGGATCGCATACGGGGTCTACGTCTTCGCGTCGTTGGCGTGCTTCCTCGCCCCGACTCTCGAGATCTTCCTGGCTGCCCGTGTACTGCAGGGCTCGGCGAACGCATTCACCACACCGCTACTGCTTGCTTCGTTGGCGGCCGCAACACCGCAGGCCCGACTGGGCCGAGCGCTCGGAGCCTTCGGCGCTTTCCAGGCTGCTGGGCAGTCGTCAGCTCCGTTGATCGGCGGCCTCGCGGCCGAATTCGACTGGCGTCTGGCCTTTCTCGTCATTGCTGTGGTCGCAGGCATCCTGGGAGCCGTCGGGCTCCCGAAGTCCGAAGCGCCGACGGCAACTACTACCGCACGCCTACGCGATGCACTGCGCCCCGAAGTGCTCCGGATCGGCATCGCTGCACTGCTCGGCTGGGGCGCCCTCGGTGGGCTGAGCTTCCTGCTTGCCTTCCGCTTCGAAGACGAGTTCGGACTGTCCCCCACCGTCCGCGGCCTACTGCTCACCGTTTTCGGTGTGGCCGGCATCCTCTCGGCCCGACGCATCGGAATCCTCATCGATCGCATCGGCGCACGGTCCTCCGTGATGATCGGCGCCCTGGGCGGTGCAGTTCTGGTGTCCGTCGTCGGCCTCGCCGGCTTGGTGCCGGTGATCGCGATCGCATGGTTTGTCGCAGGCGTCGCGAGCCAGTTCGTCCTGGTAGGCGTCAACGCGGCGGTACTCGGCTCCGAGGGGCCCAACCGCGGCGGCGCCGTGTCGGTCGTGCAAGCGATGCGCTTCGGCGGCGCTGCCCTTGCTCCCCTGGCCCTGACACCGATCTACGACTCTTCGCCTGCTGCGAGTTTCCTGATCCCCGCGATACTGCTCGCCGTCGTCGCTCCCCTGGTGATGCCGAAGCAACGCTGATCGGTCTTGGCCGGTTTCGTAATTTTGTCGTGCGAATGGTGAGGTGTGTGGGGAAAAGAGCCACCGTTGTCTGGTGACCGACCATCTGACCAATATTCGGAAAATTTCGTGTTTCCGTCAGCGACAGATATTGATACCATTGGAACATGAGCGAATCTGAGTCGGAACCGGAACGGCCGATCGACATTTTTCGGCGATCGGTTGCCGTCATCGAAGAAAATTTGCCTCCTACCTGGTCTTTGTCGACACAGCGCTCCCCCGACCTGTCCGAGGCGCCGCTCCGCCTCGACCTCCGCTCCCCTGACGGCGCGGTGGCCAAATTCGGCGTGTACGCCGCTCACGGTGTCCTGAGCAGCGACGTTCCCGGTATCGCCGACCGCTTCCCCACCGGTCAATCGGGCTTCGTGTGCGCAAAATATCTGTCCGAGCCGGTCCGCCGGCAGCTCGATTCCCACGCGATCTCGTACGCAGATGCCACGGGCAACGTGTCGTTGACCGCAGATCGACCCGCCGTCTGGGTTCGCGGACGCGGAGCCGATGCCGATCCGTGGCGGGGGCCCGGACGTCCCTCAGGACAGCTGACGGGCGATCCGTCAGCTCGCGTCGTGCGTGCGCTTGCCGATTTCGCGGCGCCACTGGCGATCACTGCCTTGGTGCGCCTGGCCGGTGCGTCGACGGGAGCAACCTATCGGGTGGTTCAGACACTTTCGGATCGCGAACTGGTGACGCGTCTCCCCCGCGGCGGAATTGGCGACGTCCGCTGGCCGAAGATGCTTCGTGAATGGGCGGCTGAGGCCGGGGCCAAAGCACCAACGCCTCACGGCTTTCACGCGCCGGACGGGTTGGAAGCACTCTTCGACCAACTGCGTCAGCTCAGCGGTCACATCTATGCCGGTACCGCTTCGGTGGCCGCGGCGCCCTTTGCTCGGTACGCCCCCACCCAACGCGCACACTTCCATGCCGACAACGTCGACCAGTTCGCCGACGCTCTCGGCCTTCGCCGCGTGGAATCCGGCGGTGACGTGTGGATCACCGCTCCCCTCTCACCGTCCGCGTTCGATCGATCACTCACTCGCGACGGCATCCGCATCGTCGCGCCGAGCCAGGCGTTCGCTGATCTTCTGGTCGGCCCGGACTCCGACGAAGCGGCAGCCGAGCACCTGCTCACGTGGATGATCGAGAACGAATCACAGTGGCGACGCGCCGCATCCCCTGCTACGGATCGCCCGTAGGAAAAAGAGGGGGCGTCTCTCGCCTACCCTGTCATGGTGGAAGAAACGAGTGCGCCCGATTACGCCGCGTACGCCGACACCAATCGACTGAAGCTGTTTTCGTTCACGATCGCGGAAAAACGGGCCGAGTACCTCTGGGTGCTTCGTGCCTTCGACCATGCTCGGGCCAACTACACCGTGCTGCTGCATGCCGGAACCGTCGCGCACATCCTCGAGAAGATCGGCGGCTCGGATCCGGCCGCCGACCTGTCGGCAGCAGAGGTCACTCCCCTGTTGGATCAGCTCCACGTGTGGGAGATCCTCGAGCGCAGCTACGACGGCACCCGTGCAGCGACGCTGGCCGAGTACCGTAATCGCCACTTCGTCTACCAGTTCGGTCAGGCCGGATACCAGGTCTATCGATCAGTCGAGGACGTTCTTGCCGCACGCCTGGACTCGGCGTCGCTCTCTCGTCTCGCTCTGGCGGACCTGCTCGCAGACATGTCCGAACTCGCGGAAGCCAACCGAAGCTCCGACGGCGATCTGATCTTCCGCAAGCTCAAGCGCCTCGACTCGACGCTCTCCGACATGGCCGATCGAGCCGCGCACTTCTATCTGACCCTCGGCGACTTGGTGCGGACCACGGAGATCACTCCGCAGGCTTTCCTCACGCACAAGGACGCTCTGCTCACCCACATGCGCGAGTTCAGCTCCGATCTGGCGCGCTACGCCCCGAAGCTCAAGGAAGCGATCGAGCACGTCGAATCCACCGGTGTCGATCGCATGATCCGCCTCGCCGCCGCCAGTGACGAGCGGGTGTTCGTCCCGATCGCCGAACGCGAAGACGACTGGGCTGCGCGTTGGCGAGGATTGACCGCCTGGTTCGTCTCCGCGGAATCGGGGATCAGCGAATCCGAACGCCTGCGTGAAGGCACGATGAGTGCGATCGCCGCGGTTCTGGCGCTCCTTCGCCGCGTCACGGAGACCCGTCGCGGCGGCGTCAGCCGTGAGAGCCAACTCAGGCACCTCGCCGGTTGGTTTGCCGCCACCCCGTCCGAAGACGCAGCTCACGCTCTGTTTCAAGCTGTCTTCGATCTCGGCCGACCCCGCCACTTGTCGATGGTGCATCCGGATGCCGACATCATTTCGCACTCGCGTTCGTGGTGGGAAGCACCGCCGGTGGAGATCGCGCGGACACTCGCCGAAACCGGCCGGCCCCCCTCACCCGGGCTGCCGAGCAAGGTTGCCCGCAACGACGGCAGCATCCGCCGACTGCGCGAAGAGCAGTTGGCGGCGCAACGTACCCGCAGCGCCGCCGCGCAATCTCTCGCGTCGAACGGTGTTTATCAACGCGAACTCAACGAGCAGGAGACCGAAGTTTTGCTGAGTCTGCTCAATGCAGCACTGACCGCGCGCGTTCCGGTGGTGGGACGCGTCAAGAGTTCCACCGGTAGCGAGAACGGGGTGAAGCTCACGCTCAGTCCCTCGGACGGTTCGACCACCATCAAGACTGCTCGCGGACGTATGCATCTCGACGGTATCGAGGTCAGTGTTCGATGAGAGCTCGCGAGATCACGCCCCTTGCCCTCGATTCGTACCAACGAGCGGCGCGTGTGATTCTGTCCAATCACCTGATCACCTCGACGTACCCGGATCGAATTGCGTTGCCGCTCTTGCGCCGTTGGGCCACCGAGCTACGTGACGACTTGCTGGAGCTGTTCGGATACCGCCTCGAGGTGACGGAGACCACCGCGCGCCTGTTCACGGTGTCGGATCGGCTCAACCCGTCTGCACCGGCCAGAACTGCCTCCGAGCGAACTTTCGATCGCACGCGCTACGCCTATCTGGCGTTGTGCCTGGCAGCTCTGGGCCGCGCCGGAAACCAGATCACGTTGTCGGAGTTGGCCGATCACGTCGCGGCTGACGCCGCGCAGGTCGACGGCGTCGAACTGTCCACCGATCGTGCGTCGGACCGCGACGCCTTCGTCGATGCCGTCGGCTGGCTCGGTGTCCGGGGCGCCATCGCCCTCGCCGACGGTGACGCAAACGGCTGGGCGTCCAATCCCGAAGCGGGAGAAGCGCTCTACGACATCGATCGTTCCGTCGTCGTGGCCCTGTTCCGTCCGCCGCGCGCCCTGCAGCACCTGCACTCCATCCGCGGGCTGCTGGCGGCGGAGACCTCGAGCGCCTCCGAGGACGACGGAATTCCCGTGGACGCGAAAGAGATCGGACGCCGAGTGCGTCGGGCACTCGTCGAGCGCCCGGTCGTACTGGCCGGCGAACTCGATCAGCACGAGTTGATCGCGTTGGCGCAGCCCAAGACCGCGTCGGAAGTCGAACTCCTGACGGGGTTGGTGGCCGAGCGTCGCGCCGAGGGAATCGCGATGATCGATCCCACCGGTCGACTCTCCGACGTCCGTTTCCCGAGCACCGGAACGATCGCTCAGGTGGCACTTCTCCTGGCCGGCGAGATTGCCGACCGCGTACTCGACGTCGACGCTCCCGAACTGCCGAAACTTCCGATCCCGCACGTGTCGGACGATCACCTGATCGAACAACTCGATGCCGCCATCCCTGAGGCTGGAATCTTCGAGGACCTCGCCGACGAGGAAGAAGAATTCGCGCTTCCTGCCGGCGAACCGACCGAGCCACCGGAACCCGTCACGTACCCGAAAATCGACGACGACTGGCTCGCTGACAAGGTCACCGAGTTGGTGGACCAGTTCGGGCGAACCTTCGCGGCGCAGTGGCAGGCCGATCACAACGGACTGCGCAAGCAGGCGCTCGGGTTGTTGCAGCGTCTACGCCTGACGCACGTGGTCGACGGCGGAGTTCTGGTCTTGCCCGTGTTGGCCCGGTACCGAGACGTCGTGGTCTCCGTGCGCGAGCGCGACCCTCAGATCGACTTCGCGGTGGACAACTCCGCACCGGATCCGGTCGACGAATTCGGCCCCGAACCTTCCCCCAACGGCGAACTATCAGAGGTAGAGAACGTATGAGCAACGCCCGCTTCCGACCTACTCGGGCTGGAATCATCAACCTCTGGGATTACCGAGACCAAGAGTTCTCGTTCGCCGACGGTCGACTGGTTCTGCGAGGACCCAACGGATCCGGCAAGACCAAGGCCCTCGAGGTCCTGTTCCCGTTCGTCTTCGACGGCCGCATCGAACCGCGGCGCCTCAACCCGTTCGCCGGTGAAGAGCGCACCATGAAGTCCAACCTGCTCTACCGCGGTCAGGACAGCGCGCACTCCTACGTGTGGATGGAGTTCTGCCGCGGCTCACTCGAAGATCCCGAGTCGGTGACCGTGGGAATCGGTATGCGTGCAACACGCACCAATGACAAGGTCACTCGCTGGTACTTCGTCGCCGACGGCCGCGTCGGGGTCGACTTCTCGCTGATTGGCAACGACGATCGTCCCCTGACCAAGAAGCAGTTGGCCGAACAACTCGGCAGCGATTCCATCACCGACCGACCCCTCGACTACCGCACTGCCATCGACGCGCGGATGTTCGGTCTCGGTGTGCAGCGTTACGACCAGCTGATCAACCTCATTCTCACGCTTCGCCGCCCCCAGCTCGCGAAGAACCTTGACCCGAAGGGCCTTTCGCAGGCACTCACCGACGGTCTCCGTCCGCTCGACGACCAGCTGGTCCTCGAAGCTGCGCGTTCGTTCAGCGACATGGAAGAGGTCGGCCGGGCGCTCGAGGGGCTGGCGGCAGCCGATCAGGCGGCGCAGAGTTTCATCGGGGTCTACACCAAGTACCTGCGTCAACAGTCCCGCGGAGAGATCGAACAGGTCAGCACCCGCCTCGCAGCGGTCACCAGAGGTGTTGCCGCCATGGACGAGTCCTCGCTCGCCCAGACCCGCAGCCGCGAGGCGCGGGCAGCTGCCGAGGAACGCTTCAACCTGGCCGAGCAGGCACTCGAGAACGCGCGCGCCAATGTCGAAGCACTGCAACGCTCGAGCGCGTACGAAGGCAAGCAGCAACTCGACGATCTCGCCCAGGCCGTCGCGACGCTGAAGCTCTCGACCGAGCAGCAGGCAGACAAGTCACGGAAAGCGCAGGCCGCACTCGCACAACGCGGCGACGAAGCCGACAAAGCCGCATCGTCGGTCAAGCGTGCGGCCGAAGCACTCTCGCGCGCCGAGGACGAACTGCAGGCAGCAGCCGAGGACGCCGGCATCGTCTGGACTCCCCTGCCCGACGGCTCACGCAGTGACCAGATCACGGCCGCCGTCCGTGGCCATGCCGAGGAGCGTGACGGTGACGTACGCGTCGTCCGCACCGCTCTGGCGACCGTCGAGAAGGCGGCGACCGAACGAACCCGGGCCGAAAACAGCTCTCGCCGTGGACAAGAGCTGCTCGAAGCGTCCAAAGCGGCTGTGCTCGAGGGCGAAGCTGCCGTGGAACTCGCACGCAGTCAGTGCGCCAGTGGGCTGCGCGCGTGGTGGACCGATCACTCCTCTCTGTTCTCGGCTGTCGGCGCCGACACGTCGCTTTTCGAGGCTCTCGACGCAGCGCTCGCCGAGGTCGGCGACGAGGACGCGCCGGCGCTCTCCGCAGTTCTTGCCGAGCACACCGAGGCCGGAACCGAGACGCTGCGCGAGCGTCGTCGCGAAGCAGAAGCGGAAATCTCTGCTTCACACGCCTCCATCGCGGCTCTCAAATCCGAGCGCAAAGCCGTCTCGGCGGAACACGACGACGCTCCGCCTGCCTTCCACGCACGCACCGACAACCGCAGCGAACTCGGGGGTGCACCGCTGTGGCAGCTGGTGCGCTTCGCCGACTCCGTCGAACCGGACGTGGCCACAGGTATCGAATCCGCACTCCAGGCGGCAAATCTGCTGGACGGCTGGGTCTGCCCGGACGAGAAGATTCCCGATCACGTCAGCGAGCAATTCCTGACCGCTCTTCCGGTCAAGCAGCGCCCGAAGGGACGAACGCTGGCCGATGTCCTCGAGGTCGAAGGCAATGCCGACGTACCCGACGCTCGGGTACAGGACATTCTCGCGTCGATCAGTCTCGTCGAGGCACCGGGCGACTGCGACGCAAGCGTCGCGATCGGCGTCGACGGCCGCTTCTGGCAGGGCGTCGCACGTGGCCGGCACGTCAAGGCCGACGCCGAGTACATCGGTACGACAGCACGGGCGCGTCGACGCGAAGCTCGGATCACCGAGATCGACGCGGCTCTGGAAGAGCTTGCCGGCGCAGTCGATGCAGCCAAGGCACTGGTGGCGCAGACCAACGAGCAGCTGAGCCGGATCAACTCTGCGGCAAAGGAATTGCCGAAGACCGGTTCGATCCTGCGCGCACTCAAGACCGTCACCGAATCCGCCGGTGCTCTCCGCACTCGCTCGGAGGCCACCGAAACAGCGCAACGCGAACTCGACGCGGCGATCGCCGATCTCGCAGCGAAGGAAAAGCAACTCCGGGCGACGGCGTCGCAGCACCGGACGCCGCACGTCGGCCGTGAACTGGACTCCCTCGCCGCAGCGATCCGGCACTTCGAGAAGCAGGGCGAACTGGCGCTGCGCTGCCGGCGCGAGCACGCCAAGGAAGTCGAACTCGAGCGCGAGTCCCGCGACCGCCTCGACGAATCACGGGCCAATGCCGAGGAATTCGCCGAAGAAGCCGCCATCGCCGAGGAGAGTCTGCTCCAGCAGGTGCAGCGTCTCGAGACGCTCCGCGACACTCTCGGTGCCAGCGCCGAGCAGATCGATCTCGACCTGGCAAAAGCACGCGCGAAGATCGAAGAATGCAAGGTCGAGCAGCGTGCTGCGCGAAAGGCGTACGACGCTGCAGTCCTCCAGATCGGCACGGCAGAGGGTGCATACAACACCGCTGTCGAGACGTTACGTCACACCCTGACCGAAACCCGCAGTGATGCAGAGCGACTCGCGCCCTACGCTCGTCCCGACCTGCTGGAATTGTTGGGCGTCAAGGAGCACCTGAGCTGGCCGGCCAGTTCGGCGGCGTGGATGAGCCCCGATCAGTTGGTCTACCGCATCCAGAACGAAGATCGCAGCGAGGACGCGGCGCACCCGCCTGTCCTCCCCGAAGACGTCGACAAGTTGTACCGAGCGCTCGAGGCTGCGACCTCGGCGGTCCGCGTCACCGACGGCGCCCGCAAGGCAACCCGCACGGCACTGACCTCGGCGCTGCAGGACTTCGACGCGCAACTCGCCGCCGCCGGACAGGACTACCGCCTGCAGTGGGATGCACCGGACGGACTGACCGTCGTACGTGTGCAGGACGATCAGGGCTATTCGTCGATCGGTGAATTCGCGACGCGGATCCACGACGCTCGCGGCGATCAGGAGCAGTTGCTCACCGAATCCGAGCGTCGCATTCTCGAAGATGCCCTGCTGACCGGTTTGGCTCAGCAGATCCACGAGCGCACCGTCGACGCACGAGAGTTGATCGCACAGATGGGCACCGAGATGCGTGAGCGTCGCATGTCCTCGGGCAACACCATCGGCGTTCACTGGGTGCTGGCCGACAACCTCGACGACAGCTCGCGGGCGATCTCCAAGCTGCTGGATCGAGATGCGTCGGCCCTCGGGGTTGACGAACTGGCGACTCTGCGAGCGCATTTCGCGACCCAGATCCGCACCGCCCGCGCCGCGCACCCCGAACGCTCGTACCCGGAGATCCTGTCCTCGGCGCTCGACTACCGGCAGTGGCGTGTGTTCTCGTTCACCCTCATCAGCGGTGAGGGCAAGGAAGACCGGCTGACTGTCGCGCGGCACAGCGCACTGTCCGGTGGCGAGCAGTCCGTCTCGCTGCACCTTCCGCTCTTCGCTGCGGCGCACGTCATGTTGGACTCGGCCGACCCGCACGCCCCACGGCTACTGGCGCTGGACGAGGCTTTCGCCGGCGTCGACGACAACGGTCGCAGCGAGCTTCTCGGCTTGAGCGTTCAGTTCGATCTGGATCTCTTCATGACCGGCTACGACCTGTGGATCACGTACGCGGACGTGCCCGGTTGTGCGCACTACGACCTTGCGCACTCCACTGCCGAGCAGGCAGTCAGCGCCGCACTGCTGGTGTGGTCCAACGGTGAGTTGCTCGCCGAGCACGACGGAACGGATCTGGCGCGGGCGCTGGGCTCGCCGCTGCGGCGCCGGGTTCCGACCCCAGCCGAGGGTGCGTTGGACTACGCCTAGAAACTGCTGTGCGCCTTTATTAACCGCCCGCGGTTAATAAAGGCGCACAGCAGGACTTCAGCGAAGCGAAATACCCAGCAACGCATCCACGGCATCGGCGAACTCGCCGGGTGCCTGTGCGTCGGATCCGCCACCTTCGATTGCGCGGCGTGCCCAACCGTCGAGCGCGTCGAGAGCCTTCGGGGTGTCGAGGTCGTCGGCCAGGTGCTGACGCAACCGTGCGACGGTGTCGGTGACGGACTGTGCGGAACCGAGGGCCACTGCCTCCCGCCACACCTTCAGACGCGACTGAGCATCCTCGAGGACCTGTTCGGTCCACGCGCGATCCTGGCGGTAGTGGCCGGAGAGCAGTCCGAGTCGGATTGCTGCGGGGTCCACGCCCTCGCCGCGCAACTTGGAGACGAAGACCAGGTTTCCGCGACTCTTCGACATCTTCTCGCCGTCGAGGCCGATCATGCCGGTATGCACGTAGTGCCGTGCGAAACGGCGATCGCCCGTCGCCGATTCGGCATGCGCAGCCGAGAACTCGTGGTGCGGGAAGATCAGGTCGCTGCCACCGCCCTGGACGTCGAAGCCGGAGCCGATTCGGTTGAGCGCAATGGCGGCGCATTCGATGTGCCAACCTGGGCGTCCCGGCCCGAAGGGCGAGGGCCACGAGGGCTCGCCCGGACGCTCCGCACGCCAGACAAGTGCGTCGAGCGGATTGCGCTTTCCGACGCGATCGGGATCTCCGCCGCGTTCGGCAAAGAACTTCTCCATCGTCGCGCGGTCGTAGCCCGACTCGTAACCGAACTGCTCGGTCGCGTCGGCGCGGAAGTAGACGTCGGGGAACTCGGCGTCGTCGACGACGTAGGCGGCGCCGGACGCCACGAACTTCTCTACCAACTCGACTACTTCGTTCACCGACTCGACGGCGCCGATGTAGTCCTTCGGCGGTAGTACCCGCAACGCTTCCATATCCTCACGGAAGAGTGCCGTCTCACGCATGCCGAGGACCATCCAGTCCTCGCCGTCGCGATTGGCGCGCTCGAACAGCGGGTCGTCCACGTCGGTCACGTTCTGGACGTAGTGGACGTCGTGTCCGGCGTCACGCCAGATGCGGTTCACGAGGTCGAACGTGAGGTACGTGGCCGCGTGACCGAGGTGGGTGGCGTCGTACGGGGTGATGCCGCAGACGTACATCGTCGCCTTCTTGCCCGGCGTGACGGGACGAACCTGACGGTCGGCTGTGTCGTACAGCCGCAACGGCGGCCCCTGACCGGGAACGGACGGGAGTGCGGTATCGGACCAAGACTGCATGCTGCCGAGCCTAGTGGAGGCTGCTCTGAGGCTCGGAAGGTGCTGGCTGATCCTGCTCCGGTTCGGGCGTCGACGCGAGCTTGCTCGGCCACCAGATCTTCTGACCGATGTCGTAGGTCAAGGCCGGTACCAGCAGAGATCGGACGATCAGGGCGTCGAGCAGGACGCCGAACGCCACGATGAACGCGATCTGCGCGAGGAACAACAGCGGGATGACCGCCAACGCCGAGAAGGTTGCTGCCAGAACAACTCCGGCAGAAGTGATCACCCCGCCGGTGACTGTGAGTCCCCGCAGAGCTCCCGCGCGAGTGCCGATCTTCAGCGCTTCCTCCCGCACCCTCGTCATGAGAAAGATGTTGTAGTCGATTCCCAGCGCCACGAGGAACACGAATGCGAACAGCGGAACCACCGGATCCGCGCCGGGGAAGCCGAAGACGTGGTCGAACACCAGCGACGAAATGCCCAGTGTCGCAGCAAACGAGAGCACAACGGTGCCCATGAGGAGCAGCGGCGCCAGAAGCGAACGCAGCAGGAGCGAAAGAATGACGAACACCACGATGATCACCACCGGAATGATGAGAGTTCGGTCACGAGTCGAGGTGGTCTTCGTGTCGAGATCGGTCGCTGTGACGCCACCCACCAGTGCGTCGGCGCCGTCCACGGCGTGAACTGCATCACGTAGACGGACGATCGTGTCTTCGGCCGCGAGTGAGTCGGCAGCGTCAGTCAGCGTCGCCTGCAGGGAGACTCGTCCGTCGACAACCAGAGGTGATCCCCCGTTCTGGACGACACTCACATCACTGACACCGTCGACGCGACTTGCTGCCGCGACCGCATCGACCTGGTCGGCATTGGCGATCACCACGGCCGGCGACCCTGAACCGGCGTCGAAGTGCTCACCGAGAATCTCCTGGCCTGCAACCGAATCGACGTCGAGCAAGAAGATGTCGGACGAAGAGACACCGCTGGCCTTGAACTGCGGCATCATCAGCGCGAAGATCACCAACACCAGCGTCGACGCCACCCAGAAGCGTCGCGGATGCCTACCGATTCGAGCAGCGAGCCCGGCCCAGAACCGATGATCGTTCGCCTCGTCGTGGTGCTCGCGGTCGGCGTCGAACTTCGGCTTGGTCGGCCAGTAGGCAGTTCGCCCGAACAACACCAGCACTGCCGGTAGGAACGTCATCGACGCGAGGAAGGACGCAGCAATCCCGATGGCAGCCACCGGACCGAGTCCGCGGTTGGAGTTCAGGTCGGAGAGCAACAGGCACAGAACGCCCGCGATGACCGTTCCGGCGGACGCTGCGACGGGTTCGAGCGTCGCGCGCCACGCGGTACGCATCGCCGCGTACTTGTCCTTCTCGATCCGCAACTCCTCGCGGTAGCGCGAGACCAGGAGCAGCGCGTAGTCGGTGGCGGCGCCGAACACGAGGATGAACAGAATGCCCTGGCTCTGACCGTTCAAGGCGATGACGTCTGCGTCCGCGAGCAGATATACGAGCAAGCTCGACAAACCGAGGGCGAAGATCGCCGAGAAGATCACGACGAACGGCAGGATCGGGCTCCGGTAGACGACGATCAGAATCAAGATCACGACGGACCCGGCGACCAACAACAGCAATCCGTCGATGCCCGCGAATGCTGCCGAAAGATCCGCAACCTGCCCCGCGGGTCCGGTCACCTTGACCGTGAGTCCATCAGGGCTCGATTCCAGCGCCGTGCGCAGCGCTTTCACACTGTCCTTGACCTCGAGTGTGCTGTCGACCGGCAAAAACATCTGCAGTGCTTGGCCGTCGGCTGACGGGATCGGCGGCGATGACGCGTCACCGAACCCCTCGGTGCCGACGAATGAATCGACGGTCTGGGACAGGAAGGTGGAGTCCGAGGGCTCGAGTCCACCCGATCGTTCCGCCACGATGATGGCCGGCACGAAGCGTGTGTCCGTGAAGCTTTCTTGAAGCTTCGCCACCTCGGTGGCTTCGGCTGACGCGGGCAGGAACGAGGTGTTGTCGTTCTGCTGCACCGTGCTGAGCTTTCCGGCGAACGGCCCCCCGAACCCTCCGATTGCCAGCCAGCCGATCACGAGGAGAGCTGGCACAATCCATCGAAGGCGACGAACAGGACGATTTTGTACTGGTGTGCTCACTGGGTCTCCAGGGATCGGCAACAGAGAGGACTTACCGACTATTTTGTTCAGCATGCTGAGTAATTGCAAACGGAAGGCAAAAACATGAGCAGCGACGGCCTGGACGACTGGCCCACCGGCCGACTGTTGTCCACCGCTGCACGCCTGGTAGAGCACTCGTGGGAGAAGGTTCTGCGGTCTCAGGACATGACTCACGCGGGTCTCATCGTGCTCCATTCGATCGCTGGTGGACCGGCGTCGCAACGCGACATCGCGAAGAATGCCCGGGTCACCGATCAGACGATGAGTCGCACGATCGACCGTCTCGAACGAGCGGGCCACGTCACCCGAGACACCGATCCGCGGGACGAGCGTCGGCGCGTGATCGCGATAACCGACGCCGGCCGACTGACGTACGAGCGACTACTGACGCTCGAGAAGGAAGATGCGGCGTTGACCGTCGGGGTCGGGGATGTCGCCGCACTGCGAGAACAACTACTGCGATTGGTTCGCTCACCCGGATTGAAGACGGCAACTCGCGAACAGCAGGAAAATTCGGGCGACTAGAAAGCGGGCCAGGGAATCGTTCGATGGCCGTTCGGCTCAGGCATCACAGCGGACTCTGCGAACTGCATCGCCCGCACCGCCAAAGCCACGATCTCTTCCTCAGTGATCAGTTCGGACAACTCGTCGCCGAGACCCCCGTCGAGAGTTGTCGCGAGTTCGGCGACGTCGGTAATCAAGGCGCCCGGTACGGGCTGTCCGGCCCACCCCCACAACACGGTCCGCAGCTTGTTCTCCGAGTGAAGACAGATTCCGTGATCAACGCCGTACACCGAGCCGTCGACGCCCTCGAGGGCGTGACCACCCTTGCGGTCGGCATTGTTGATGAGGACGTCCAGAACGGCCATTCTTTGCAGCCGCGGATCGTCCGCATGGATGAGGGAGACGGGTTCGCCCTCCGAGTCGAAGGCCTGCAGAACCTCGAACCACCCTGGTGGAACATTGCCGGGACTGCACAGGTCGACCATCTCGAGGCCGCCCGATCCGTCCGCGCGGCGATCGACGGTGTCGATCCACCGCTGCACCATTCCTGGACCGAAAGGACCGTCCCGCAACACTGTTCGCGGAATCACTCCCCAGCCCAGCGCCTCGGACACTCGGTACGACGCGACCTCACGCCCCGCCAGAGTGCCGTCCGGGAAATCCCACAGGGGGCGTTCCCCACGCACCGGCTTGTAGACCACACGGGTGGACTGCTCCCCCAGAGTCGACTCGCACACCAGCGTGGCGTTGCTCGCCGTGGTGATCTGACCGATCAGAGTCAGATCACCCTCGAGCAGAACGTCCGGCACTCCGGGTTCGGCCACGACGTCAGACCTCGTCGTCGTCTGCGTCGTCGATCGCAAAACCGAAGGACTCGCCGCGCCGGTATCCGTTGGTGCGGATGCACACGTGCCCCTCAGGCGCCAGCGGCTCACCACACAGCGGGCATGGCGCGCGTCCCGCCGCGATGACGCGTTCGGACCGCAGCGAGAATTCGCGCGCTTGCTCAGGTGTCAGAAACACACGGACCGCGTCCGGACCGTCGTCGGCGTCGTCGAGGACAACCGATTCGTCGAACTCCGTCTCGCTGACGGCAAGCAACTCCACGACGACCGCGCCGGCATCGGCGTCCCAGCCGAGTCCCATCGTGCCCACCCGGAACTCCGCGTCGAGCGGAGTGACCAACGGGCTGAGATCGGAGACGTCGTCGGCTTGCGGCGGAACCTCGGTTCCAAACCGGCGATGTACCTCTTCGAGGAGTAGGCCCATGCGGTCGGCGAGGACCTGAACCTGCTGCTTCTCGAGCAACACACTCACCACCCGTGCTTCGTGCACGGCCTGGAGATAGAAAGACCTGTCACCGGGTTCGCCCACCGTTCCTGCGACAAATCGGTCAGGAGTGCGAAATACGTGAATCGCGCGCGACATTGCACCTCCTCGAGTTCGAGCAGAACATCACTGAGTACCCATTATCCGTCACAGCTCACGCACCGACCTCTCCGCCGGGGACGGACTCCTGCGCAGGAGCCGAGCCGTTGGTCGCGGCCTTCGCTGCACCGATCGCTGCGAGCACGTCTCCGGTGTCGTTGACCCGCAGTACGAACGGCAGAGTGGCCGTGTATCGAATCACGCTGACCGAAGCGGGCTCGGCGACGATGCGCTGGAACGAATCGAGGTGCATCGCAAACGCGTCGGCGAGAACCGATTTGATGACGTCACCGTGTGTACACGCGATCCAGACGACGTCTTTGCCGTGTTCTTCGGCCAGCCGTGCGTCGTGCTCGCGGATCGCGGCAACGGCTCGCGCCTGCACCTGGGCCAGTCCTTCACCGCCCGGGAACACGGCACCGGAAGCGTGGCGCTGCACCACTTTCCAGAGCGGTTCCTCCAGCAGTTCCTTGAGCGGGCGGCCCGTCCAGTCGCCGTAGTCGACCTCGATGAGGCGATCCTCCACCAGCGGGGTCAGACCACGGTCGACGGCAATGGGGCCGACCGTCTGCTCGCACCGCAACAGCGGCGAGCGGACGATCTCCGCGATGTCCAGACCGACCAGCCGATCGACGACGCCTTCGGCCTGTTTCCGGCCGTGATCGTCGAGTTCCACACCCGGCGTTCGACCGGCCAGGGTATGGGCAGTGTTGGACGTCGACCGCCCGTGCCGCAGTAGGACAACTGTCATTCCACAACCCTAATGGGGCGGTGGCCGCACGGACGGGTGGTCGACGTCGAAACGGACCCTATGTCGCGGACACGACCCCTGTGGCCAGCAACGCAAGGACGACTACGCCGAGAGCGATTCTGTATCCGACGAACCAGTACATGGAGTGATCGACAACAAATCGAAGCAGCCAGGCGATCGCTGCGTAACCGACCGCGAAGGCGATGACGGTTGCCACCAGCAACTGCGGACCGCTCGCGTTCAGACCCTCACCGGCCGGCTCGAAGGCATCCGGGAGGCTGAACAAACCGGAGGCGAGAACTGCCGGAATCGCCAAGAGGAACGAGTAACGGGCTGCGGCCTCACGGGTGAGTCCGAGGAAAAGGCCGGCACTGATCGTGCCACCCGAACGTGAGACACCCGGGATGAGCGCGAGCGCCTGAGCCGAACCCATGATGATGCCGTCGCGCGCTGTGAGCGTTTCGATGGGCCGAGTCTTGCGCCCGTAGTACTCGGCAGCGGCGATGACAAGCGCGAACACGATCAACATCGTGGCGATCAACCACAGATTGCGTGCGCCGGTACGGATCTGGTCCTTGAAGAAGAAGCCGAGGATGCCGACCGGAATGGTGCCGATGATGACGTACCAACCCATGCGGTAGTCGAGATCGCCCCGATGCTCGGCGTTGAACACACCCCGGAACCAGGCAGTGATGATCCTCACGATGTCGCGCGCAAAATAGATCAGGACTGCCAGCTCGGTGCCGAGCTGGGTCACCGCGGTGAAGGACGCACCGGCGTCACTGCCGAAGAATATCTCCGACACGATTCGCAAATGTCCGGAAGACGAGATGGGCAGGAACTCGGTCAATCCCTGCACGAGGCCCAGGATCACGGCCTGGAGCCAGGTCATCGCTTCGCCCATCACTCACCGATCCCGGCTGATTCGAATGGGGTTACTGCACACAGGTTTCGTGTGTCGGGTTCACGTTTCACCGGCGCCACGCTACCGGTGCTCACTGCAGCGCGCCGCGCCCGGCACGTCCGTGTCCGAATACCCCGACTCGAGGCGAGCGCCCACTAGTCTGCACGTGGTGAGATCTCTCGGGTGCCGCACTTGCGCACACGAGTCGGGCGCGAGATGCAGGCGGTTATGAAGCACAGATCTGTCGGAACGAGCGGACTTCGGGTCTCGCGACTTGGGCTCGGCACACTGACATGGGGACGCGACACGGACGGCGACGAGGCTGCAGCGCAGCTGCTCGCCTTCGCCGAGGCCGGCGGAACCTTGGTCGACACCTCGCCCGCGTACGGCGCCGGTGCGGCGCAACGGATCCTCGCCGAGTTGCTCGACGACGTCGTTCCGCGTGACGAACTCATCATCAGCTCGAGCGCCGGCATCGATCCCACTCCGATCGGCACCGATCGCGTCGACTGCTCGCGGCGCGGATTGCTCCGCCAACTCGACGCGACTCTTCGTGAACTCGGAACCGACTTCCTCGACATGTGGCAGGTCGCAACCTGGGATCCGCTCACGCCCGTCGACGAGGTTGCAGCAACCCTCGACTACGCGGTCTCGAGCGGCAAGGTGCGGTACGTCGGGGTGCGCGGTTACCTCGGCTGGCAGCTGGCGACGGCCGTCGGAGCCGGTGGCGCAACAACACTCGCCGCGACGCAGGCCGAGTACTCACTGCTCGCACGCGGCGTCGAGGAAGAATTGTTCGCAGCGGCCGCCCATCACGGTGTCGGAGTGTTCGCCGCCGTACCCCTCGCGGGCGGCGTGTTGACCGGCAAATACCGCGACGGCATCCCGGTCGACTCCCGCGGCGCCGACGAAGCACATTCACAGGATGTTCAGAGCTACCTGACCGATTCCTCGATCCGGGTGGTCGACGCCGTCGTTACCGCCGCCGACGGTCTGGGTACTTCCCCACTGGCGGTGGCACTGGCCTGGGCGCGCGATCGTGCCGGGGTGGCCAGCGCCGTCGTCGGTACGCGTGATCTCGCCCAGTTGACAGGAGTACTGGCAACCGAAGAATTGGAACTGCCGAAAGCGATTGCCGCGGCTCTCGACGACGTGAGCGCTTAGTTCGTCCCGCTGATCGAAATACCGAAGGTATCGTCTTGGCGAGGGCAGGCTAACCTAGTAGGCAACGCTTTACTACAGCCTCAGGAGAATCCATGACCACGCTCGACGCAGACAGCCTTTCCGCAGACGCAGGCCCCGCCTTCTCCGAACGAATCAAGACCGAGACGGACGCAGCGCACCGCGAGACCGAGCAGTCGCGTTTCGTGGGTGCTCTGCTCGGCGGTGAGCTGACCACCGCAGGCTATGCCGCTCTCCTGGGGCAGACCTACCTCGTCTACACCAGCCTCGAAGAGGCCGGCCGCACACACGCCGACAACGAGTTGGTCACTCCGTTCCTGTCCGAGGATCTGCTGCGGGTGGCTTCACTCGAGGCCGATCTCGAATTCCTCGGCGGACCGAACTGGCGCGACGAACTCGTGGCACTGCCGGCAACCGAGCGTTACATCGCCCGGCTGAAGGAGGTGGCGTTCGACTGGCCCGCCGGCTTCGTCGCACACCATTACTTGCGCTACATGGGCGATCTGTCCGGCGGACAGATCATCCGCCGCATGCTCGAGCGCGCCTACGGATTCGAGACCGACGGACTTCGCTTCTACATCTTCGAAGGCATCCCCAAGCCGAAGCCCTTCAAGGACGATTACCGCTCGAGTCTGGATGCACTGCAGATTCCTGCGGAGGAACAGCAGCGTTTCATCGACGAGGTGAATCTGGCGTACCGCCTCAACGGCGACCTGTTCGCCGACCTCGAAGGCGACATCGAGAGCTACCTCGTCAAATGATGAAGCGCTTGGCCGCGGCGGCACTGGTCGCAGCAGCCGGTTTCGGTCTGGTGGCTTGCGGTTCCAGCGACAATTCCACGACATCTCAGGGTGCCCGGACCGCGGTACTCGAAGATTCCAGCCCGGTTCCCGTCTCCGACAACCCGACCGCGACACTGCCCGTGACGGTGAAAAGCTTCGACGGCGTCGACGTGACCATCACGGACAACAGCCGGATCGTTGCGGCCGACCGCTACGGGACGCTCGCGACGACGACGGTGGCGCTCGGCCTCGGTGACAATCTTGTCGGCCGCGACACCGCAGCCAAGTTCCCCGCAATCGCAGACGTGCCGGTTGTCACGGTCGGCGGCCAATCGCTCAACACCGAGGCGATCCTCGACCTCGATCCCACGGTGGTTCTCACCGACACGAGTATCGGGCCCAAGAGCGTCCAGGATCAGTTGCGCGCCGCCGGTGTTCCGGTCGTCTTCTTCGATCCGACCCGAACACTCGAAGGTGTGCCGGGGCAACTCCAGGCCGTCGCCGACGCACTCGGCGTCCCCGCACAGGGCGCGGCGCTGGTCGATCGGACCGAATCGGAGATCTCTGGGGCTCGTGATCTGGTCCCCACCGAGGGCGATCCACTGAAGATCGCGTTCCTCTACATGCGCGGCTCGGCCATCACCATGATCGGTGGTGAAGGGTCCGGAGCAGATTCCTTGATCGAGGCACTCGGCGCCACCGATGCCGGAACCGCCTCGGGCATCACACAGCAGTTCGTGCCCATCACCAGCGAGGCGCTCATCGCCGCCGCGCCGGACGCCCTGCTCATGATGACGGACGGGTTGGCGTCGATCGGCGGTATCGACGGCCTCGAAAAGGTCCCTGGCATTGCTCAGACACCGGCCGGAAAGAACAAACGAGTAGTCGACATGGAGGACGGAGTGTTGCTCAGCTTCGGGCCGAACACCGGACGTGTCATGGCGGCACTTGCCGAAGCGATCTACGAGCCCGGTGGATCGTGAGCAGAGATTTGTGAGTGCTGATTCGTGAGTACAGAAACAGATAGTTCCGACGCAGGTAAGACTGGGTCCGCAGCCGAGGATTCACACGACGTCAAGGGCGCCGACAAATCGGCATCTCGCCCCGCGTCGCGGTCGCGGGTGAGTGCGGTTCTGATCAGCTTGACTCTAGCTCTGGTGATCGTCGCAGTGCTGTCGGCGTGCATCGGTCAGGTTCCGACGTCACCACTCGAGGTTTTGGGCAGCATCCTGCACCGCATCGGGCTCGATCTCGGTCCGATGCCCGCCCATCCCAGTGGTGAAGTGACCTTGTGGGAGGTTCGTTTCCCCCGCGTCGTGCTCGCCATCTGTGTCGGCGCGGCGCTGGGATGTTCCGGTGCGCTTCTGCAAGGTGTGTTCTCCAATCCGCTGGCCGAGCCCGGAGTGATCGGAGTGTCCGCGGGTGCGGCGGTCGGCGCGAGCGCTGTCATCGTCGTCGGCGGCACGTTCGTGGCCGGCTGGGCTGTAGCTGCCGCCGCGTTCGTCGCCGGACTGGTCACCACCGCTGCGGTGTATCTGCTCGCTCGGCACGAGGGCAGAACCGAAGTGGTGACGCTGGTGCTGACCGGCGTTGCGATAAACGCGTTCGCCGGCGGTCTCATCGCCTTCTTCACCTTTGTCGCCAGCCCGTCTGCTCGCGATCAGATCGTGTTCTGGCAACTCGGCTCACTCAACGGTGCTTCCTGGAACGCAGTCCTGATCGTGGCCCCGATGACCGTCGTCGGGATCGCCGCGACCATGATGATCGCCCCACGTCTCGACCTGCTGGCGCTCGGTGAACACGCGGCCCGTCACCTGGGCGTCAATGTCGAACGGCTGCGCCAGTTCGCGGTTCTGATCGTCGCTCTCCTGGTCTCGGCGAGTGTTGCCTTCACCGGCATCATCCTCTTCGTCGGTCTGGTCGTTCCGCACCTGATGCGCATTCTCGTCGGACCTGGCCACCGCGCGCTGATTCCCGCGAGCGCCCTTGCCGGCGCACTGGTTCTGCTGGTCGCAGACCTCGGCTCGCGGTCGCTGATCGACAACGCGGACCTGCCACTCGGAATGCTGACCGCTCTGGTGGGTGGACCGTTCTTCTTCTGGCTTCTCCGACGCACTCGCGCACAACAGGGCGGGTGGGCATGAGCAGCCTCGTCCGAAACTGGCGCGAACTCTTCGGCCGCGTCACCCCCGAACCGGAGAGCCCTGGCGTCGGTGATGTCACTCTCGAGGCGTGCGACATCACCGTCGAGCGCGGTGGTCGGCACATTCTCGAAGGTGTGTCCATCGAGGTCCGCGCCGGAGAAGTCGTCGTCCTCGTCGGACCGAACGGCGCCGGTAAGTCGACACTTCTTGCGGCGTTGGCCGGTGATCAGCCCGTCATCGCGGGGCGGGTGGACGTCGACGGCACCGACCTCACACATTGGTCGCCGATCGACATGGCGCGCCGACGCGCGGTGCTCCCCCAGAAACACACCATCGGATTTTCGTTCAGTGCTCGCCAGGTCGTTCGCATGGGCCGCGCACCCTGGGCCGGAACTCGCCGAGAAGACCGCGACGGCGCTGCCATCACCGCGGCGATGAAGACCTGCGATGTCGAGGGGTTCGCCAATCGGCCGTTTGCCGTGCTGTCCGGTGGCGAGCAGGCGCGAGTCGCACTTGCGCGGGTACTGGCGCAGGAAACGTCGACCATCCTGCTGGACGAACCGACGGCAGCACTCGATCTCGGACACCAGGAGGCGGTGATGTCCGTGGCGCGCGCCCGCGCTGCGGACGGCGATGCCGTCGTCGTCGTGTTGCACGATCTCGCGTTGGCAGCGGCGTACGCGGATCGGATCGTCGTGCTCGAAAACGGCCGCATCGCCGCTGACGGTCCCCCGGAATCGGTGTTGCACGAAGAACTTCTGACCCGCGTCTACGGTTATCCGGTCGAGGTGTTCCCACATCCGAAGACCGGAGCAACCCTGGTGATCCCGCGCCGAGAATTCACCGAACAGAATCGATGATCGATCCCAGCCTGCTGAGGACGGCTCTCACCGTCGGCAGGCTGCGACTGTCGGCCTCACGAACTCCGTCACCGGAACCGGGCTGTGACCAATCAGCCTCCGTCGAGAGAACTGCGTCGCGGACCACACCGGCGATGCTTCGCTCGTCGGTCAGATCGATATCGGTCACCGATCGCTCGGCCGTAGCAATGACATCCGACGGGGTTGGCACACTGTGCTCGCAGTATTCGCCGTAAACCTCGACGAACAACACGCTCTTGCGTACGCGAAACGCGAAAGTTCGACCGTCGGACCTGCCGAAACCGTGTGCGTGAGCGCCGACGGTGAGGTCCTCGATCTCGAAGCCCGGCCGCGCCGGTTCGGGCGACTGCGCGCCGGAATCGGTGGGTTCTGTGGGAATCACAATGATCTCCTCGGTGATTGCAGCGTCAACCGCAATCGCTGTTCGTACGGTATCGCGTCAAGGGTGTGAGCGGAATGGTCGGTAGTTCCTCGACGCGATGAACGGCGCCCGACTGCGATCAGGGATGATCGATGACAGTCGCACTGCGTGAAGAACAGATGACAAGAAAAAGAGGAACTACACATGGCTCGCCTAGGGATCCGCACCACTGCAGCAGCAATGGGGGCGGCGGTTCTGCTGGTCACAGGATGTTCTTCCGGAGATGGCGGAGACGACCTCATCACGATCGATCCCGCAACGGCCGCGGTCTCGCCGGCCACCACCAGCACCCCGGACGGCGTGGTTCACCCGTATTCAGGTCTGATCGATTCCATCACATTCGACCCGATCACGCGCAGCGCTGTCCTGGTCGCCGGCAACCCCCGCTCGGTGCTGGTCGTTCCTGCGGACGGCTTGTCCGGCGCCGACCCGGCCTCGACAGGTCGTCCGATCACCCTGAATTCGGACGTGCGCGACGTCTCGATCGCCGCTGACGGCAACGCGCTGCTGTCGATGGATCGCCAGGTAGTGAAGCTGAATCTGACTTCGGGCGAACAGACGTCCATCCCGGTCGACGGCCAGGCAAACTCCGCGGTCGAACTCACCGACGGCCGCATCGCGATCGGTACGGACAATGGTTCAGTTCACATCGTCGACCCGAAGACCGATCAGTCACAGAAGGTTTCGGGATTCGCATCCGTGGACGAACTCGCGGTGACCGGCGACAACCTGAGCGCCCTCGATCACCGTCAGACCTCGCTGACGGCGATCAACCTCGAAGACGGCAAACTCGGCGTTGCACTCCGTGCCGGTGAGGGTGCGACCCACCTGGCCACCGATCGCTTCGGGCGCATCCTTGTCACCGACACCACCGGCAACGAACTGCTCGTCTTCACTGCCGATCCGCTCCTGATGCACCAGCGCTACCCCGTCGGCGAGTCGCCGTACGCCGTTGCCTACGACGAGACCGCGGATCGAGTGTGGGTCACGCTGACCGCAACCAACGAGGTAGTCGGCTTCGACCTGTCGTCCGGCATCCCTGTAGAGACCGGACGGTTCAAGACGGTGCGACAGCCGAATTCGTTGGCCGTAGACTCTTCCAACGGCAATCTGATCGTCGGATCGGCAACCGGTGACGGGCTGCAGGTCATCCCGTCACGGGAGAACTGATGGAAAAGCGTGCGCGCGGGATCCCCGCGCAGTGGGAAACGTCGGACGACAAGTTCGACTACGTGCCACTCCGGCTACCGCCGAACGTTTCGCGGGTTACCGCGTCGATGCGGCTGGCGATCTCCGCCGAGTTCGGCGGGTGGGAACTCTCCCGCGTTCGTCTCTACCCCGACGGCAGCCGACGTGTGCTTCTCAAGCGCAAGAAGACGCCGCTGCACGTGACCGATCCGGACGGCATTCAGCACTGATCGTTCGAGATACGAACAGGATCCGCCGCCGTCGAAGCCGCTGCCAACATCACACCACCGAAGAGCTGGAGAATCGTGTACCAACTGCTGCTGAGCCTGATGTTCCGGGTACCACCGGAACGCATCCACCACATTGCCTTCACTGCGATGAAACTGGTGACACGGTTCGCTCCCCTTCGCTGGCTGGTCTCGAAAGTTCTTGTCGTCGACGACCCGGTTTTGCGCAGTCAGGCTTTCGGTCTGACGTTCACCGCACCTCTCGGTCTGGCGGCCGGATTCGACAAGGACGCCACCGGAGTCGACGCCTGGGGCCCGTTGGGCTTCGGTTTCGCCGAGGTCGGAACGGTGACGGCCCAGGCTCAGCCCGGTAACCCCGCGCCGCGTCTGTTCCGGCTTCCGGCCGATCACGCTCTGATCAACCGGATGGGCTTCAACAACCACGGCGCCGGTCATGCAGCCAACTTCCTGCGGCAGCGCCGCGTCACGGTGCCGATCGGTGCGAACATCGGCAAGACCAAGATCGTCGAAGCCGCCGACGCCGCTGCCGACTACACCGCCAGCGCGCAGCTTCTCGGACCGCTGGCCGACTTCATGGTCGTGAATGTCAGCTCGCCGAACACTCCCGGACTCCGTGATCTACAGGCCGTCGAATCACTGCGCCCGATCCTGCAGGCCGTGCTCGACACCGTCAGCGTGCCGGTACTGGTGAAGATCGCTCCCGATCTCTCCGACGACGACGTCGACGCCGTCGCCGATCTGGCCGTCGAACTCGGACTTGCCGGAATCGTCGCGACCAACACCACGATCCGCCGCGACGGTTTGAAGACCCCGGACGCCGAGGTAGCTGCACTCGGCGCGGGTGGGCTTTCCGGCGCACCGGTTGCCGAGCGCTCGCTCGAGGTACTCCGGCGCCTGTACGCCCGAGTGGGCGACAAGATGACCATCATCTCGGTCGGCGGTATCGAGACGGCCGATCAGGCGTGGGAACGGATCCTCGCCGGCGCGACGCTGGTGCAGGGATACACCGGCTTCATCTACGGCGGACCGTTCTGGGCTCGCAGCATCCACAAAGGCATCGCCAAGCGCGTGCGCGCGGCAGGCTTCTCGTCGATCGCGCAGGCTGTCGGAGCTGAGAACCCTCGCTAGAAACTGCTGTGCGCCTTTATTAACCGCGGGCGGTTAATAAAGGCGCACAGCGGGGTGACTATTCGACCTCGAACGTCCCGGTCAGGGTTGCACGCGCAATCGCGTGATGGAACACGTTGAAACCGAGGAACGCCGGCGACGAGTCGGCAGTGACACCGTCGAGCGTCTCCACGTCGAGGGCATGCACCGCGACGATGTAGCGATGCGGACCGTGTCCGGGAGGCGGGCCTGCACCGATGAAACCGAACCCGCCGCCGTCGTGGCGGAGCGTGACGGTTCCGGCAGGCAGGACACTGCTGTCGGCCGCGCCGGCACCGGCCGGAAGTTCGGTGACGGAAGCCGGAATGTTCGCCACGGCCCAATGCCAGAATCCCGACGCCGTCGGTGCGTCCGGGTCGAACACCGTCACGACAAAACTCTTCGTCTCGGCCGGAAAGCCCGACCACGAGAGCTGCGGTGAGATGTCTTCGCCACCGGGAACACCGAAGGCACCACTGGCCTGAGCAAGCTTCAGCGGCTGGCCGGCAGTGATGTCGTCACTGGTCAGCTCGAAACTCGGCAACTTCGGCAATGGTTCGTACGGATCGTGCGCCATGCGAATCCTTTCTGTGACAAGAGAGCTCGATGTGAGTCGAGCTCACGGATCTATCCACGTGCTCGTCAGGAATTGAGCAGGAAATGTTCCAGAACACGTGTCCCGAACAGTAGTGCGTCCACCGGAACTCGCTCGTCGACGCCGTGGAACAGCGCGCTGAAATCCAGCTCGGGTGGCAACTGCAACGGTGCGAAACCGAAGCAGCGAATGCCGAGTTTCGCGAACGCCTTCGCGTCGGTTCCACCGGAGAGCATGTACGGAACTGTGCGAGCCTCCGGGTCGTGGGCGAGAATCGCCTCGTTCATGGCGTCGACAAGGTGGCCGTCGAACGTCGTCTCGTACGAGTCCAGCTTGGTGATCCACTCGCGGGTCACGTCGGGACCGATCAGTTGGTCCACCGTTCGCTCGAATTCGGCCTGGCGCCCCGGCAGCACGCGGCAGTCGAAGACCGCCTCGGCCGTCTGCGGAATGACGTTCGCCTTGTAACCGGCCTTGAGCATCGTCGGGTTCGCGGTGTCACGGAACGTCGCCCCGATGATGTTGGCGATCGTGCCCAGCTTCGCGAGGGTCCCGTCGATGTCGGGTGATCCCGGATCGAAGTCCAATCCGGTCTCTTCGCCGACGGCGGTCAGGAACTCCGCGACGGAATCGGAGATCACGATCGGGAACTGGTGGGCAGCCAGCCTCGAGACCGCGCCGGCGAGTGTGGCGACCGCGTTGTCGTCGTGGAGGAAGGAGCCGTGCCCGGCGCGTCCCTTGGCGGTCAGACGCATCCACCCGAGACCTTTTTCCGCAGTCTCCACCAGGTAGAGGCGGCGGTCGGTTCCGTCAGGTCGCGGAACCGTCAGCGAGAAGCCGCCGACCTCACCCAGGGCCTCGGTCACTCCCTCGAACAGATCCGGGCGATGCTCGACCAGCCACTGGCATCCGTACTTTCCGCCGGCTTCCTCGTCCGCCACGAAGGCGAACACCAGATCACGCGGCGGTACGACGCCTTCCGCCTTGAACTGTCTGGCGAGGGCCAGGATCATCCCGACCATGTCCTTCATGTCCACGGCGCCGCGCCCCCAGACGTAACCGTCCTGGACGGTGCCGGCAAAGGGGTGCACGCTCCAGTCGGCGGGCTCGGCCGGGACGACGTCGAGGTGACCGTGAAGCATCAGCGCGCCGCGACCCGACTCGGCTCCCTTCAAGCGAGCAAAGACATTCCCGCGGCCAGGTGCACCGGACTCGACGTATTCCGTCTCGTAACCGACTTCTTGAAGCTGCGCGGCAACCCACTCCGCGCACGCACGCTCGCCTTTGGTGGTTTCGAGTTCTCCCGTGTTCGAGGTGTCGAAGCGGATGAGAGAACTGACCAGTTCGACTACTTCAGCTTCGGCTCTGCTCGGATTCGGATTAATCGGGGTTGTGGTCATTCCACTTTCCTACCATCGAATCAAACGACGCGGGGGACCGGAATGCCCCGCAACCTGGCGATTTGGGGCAGCTGAGCTAATCGGATACTCTTTCCCAGCACCGAGAAATCGGGGCCGAGTCCGAGTGGCGGAATGGCAGACGCGCTAGCTTGAGGTGCTAGTGTCCTATTAACGGACGTGGGGGTTCAAGTCCCCCCTCGGACACTCTGTGTTGAGACAGACAGGAAAAGCTCCGGTTCATCGAACCGGAGCTTTTCTCGTAATTGGCGAAGTTCCCGAACCAGGGAACAGTCCGCGCGAGCGGCGATCGAGATGGAACAGAAGTTCGAAGTGGATACAGACACCAAGAAGTCGGATGCACTGCAGGCAGATTCGCTGGAAACAGCCGATTCAGAATCTGCTCGAGCCGAACTCACCGGACTCGACCCCTCAGAACTCGAAATCTGCTTGAAGGTCCTTTCCGAAGCCGCCGAACTCGACGACGAGCATCCCGACTCGATCACCATGCAGCGCGCTGTCGGCCATCTGTTCAAGCGACTCAAGAAGAAGCGCCGCCTCGCTTCGCGCGCAGCCGTCAACGAAGCCGACCGCCAAGTGGTCGCCGCGACGGCCACCGGTTCACCCGATCGCATCGACGACGAAACCGCCGGCATTCCGATCAAGTCGAACACCGCGGGCGCTTCCGCCGGCACGCTCATCAAGGCGCGGCCGTGCTACATCTGCAAGCAGCGCTACACCGCAGTCGATGCCTTCTACCACCAACTGTGCCCCGATTGCGCTGCCACCAGCCGCAGCAAACGTGACGCCAGCACCGATCTGACCGGCCGACGCGCACTACTCACCGGCGGCCGCGCGAAGATCGGCATGTACATCGCTTTGCGCCTGTTGCGTGACGGTGCGCATCTGACCATCACGACGCGATTCCCCAACGACGCGATCCGCCGATTCAAGGCGATGGAGGACAGCAACGACTGGATTCATCGTCTGCGCATCGTCGGCATCGACCTCCGCGACCCCGCCCAAGTTGTTGCACTCGCGGATTCTGTTGCCGCACAGGGTCCGCTCGACATCCTCATCAACAACGCCGCACAAACAGTTCGACGCTCCCCCGGTGCTTACGGCGCTTTGGTGGACGCCGAATCCGGCGCACTGCCTGCCGGTGAACTGCCCGATGTCCTCACCTTCGGCAAGACGAGCGACGCTCACCCCGCTGCTCTGGCTGGATCGCTGTCGGACGTCGCGAGCATCACCTCCGGAAATCTCTCGGCCGACGCGGTCAGTTCGCTCGCTCTCGTCGCCAAGTCGGCGTCGCCCGATCGCATCGAGCAGGGCATCGCCATCGACGCCGGCGGACTGCTGCCCGACCTCGCGCACACCAACAGCTGGGTACAGACCGTCGAAGAGGTCGATCCGATCGAGCTTCTCGAAGTCCAGCTCTGCAACTCGGTGGCGCCCTTCATCCTCGTTTCGCGCCTGCGCCCGTCGATGGCCGCGGCCGCGGCGCGACGCAAGTACGTCGTGAACGTTTCCGCCATGGAGGGTCAGTTCAGCCGCGCGTACAAGGGCCCTGGCCACCCGCACACCAACATGGCCAAGGCAGCACTGAACATGTTGACCCGCACCAGCTCCAAGGAAATGCTCGACGACGGCATCCTCATGACCGCCGTCGACACCGGCTGGATCACCGACGAACGCCCGCACTTCACCAAGATGCGTCTGGCCGACGAAGGTTTCCACGCACCACTCGACCTCGTCGACGGTGCAGCCCGTGTCTACGACCCCATCGTTCAGGGCGAGCTGGGCGTCGACCTGCACGGCTGCTTCCTCAAGGACTACAAACCCTCGCCGTGGTGAAGGGCGGCACCGCCGCGGTGGTGATGGGCGGCACCGCCGCGGTGATGACGGGCGGCACCGCCGCAGTGGTGACAGGCGGCACCCAGCCGCCCCGATGTGGCGATCTCGTCACCCCCAAACTCCCGTGTCGAGTAGCTCATTTCAGGTAGAGCACAGCATTGCAGGCGATAATGGACTGCGAACCTGCTCACCGACTCGGAGGAACCATGACGATCGCCGTCGTACACAAGGACAGCCCGGAAGGCCGCGCCGCAATCGTGGCCGCTGCACGGGAATCCGTGGGTCGAAGCGAAGAACTCCTGGTTCTGCACGTCCTGGACGACGTCAACATCGGAGACACCGTCAGCATCGGAAACACCGAGGATGATCGGGCCGCTCTTCGCGGCGAAATTCAGTCGGCGCTCGACGCCGGTGGATTCTCGGAGACGAAGTGGGATCTGCGCACCACCGAGCACGACGGCGATCCAGTGACCGCGCTTGTCAACCTGGTGCACGGCGCGGGTGTCGATCTCCTGATCGTCGGAACGCGCCGGATGTCCCCCATCGGCAAGTTCCTGCTCGAACGCCCGCTGCAGCGCCTGTTGCTCGAAGTCGAGGCTCCGATCCTCGTCGTCAAGGAACCCCTCCCCGCCGAGTGACCGCGGTCACATCCCTTTCCGGTACTCGTTTGTAGGCTGGCTCCATGACTGGAACCTCGCCCGCCCGAGAACTCGACATCATCGTCTACGGAGCGAGCGGCTTCGTCGGAAAGCTACTCGCCGACTACCTGGTCAAACACGCGCCCGAAGGCACGAAGATCGGCCTCGGCGGCCGCTCACTCGAGAAGTTGGCAGCCACCCGCGCGGATCTGGGTACCGCCGCTGCCGATCTCCCCCTGATCATCGCCGACGCCGACGACGCAACAGCACTGAATGCACTCGCACAGCGGACCCGGGTCGTCGCCACCACGGTCGGTCCTTATGCCAAGTACGGCCACGCTCTAGTTCACGAATGCGCTGCCGCCGGAACTCATTACGTCGACCTCACCGGCGAGGTGCTGTTCCACCGCGAAAGCATCGACGCCAACCACGACCTGGCCGTGTCGACGGGTGCCAAAATCGTCCATTCCTGCGGATTCGATTCCATCCCTTCCGATCTCGGAGTTCACGTCCTGCACGAGAAGGTCGCCGCTGACGGCGCCGGCGAGCTCACCGACACCACCCTGGTGGTCACGGCCCTGCGCGGAGGCGTGAGCGGTGGCACGATCGATTCGCTTCGCAACCAGATCGACGTGTCGAAAGACGATGCGCGCCTGCGGAAACTCGCCGCCTCGCCGTACTCGCTGAGCCCCGATCGTGATCGGGAGCCCGAACTCGGACGCCAGAGCGACGTGAGCGTGGTCGACGGCAAGAAGATCGATCCGTCAGTGAAGGGGTGGAAGGCACCGTTCGTGATGGCGTCGTACAACACACGAGTCGTCCGTCGCAGCAATGCGCTCCGAGAGTGGGCGTACGGCAAGAAGTTCAAGTACAGCGAGGTGATGAGCGTCGGCTCTTCCGTCGTGTCTCCGGTGATCGCGGGCGGGGTGGCGGTCGGCCTTGGTGCGCTGGTCGCCGGACTCGCCCTACCCCCGACGCGCTTCCTTCTCGACAAGGTATTGCCTGCTCCCGGAGAGGGCCCGAGCGAGAGCACCCAGAAGAAGGGTCATTTCACGCTCGACGTGTTCACCACGACCACGACCGGCGCTCGATACACATCACGAGTGAAGGCGAAGGGCGACCCGGGATACAGCGCGACGGCGGTGATGCTCGGTGAATCTGCATTGTCATTGGCGAAGGACCACAAGGATCTCCCACAGGCCGCCGGCGTTTTAACTCCGGCGACAGCGCTCGGCGACGTCCTGGTCGAGCGTCTACGCAAAGCCGGTTTCGAGATTTCCGCGCGCAAACTCTAGACAGAACGAATTTCACTTGATCGTTTCAGCTCTTCGCGCCCGATTATCGCAGCTCAGGGCGCGGGCAGCGGTGGGAATACTCCCAGGTAACATTGATGTTGGTTCATGGCATCCATATGTGGTGCTCCGCTTTCGGAAAAGTGAGGCTATTCATGACTGAGCGCGTTCAGGTCGGCAGTCTTCAGGTTGCCAAGGTTCTCTACGACTTCGTGGTCGAGGAGGCTCTTCCCGGCACCGGTGTAGACGCCGAAACGTTCTGGGCCGGCGCCGACAAGGTCATCACCGAGCTCGCACCGAAGAACCGCGACTTGCTTGCCAAGCGTGACGATCTGCAGGCTCAGATCGATCAGTGGCATCGCGATCACGCCGGCGCTCCCATCGACGCCGCCGCGTACAAGGCGTTCCTGCAGGAAATCGGCTACCTCCTGCCGACGCCTGCCGAGTTCTCGGTCACCACCACGAACGTCGACACGGAGATCACCTCCACGGCCGGCCCGCAGTTGGTCGTCCCGATCCTCAACGCGCGCTTCGCACTCAACGCGTCCAACGCCCGCTGGGGTTCGTTGTACGACGCGCTGTACGGCACCAACGCCATCTCGGAGGAGAACGGCGCCGAGAAGGGTTCCGGCTACAACAAGGTCCGCGGCGACAAGGTCATCGCCTGGGCGCGTGAATTCCTCGACGCCGCAGCACCTCTCGCGTCGGGATCGCACGCAGATTCAACCAAGTACATTGTCGACGGCAGCGAACTGAAGATCACGTTGGCAGACGGTACTGTCACCACGCTCGCCCAGCCGGAGAAGTTCGTCGGCTACCTCGGCGGGAAGGACGCACCGACGAGCATCCTGCTGCTCAACAACGGGTTGCACGCCGAGATCCAGATCGATGCATCCTCGCCGATCGGCAACACCGACGCCGCCGGCGTCAAGGACGTCGTTCTCGAATCCGCCGTCACCACCATCATGGACTTCGAGGACTCGGTCGCCGCTGTCGACGCCGACGACAAGGTTGTCGGTTACCGAAACTGGTTGGGCCTCAACCGCGGTGACCTGTCCGAGGAGATCAAGAAGGGTGCCAAGTCCTTCACTCGTACGCTCAACGGCGACCGTAAGTACACGGCCGTCGACGGCAGCGAACTCAGCCTGCACGGTCGTTCACTTCTGTTCGTCCGCAACGTCGGTCACCTCATGACCAACCCCGCGATCCTCGACGCCGACGGCAACGAGGTTCCCGAGGGCATTCTCGACGCTTTGATCACCAGCACCTGCGCAGTCCACGGCCTGTCGATCAGTGACGCCAACGGCCCGCTCGACAACAGCCGCACCGGCTCGATCTACATCGTCAAGCCCAAGCAGCACGGTCCCGAGGAAGTTGCCTTCACCACCGAACTGTTCGGCCGCGTCGAGCAGGTCCTCGGGCTTCCGGAGAACACGCTCAAGGTCGGCATCATGGACGAGGAGCGTCGTACGACGGTCAACCTCGCTGCCTGCATCAAGGAAGCCGTCGACCGCGTGGTGTTCATCAACACCGGCTTCCTCGACCGCACCGGCGACGAGATCCACACCTCCATGGAAGCCGGCGCGATGGTGCGCAAGGCCGAGATGAAGAAGCAGAAGTGGATCGGCGCCTACGAGGACTGGAACGTCGACACGGGACTGGCCTGCGGTCTGCAGGGCAAGGCTCAGATCGGCAAGGGTATGTGGGCCATGACCGAGCTGATGGCTGACATGCTCGAGCAGAAGATCGGCCACCCCAAGGCCGGCGCCAACACCGCGTGGGTCCCTTCGCCGACCGGCGCAACGCTGCACGCGACGCACTACCACCGCGTCGACGTGTTCGCTGTTCAGGACGGACTGAAGGGTAAGCCGCGCGCGAGCGTCGACGACATCCTGACCATCCCGCTCGCTCCCAGCACCGACTGGACGGACGCGGAGAAGAAGGAAGAGCTCGACAACAACTGCCAGTCCATCCTCGGTTACGTCGTCCGCTGGATCGACGCCGGCGTCGGCTGCTCCAAGGTTCCCGACATCCACGATGTCGCGCTCATGGAGGACCGCGCCACCCTGCGCATCTCGAGCCAGCTGCTCGCCAACTGGCTTCGTCACGGCATCGTCAGTGAAACCGACGTCGTGACTGCGCTCGAGCGCATGGCACCGGTTGTCGACCGTCAGAACGAGGGCGACGCCGAGTACCGCAACATGGCACCTGATTTCGATTCCAACATCGCTTTCCAGGCCGCCAAGGAACTCATCCTGGAAGGCGCGAAGCAGCCCAGCGGATACACGGAGCCGATCCTGCATCGCCGCCGCCGTGAGTACAAGGCTGCCAACGCCTGATTTCACCTCCCTGAACTCGAAGCTGAACCCGAACAGCCTCGGCACCGCTCCGGTGTCGAGGCTGTTCGCGTAGGCCCCGAAGATTCGTCACTAGACTGGCCGAGGACACAAGTCCGTTCAAGAGACATTCTTCGAGTGACCGAGTTAGGGCAAGGTACGTGGGCGAACATCGCGGCGGGTCAGGCGCCAGAGGTATCAGCAAGGGGCCGATTCTCGTCGTCGTGCTGATCGCCTTGATCGTGGCGGGCTTCTTCGGGTGGAAGGCCCTCAGCAACCGGATCGACGATCAGGGGCAGCAGGCAGCGGGCACGTGCGTCGAAGGTAACAAGACACTCGACGTCACCGCGGATCCCTCCATCGCACCGCAAGTCGAGGAATTGGCCAAGCGGTACACCCAGACCTCGCCGGTGGTACGCGATCACTGCATCGCCGTCGCGGTACACGGTGCACCGTCCTCGTCCGTCTCGACGGCACTCGAGACTGGTCCGGCGGCTGCCTGGGACGACGCGGCCCTGGGACCGCGTCCCTCGCTGTGGATCCCGACGAGTTCGTTCGAGCTCACGCCGTTGGCCGGCAAGGCGGTGATCAACGGTGATCCTCGCTCGCTTGCGAGTTCCCCGATCGTTCTGGCCGTCAGCCCCGAGACCGCGGCAGCATTGGACAGCGCGGCGTCGGCCTGGAAATCGCTGCCAACGGATGTGACACTCGCCCTGCCGGTCGGTAGTACCGAAACCTCCATGGCGGCACAGGCAATCGCCGCCGACGTCGCCGATGCGGGTACCGGTCCGGTCACGACGGATCAGGCAAAGTCCGCTCAGGTCAACAGTGCGCTCAGTGCGCGTGCTTTGCAGTTCCAATCCTTGCCTGCTCCTCCCGCATCCACCGCCGAAGCCCTCGGAGCCTTGAGCGCCGGAACTCCGGATTCGGTGAAAGCCGTTCCGGCAACGGAACAGTCGATAGCGCAGAGCGCGAACCCGGCGATGACGACGTACTCCCCCGCCGGCGCAACGCCCGTCGCGGACTACCCAGCGGTCATCACCTCGGGGAGCGGGATCGACGAAACCGCGTCGCGCGCAGCGGCGCAGTTCGCCGATTTCATGCGTGAGTCCAGCCAGTCACAGCTGTTCGTGGGCGCCGGTTTCCGGGTCGAGGGTCAAGAACTTCCCGATCTCGGCGCGGTGTCCGCAGCCAAGATCTCGTCCACGTTGACACCGGCTTCCGCCGAAACCGCAGCGGCACTCGGTGACATCGTCGCCAACCCGGTCTCTCCACGTAGTGCCACCATCCTGATGGACACGTCGGAGTCGATGGGCACCGACGACGGTGGCAATACCCGCTTGGCGAACGTTGCTGCGGCATTGAATACTCAATTAGGTCGCAGCCCTGACGCGTCCGACATCGGCCTTCGCGAGTTCAGCACCAACACGGACGGAAGACCGTCCGAGCGCATCCTGGTTCCGGGTGGTTCACTGTCCGAACCGAATCGGCGCGCCACGATCACCGATTTCCTCAACGGGCTTCGCTCCGGCGGAAAGACCTCCAAGTATCCGGCGCTTGCCAGTTCGTACAAAGCTGCGGTGGACGGTTTCGACGCGGGACGGGTCAACTCGGTGTTGCTGATCACCTCGAGTACGCCTGACGAGTCCACTACGACGCGAAGCGAGTTGCTCAGCGCGATCGCCGCTGCGGGCAATCCGTCGCGTCCGGTACAGGTCGACGTGATCGTCGTCGGTTCAGGCAACGACGTCTCCACGCTCCAAGACGTGTCGGACAGGACGGGCGGAACATTGGTTCGCGTCGATTCGACGTCCGACCCGGCACTCGCCGCCGCCGTGACGAAGATGCTGTCCTGATGGGGCGCGTAGCGGTTTTCGCGGTTCTCCTCGCTCTTCTGACGTGGTTCCTGCACCGCAGGCTCGTTCGTGCCACGGGCATGCCGAGACGATGGGCTCGCCTTGCCGACACTGTGCTCGTCATCTTGGCGGTCTCGACGGTCATCGGGGTCGGCAGCGGCGAAATCTTCCCGACCTCGTGGGCGCGACCTGTCGGATTCCTCGGATGGGTCTGGCTGGCCTCCTGGCTGTACCTGATTCCAGGACTGCTCGTGATCGGTCTGTTCGCCGGGATCAGTCGTCTGCGTGCACGCCGCACGGACACTACCGCCGAGGTCGACCCGTCCAAGCGTCGTACGTTGCAGTTGGCCACAGCGGCAGTCACTCTCGCGGCGTTGGGCACCGCCGGATACGGCGTCTACGAGGCTTCGAACCCGAAGGTCTCCCGAATTCGGGTGCCCCTGGCACGCCTGCCCGAGGGCTTCAACGGATACCGGATCGCCCTGATCACCGACCTGCACGTGGGTCCGGCCCGCGGGGTCGACTTCACTCGTAAGGTGGTCGAGATCGTCAACGCACAGAACGTCGATCTGATTGCGATCGGCGGGGACCTCGTGGACGGCACCGTCGCGAAAGTTGCACCCGATCTTGCTCCGCTCGCCGATCTTCGGGCGCCGGACGGAATCTTCGGGGTCAGCGGCAACCACGAGTTCTACGCCGACGACGGCGGCAAGTGGCTCGACGTCTGGGAAACCTTGGGGATCACCACGCTTCGCAACGGCCGCGCCTCGATCCAGCATGACGGCGACACCATCGACGTCGTGGGCATCCACGACTACACCTCACCGGCCCCGTACGAGCCGAATCTGACAGCTGCCCTCGCGGGCCGCGATCCGAATACGTTCGCCTTGCTTCTCGCGCACGAACCCCGCCAAGCGATCGAAGCGTCCGAGATGGGTATCGATCTGCAATTGTCCGGGCACACCCACGGCGGGCAGATGTGGCCGCTGCGCTATCTCGTTCCGCTGCAGCAGCCGTCAGTGCAGGGTTTGGACAAGGTCGGAAACACCGTGCTGTACACGACGCGTGGCGCCGGGGCCTGGGGCCCTCCGGTACGCGTCGGCGCACCGCCGGAGATCACCGTTCTCGAACTCGTACGCGAGCGGTGATGATCTCCGGCGGGCACACGCCTTAGTTGCCCGCGAACGCTTCGATCGGCGGGCAGGAGCAGACCAGGTTGCGGTCGCCGTGTGCACCGTCGATACGACGCACGGACGGCCACACCTTGGGGCGAGCCTTGCCACGCGGAAAGACTGCGATCTCACGCGAGTACGGGTGATCCCACTGCGCTGCAATGCTTCCGGCGGTGTGGGGAGCACCGCGAAGCGGGTTGTCCTCCACCGTCCACTCGCCGGCACCGACGCGATCGATCTCGCCGCGAATGGCGATCATCGCTTCGCAGAACTCGTCGATCTCTTCGAGGTTCTCGCTCTCGGTGGGCTCGACCATCAGTGTGCCGACCACGGGGAAGCTCATGGTCGGGGCATGGAATCCGTAGTCGGCCAGACGCTTTGCCACGTCGTCGACGGTGACGCCGGTGTCCTTGGTCAACCCACGCAGATCGAGGATGCACTCGTGCGCGACCATACCGTTCTCACCGGTGTAGAGAACCGGGAAGTACTCGTCGAGTCGACGCGCGATGTAGTTTGCCGACGCGATGGCTGTCAGGCTGGCGCGGCGCAGGCCCGCAGCTCCCATCATCCGGATGTAGGTCCAGGTGATGGGCAGGATGGACGCACTGCCGTACGGCGCTGCCGAGATCGTGCCTCCACCACCGAGTTCGGGGGCCATCGGGTGTCCGGGCAGGAACGGGGTCAGGTGTGAGCGCACACCGATCGGGCCGACGCCGGGTCCGCCGCCGCCGTGCGGAATGCAGAAGGTCTTGTGCAGGTTCAGGTGGCTGACGTCGCCGCCGAAGCGTCCCGGACGAGCAAGGCCGACAAGCGCATTGAGGTTCGCGCCGTCGACGTACACCTGGCCGCCGGCGTCGTGTACCGCTGCGCAGATGTCGGAGATCTCGTGCTCGTAGACACCGTGGGTGGACGGGTAGGTGATCATGATCGCGGCGAGACGCTCGGCGTGATCGGCGATCTTCGCACGCAGATCGTCGACGTCGACGTCACCGTTGGGACGGCACGCGACAACCTCGACGCGCATCCCGGCCATGACAGCCGAAGCCGCGTTGGTGCCGTGAGCACTCGAGGGAATCAGGCAGGTGTCGCGGTGATCGTCGCCGCGGCTGAGGTGGTAGTTGCGGATGGCGAGCAGACCCGCGTACTCCCCCTGGCTACCGGCGTTGGGCTGGAGGCTCACGTTGTCGTAGCCAGTGACCGCGACCAGCCAGTCTTCGAGATCTTTGATGATCTTCAGCAGACCGGGCGCATCCGACGTGGGCGCGAACGGGTGGATCGCGTTGAACGCGGGCCAGGTGATGGATTCCATCTCGGCGGTCGCGTTGAGCTTCATGGTGCACGAACCCAGCGGGATCATGCTGCGATCGAGCGCAATATCCTTGTCGGACAGCGCGCGTAGGTAACGGAGCATTGCCGTTTCCGTACGGTAACGGGTGAAGGCTTCGTGCTGCAGGTAGTCGGAGGTGCGCTCCTGAGCAGCGGGAACCGAGTTGCCCTCTGCTTCGATGGCGACAACGGCGTCTTCGATGCCGAACGCGTCGAGCACTGCGAGGACGTGATCGGCGGTGGTGGCCTCGTCGCAGGAGATGCCGACGTGATCGGCGTCGACCAGACGCAGGTTGATCCCGGATTCCTTGGCCGCAGCGACAACGTCGGCCGCCTTGCCCGGAACCTGAGCGAGCACGGTGTCGAAGAACGAATCGTGGACAACGGTCACGCCGCCTTCGCGCAGGCCGTTTGCCAACGCGTGTGCGCGGGCAGCGACGCGCAACGCAATCGCCTTGAGCCCCTCGGCGCCGTGGTAGCTCGCGTACATCGCAGCGAGGATGGCGAGGAGCACCTGAGCGGTACAGATGTTGGACGTCGCCTTCTCGCGGCGAATGTGCTGCTCACGTGTCTGCAGCGCGAGGCGGTATGCCTTGTCTCCGTCGGCGTCGATCGAGACACCGACCAAGCGGCCGGGTAGCTGACGCGCATGCTTGGAGTGCACGGCCAGGTAACCGGCGTGTGGTCCGCCGTACCCCATGGGAACACCGAAACGCTGGGTGGTGCCGAAGCACGCGTCCGCACCGAGTTCGCCCGGCGAGGTGATGAGCGTCATCGCAAGGAGGTCGGCGCCGACGGCAACCAGTGCGCCGCGCTCGTGAGCTTCCGCGATGATCGAGGTGTAGTCGACGACCCGTCCCGAGGCTCCGGGAATCTGGGCGATGACGCCGAAGAAGTCACCTTCGGGAAGACCAGCGGTGAGGTCTGCGGAGACGATCTCGATGCCGAGCGGCTCGGCGCGAGTCTCGATGACGGCGAGGGTCTGCGGGTACAGATCGGCGTCGACGACGAATCTCGGGGACTTGCTGCGGTTCGCGCGGCGCAGGAGCGTCATGGCTTCGGCGGCTGCGGTGGCCTCGTCGAGCATCGACGAGTTGGCCAATTCCATGCCGGAGAGATCGGCGACCATGGTCTGGAAGTTGAGGAGGGCTTCGAGGCGGCCCTGGCTGATCTCCGGCTGGTACGGGGTGTACGCGGTGTACCAGGCCGGGTTCTCGATGATGTTGCGCAACAACACCGGAGGCGTCAACGTGTCGAAGTATCCGAGGCCGATCATCGACGTCGCGACGGTGTTCTGGGCGGCGAGAGCGGTCAGTTCGGCGAGTGCCTCGTGCTCTCCGACCGGCAGCGGCAGAGCGTCGAGTCCGGCAGCGATGCCGTCCGGTGCAGCGTCGAGGATGGCGGAAGGAACGGCCTTGGTTGCCAGTTCGTCGAGTGAATCGACCCCGACAAGTTCGAGGATGCGCGCGAGTTCCGCGGCGTTCGGACCGACATGGCGGTCGGCAAATATACGGCTTGCAGCGTCGATCACGACAACTCCCAGACAGATCGGAGGATCAGGACACACACCGACCTGCGGTGTGTTCCTCCCCCTCTGTCGCATGCTCGATTCCCGAGCGCCTGAGAGATTCGGTAGTGACCCGCCAAACGACGGAAGCCACAGCCTTTCCCCGTCGGCGGGTGGGTTGTCCCACCGCTTTCCAGAGGCGTCGGAGCCCGTACGGTCCTTGGTGCCTGAGAGATTGACGGGGAGGTATTGCTCCTTCGGCGCCCTGATCCCGCTCACCACTGGCCTTTGGAACAAAGACTGCAGCAAAGACTGCAACAAAGACTAGTTAGGTGAATCGGTATCCGAGGCTCTCCCGTACGCCGGCGACGCAGGCCCAGTCTAGTGGACCGAGGCGCCTACCTGCACCGTGGCATCCCCCAAAGAGATGTGACGTACGTTATCCGGTTTTGCGGCTGGCGCGATTCTTGCGTCGTGAGGCCAACTCGTCCTCCGGGTTGGGATCACTTTCACCGCCGTCGGCGCGCTCGGCCGGGAAGTCGGCGATGGTTCCGGTGAGTTCACGCATGGCGCCGCTGACCGCGATGCCGAACACACCCTGCCCACCTTGAAGAAGGTCGACGACCTCTTCGGGAGACGTGCATTCGTAGACGGTGGTGCCGTCGGAAAAGAGCGTGATGTTGGCAAGATCGCGCACGCCGCGCTTGCGCAGGTGATCGACGGCAACGCGGATGTTCTGCAGCGAGATTCCGGTGTCGAGCAGACGCTTCACGATCTTCAGGACGAGGATGTCCTTGAAGGAGTACAGACGCTGGCTGCCGGATCCGGCAGCGCCGCGGATGGACGGCACGACCAACGACGTCCGCGCCCAGTAGTCGAGCTGGCGATAGGTAATCCCGGCAATCTGGCAAGCGCTGGGTACTCGGTATCCGACCAGATCGTCAGGAATGGAGTCGTCCGGGAACAAGCCGGGCTGCAGCTCTTCGGAAGACATTTCTGCAGTCGCGGCACTACCGGCTATGCCCGTCCCGCGCTCATTCGACTGTTCTTCCACTGCCGTCTCCCTCTCGCTTCGCCATCATGTAACCAACCTGTGCTATCAGCAGTCACGAGAATCCCGTGCCGACCGAACTTTCAGATGTGAATCCAAGGCAGGTAATTCCATGAGTGGACTTACCCAGAGTACGCCTCGATCGACAAGGCGAGAAGATCTCCACCGCACGCAACGCTAAGACCAGGAGGGTGCGCGGTCAACGCAACACGCCGACCGAGACTCAACCTCTACTTGAGAGTTGAAGACTAAAGTCCGTAACCGGTCAATTCACGCTAGCCGTCGGTGGCTTTGAAATCGTCCGGTGAGATGGTGTCGAGGAATTCCTTGAATTTCTCGACCTCGTCCTCGCGCTCGTCGGGAATGACGAGACCGGCTTCGGCCAGGACGGCCTCCGACGCGAAGATCGGAACGCCGATGCGCAAGGCCAATGCAATCGAGTCCGACGGACGTGCCGACACGGTGGTCTGCTCGTCGAAGACCAGATCCGCGTAGAACGTGCCCTCTTGCAGGTCCACGATCCGCACTTCCTTGAGACTCCGACCGAAGGATTCGATCAGAATCTTGATCAGGTCGTGAGTCAGCGGTCGCGCCGGCTCGACTCCCTGTTGTTCGAGAACAATCGCGGTAGCTTCGGTTTGCCCGATCCAGATCGGCAGGTACCGATCGCCGTCGGACTCCCGCAGCAACAGGACCGGCTGATTCTGAGGCTGCTCGACACGAACTCCGATCACACGCATTTCGCCCATCGAGCTTGCCTCCAACCTGACGTGATCCAGTAGACCGACTCCGATGCGGTCGTACTGAAATTCTATTCGAGTGAGCCCCGCTGATCGAGGAACTCAGCGATCGAGACTTCCCCGAACCGCCGATTTGACCAGACACGTGTGCAAAGTCAGTGACAGGGCAGCCAGTTCCCGGACCATTTCCTCGGCGCGATCACGCGCTCCGGCGTCACGACCCTTGGCAACCGGTCCGGCGATTTGAGTCACCAGTCCCGCTTCGCGGTCAGCAGCCAACTTGAACGCCCTCAGATGGCGGACCTCCAAGCCGTACTCGGACATCGCTTTCGCGGTGCGCGCCAATGTCACGGCGTCCTCGTCGAAGAAGCCCGCCGCGCCGGGAACGACCAAACCGGTGCGGATCAGATCGGTCAGAAACCGATCGTCGATGTCGGCGCGCGCGAGAAGATCCTGACGACCGACTCGAACTTCACGGTCGACACGGAAAGCTTCCGGCGAGACATCGCCCGAAGCAATCGACAGGACGCGGGCACGACGAGGCGGAGGAACTTCCGCACTCACCGTCGCCGCGCCGCTGTCGATCGCTTCGAGTTGTTCTTTGATCACTTTGAGCGGCAGGTACTGATCGCGTTGAGCGGTCAGCACGAAGCGAAGACGCTCGCAGTCCTCCACGGAGAATCTGCGGTATCCCGACGGTGTCCGTTGCGGGCTGATCAAGCCCTCGGACTCGAGGAAACGGATCTTCGAAATCGTCACGTCGGGAAAATCTGGACGCAACCGATCCAGCACGGAACCAATCGACATTCCGGGCTGGCTCTGCTGCCGCACTGCCGTCATTAGCTACCCGCACCTGCTGACGACTCGCCGACCTGCGAACCGCCGGCACGAGGGCCGGTGAGGAACACCAGACGGAACTTGCCGATCTGAACCTCGTCACCGTTCGCGAGAACTGCCGAATCGACAGGCTCACGGTTGACGTAGGTGCCGTTGAGGCTTCCGACGTCGACGACGTGGAAATCTGCATCTTCCTGACGGAACTCGGCGTGGCGACGGCTGACGGTCACGTCGTCGAGGAAGATGTCGCTGTCCGGGTGCCGACCTGCCGATGTCGTCGGCTGATCGAGCAAGAAGCGGGATCCTGCATTCGGTCCCCGCTTGACCACCAGAAGTGCGGCTCCGGCGGGAAGGCCTTCCACGCCCGAAACCGGCTGCTCGGCGGCCGGTGCTGCAGAGGAGGTGTTGTCGAGCTCATTGAGGAAGTCCGCACGGAAAACCGAAGTGGTCTCCGCCGGCGACTCCCCATAGCCCGCGTCGTTACCGTTCTCGCTCACTGTTTCTCCTCCTGGGTCAATCATCCAGATCATGAATCACTGGACTACGCAGTGCACTTTCTTCACGAGCATCTTTCACAGTCACGTTCGATACGGCCCTGCGCCCCGACTCGGCACATGCGTACCTAACGACCGTACCCTGCGCAGACCGCCGTGTGCAGCGAGACAGGCCGCGACACAACACGAGTTGGCCGGTCCACGCATAGGTTTTCTACTCGGACGTGAGTCCGTTGTACGCCTCCGCGTCCAGAGTTGCCGCGAGTGCGGCATCGAGTGTGGCTTCGTCGGCAACCTCGAGCTCGACCAACCAACCCTTGTCGTACGGATCGGTGTTGACGAGGTCAGGCTGTCCGTCCAATTCACCGTTCGCTGCAAGAACTTTCGCAGTGAACGGAGCAAAGATGTCGGAGACGCTCTTGGTCGACTCGACCTCACCGAGCGATTCACCGGCGGTCACGTCTTCGTCGACAGCGGGAAGCTGGACGAACACGACGTCACCGAGCTGCGACTGAGCAAAGTCGGTGATACCGACTCGAACTGAGGTCGGGCCGGTCCGCTTCACCCACTCGTGCTCCGCGGTGTAGCGCAGATCGGTAGGTGTATCGAGCTCACTCACAGTGGCTTCCTTTCACAGGCCGTCCGAAAGTCGGACGCAAAAAGATCAATTTCCAGGTTGAGCGTATTGGCGCGGATTCAATTGTCGCAAGACGGAGATCGTGACCTGCTGCGATTGCTCGACCGAGGAACTTCCGCCGTTGCGTGCGACGTTGTCGAAGACGCCTCCGGGAATGTTCAACGCTGCTGCCAACGTCGGCGGATCCCCGATCGCGGTCACAGTGTACGGCTGCTCGATCCGGGTTCCGTCCAATTCGATTTCACCGCCGCGCCCACTCACCCACGAGTTCACGCCGATACGAATGGGTTCGCCGTTCGCACCTGCGATCGAGATGGCTTCGGCACCGGCAGCACGCAATTCCTGAATGAGATCGAGAATCACTTCGGAGCCGACACCGCCCGCCGGATCCGTCAGGGTCATCGTCACACCCGGTCCGGCAGCAGGAGCGGTCCCGACTTGAATGGAGAGCGAGGTCAGCCGCGCCCGCGCCTCGTCCAATGCTGCTCCGGTGTTGCCACCGGCTTCCAATGTGGCAAGCGATTCCTGGAGATTGGCAACTTCCTGCCTCAGCGCGGCCTCGCGCCGATTCAAGTTGTCGAGAACGACCAGGAGGTCGGCAGGGCGCGCGGCATCGAGTGAATCTCCGGCCACGGTGCTACGTACCTGTGTGGCGATCGCGACACCGAGCACACCCAGGAGCACGGCAGCGAGGATGGCGAAGACGACGTTGGTGCGGTGTTTCGACGGTGAACGCAGCTCGTGCCGACCTTCACTCGCGGTGGTGACCGGTGGTTCTTCGGGTTCGGTCGTGGAGTGTTCCGCCATGACTCACGCTCCGAACAGTCGGCGTCGCAATGCCGCTGCGTTGCCGAAGATCCGGATACCCAACACGACGACGATTGCCGTCGAGAGTTGAGTACCCACACCCAACTGATCACCGAGCCAGACGATCAACGACGCGACGAGCACGTTGAAGACGAAGGAGACCACAAACACCTTCGCGTCGAAGATCTCGTCGAGATACGCGCGTAGTCCGCCGAAGACGGCGTCGAGTGCCGCAACGACCGCGATCGGAAGATACGGCTGGATGACGTCGGGCACCTGCGGGCTGAAAACGACGCCCAGGACGATGCCGACGACCAGTGCTGCGAGTCCGTACAGGGCGGAACCGGCCTTCATCGAACTCCTTCTGTCACTTGGGTTCTGTGGGTTCTGTTGCCACCCGGACGGCGCGCGGCGTCGCGGGTGGCAGTGTCAACGAATCGTCTTCGGCCACCGCGAAACCGACTCCGTACAGTTGCGAGACGCTCGACATTCTCCCGTAGGCGTCGCTGACGACGAACTCTCGCTGCAGTGCACGCGTGTCGCCGATCGCCTCGACGCGGTACGGCGAGAAGACAGGTTGGTTGTCGACGAGCATCGCGCCGCCGGCCTGACGGATGGTCACCGTCGGCCCGATTCGCACGCCGCCGACGGCGATTGCCTCCGCGCCGCCTGCCCACAGCGCGTTGACGACGGTCTGCAGATCTCGATCGAGGACGACGGTCTTGCCGCCGACGCTCCGCTGCGACGCGTCCGTGAGGTTCGGGCGTCCGGCCGGGTCCGTCAGCGTCACCACAAGTCCCTCACCGTGGACAGCTTCGGCCCCGGCACCGGATTCGACCGCTCGCAGTTGGTCGAGGACGGCGCCGCCGCGTACATCGCCTTCGAGCGCCACGCCTCTGGCAGCATCGACGTCGCCGCCGAGCGAATCGCGGGAGGCAGCCAGCGAATCGATTCGATCCTCCGCGTCACGGACCTTTGCCACCAACTCGCTTCGAACTTCTTCGGTGCCGGTCACCTGCTTTGTCGCCTGAACTGCTGAGACCGTGACGATGAACCCGATCAACAGAGCGCCGAGAGCCAGCCACGGCCCGGTCTTCGAGGACGTGTTCTTGGTGTGCTCGTGTTGGCGTTCGAATGCAGTTGCTTCGTAGCCCGGGTCGAGATGTTCGGTCATGAGCGACCGAAGCAGCGACGGTACCGGGTTACGACGGACGTCCTCCCCGGTCGACTTCATCGGGGCACGACCTCGTGCGTTCGCGCCACGTCGACGGCCTTGAGCACGTAGATCGCTGCAGTCCACACGTACAGGACGGTTCCCCAGATCAGGAAAGCGAAACCGAAGGCATGGGTGAACGGTCCGATGGCCCAGTCTCCGTGCCCGGCAAGGATCAGCGGCAGCGCGAACATCAGCAGGAAGGTCGCGGCTTTACCGAGATAGATGACCTCGGGTGGCGGCAGTCCACGTCTGCGGTAGATCGGCAGCGTCAACGCGAGCAGAAGGTCTCGGCCGATGAGTATCGCCGCAACCCACCAGGGAATGAAATCGCGGGCGACGAAGGTGACCAGCGTCGTCACGACGTAGAGGCGATCGACCAGCGGGTCGAGTAGCGCTCCCAGACGCGAGGTCTGTCCGAGCACCCTGGCCAGCTTGCCGTCGAGCCAGTCGGTGAACCCACTGAGCATCAGCAGCGCTAACGCCCACCCGTCCGAGTGTGTGACGAGCAGCAGGTAGGCGAACAGCGGAAGGGCGAGTAGACGCACGATACTGAGCACGTTGGGAACAGTGAGAATCCGATCCGTGGGGATCGGTTCTTGTTCGCCAGAGTTCACTGCACACACCTCGCGTCGTTCGATTGCCGTGCGGTCAGCTTTCCACAGCGGGGCGCACTATTCGCCGAGGCACCGAAGCCCGAACGACCCCGAGCGTGTCGAGCTGCTCTCATCGCCAGGCGAACACCGGCTGTTCGAGGTTGTCGATGCGGGTGTGCCGGCCGTTCAACACCTCGCGGAACTGATAGATGACAGCTCCGGTCGGCGCATGGATCAGGCTCGTTCGGAACGGCCACTGGATCACCGGGTTCGGTGATTCCTCGATGGTGACGAATCGCGAGTCGACGTCGAGTTCCTCCGCCGTCACGGCGTACACCTGTGCCACCTCGTCCGGATTGGGTACCAGTCCCCCGACGTCCTCGCCGGACCAGACGACAAAAGGACGGATCACGAATCCCGAACGGGTGACGTAGTCGTCGAGCCGGCCGATGATGTTCGACTCGGGAACTTCGACGCCCAACTCCTCGGACAGTTCCCGAAGCGCTGCTTGTTCGGACGTCTCACCCGGATCGACGCTTCCGCCTGGCAACGCGAACTGACCGGGGTGAGCTCGCATCTTGCTGGGCCGCTTGGTTACCGGAAACACCGGTGTCCCGTCCGCGTTCCGCATGACGACGATGACCACCGACGCAGAACGCCTTCCGTCCAATTCGACCGATCGAGGTTCGAAAGCGGCAAGTGAAGTGACAACGTGGTCCCGATTCAGTAAATCTCCGTTCACCATGGCTCGACAGTAGCGCCACGAGTCCGAGACCCCCAGTCAGTCTGGTCCATTTTGACCGCTTCGCCTGATTATCGGTCGGTATTCCTGTCATGCTGAACAGGCAGAATCCACCGTGCGGCATGGCGAGAAGAGAACCTCGATGGCTGAGCAGTCCCAGACCCCCACCCCGCAGACCGAGGAGAGCGCACCGGGTGCGCCGAATCGGGCCTCTCGCTTTGCTTCCGACGCACTGAGCGTCCTGCGGCGCGTGCCGTTCACTTCGATCGTCGTCCTCACCATCACCGTCGTCGGGATTGCGACCGGCGCTTTGTGGAATCACGTCCGCACCTACTCGTGGTTCGACGACATCGCCTACGGAGTCCCTGCCTTGCAGGAAGGCAAGTGGTGGACACTCGTCACGGGGTGGTTCTTCGGATTGACGCCGGGTCAGTATGTTTCGCTCATCGTCGTTTTCGCCTTCGCGGTCGGCTGGTGCGAATGGCGCCTGGGAACCAAGAACGCGGCCCTCGTCACGATCAGCGGGCAGTTGGCGGGCGAACTCGGTGCTTCGCTCCTCCTCTGGGCCGGCAGCCACACCGACTGGGATTGGGCCCGCAACCTCGCCACCCACCGCGACGTCGGTGTGACCACCGCAATCATCGCCGCCCTCGCCGCGACCACGGCAACACTCCGCTCGCCCTGGCGAATGCGAGTGCGCGCCATTCTGTGTGCGTACATTGCGATCGCGTTCCTCTTCGAAGGCCGCCTCGCCGACGTGCAGCACCTCATCGCGGTCGCGATATTCCTGCCGGTGGGCGAGAAGTTCTTCGGCGACGGAGAGCGCGGGTTCATCCCCCGAACGCGACGCGAGATCCGCCTGCTCGGATTCATCGGTCTGCTCCTGATCGGCGTGGTCGAGATCGCCGTCTGGCTGTTCCCCGGAAGCGGACCGTTCGGGCCGACGGAAGCCGAAACCGGTTCGGGGTGGACCGCATTGGTCGACGTGATCATCGTTGCCCTGATCGCGGATCAGTTGCGACGAGGACGCCGCTGGGCCTGGTGGGTTGCCGTCGTGTTCGGTTCACTGACGGTTTTGGCCACCGCCCTCGTCCTCGGTTCGGTCATCTTCTTCGACTACGAGAGCGCCGGGGCCGTCACGGTCGGAACCGCGCTGCTCTGGCTTCTCGAACTCATCTTGTTGATCAAGGGCCGTCACGCTTTTCACGTACCGATGCGGCGCAAGATTCGAGGCGGGCCGTTGTCCGGGAACGATCCGCGCGCCGCCGCTCGGGAACTGCTCAAACAGCACGGCGGCGGAACCATGTCGTGGATGACGACGTGGGACGGCAACAATTACTACTTCGGCGAGTCGGGTGACAGCGTCGTTGCATTCCAACGGCACGTCGGCGTCGTCGTAATCCTCGCCGATCCGATCGCTAGCCCCGACCGACTTGCCGCAGCGGTCGACGAATTCACGACGATGTCCGAGGCCAACGGCCTCACCCCCTGCTTGTTCTCCGTGGGGAAGGAGACAGCCGATGCCGCCGCCCGGCGCGGCTGGCGCACCGTTCAAGTCGCCGAGGACACGATCGTCGACCTGCCGGAATTGCAGTTCACCGGTAAATCCTGGCAGGACATCCGCTCGGCGCTCAACAAGGCCAAGAAGGACGACATCACCTTTCGGATGACAACTCTGGCCGACGAGCCGTTCTCCGTGCTGGCTCAGGTGCGCGCCATTTCCGAGGAATGGGTGGGCGACAAGGGACTACCCGAGATGGGGTTCACCCTCGGAAGCGTCGAGGAGGCGCTCGATCGCGACGTCCGGGTCGGTTTGGCCGTCGACCCGACCGGAAGCATTCACGGCGTCACCTCGTGGTTGCCGGTGTACGGCGAAGGCGGAGTGGTCCAGGGTTGGACGCTCGACGTCATGCGTCGACGCCCGGACGGGTTCCGTCCGGTGGTCGAGTTCCTCATCGCATCGTCGGCCCTCGAATTCAAAGAACAAGGTGCCCAATTCGTCTCACTGTCCGGAGCACCACTCGCCCGCAGCGACGACGGCGCCGACGCCGCATCCATGGACCGCCTGCTGGACATGCTCGGAGCCGCGATGGAACCGCTCTACGGCTTCCGGTCTCTTCACGCGTTCAAGAAGAAGTTCAAGCCGAGGTACGAACCCGTTTTCCTGTGCTTCCGCGACGAGGCCGACCTGCCTCGGATCGGAATCGCACTGACGCGTGCATACCTACCCGACGCGACGGCTCCTCAGCTGATCAAGCTCGCTACCAGCAAGAGTTGACGCCGTGCGGTCCTGGTTCGAGCACACGGTCGTCGACACCGGCAGACTCCCGCTGTTCTTCCTCCTACTCGCCTTTGTCCTGACGTTCCTGTTCATCCGCTTCAGCGTCCGGATGATCCGGGCGGAGGTCTCATGGTGGCCAGGCAATGTCACGCCCGGTGGAATGCACATCCACCACATGGTTTTCGGTTTGATGATGATGCTCGTATCCGGCTTTGCCTTCATCGCTCTGGCCGACTATCACACCCCGATCGCCAATTGTGTTCTCGCGTCGGTCTTCGGTATCGGCAGCGCGTTGGTCCTCGACGAGTACGCCCTCGTGTTGCATCTGCGCGATGTCTACTGGGCCGAGGAAGGTCGCTCGTCCATCGACGCGGTGTTCGTTGCCATCGCGATCTCGTTCCTTTTCCTTCTCGGGGTCCATCCGATCGGGTTCGCGGGCGAGTTCGACCCGTACGAGCAGGACCGTAGCCTGGCGACGTTGATCAGCGTTGTCGTCGCGATCGTGATCCAACTCGGACTCGCCGTGATCACGTTGATGAAGGGCAAACTCTGGACCGGCTTGATCGGGCTGTTCTTCACCCCGCTTCTGTTGGTCGGGGCAATTCGGTTGAGTCGCCCGGGTGCGCCGTGGGCGCGCTCGCGTTACCGCGACAAGCCGGCAAAGATGAGCCGGGCAGTCGCCCGTGAGCAGCGCTATCGCGAGCCGATGATTCACGCGAAGATCTACGTTCAGGAAACGGTGTCGGGAAGTTTCGGTTCCACTCCCCCGCCCCCACCACCGCTCCCCGTCGTCGACACCACAACCCCCACGTCGAAGGCCGGATTCTCGCGACGGCTCACGGACATGATTCGCTGGCGTCGAACTCGCCGACGACTACGAACAGTCCCCGTCTGGCGTCTCCCCGTGATCCTCGTCGTCCTGTCCGTCGTCACCGCGAACATCCTCGTCGGGATCGACGGAGATCTCGTCAGCGACGGCGACGTCGGTACTATTTCCGAGGGCGTGGACGCCGGGGCCACTGCGACGTTGCTCAGCGTCATCGCCGGCGGGATGATCACTCTCACCGGTCTGGTGTTCACTGCCATCACTCTCGCCATGCAGTTCGGTGCCTCGCAGATTTCGGTGCGGGTCGTCCCGATGCTCGCGCAGCAGCGAGTGATGCGGTGGTCGATCGGCATGTTTCTGGCGACGTTCGTCTTCTCCTTGATCATCGCGCTCGATCTGGCGCTCGATTCGGAAAATTCCTCTCCGACCATCTCCACGGCGATCGCACTGCTTCTGGCATTGGCCAGTGCGATCCTGTTCATCGCGTTGGTGGCGAAAGTCGGGTCGATTCTCAATTCCAGTCGGTTGCTGCGGTGGATAGCGGCCCAGGGTCGGAGCGCGACGATTCGTGCCTATCCGCTGTACGAGGACTTACCCTCCGGCGCACCGAAACCCAGCCGGCCACTCCCATTGATCCAGCCGAACGAGTCCGCAAACTCCGAGAACACCGACACACTGGTGATTCGGCTGCGCCATCTTTCTCCCAACGGCCGGATTCTGCTGGCGATCGATCTCGCACGATTGCAGCGGTTGGCCGGTCGCTGGGGCGTCGCTGTCGAGGTGGTGCCCAGCATCGGCGAGTTCGTCGCCCAGAACGCGCCCCTCTTCGAGATTCGCGGGCCGTCGCTGAAGGTTCGTCCGGACACATTGATGTCGTGCCTGATCTTCGGCGACACGCACAGCCCGGTCGTCAGCCCCGGTGCAGCCCTGCAGTCGATCGTGGACATCGCGCTCAAGGCGCTCTCACCCGCCATCAACGATCCGGGTCGAGCCGTCCAGGCGCTCGATCACATCGAGGATCTTCTGGTGCTGCTAGCCCCGAGAGTCCGCTTCGACACGGCCACCTCGGATCTCACGCTGATCCGGGGGCAGCAACGCACGTGGGCTGACTACGTGTCGGTCGCCACCGACGAGATCCGCCACTTCAGTACCAATTCCGCACAGGTGCAGCGGCGTCTACGCGCGGTATTCGCTACCTTGCTCGAGGCCTGCCCGCCGGACCAGCACCCGCCGCTACTCGAGCGCGTCGACGCTCTCGATGCGCAGTTGACCCGTGAATGGACCGGCGCACTCGACCTTCGACTCGCGAGTGTGGCAGATCCGCAGGGGTTGGGTTCCGAAGCCGGGGCGACCGGACGAATTCACCCGCTGATCATCGGATCCACGAAACATCCGGACGATCGTTCACCCGGGCAGACCGAGTCGCGTTCCCAGCCAACCTAATTGACTCGCCAAACCGGCGGACCATACCTGGAAGCTGTGTCCACCGTCGACCTCGGCGTATTGGACGTCCATCCCCGCAGCCTTCGCCGCTTCGTAGAGCGTCTGAAGACCTGGGCGGTAATCGTTGTCCTGCTTACCGACGACAAACACTCCGGCGCTGTCGGGGAACTTCTTCTCCCGGAGCAGATCCTGCGGATTCACTGCCACGAACGCGGCTTCGTTGCCGCCGAACGCGGCATCGACCGTCTGTTTGCGGTCACCGAGGGTGGCCTCGATCTGACCGGACAGGTCCAGGAACGTCGGATACACGGCGGGGAAGTTCGTCGCCATCTGGAATGCGCAGGTTCCGCCGTAGGAAAGGCCCCCGATAGCCCACTTCCTCGGATCGGGATCCACCTGCAGGTTCGCGCGGACCCAGTCGGGAACATCACGCGATAGGTACGTCGCGACGTTTCCGAGTTGGGAATCGACGCAGAGCGGGTTCGCCAGTTCCGATCCGGTCCCGTCAGCTACGACGACAACGGGCGCCATTCCCGAATGCGCAGCGGCGTAGGCGTCCATCGTCTGGACGAGGCGGCCACCCTGCAGCCAGTCCTCGGGCGCGCCTGGTTGACCGGCAAGCAGTACCAACACCGGCAACTCCGGTCGCGGGTTGGTGAAATACGCGGGCGGTAGGTAGATCTCGGCGTCACGGGCGGTGAATCCGGAGACCGTCCCCGCAATCGTGACCGTGCTGACCTTGCCGGCCGACGGCATGTCCGCCGGCGCCTTCCATTGCGAAACCGGTACCGCCCCGTCCTTGCCGTCGTCCAGGTCGGCGAGCGAAACCTTCTCCGCGTCCGAGAGTCCCAGCGCTGTTCCCACAGTCGGGTACGACTGGAACTGCAGATTCACGTGAGCCGCGCTCGACACGACCACCAGCAGTACGGAGACCACGGTAAGCACACGGCCGTCGATTCGCGTCGCGGCAAAGATCCGCGAAACACCCAGCAGCACACCCAGAATGCCCAGCCCGATCCACACGTAGACCGGACGGGCAATCGGATCCGGGAACGGATGCCACACCTTCTCGATCAGCCAGTACAGCACCAGGGTTATCCCGATTGCCGCGACGATGCAGACGGGAATCGAAATCAAGACGTGACGCCTCGACCTCGAAAACATGAGCCACAGAAGTGCCAGAATTCCGAGCACCGTCACCACGGGCGGGACGGGGCCCGTGACCAGCGACAGATCCGTGATCTTGTGCACGTCGTCTCCCGTCGCAGCCCTGCCTAGACAATATCCAAGAACAGGACATTTCGGAGCTGATGGCGTCAGATCACCGCGTTCGACGCCTGTGCACGCAGATCCCGGGCCAGGTGATCTCGCCGCTCGAGAACAAGCCTCCGCAGCGACGCGGGCGCCTCCGCATTGGCCTGGATCCAGGAATCGACTGCAGCGGTGTCTTCAGCTGCCGGAAAGAGTCCGTTCACCAACCGTCGCGCAATCTCGATGCTGCGTTCGGACCACCACTTCCCCAGAGACGAGAAGTATTCGTCCGCATATCCCTCGATCAATGACGCGTCCGTGCCCGAACGGAATCCGGCAATCGTCGCATCCAGGCGGTCGTTGGAGAGTGAGCCATCAGTGGTCGCCGACGCCCAGGCAGCCGCCTTGGTCGCGGCATCGGGAATCGACGCCACAGCGCGGACGTACGCAGTTCGACCCGCCGACGTGCTGTCCTTGCTCAGCTCACCGTCGAAGTCGCTCACACTCGCATGGCCGGTCGCGGACAGGGCGATCCACAATGCCCACCGCAGGTCAGGATCGAGAGCCAGTCCGACCGGCCCCGGGCAGGTGCCGTCGAGTATCGACCGCAACTCGTCGGCGCGAGCATCGTTGACCGCTGCAGCGGCCGACAGAGCCCGTGCCCATGCCAGCTGTCTTCCGGACTCCGGTTCGGCTTCGAACACCGCCTTCCAGGTCGTTTCCAACCAGCCTGCACTTACATTGGGCCGCAAGCTTTTCGGAACGTAGTGAAGAACCGCGTATTGGGCATCGGTCAGGATCGAGCTGAGAATCGCAAGATCTGTCTCCGCGGGAGCAAATCGTTCCACCATGTCGAGGTACCGGAACACCGAGAGCTGCGCATCACGCACCGAGTTCCACAGCGACGACCAGATCACCCCGCGCGCAAGCGGATCGCTCACGCGGTCCAGGGATGCCTCGACCGTGGACAGAGATTCCGCGTCCAATCGCACCTTCGCGTAGGTGAGGTCTTCGTCGTTGAGCAGTGTGAGCGCTCCAGGCGGAAGGTGGACCGACGTCCGGGATTCGGTGATGTCGAGTTCGACGCGTTCGGTGCGAACAAGATCTCCGGACTCGTTGTAGTCGTAGATTCCGACTGCGAGCCGATGTGGCCGCGGGTCCGTCTGGACCACATCGGTTCCGTCGAGCGACAGCGTGGACACCCCGGTGGTCTGCAACCAGATTCGGGCCCATTCGCGCACGTCGCGCCCGGAAGTCTCCGCGAGCACGTCGAGCAGATCGACCAGCGTGGTGTTCCCGTACGCGTGAGCCTTGAAGTACCGGCGTGCCGCTTCGAAGAACGCGTCACGCCCGACGAACGCCACAAGTTGTTTGAGGACACTGGCGCCCTTGGCATAGGTGATTCCGTCGAAGTTCAGCTTCGCAGCTTCGAGGTCGACGATGTCGGCGACGATGGGGTGCGTGGTCGGCAGCTGATCTTGGAGGTACGCCCACGCCTTCCGCTTGATGGCGAATGCCACCCAGGCATCGGTGAAGCGAGTGGCTTCGGCGCTGACCATCGATCCCATGAAATCGGCGAAAGATTCCTTGAGCCACAGGTCATCCCACCAGACCATGGTGACGAGATCGCCGAACCACATGTGCGCCATTTCGTGCAGGATCGTGTTCGCGCGACGCTGATGCTGCTCGTCGGTTGCGGTGCCGCGGAACACGTATGCCTCGGTGAAGGTCACCAGTCCCGGGTTCTCCATGGCGCCGAGGTTGTACTCGGGGACAAAGATCTGGTCGTACTTACCGAACGGATACGGATAGTCGAAGTGCTCGGCGTAGAAGTCCAGCCCCTGACGGGTGATGTCGAAAACGTTGTCTGCATCGAGATGAGGAGCCAACGACGCCCGGCACAAAGCGCCCAATTCGACAGTGAGTTCGCCGCGACTCCACGACGAGGCCACGCGGTGATACGGCCCGGCCGCGATCGCGGTGATGTAAGTCGAGATCGGCAGCGTCGGGGCGAAAGTGACGCGTTGCGCACCGTCGACGGAGAGGGTCTGGGTCGCGGGCTGATTCGACAGGACTTCCCAGCCGTCAGGTGCTGTCACCTCGAACGTGAAGGGCGCCTTGAGGTCCGGCTGCTCGAAGCAGGCGAAAACACGCCTGGCATCGGCGGGCTCGTATTGCGTGTACAGGTACGTCTGATCGTCAGCGTCGTCGACGAATCGGTGCAGCCCTTCGCCGGAACGGCTGTAGTGGCCGTGTGCTGCCACCCGAACGACGTTCGATCCGCCGAGTCCGCGCAGCGCAATCCGGGATCCGTCGTAGTCCACCGGAATCGACGCACCGTCGACCTCTACGGAATCGACTGCAGCACCGATGAAGTCGAGCCAGGTGGACTCCGCCGACGACGTCAGATCAATTGTCGTGACGGTCGAAAAGGTCTTCGAGGCGGGGTCCGCCGCCGATCGCAGATCCAACTCCACCCGGTACCCGGTGACGTCAATGATTCGAGATCGTTCGGCGACTTCGCTTCGATTCAGGTTCGCAGTACTCACGCACTCGATCCTGCCAGGCCGCGCGCGGCGATGTGAGCCGCAGTGTGCCTATCCCTTGAAAGCGCCCTGCCAGACGGTGTCGAACGGCGTGTGTGCCGAGACGCGGCCTTCGATGCCCGCCGTGACGAACTTCTTGGCCAGAGCGACGGCTTCTCCCACGTCGGCGCCCTTTGCCAGTTCGGCGGTCACTGCGGCGGCCAGCGTGCAACCGGCGCCCGAGACGCGCTCTTCGCCGACCTTGGGGGCGGAGAGAACCGTCACGTCGGTCCCGTCGAACAACACGTCGACAGCGTCGCCACCGGCAAGTTCGACCCCGCCCTTTGCGAGCACGTACTTGGGTCCCAGGTCGTGGATACGACGTGCGGCTTCGATGAGCTCGTCGACGCTCTCGATGCTGTCCATTCCGGCGAGGGTGCGTGCCTCGAAGAGGTTGGGTGTGACGACAGTGGCGAGCGGCAGGATCGAATCACGAAGTGCCGTATCGGTATCGAGAGCCGCACCGGGCTCCTGGCCCTTGCAGATCAGGACCGGGTCGAGGACGACGTGGCGCCAGGACTGCCGACGCAATCCCTCTGCCACAACCTCGATGGTGGCGGGCGTGCCCAACATGCCGATCTTGACGACGTCCAGATCGTGAGCCGCAGTGGCAGCCTCGATCTGATCAGCGATCACGTCAGGAGCGATGGGCACGAAGCGATGACCCCAGTTGTTCTTGGGATCGAACGAGACGATGCACGTGGTGGTCGCTACGCCGTAGACGTCCAATGCCTGGAACGTCTTCAGGTCGACCTGCAGGCCGGCACCGCCAGTCGCTTCGGACCCAGCGATGACATAGGCGAGGTCAACCACAGCACATTCTCCTTCTTCGGACTTTCGAAACGTGCGTGGATGGCCACGAACGCGGGGCCCAGTTTATCAACCGGCCCGACGTCGAGTTTTCGCCTATGCGGCCACCGGGGTCCCCCACGCGACGTCGTTGTCCTCGTACCCGAACGGCGGACCGACGAATTCGCCACCACAGGTGATCAGCGCGAGGGTTTCCGGTCCGTCGAGGCTGTTCAATCGCTCGACCGGCAGCTCGCCGTCCTTGCCGTAGTGATCGACTGCATCGATGCGGTAGTTCCAGACCTGTCCCCCGCCGCCCGTCACGGTCACGATCGAGCCGATGTCCAAGGTGGAGAATTTCTTCCCGAAACCGTCGCCTTGATAGATGTCGTTGATGTGGCCGGTGATCACCACGGTGCCCGCGCCGGAGCCGGGAAAGGCCGAGTCCGCCCACCACCCGATCTCGCTGACGTCCTCGGGCGGAACGAGCGAGCCGTCCGTCGTCGTTTTGATCGGCAGGATGTCAGCGGTGCTGTCGCCCATGCGCAGCGTGCTCGGGACATCCGGACTGTCGACTGCGGCGCGAACTGCCGGCGGCAAATCTTCCTGGCCGGTCGCGAGGACTCGAGTCGGCGAGTTCTCGTCGTCGGAACATCCGCCGACCAGGAACATCGTTGCCACTGCCGCAGCGACCCATGTCCGACGGATCACAGATCCGTGTGTCGCTGTCACGGACGAGAAGTCGGGCCGGACGGGACCTGGGAAATCGGAACGCGGTTTCCGACGTCGCGACCGGGAAGCGCGCCGCCGTTGTCCCCGACGCCCCCGCCGGAACCGTTGTCGCCGTCACCACCGCCGTTCCCGCCGCCGCCATTCCCGCCACCGCCTGGGCCTGGGCCTGGGCCTGGGCCGGGACATTCACCTCCCGGATCGGTAGTGTCGCCGCTCAAAACAATCTTGACCGCAGAGAGGTTGACTGTCCGATTCTGGGCTACCTGGCCCGGAGTGGCGACATCGAAGGCGAGCTTGGCACGTACAGGGATGACCGAACCGTCGTCAGCGTCGGTGACCGTTGATCCTGACCGGCCGAGATCTTGGGTCAACGTCATTCTGGAGATCAAATCCTGATCTCCGGTCAAGCCGGCGCCGTCGATCCGAAGCGTGCCTCGGACGGGGCTTCCGTGGGCTCTGATCGTCACCGACGCGCGAAACTCGAGGATGTCTCCGGGCACGGTTCGCCATGCCTCGATCGAGTTGATTTTCGTTCCCGGTGAACCAGTCGCGATGTCGTACCAACCGTCGATCACGGCCGGATCGAGTGACATCGAATTCTCGTTGATTTCCGAGTTGCACGCGCGGGCGAGCGCGACGGGGGCAGCCGATCCCACAGCGGGGAGTGCTGTCGACACAACGGTCGCCAAGACGAAGGCCGTCGCGGTGATGCCCGCGGTACGCCTGCCGAAGATCGTCATTCTCTCGCTACTCTTTTCCGCGGACCGTAGCTTCCGGTCAATTCAGTCAAAATACCAGTACAGCTGGACAAATAGGTCGAATTCCGTGCCGAATTCTTGTTGTTTTCTGTGAACTTCGGTTACGAGCAATTCCTCCGCACACGCGTTCCGGCAAGGGATACATCGCATCCACAGGGGCCAGAAGTTACATTTCGCCCGCACATCGGAGCAGAACGCACTGATTTCTCACCGCATTGGACAGGTATTTCCGTTTCATAGCGGTCAGCCGGTGGAACAACGATCACTACAACGAGCGTGCCGGGCACGTGTCCGGTCGCCCTCACCGAATCAAGGGAAACCGTCATGTCGGATACAACGTCAGTCAAGCAGGGTTTCGCGGTAGGAACCTCGATCGGGGCAGCCGTCATCTTGGTGACGGTCGGCATCGTGCAGTTCTTCCAGGGACTCGCTGCCGTCGCCGAAAACGAAGTGTTCGTAGTCGGGATCGACTACGTCTACCAGTTCGACCTGACGACGTGGGGTTGGATCCATCTCGTGTTGGGCGCGCTCGTCGCACTCGTCGGGCTCGCACTGTTCACCGGAGCGGCCTGGGCACGGGTGTCGGCCGTCGTGATCTGCGCGATCTCGATCATCGCGAACTTTTTGTGGCTGCCGTACTACCCCTGGTGGTCGACTCTTATCATCGCGCTGAACATCGTCGTGATCTGGGCGGTGTCGACATGGAAGCCCAGTCAGACGACGAACGCCACGGCGCACGCATCGTCAACGCCGACTCGATCAGCTTGAGTTGAAAGTATGTGTAGGTGGATGGCGTATTCGGGAGAACCGATACTCGCCCATGACCTGCTGTTCCGACCACAGCACTCGCTGATCGACCAGAGCCTGCATTCTCAACTCGGGGCCACGACGACAAACGGCGACGGCTTCGGAATCGGCTGGTACGGGGAAGGCCCACAACCGGCAGTGTTCAAGAGCATCGAACCCGCGTGGAACGACTCGAACCTGCGCGAGGTCACATCCCAATTGCGTACCCCTCTGCTGTTCGCCCACATCCGCGCCTCGACGGGAACTGCAGTGCAGCGCAGCAACTGTCACCCGTTCCGGCACCGGCAGTGGTTGTGGATGCACAACGGTTCACTACACGGATTCCACGACATGAAACGGGAATTGGTGACTGCCATTGATCCGTCGCTCTTTCCGGATCTCGAAGGATCGACGGACTCGGAAACTCTGTTCTTCCTCGCGCTGACGTTCGGCCTGAGCGACGATCCTTTCGAAGGTGTCGCGAGGGCCGTCGGATTCGTCGAGCACACGGCTCGCTCTCAGGGAATCGACAATCCGGTTCAGATGACCGTCGCCACGTCGGATGGCATCTCCACCTGGATCTTTCGCTATTCCAGCGAGCACCGGTCGAGGTCGTTGTTCTTCTCCACCGAGATTTCCACGCTGCGCAAGCTCCATCCAGAGGTGGAAGCCCTGCACCATCTGAGCGAGGAGACCCGAATCGTCGTCTCCGAGCCTCTGCGCGACCTTCCTGGCGCCTGGAACGAGGTTCCCGAATCCGCCGCAGGCGTCATCCGGCCCGGACGGGACGAGATGCGGACCTTTGTGCCGATCCCACCCCGATAGGAAATGCAGTCAAAGACCGGTTGTTGTGCCGAATTCCCGCTGCACATAAGTGATGATGGCTTGATGTGGAAACAGGCACTCGGGTTTGCTTTGTTCGGGGCGACCGTCGCCTTGGTCGCCGCGTCGCTGACACAGGGGTCTTTACAGGCGTCGGCCACGATCACACTTTTTTCGGGTGGCACGACAATCTCGGGCTTCGCGGGTGAACCGCAATGGAACTGGTCGATAGACGCTGCGGTGATCGGCGCCCTTCTGGGCGCGCTGACCGGGTTCGTGCTCCGCCTCGCGGGCGTGCGAATCTCCGGAAGCCAAGACAATCGACTGGTTCGAACTGTGGTGGCAGGCATCGCAGGCGTCACGCTTGGGCTGACGCCCCTGTTGGTCTTGATCGGCATGGCATTCACCGGGTCGGTTGATATGGGATGGTCCCCGCTCCTGGTCTACGCCGTCAGCGGTCTTCTGGCTTATGGCATTTCGGTCGCCGCCGTGTTCGGAGTCCTTCGCGCTGCCGGGGATCGACTTACTGTTCGCACGACGCGAGCGGTGGCGGCGATGCTTCCGGTAGGGGCGTTGGCGGCGACTGCTGCGGGTGTCGGTACTGCGTGGAAGCTGGGCTTCTCCACCGCCGCTCCCACCTGGATTGCAGTCGTACTGCTGGTGGTGCTCGTATTGGCCGTGACGTTCGTTGCGGCCCGGGCGTGGGCACTACGGATGCAGGCTCGTGACTTTCCAGAAGTGGCATAGGCGGTGGAACGATTGATTCCGACGGGCGCATCGAGATGAGGGGCGAGCGAATCTTCGCGGGACTCGTCGTCGGCCTTCTGCTCGGGCTGTTCGGCTATCTGCCGTTGGTACTCCTGTGGCAACACTTCGCAGATGTCCCGCAGCCGCAGCTTTATCCGAACCGTTCGTTCACGTCGTTCGGCCCCAACCCGCCACCGCTCACCTACTGGATAAGTTGGGCGGCGCCTGCCGCCGTGTTCGTCATTCTCGGACTTATGACTATTCCCAGCCGCACCGGCAGGCAATTCGCGTTGCCATTGGTGCTCGCGTTCCTTTCTGTGGCGGCAATGGTGGCGTGGTTCTGGATCTCGATGAAACTGTTCTTCAGCCCCGACTGATCACTCACTCGATCGCGTATTGCGAAGCCCGCCGCGAGCACGCGCAGTGGCGCGCTTGTTCTGCAAGGCGATCCCCTGATGCACCGCAGCAAGTACCAATGCCAGCACTGCCGCGGGGAGGCTCCCCACCATCGACAGCAAAGATGGCATATCAGAGCTGAAAGCGGTAAAGAAACCCACCACTGCAGCACAAAGCATTGTCGCCGAGACGATCCAGGAAACGAATGGTCGCGGGATCACGGCTGGAATGACGCACAGGGCCACCGGTAAGGCGAGCACCAAGAAGAGCTCTCGTCCGAAATAGTCATGAATCGAGCGGTAACAATCAGCAGAACTGAGCGGGCCGAGGCCTATTTCGCAATCGGTGATCTCATACAGCGGCCACTGTGCCGTCGCGGATCCCAGAATCCCGGTGGCAACCGCCAATACAACCCACGCGATCCGAATCCCCGTCATGCAAAGAGATCATGCCAGTAGGCGAAATTGCGCTCCGGAGAAGAAGGCAATTACGACTCGAACTGCGTGGAAGGGCGATACCGTCAACGCTAATCAAAGAATGGGTCAAACTATGTTGATCGCATGGGGAGCACTGGCGCTTGCCACTGGTGCCCATATCTATGGCGCTCGCCTCGCAGCTCACGGAGACTACGGGCGGAGATTACCTCTCTCGGTAGGACCGACCTCCTCGCAAGCGGCACAACATGTCCGACGTGCTCAACTCACGGGCTGGGTATCGAGCTTGATCGGAGCATCTGCCATCGTCGACAACTATTGGGAGACCGCACCTCTCTTGAGTGCGGGTATCGCAGTCGCTGTACTCGGAGTAGTTAACGGTCTACCGAGCTTGATTGTCACCCTGATGCACAATCGACGATCGCAACAGGCTTGAAGTTTTCGACCATGTTTTACGGAAGGGTGCTTGCATGGCAACACAACCGCATGGCCAGTCCATAACCCCGGCGTGGAAAGTATTCACGGCCATCGGTTTTGCAGGTGTTATGGGCGCTGCCGTGACGTACTTCCGAGACGGGTCCACTTTGGCGATCACTGGCGGGATGGTCATCCTCGCGATCGGCCTGCCGCTTACTGTCTGGTCCATCCTGCGAATGCTGCGTGAGAATCGAGGACATCGCCTTCATTGGTGGAGAACACCGCCGGTCAATCCGAGGAACGTCGACCTGTCTCGTGCTGTCGGCATTCCGACTACAATTTTCGGTGCACTGACCATCTGGCTGAATACAGCAGGTTCGGCGCCGTGCTGGTTGGCAGCAATCTTTACCGCCATTCTGATCGCGCTCTTCGGAGCAATCGTTGCCGTCCACAATATTCGCCTCAGTCAGCGAAACTGAGCTAACCTTCCGCCCATGCCGGTTTCTGCGGATGTTCGCGAGCGCCTTCGGTCTTACTTGGATCCAGATGACGAGATCCGGTACGTATTTCCAGCGGGCGTTCTGATGAGCGCGAAACCGAGTGTGATTGTCGTAGTGAGCCGAAAGGCGATCACCGTCTTCTCGACGAGCTTTCGGTCCAGAAAAGTGCCGAGGTCGATCCTCACCCAGTTTCCGAGAATGACCGTTCTCGGCCCGGTCGATACTGGGTCCATGCCGCACTTCACTGCGGCGGGCATAACGTACGAGATCGACGAAGAATATGTTGCAGTCGTGAACGCTGCTGACGCGGAGATCACGTCACCGCAGGACTTCCCGCATGATCCGTTGCCGAACCTTTGAAGGCACAAACAAAAAGGCAGTTTCTCATTTCTGAGAAACTGCCTTTTTGATCTAACTTCGGTCGGGCTGACAGGATTTGAACCTGCGACCACTTGACCCCCAGTCAAGTGCGCTACCAAGCTGCGCCACAGCCCGTCTCACGCCCTTGTTTCGGGCGCTTGGAAAGATTACATCAGGGACGGGCCGAAGTACCAATCGGCTGGTCAGAGCCGTTTCAGTACCGAATTGGACGCAGAATCAGCGGCCCTTACGGTCACGCTTCTCGCGCACTCGCACGGATACGCGGATCGGGCTGCCATCGAAGTTGAACTCTTCACGCAGACGCCGCTCGATGAAGCGGCGGTAGCCGGCCTCGAGGAAGCCCGTGGTGAAGAGAACGAATGTCGGCGGGCGCGTGCTTGCCTGCGTCGCGAACATGATGCGAGGCAGTCGACCACCACGCATCGGCGGCGGTGTTGCTGCCACAACTTCCTTGAGCCAGGTGTTCAGGCGACCCGTGGGGATGCGCTTGTCCCAGGACTCGAGAGCCGTGTCGAGCGCAGGCACGAGCTTCGCCACGGCGCGACCGGTGTGGGCGGAGATGTTGACTCGCTGAGCCCACGGAACGCGGACCAGATCGCGGTCGACTTCCTTGTCCAGCATGAGTCGACGGTCCTCGTCCACGAGGTCCCACTTGTTGAATGCGATCACCAATGCACGACCCGTGTCGGCCACCATGCTCAGAACACGCAGGTCCTGCTCGGTGATCGGCTCGTGTGCGTCGATGAGCAGGATCGCGACCTCAGCGGCCTCGATCGCGCTCTTCGTACGCAGCGACGCATAGAACTCGGCACCGCTGGCATGGCTGACACGCTTGCGCAGACCAGCCGTGTCGACGAAACGCCAAGGGCGCCCGCCGAGTTCGACGATGGAGTCGACGGGGTCGACGGTGGTGCCGGCAACGTTGTGCACGACGGAGCGCTCGTCACCGGACAGCTTGTTGAGCAAGCTGGACTTTCCGACGTTCGGCTTTCCGACGAGAGCAACACGACGCGGACCGCCGCCGGGGATACCTTCGCGCGGGGTTTCCGGAAGCTTCTCCAGAACCTCGTCGAGCAGGTCGCCGGTACCGCGGCCGTGCGTCGCACTCACGGAGTACGGCTGACCGAGGCCCAAGGACCACAGCGCTGCAACCTCGGACTCGGTGCGTCCGTCGTCCACCTTGTTGGCAACGAGGATGACCGGAGTCTTCGAGCGGCGAAGCACGCGAGCCACAGCTTCGTCCGTCGCCGTAGCGCCGACAACAGCGTCGACGACCAGGAGAATGGCGTCAGCCGTTCCCATGGCCAACTCGGCCTGCCGGGCAACGGCCTGCTGAAGACCCTTTGCGTCGGGCTCCCATCCGCCGGTGTCCTGGACGAGGAAGCGTCGTCCGGCCCAGTTCGCCTCGTACGAGACACGGTCACGGGTAACGCCGGGGATGTCCTCGACTACCGCTTCACGACGGCCGATGATGCGGTTGACGAGCGTCGACTTACCGACGTTCGGTCGACCGACAACAGCCAAGGTCGGGACGGCAATGTGCGCTTCGCCTTCGCCGTCCGCTTCGAGATCGGCGTAATCCCACTCCGATTCCTCGGACCAAGTTCCGTCACCGGCATATTCGGTTACCAGATCGTCGCTCACTGCACTGCTCCAGTTCTGTCGCTGACCACCAACAGCAACTTGGCGATCACATCTTCAATTCCCAATTCGCTCGTATCCACCAGAATGGAGTCGTCGGCAGGGCGCAACGGCGACACTGCCCGAGTCGAATCGAGATGGTCACGGCGCTGCACATCAGCCAGCACCGCTTCGAAATTGTCTTCACGGCCTTGGCCGACGTTCTGCGTATTGCGCCGTGCCGCACGGGTTTCCGCCGATGCGGTCAAGAAGATCTTGACGTCTGCATCGGGAAGTACGACGGTTCCGATGTCGCGACCTTCCACAACGATCCGGTCTGCGCTTGCCGCCAACTCACGCTGAGTGGCGACCAGCAGGTCGCGAACCTCGGGTACGGCCGACACTGCGGAGACAGCCTTGGTGACCGCGTCGCCGCGGATCTCCTCGCTGACGTCCGTGCCGTCGAGATGCACCTGCTCGCTGCTCGGATCGGTACCGATGGACCACGGCAACGCCGCAACGGCGGCCGTGATCGCGGCGGAATCCGCCAGATCGATTCCCTGACGCAGCACGTGCAGGGTCGCGATCCGGTAGATGGCTCCGGTGTCGAGGTAGCGAGCACCCAAACGCTGCGCCAACGCGCGAGAGACGCTGGACTTGCCGGTTCCGGACGGTCCGTCCATAGCGACTACCAGCGGCATGGACGAATCAGTCACAGGCCGACCGCCTCGTACAGTCCACCGACCTCACTACGTCCAAGGACGCGCTGCGTTCCCGGACGCTGATCGCCGAGAGCGACAACTCCGACGTTGGTGCGAACCAGACGGACAACGGGGTGACCGACGGCATCGAGGAGGCGACGCACGATGTGCTTGCGACCTTCGTGCAGAACGAGCTTGACGAGCGTCTTGCCCTCGTTGATCTCGAGCACGGTGAACGCGTCCACCTTGGCCGGACCGTCGTCGAGAGTGACACCGTCGCGCAACTGCTTGCCGGTGCTGCGCTCGACAACGCCGTGAACCGTGGCGAGGTACGTCTTCGGAACCTCGAACGACGGGTGCATCAGGCGGTGAGCCAGATCGCCGTCGTTGGTGAAGAGGAGCAAGCCTTCGGTGTCGGCGTCGAGACGACCGACGTGGAAGAGTCGCTGACCCGACTGAACGCGCTCGGAGACGATGTCGCCGACGCACGGACGACCGAGATCGTCGGACATGGTGCATTGCCAGCCACGCGGCTTGTTCATCGCGAGGTAGACGAGATCCTTCTGCACGACGACACGGACGCCGTCGACGCGAACCACTGCGTTCTCGGGGTCGACACGCAGCCCCTGCTCGACCACGATGCGGCCGTCGACCTCGACGCGCCCCTGGTCGATCAGTTCTTCAGCAGCGCGGCGTGATGCGACGCCGGCCTGAGCCAGCACCTTCTGCAAGCGGACGCCGTCGCCCTTCGGCGGGCCGTCGTGCTTGGTGACCTCGGCGTGCTGATGACGCGCCGGCTTGGCGTTGGACACCAACGGGTTCTGAGAGACCACGCGCTGTGGCTTCTCGGTCTTCGGCTTGCCACGCTTGTTGGTCGCCGGCGGTGTCGGGGCTGCCGGGCGCTTGCGCGGAGGTCCGTCGAACTTGGATCCACGAGGTGCGTTCGACCATGCACCGCCGCGAGGAGCGTCGGGGCGTGCGCCGCGCTGATCGTCGCTACGACGGTCAGCGCCGCCACGCGGTGCGCGGCGGGCGTCGACGTGGGGAGTACGACGGTCGTCGCTGCGCGGGCCGCGGCGATCGTCCGTGCGCGGGCCGCGCCGATCGTCCGTGCGCGGGCCGCGCCGATCGTCGTTGTAACCGCCACGGCGGTCGTCCGTACGTGCGGGGCGGCGATCGTCACTGCGCGGCGGGCGACGGTCGTCACTGCGCGGCGGGCGACGGTCATCATTGAATCCACCGCGACGGTCGTCCGTGCGGGGACGGTCGGATCCGGCGTTGCGGTCGTATCCGGAGGTACTGCGGGAAGTGTTGCTGCGTCCACCACGGGGCGCTTCGCTACGTGCGCCGCGGGGGGCGTCACTGCGTCCACCACGAGGTGCATCGCTGCGTGCGCCGCGGTTGTCGCGGGAGTTGTTACGGTCCGGTGTGCCATCTCGGCGAGCGGGATTGTTCACTTTTTTCCTGTCAGTTTTCTACTGTTTCCCGAGCGTGGTCGGGTCTTTCTCGGTGCTGACGACCGCCGGAATTCCGGTCAGTCGTCGACTTCGGTGTCCACTACGTCAGCGGGCACGTCTGCCTTGTTCATTCTCGCAAATCGCGGATCGGATTCCAGGCTTTCGCTGATGTCGTCGATGAGATCGACATCAGGCAAGAGCGGGGCCAACTCCGGGAGCTCGCTCAGCGAGGCCAGGCCGAGCCGTTCGAGGAACAGTTCGGTCGTGGAGTACCGTGTCGCGTTGGTGTCCGGGTCCGGCCCGGCTTCCGCGATCAGTCCGCGGGCAAGGAGGGTGCGTACCACCCCGTCCACGTTGACGCCTCGTACCGCACTGATCCGCGCACGAGTCAACGGTTGACGGTATGCGACTACGGCCAAAGTTTCCAATGCCGCCCTGGTCAATTTGGTGCGTGCGCCGTCCAATAGCAGCTTTTCCACATACGGGGCAAACTCTTGTCGCGTGTACAGACGCCATCCGTCGCCCGCGTAGCGAAGGTCCATTCCGCTGCCGCGAGCGGTCAATGCGGCCGACATCAACGTCAGACGTTGTTCGACGCGCTCCGGTGCGGTACCGGTGACAGATGCGAGTTGGTTCACTTCCGCCGGTGAGTCCACGACGAGCAGAAGCGACTCCAGCACTGCGTCGAGTTGATCGTCGTCGAGGTCGAAATCGGGGGCAGAATCTTCGGAAACCGCGGCGTCGTCAGTAGGCTCGATCATCTCGTCTAGCTGCGAAGATTCCGATTCCGTCGGCTCGGCGTTCATCCGTAGTCCTCCTCTGTGACCGGCGCGGCCGGGTCGTCTCCGGTCCAACTCACCATCAGCGGTCCGAGGGCTTCGGGTTGCTCGAACACGATGACCTGCCGGCGATACAGCTCGAGCAACGCGAGAAATCTTGCGACTATCTCGACGGTGATCTCACACTCGGCAACGAGGTCCCCGAAGGGTGTCCACTCCCCTATGCCTCGCTCGCGCAGCAACTCGAGAATTCGCTCGGCCTGCGCGGGTATCGAGATATTGGACACATGGAGGTGATCGAGGCCCACCGTCGGCACCGGACGCGGTGTGAACACCGTCGCCGCGATCTCCGCAAAACGCTGAGGGTCGACGCCCAACAACACCTCGGGCAGGAGTTCGGTGAACTGATCCTCGACGGCAACCGACCGCGGATAGCGCCGCAGTGCGGCTTCCTCCAACTCACCGAACAGCGCCGCAACTTGTTTGTACGCCCGGTACTGCAGCAGTCGCGCGAAGAGAAGGTCGCGGGCTTCGAGAAGCGCCAGATCCTCGGCGTCCTCGACCTGCCCGGCGGGCAACAGCCTTGCGGCTTTCAGGTCCAGAAGCGTGGCCGCGACGACCAGAAACTCTGTCGTCTGATCGAGGCCCATCGCACTGCCGAGTTCCTTGGTGTACGCGATGAAATCGTCCGTGACGGTGTGAAGGGCGACTTCGGTGACATCGAGTTGCCGTTGATTGATCAGGTTCAACAGCAGATCGAACGGGCCTTCGAAGTTCCTGAGAGTGACTCGGAAACCGGCAGCCTTGGCTGCGGTCTGAGCGTCGGTCGGCACGTTCGGGTCGATCGAATCCGGCTCGACTTCGACCGGATCTTCTTGCGATGCAATCAGTTCCACTAACGACCAGACCGGTGAATGACCTCGCGGGCCAATGCTCGATATGCCTCGGCCCCAGCCGATTTCGGCGCCCACGTCGTGATCGGCTCACCGGCGACGCTGGTTTCGGGGAATCGAACGGTGCGGTTGATCACCGTGTCGTAGACGACGTCGCCGAACACCTCGACGACGCGCGCCATCACCTCACGAGCGTGCAGGGTCCGAGCGTCGAACATCGTGACGACGATGCCGGCCAACTCGAGCTTCGGATTGAGACGGTCGTGCACCTTTTCGACGGTGTCGTTGAGCAGTGCCAGGCCGCGCAGGCTGAAGTACTCGCATTCCATCGGAATGATGACCGAATCGGCGCAGGCCAGCGCATTCACGGTGAGCAGGCCAAGCGACGGCTGGCAGTCGATGAGCACGTAGTCGTACCGATCGAGAACAGGGTGCAACACGCGCCCCAAGGTCTGTTCACGCCCGACCTCGGTGACCAATTGGATCTCGGCGGCCGAAAGGTCGATGTTGCTGGGGAGCAGGTCGAGGCCGTCTACCCGGGTTCGCATCAGCACGTCGTCGATGGACACACGTGGTTCGACCAGAAGGTTATGGACGGTCAGTTCCAGGTCATGATGCTGAACGCCCAGTCCGGCGGACAACGCGCCTTGGGGATCGAGATCCACCAGGAGCACTCGACGACCGTATTCGGCCAACGATGCACCCAGGTTGATGGTCGACGTCGTCTTGCCGACGCCGCCCTTCTGGTTGCACATCGCGATGATCATCGCGGGTCCGTGGTGCGCCAACGGTGTCGGTTGCGGCACCTCGCGGACCGGTCGGCCTGTCGGGCCGAGTTCTTCCGCGGAAACGGTCAGGGTTTCCGCAGGTGGAGAGGCTACTGGCGTCGTATCTATTTCGAACATCGCCTCTGGTTCGGAGGGTACAGCTGGTGCTGATTCGTTCACGCGCTCGAAGAGTTGGGCATTGACATGCGGCGGCGCGGACTCCGCCGCTGGTGGCTGCGATGTCGACACGGTCCGATGCTCCCCTACTCTTTCGGCGGTTGCTCTCGGCGCCGGCAAACCCCCGAAACTGCGGTGGAGGCCGCTCGCGCTCCTTGAACGCTACCGCTTACATCACCGAATGCTCTCGCAGACACGCATGAGCCAACCAACCCCTAACGGGCACGCGGGTGTGCCTGAGCCCACACTTCGCGCAACGCGGTGACGGTGACCAGTGTGTAGATCTGCGTGGTGGTTACCGAAGCGTGGCCAAGGAGTTCCTGCACGACACGTACGTCCGCGCCGCCGTCCAGCAGGTGTGTGGCAAACGAGTGCCTGAGCGTGTGGGGTGAGACGTCCGCCTTGATTCCGGCCGACGCCGCCGCATCCTGAAGAATCTGCCACGCGCTTTGACGCGACAGGCGGCCCCCGCGAGCGTTGAGAAACAGGGCAGGAATACCGCGTGTCGCCAGGCTGGGGCGCCCACGGACGAGATACGCGTCTACGGCGGCGATCGCAGGCCTGCCGACGGGGACGATCCGTTGCTTTCCGCCCTTGCCTTTGAGGAGCACGGAACGGGTTTCGGTATCGATGTCGTCGACGTCCAGATCGATCGCTTCGGTGATTCGCGCTCCGGTCGAGTACAGGACCTCGAGCAGAGCGCGATCCCGCAGGTCGCGGGGCCCGTCACCGGCCGCACCGCCACCCGAAGCGTCGAGCAGGGCGATGACGTCGTCGAGAGGCAGGGCCTTGGGCAGCTTGCGTCCGGGCGTCGGCGGCTTGACCGTTCGGGCCACGTCAACGCTGACCAGACCTTCGGCGGCGGAAAACTTGTGGAATCCGCGAACCGCGATCAGGGTGCGTGCTGCCGAACTGGCCGCCAATGGTACGACGCCGGCCTCGGAGTCACCGAGCCGCAGATGTGTCACGAATTCGGTGACGTCGTTTTCCGTCACGCCCGCGACGTCGTCGATGCCGCGTCCGTTCAGGTACTCCGCGTACCGATTCAGGTCGCGGCGATAGGAAAGTAGAGTGTTGCGCGCCGATCCTCGCTCGACCGCTAGATGGTCGAGATACGAGTCCACCTGTCGGGCAAGCACTTCAGGCTCGCGACTTGCGTTCTCCGAATGCGCGCGGACGATCGGGCCACGGTGCGTCGGCGGGGCGCAGCGGCTTGCCCGTCGCGCGTGCGGTGGCGATCGCGAGTATGCCCGATACCGCTGTGGCATTGACGATGTCGCCGCGTAGCGCCATGTCGACGGCGTCGGCGAGCGGAACCCGCGAAATCTCGAGATCGGCTTCTTCGTGTTCGGGATCGTCGCGCTCCACCTCGTGCAGCCCCTCGGCGAGGAAGACGCGAACCGCCTCGTCCGTGAACCCGGGTGAGAGAGCGACATCGACCAGCACCGACCATCGATCGGCGCCGAGTCCGGTTTCTTCGCCCAGCTCGCGCGCTGCCGCCTCGACCGGGCTCTCCCCCGGAGCGTCGAGCAGACCGGCGGGGATTTCCCACAACCGGTGCCCGAGCGGGTGACGGTACTGGTGAATCAGCACCAGGTTGTCGCGCTCGTCCAGTGCCACGACGGCAACGGCGCCGTGATGCTCGACGACTTCCCGATCGGCACGCTGACCACCAGGCATCGCAACGGTGTCGACGCGCAACGCGATGATCGCGCCGGTGTAGACCGTCTTGGAGCCGAGGGTGTCGAATTCGTGCCGACCGGGATCGCTCATGTGTGGCTAGACCTTTTCCACGTTCTCGACTGCAGCGTCGAGCGCCGTCTCGGTGGCAGCGGTGTCGATCTTCTCGTCACCGTGGACGTCGACGGGCAGGCGCTCTTCGAGCTTGTACGTCAACGCTGCTTCGACGAAGGCCGCGAACAGCGGGTGCGGGCGCGTCGGGCGGCTCTTGAGTTCCGGATGTGCCTGGGTGGCAACGAAGAACGGATGCTGCTCACGCGGGTACTCGACGAACTCGACCAGGTGGCCGTCCGGTGAGGTTCCGCTGAACTGCAAGCCGGACTTGGCAATCCGATCGCGGTAGGTGTTGTTGACCTCGTAGCGGTGACGGTGACGCTCGGAAACGTCCTCGGTTCCATAGGCCTGAGCGACGACGGAACCCTTGGTCAGCACGGCCGGGTAAGCACCCAGACGCATGGTGCCACCGAGGTCGGCGTCACCGGCGATGACGTCTTCCTGATCAGCCATCGTCGAGATGACCGGATGCTTGGTGTCCGGCTCGAACTCGGCCGAGTTGGCATCGTCGAGGCCGACGCTACGAGCAGCTTCGATGACGACGCACTGCAGACCCAGGCACAGACCCAGCAGCGGCAGCTTGCGCGAACGTGCGAAACGGATCGCGCCGAGCTTGCCTTCGATGCCGCGGATGCCGAAGCCGCCCGGGATCAGAACACCGTCGACGTCACCGAGAGCGGCCTGCGCTCCGGCTTCGGTCTCACAGGCGTCCGACGGGACCCAGGAGATCTCGACCTTGGACCGATTCGCGAATCCACCGGCGCGCAGTGCCTCGGTGACGGAGAGGTATGCGTCGGGCAGGTCGACGTACTTGCCGACCAATGCGACGCGCACGGTCTCACGCGGCTGGTGAACACGATCGAGGAGGTTGCCCCACACGGTCCAGTCGACGTCGCGGAACGGGAGACCGAGCTGGCGAACGACGTAAGCGTCGAGGCCCTCACGGTGCAGAACCTTCGGGATGTCGTAGATCGAGGGAGCGTCGGGCGTCGAGATGCAGGCGTCGACATCCACGTCGCACATCAGGGCGATCTTGTTCTTGAGGCCCTGCGGAACGTCACGATCGCAACGAAGGATCAGCGCGTCGGGCTGAATGCCGATGCTGCGCAACGACGCAACCGAGTGCTGCGTGGGCTTGGTCTTGAGTTCTCCGGAGGGGCCGAGGTACGGCACGAGGGAGACGTGCAGGAAGAAGACGTTGTCGCGGCCGACGTCGTGGCGGACCTGGCGAGCGGCTTCGAGGAAGGGCTGCGATTCGATGTCGCCGACCGTTCCACCGATTTCGGTGATCACGACGTCCGGGCGGTGTCCCTGCAGATCCGGACCGCTCATCTCGAGGATGCGACGCTTGATCTCGTCGGTGATGTGCGGGATGACCTGAACGGTGTCACCGAGGTACTCGCCGCGGCGTTCCTTGGCGATGACCGTCGAGTACACCTGGCCGGTGGTGACGTTCGCCTGGCCGGAGAGGTCACGGTCGAGGAACCGCTCGTAGTGTCCGACGTCGAGGTCGGTCTCGGCACCGTCTTCGGTGACGAAGACCTCGCCGTGTTGGAAGGGGTTCATGGTGCCCGGATCCACATTGAGATAGGGATCGAGCTTCTGCATGGTCACGCGCATTCCCCGCGCGGTCAACAACTGTCCCAGGCTCGAGGCGGTCAAACCTTTGCCGAGCGAGGAAGCTACACCTCCGCTGACGAAGATGTGCTTGGTGGCGGTACGCGTGTTAGTGCGTGACTGTGGCAAAGGGGCTCCCGTGACGACTGTGCAGGGCTTGGTCTGATGAAGCATGCTGGGGCCTGCCGACCCACGGGATTTCACGGTAACACCTATCGGGGGTCGGTGCCTACAACGCGCCGACTTTCCGCCCCCGATGTGACCGGCGTATCAATACCGGGGTGTCAGTTGGTGGGTGCGCCGACGGTAACCGCCGCCGCTCCCGGTCCCGTGCCGTAGCGGCCGGCGCCGCCGTTCAGCTGTTCCTGCAGCGCCAACGGCGTCGTGATCTTGCCCGACTCCCGATCGATGTTGTCGATGGTCGTCAAGCCCGCTGAGAGCGCCGCATCCGCACGGGCGACGGCAACCGGACCACTGCCCTCGGCCGAGCCGGGCCGACCCGCGAGAATCGTTCCTGCGCCGCGGCCGTCGAGAGCACCCGCAAACCGGGCGATGACGGCGCCGCGGTTACCCGTGGCTGCGTCGGATTCGCTCTTGTTGTCGCCGGTGAGAACGACCGCGAGCTGAGCCGGCTTGACCGCGCCGTCGTCGTAGCTGATGAAGCCGGCGCTGCGCAGCGAGTCGAGCGCGAGATTCATCTCGTCCGGAGTGCTCTGCGGTTCGCTGCTCTGCCCGTTGAGAAGCAGAACCGAACCGAGCAGATCGCCCGCGAGACTGCCCTGATCGACCGCACCGGTCTTGAGGGTGATGCCTGCAGGAATGACGTTGGTGACGACGGTCCGCAAGCGGTCACCGCCCGTGGCGTCGACAAACGAATCGGTGAGCGAGACACGTCCGGTCACGGCGCCGCCGGCGGCAGTGACGAGTCGGTTGACACCGTCGAGATCACCGGGATCGGCATCCGGCGCCGTGATGACGACGACGGTGCGACCAGCGAGACTGTCACGCACGACGCGACCACCGACAGCGGCATCGAAGCCGTCCGCGGAATTGAGTTGCTGCTGAAGCTGATTGGACTGTTGATTGAGGTCTTCGATCTCGTTCTGCAGGTCTGCCTTGTCGTCACGCAGACCCGAAAGCAATCCACTGGACAGCATTCCGGAACCCAGCACCACGCCGATCGCGAGTGCCAGGAAGATTGCCGCTATGGAAATTGCATGTTGACGCATCGAAATCACTTGAAGAGCCCCTGAACCCACAGCGCGAAGCTGTTCCACGTTGCGACTGCCCAGTCGAGAACTTCACTACCGGCATTGGACACGACCAGGGCGACGATCACTGCCACCAGGGCGGCAAGCACCAGGAGCGCGATCGCGCCGCCGGACACTCGACTTCGATACAGCGTTGCGACGGCCTTGGCGTCGACCAGTTTCGGTCCCACCTTGAGCCGCGTCATGAATGCCGACGGATTGCTTTCACGGCGTCCGCGGTCGAAGAATTCGTCCAAGGACACCACGTTGCCGACCGTCACGATCAGCGAAGCCCCGTGATGATCGGCAAGGAGCAAAGCAAGGTCGGTCGGTGAGCAGGTCGCGGGGAACGTCATCGCCCCGATACCGAGATCCTGGATTCGGGAAAGTCCTGCAGCATGACCGTCCTGGTCTGCGGGCAGAACAACTTCGGCTCCGGACTTGAGGGTGGAACTGGTGATTTCTTCCGGGTCGCCCACGATCAGATCGGGGCGGTATCCGGCCTTGCTCAACACGTCCGCACCTGCACCGACACCGATCAGAATCGGCGAGTACTCCTTGATGAAGGGCTTGAGGTTTTTCAGATCGGCCTCGTGTTCGGGGCCGTCTGAGACGACCACGACGTGGCGATCCTTCAAATCGATGTCGATGTCCGGGACACCGATTCCGTCGATCAGCAACGGGCTTTCGGTGCGGATGAACTCGATGGTGTTGCCCGAGAACGCTTCGAGGTGATCCACCAAGCCGGTCTTGGCCTCGATCATCCGGTCGGAGATCTCGGCCTCGGTCTGCTCTTCACCCTTGACGAGACTCTTCTCGCCGTTGAAGACCTCGCCCTCGTGCAGGCGGATCTTGCTGCCGTCCTTGACGTTCTTGAAGACGTCACCGTCGACGGCATCGATCAGAACGATGTCGTTGGCGACGATCACTTCCGGTCCGAGGTTGGGGTACCGCCCCGAAATCGACGGCGACGCGTTGACCACGGCCATGACTCCGGCTTTCACCAGAGCATCGGCGGTCCGGCGATCGATGTCGACTTCGTCGAGGATCACGATGTCTCCAGGACCGACACGGCGTAAAAGCTTCGCCGTGTTCCGATCGGCCCTGGCGATGCCACTGATCCCAGGCAAGGATTCGGTGTTACGTGAGAGCAATCCGGGCATCTTCATGGCTTCGATGATGAACCTGAAACCGCCTTGACCGGTGGAGGCGCGCCGACAACTACCACATCAGTCACACCAACACCACAGAACCTTCAATCTGTGACGCGGGCCGCATTCGCGATCTCGAGCAGTTCTTCGGCGTGTGCACGCCCGGTCTCGGTGTCGTCCAATCCTGCCAACATACGGGCCAACTCGACCACACGATCAGAATCCGACAAAGTCCGCACACCACTGCTGACCACTCCGCCCTTGTCGTCCACCTTGTCCACCACGAGGTGGGTGTCGGCAAACGCAGCGACCTGCGGAAGGTGGGTAACGACGATAACCTGATGCGTCCGAGCGAGTTTCGCCAATCGGCGGCCGATCTCGACGGCAGCGCGGCCACCGACCCCAGCGTCCACCTCGTCGAAAACCATCGTCGCGCCGGTGTCGCTACCGGCGAGAACCACCTCGAGCGCAAGCATGACGCGCGAAAGCTCGCCGCCGGAAGCGCTCTTACTGATGGGCAACGAGGGCGCCCCGCTGTGCGCGGACAGACGAAATTCCACCTCGTCGACGCCGGCAGATCCGGCATGCAGGTCTAATCCCCCGACACTGAGCGGCGCCGAATCCTGCGGGCCCGCGGGCTGCGAACGAACCGTCACCTCGAGGCCCGCACGTCCCATCGCCAAACCGGCGAGTTCCGCGCTGACAGCCTTGGCGAGCTTTGCCGCCGCCTTGACTCTGGCGGCACTCAGCTTGGTAGCTGCCTCCGCGGTCAGTCCAGCCGTTTCCTCGACCTGCTTGGCCAACAGCGACAACGCGTCCGAGGACACGTCGAGTTTGGACAGACGAGCGCGAGCGGTATCCGCCCATTCGAGAACACCGTCGACATCGGCGGCGTACTTGCGAGTCAGAGTCTTGAGTTCGGACTGCCGCGACAGCAGCGAGTCCAGAGCCCCCGGATCGGCGGGTAACCCGGAGAGATAGGTGTTGAGGTCTCCGGCAACGTCGGTGACGACGGCAATAGCGTCGGCCAAACGGGAACCGAGGCCGTCCAGATCGGCGTCGGTGACCGACTCGATACGCGCCCGCGCTTCGGACATCAGGTCGAGCGCCGGCATGACCCCGACGTCACCGCTGGCCATGTCGTCACTACCGGCGAGCGCAGCGTGCGCTTCTTCGGCAGCGGAGCGGAGCGAGTCGAGTTCGCTGAGTCGACGCACTTCGGCAACGATCGCCGTATCCTCACCCGGCTCGGGTGCCACGCCGTCGATTTCGTTGAGCGCGAAGGTCAACTGGTCTGCCTCTTGCGCCAGTTCACGAGCCTTGGACGTGCGCTCGATCAACTCCGAACGAGCATCCAGCCACTCACGACGGTGTTTGCGGTACCGCGTCAGGAGCGTTCCGATTGTCTTGTCCCCGAAGCGGTCCAGTGCATTGCGTTGCTGGTCGGGACGAAGCAAACGCAGCTGATCGTTCTGTCCGTGAACCGTCAGAAGCGGATCCGTGAATTCGGAGAGAACGCCCGCCGGCACGCTTCGACCGCCGAGATGTGCACGTGAACGCCCGTCGCTGCCGACGGTACGTACAGCGATGATGGTCCCGTCCTCGTCGCGCTCGGAGCCGGACGATTCCAGGATTCGGACGATTTCACGCTCGGTGGCCGGTGAAACGTCGTCGGCGATGAATCGTCCCTCGACGACGGCTCGCGACGCACCCAACCGCACGCGACCGGCATCGGCTCGCGCTCCGCTGAGGAGGTGCAAGCTCGTGACGACCATGGTTTTACCCGCGCCGGTTTCACCGGTCAGGACGGTCAGGCCCTCGTGAAACTGGGCGCTGGCCTCGGAGATCACACCAAGACTGTCGATACGGATCTCTGCGAGCACGATTAGGGCTTCCTTCCTCGCCATCCGGTAACCGGAAGCTCGAACTTGCGAACCATCCGATCAGCGAAAGGCGCAGAGTCCAACCGGACCCACTTGACGGGAGTGGCGCCGCGAACGACCTCGACACGGGCGCCGGCAGGCAGTTCCAACGTACGACGGCCGTCGCAGAAGACCAGGCCGTCGTGGCTACCGGCGACGGTCTCCACCGCGATGATCGAATTCGGGCTCGTGACCAACGGCCGCGCGAACAGCGCATGCGCGTTGCTGGGTACGACGAGCAATGCTTCTAGTTCAGGCCACACGACGGGGCCGCCTGCGGAAAATGCATAGGCGGTCGAGCCGGTCGGAGTGGACACGAGAACGCCGTCGCAACCGAAGGCAGAAACGGGTCGGCCGTCGACTTCGAGAACAACTTCGAGAACGCCGAGACGCGAACGGTTCTCGATACTGGCTTCGTTGAGCGCCCACCCGCGGTCGATGATCTCGTCGTCCACCCGAATCACGACGTCGAGTGTCATACGGGACTCGACGCGATACTCCTTGCGAACTACCTGTGCGAGAGCCTCGTCGAGATGCTCGGCCTCGGTCTCTGCCAGAAATCCGATCCGTCCGAGATTGATGCCCAATACCGGGATGGACGCTTCTTGCGCGAGTTCGGCGGCGCGAAGAAATGTGCCGTCGCCACCGAGAACCAGTACCAGCTCGCATCCGACGGCAGCATCAGGGCTGGGATGAACAACCGTGACGTCGAGACCCGGCGCAGAGAATCCCGCGGGTTCCGTCATTGCTTCGATGCGCGAACTGTCTGCTTCGTCGACAAGGACTCGCAGTCCGATTCCCGCGCGCTCGAAGATCTTTCCGACTCGCTTGGCGGTTTCCGTGATGTCGCGTCGGCCGGGATGTGCGACAAGAAGGATCTCGCGCGACTCGCCGTTCGTGACCGCGTTCACTGGGGCCCTTCCTCTACAGCCTTGCGAATCATGTCCTCCACCGTGGGGACTCCCTCGGTGTTCGTCTCGGTGTCGGTGTCGGTGTCCGTCTCTTGATCGCCGGGCACACCTGTCTTTCGAAGCCACAGGAAGTACTCGACGTTTCCCGACGGACCGGGCAATGGGCTGGCCACCACACCTAACGTCCGCAGGCCTACCTTTGCAGCAGCCTCCGACACGTCGAGCACCGCGGAGATTCGCAATTCCGGATCTCGTACGACGCCACCGGCACCGACGCGGTCCTTGCCGACCTCGAACTGAGGCTTGACCATCGGAACCAGGTCCGCACCGTCAGCAGTACAGGCGACAAACGCCCCGAGTACGAGTTTGAGAGATATGAACGACAGATCCGCAACAACCAGGTCGACGGTTCCGCCGATGGTCTCCGCATCAATTGCACGAACATTGGTTCGGTCGATGACGTGCACCCGGTCGTCGGACTGCAGCCGCCACACCAGTTGTCCGTAACCGACGTCGACTGCGACAACTTCCTTCGCACCACGCGTCAGCAGAACATCGGTGAACCCACCGGTGGATGCGCCGGCGTCGAGGCAGCGTCGGCCTTCGACCGTCAATCCTTCGGACCCGAAAGCGTCTAGGGCGCCGATCAATTTATGCGCCCCTCGCGAGGCCCATGAGACTTCCTGCTCCACCTCGACGACCCGAAGCGGAGTACCGGCTTCGATCGCCGTCGCAGGCTTCGTAGCAACCGCTCCCGAGATGAGAACTCGGCCGGCGGAAATCAGTTCTTGCGCATGATCTCGCGACCGTGCGAGTCCGCGCCGGACCAGTTCGGCGTCCACCCGTGCTCTACGTGCCACGTCAAGCCCTGTCCACAGAGGCGAGTGCCTGGACGAGCACCTCGTGTGCCTGTTCCAAAATATGTGCCTTCTGCGGGATCACACCTGCTCCGTGCTGATCGTTCGGATCATGTTCGATGCCGCCGAGGCGCGCCAGCAAACCGTCGACGTCAGAACGTATGCGTTCCGGATCGACGGTAGGGCGTGGCCCGGGCAACGGAGATCCGTTACTCGTGTTTCCGGGGTGCGGTGTCGGCGTGCTCATCGGGCACAACGTTAGTGCATGACTCTCGGTTACGCATACACCCGCACCCCCGCGAGTCGAACACATTTGCGAGGAATCAAACGAGCCAGGAAGCAAACAGATCCGCTACGCCGGTATCGGACGCTTCCAGGGTCTGGAACGACGGATTCGCCCATGCGACAGGCGCAACCGCACGTAGAAGTGACATCTCGTCCCCGACAACCGGGCCGTCGACTATCAGCGTCGACCCGTTCACCGAGACGGACCACTTGGAGTCCGCACCGACCAGCGACTCGACGGCCGGCTGATTGAGCGAATCCAGAGTTGCTGCAATGTAGGTGGGACGCTGCTGAATCGGAGCCCGCAGTACGTCACCCGGCGTGCTCACACCGGTGAGAACCAACAGCGAGTCGATCGAAACAGCATGTGCGCCTTCGATATCGGTGTCCAAACGATCGCCGACCACCAAAGGACGCGAACACCCGCTGCGAGCTAGCGCATCCTCCATCAGAGGTGCAGCAGGCTTACCTGCGACCAGGGGCTCCTGCCTCGTCGCAGCGCGCAGAGCCGCCACCATCGAGCCGTTGCCGAGAACCAAACCCCGTTCCGACGGCAGTGTGGTGTCCAGGTTCGCAGCCACCCACAGCGCACCGGCCCTGATCGCCAGGCATGCTTCGGCAAGGATCGACCAATTGGTCTCCGTCGAATGTCCTTGAACGACAGCAACCGGGGAATCCGCAAACTCACGAACCGGCAGCAATCCGACGCGCGTCACCTCGTCCGCAAGCGCGTCGGTGCCGACGACCAGAACAGCGGCACCGGGTTCGAGGCGCTCCGCCAACAGACGCACGGCAGTCTGGGAGCTGGTAACCACACGATCGCCTTCGGAATCGAAACCGAGTTCGGTCAGGTGCGCCGACACGGCCGAAGGTGAGCGACTTGCGTTGTTGGTCACGTAGTACAAAGCCTGCGAGCCTTGACCCAAAGCAGCCTGGGTACCGGGAATCGCATGAGCTCCGGCGTACAGCGTGCCGTCGAGATCGAGCAAAAGTACGTCGTACTGGGTACGAAGCACGGTCACTGATCTTCTCCGGTCAACTCGGCCACCCGTTCTTCAGCATCCGTGTCACCCTCGAGGTCTGCAGCTGCAGCGTTGAGGAACCACTTCAGTCCGTCTTCGATACGACCGGCTGCAACGAGGGCATCGGCGTACGCGTAGAACAAGCGAGCCGCAGCTTCACCGGTACGCGCTGCATCAAGATCCTTGGTCTGCAGTGTGACAACTGCCTGATCGAACTGTCCGAGATCCATCCGAGCACCGGCGACGACGATCCGCAACTCCGAAGCCTCGTCGCCTGAAAGCAGCGCAGCCTCGTCACTGCGACCGAGTTCGATCGCGCGTTCGGGTCGACCCAAACCGCGTTCGCAATCGGCCATCACAGCGATCAGACCCGGTCCACCAGCCATTCGACGGGCAGCACGGAGCTCGGAGAGAGCTTCGGCCCATTCACCCGCGTGGTAGGCAGTGATTCCGGCAGCTTCACGAACGACAGCAATACGGCCGGCACGCTGACGAGCAGCGCGAGCGTGGAGCAGTGCAAGTTCCGGGTCTTCGTCAACGAGCTTGCCCGCCATGACGAGGTGACGCGCAACTGTGTTGGCGTTGTCCTTGTCGAGGCTGAGTAGATCCCGACGAACAGCCGGATCCAACTCGGTCGGCTCTACGTTGTCGGGCAAATCTGGTTCGTCAGGTCGAGCTTGCTGACGGTTGCGGTCGCCGTCGCGCCCACGAGGGGTGAACCCACCCTCGCCGCCGCGGCGCTGTCCGCCACTGAATCCGCCGCCGCGATTGCTGTTTCCAGCCCCGCCACGGTTGTTGTCTCCGGCACCACCGCGGCGGTCTCCGCCTGCAGCGCTGCGTGATCCACGCCCGTCGTTGTCACGACGGGGGCCACCTGATCGAGGCGCTCCTCCCCCACGGAAGGACCGACGCTCGTCGCCATTCTCCGACACAGTCATTCCTTTCATACAACGCACGAAAGGGGACCCAGTATGTTGGGTCCCCTTTCGGTTAACGGGTGTTCGGCGGTGTCCTACTCTCCCACACCCTGTCGAGTGCAGTACCATCGGCGCTGAAGGGCTTAGCTTCCGGGTTCGGAATGGGACCGGGCGTTTCCCCTTCGCTATGACCGCCGTAACTCTATGAAACTGTCACAGTAACCAACCTATGATCCAGATCCTCCACGCACCCACCACCCGTGAATATCAGGGGTGATCGATGATGGGGAATCGAAATCAAGGTATCTGTGTGTTGTTTCAGATACCGCACAGTGGACGCGTAGCTTCTTTGTGGTAAGTCCTCGGCCTATTAGTACCAGTCACCTGCATGCATTAC